>NZ_JBLAVB010000024.1:0-39272 GCF_047263945.1 Rhodospirillum sp. A1_3_36 | reverse complement strand
GCGCTGTGACGATGGGGAAGATCGCGGACATCCTGACGATGCGGGGAGAGACGGAGGAGGCGCTTCGGATCCGTCGGGAGGAGGAACTTCCCGTCTACGAGCGTCTGGGAGAGGTGCGGTCGCGCGCAGTGACGATGGGGGCGATCGCGGACATCCTGACGATGCGGGGAGAGACGGAGGAGGCCCTTCGGATCCGTCGGGAGGAGCAACTTCCCATCTTTGACCGTCTGGGAGAGGTGCGGGAGCGCGCTGTGACCCTGGGTCGGATCGCGGACATCCTGACGATGCGGGGAGAGACGGAGGAGGCGCTTCGGATCCGTCGGGAGGAGGAACTTCCCGTCTACGAGCGTCTGGGAGACCTGTGGTCGCGCGCTGTGACGATGGGGGAGATCGCGGACATTCTGACGGCGCGGGGAGAGACGGAGGAGGCCCTTCGGATCCATCTGGAAGATCGTCTGCCCGTTGCCCAGCATCTGAACGATGCCGGTAGCTTGGCTCATATCCGGTATTGCTGCGCGATGATCCGTCTCAACGGGGACGGGCTGACGGAAGCGACCGTCGGGACCATCCTCGAGGAACTGGGGGAGAGCTTCACCCTGAATCGCAAACTGGGACGCGTGGATGCCATTGGCGCCGTCGGGGCGGTATTCGGCCGGGTTCTGGCCGCGGTGGGCGCGACGGAGGCGGCGGCGGGTGTGTTCGACGCGGCGGAGGCGGCTTTCGCCAAGCTTGGAAAGACCCAAAGCGTCGCCCAGGTTCGCGCCCTGCGGGAGGGGGTGGGAAGGGGGGCGTCATGACCGCCAGGCTGTATATTTCCGGCCCCCAGGCCGAACGCCTCGCCGCCGATGTCGTGGCGGTCCTGGAAGAGGTGTTGGGCACCCCGCCGGAGCGCTTGCCCCGTCCCGCAAGCGCGGAGACCCGGCGCGGAGACCCCATCGCCATCGCCGCCCTGGTGCTCGCCATCCCGGGGGCCGTCGTCGCCACCCTGGACCTCGCCGCCCGCGCCAAACTGGCCGAGCGGCTCGGTCGGCTGCTGACCCGCCTGAGGGAAACCGCCGGGCCCGAGGATCACCTGACCCTCGTCTCCGGAGGGGAGCCGCCCCTGGACCTCTTCACCGCCGATCTGGACCGCATCCTCGATCGGTTGGAGGACAGGTCGGGGAGGGGGCGGAGGACGCCGACGGGCTGAGGACGGGCCTTGGATGTCCTCCCCTGAGAGGGAGAGGAGGGCGCTTCGCTTTGTGGCGGGACAGGGTCCGGGAGAGCGGCTTCCGGCGGCCCGCTGCGGAGTAGCTCCCCATGACCACCGGAAACACAATCACCCTGGCCCCTTGCCGGGAGATCCCCTTCAACAAACTTCGGCTTACCCAGTCCAATGTCCGGACCGTCAAGGATGGCGTTTCCATCGACGAGCTGGCCGCCTCCATCGCCCGGCGCGGTTTGATCCAGAGCCTCTATGTCCGTCCGATCCTCGGCGAGGACGGGGCCGAAACCGGGTTTTATGCCGTGCCCGCAGGCGGGCGGCGGTACAGCGCCCTGGAGCGGTTGATCGCGCAAAATCGGTTCACCGAGACCGGGCCGGTGCCCTGTGTCGTCGGACGGGCCGACGACGCCATCCCGGAAGAGGAAATCTCGCTGGTCGAGAACATCGAGCGGGCGCCGCTCCACCCCCTCGACCAATTCCGAGCCTTTCGCAGCCTCCATGACCAGGGCCAGACCGTCGAGGATATCGCTGCGGCCTTCCTGGTTCCGTCCTCTGTCGTCAAACAACGGCTGAAACTGGTCTCCGTCTCTCCGGTGTTGCTCGAGGCCTATGCCCAGGACGCCATGACCCTGGAGCAGCTCATGGCCTTCACGGTCAGTCCGGACCAAGCCCTTCAGGAGCAGGTCTGGGAGGCCGTCCGGGGTTGCCATGGCGATACGCCCTATCACATCAAACGGCGTCTGACGGAGACCACGGCGCGGGCCGCCGATAAGCGGGCTCTCTTCATCGGTGTCGAGGCCTACGAGGCGGCGGGTGGGGTGGTCCTGCGGGACCTGTTCGACACCGATGGCGGCGGCTGGTTCCAGGACGCGGCCCTGCTCGACCGGTTGGTGGCCGATCGGCTGGGGGGCCTCGCCGAGGCGGTCACCAGGGAAGGTTGGAAGTGGGTCACCGTGGACGTCGATCTGCCCTATGGCCATCGGCAGGGGTTGCGGGTGCTCAAGGGGGCGCCCGGGAGCAAGGCGGATCACGCCGCCCCGGATCGGCCCATGGGCTACGATCCAGAGGAGGTGGCGCGCGCCGGGGTCTTTATCACACTCTCTCTGTCGGGTGAGGTGGTGGTCGATCGAGGTTTCGTCCGGCCCGAGGACGAGGTGGCCCCAGAGGACGGCCAAGAGGACGCCCCAGAGGACGCCATTGGGGGCATCACCCTGGCCGACAAGGTCGCGATCCTCCATGTGGGCGCCGACGGCCAGACCCGGACACTGGATGCCGAGGCCCTGCTCTCCGGCTCTCCGGAGCGGGACGCCGACCCCGAGGAGGAGGCCCTCAAGCCCCTTTCCGACCGACTGCTGGGGGAACTGACCGCCCACCGCACGCTGGCGCTCCGCCAGGCGGTGACCGAGCATCCATCCGTCGCCTTGACCCTGCTGCTGCACCGGCTGGTCTGTGACGCCTTCGGTTTCTTTCCCTCCGGAGGCTGCCTGGAGGCCGCCGTCCGCTCCGTCCCCCTGGACCGCCAGGCCGACGATCTGAAGGACAGCGCTCCCGCCCGGGCGCTGGCGGAGCGGCACGAGGCCTGGCGGGCGGACATGCCGACCGGGGAGGGGGCGCTCTGGGACTGGCTCGCCGGTCTGGACGAGGCCAGCCGCCTGGCGCTCCTGGCCCATTGCGTCTCCTTCGGCGTGAACGCGGTGCATGAAAAGCCCAGCCCGCACGGCTGCGGGATCTCCTCCCGGGGGCTGGCGCTTCGCCTGGGGCAGGCCGACCGTCTGGCCCGGGAAACCGGGCTCGACATGGTCGAGGCGGGCTGGCGACCGACGGCGGCCAATTACCTGGGCCGGGTTCCCAAGGCGCGGATCCTGGATGCCGTCCGTGAGGGGGCGGGCGAGAACGCGGCCCAACGGATCGACCACCTCAAGAAGGACGATATGGCCCGGGAGGCGGAACGGCTGCTCGCCGATAGCGGCTGGTTGCCCGAACCCCTGCGGTCCGTCGCTCCGGCCCGTGATCCAGATGAGCGGCCCGTCGGGGAGGAGTCCGCGGAGCCGGAAGGGGAGGGCGTGACCCTGCCCGCCTTTCTCGCCGCCGAATAATGAATCCGCTTCCGTCTTCCGTCCCTCGAGAGCCCGGCCCGCGCGCCGGGCTTTTCCTTTTCCGGAGACCGCCATGTCCATGATCATTGAAACCCTTGTTTATTCCCTTGATGAACTCTCCGACGAGGCGAAGGACAGGGCCCGGGCCTGGTACCGCGACGCCGACCCCGCCGACGACTGGTCCGAAGCCGTTTTCACGGACTTCGAAACCCTGTGCGACATCCTGGGCCTCACCCTCCGCACCGATCCCGTTCCCCTGATGGGGGGCGGGGTCCGCCGGGAACCGAGGATCTTTTTCCGGGGCTTCTGGAGCCAGGGGGATGGCGCTTTGTTCGAGGCCACCTACAGCTATCGGAAACATGTCGTCCGCCGGATCCGGGAGCATGCCCCGGAGGACCGGGACCTTCAGGCCATCGCCGATGCCCTTTTCGAGGTTCAACGGCGCAATTTCTACCAGCTCCGGGCCGAGGTTCGCCGTCGAGGCCGGGGGTGTGATGAAACCGCGCTGTCGGTGTCCGTCGAACGTGACAGCCCGACCTTTCAGGACGCGACCGACGACGCGGAAGATACAGTGACCGAGGCCCTGCGGGATCTGGCCCGGTGGCTCTACGGCCAGCTTGAACGGGAGTACGCCTATCTGACCTCGGATCCTGTGGTGGATGAGACGATCCTCGCCAACGAATACAGCTTCACGGAAACGGGATGCCGGTTTGGGTGAGCTTTGGCATTCCTTCACGAAAGGGAGAGAGAGGAGGGAGGACCGGGCTTGAGCCCGTTTGGTCGAGAGAGAGCGCCAAGCGGGGTTGGTCCGGTCCGCTCTCCCGAAAGATCTCCCATGACCCTGCTGTCTCCGCTTTCGCCCCTCCTTCCGGTGGCTCCCGTCTCCACCGCGTCGCCTTTGTCTCCGGCGCGGGATCCCGCCGTCCCCCTTGTCGCTACGGCGGAACATCTGCTGTCCCTTCTCGAACGGGGGGAGCGCATCGATGCCCCCCGGCTACGGAGCGCCATGGAAAGGGCCTTCGGTGCCACGGACGCCTCCGGCGCCTGGACCTGGAAGGCGGCCTATGACGCCTGCGAGGTGGCTCAGGTTCTCTTCCTGCGGAAATACGGCGCTGCCATGCAAGCCCGGGCGGGAACGCCGGAGGCTCTGCTGTCCATGGTCTCGCGGGTCGCCGACCTGCTGCCGACGCAGACCCGGCGCAGTGAAGAGAGCCAGGCGCTCCAGCAATTCTCTACCCCCTTGCCCCTGGCCTTTGTGGCCGCCCATGCCGGCGGGATCGGGCCGCAGGATGTCGTTTTGGAACCCTCGGCGGGCACGGGACTGATGGCGGTCTTCGCCGAACGCGCCGGTGCCCGGCTGGCGCTCAACGAGATCGGCGGAACCCGTGCGGCGCTGCTTCGGCGGCTGTTCCCCGGTGCCGTCCTGTCCTCCCACGACGCTGCGGCCATCGATGATCGGCTGGCGGAGGATGTCAGGCCCTCGGTGGTGCTGATGAACCCGCCCTTCTCGGTGGCGCTGAACGTGTGTGGGCGCACTCCGGAAGCCGATTTCCGCCATCTGCGGTCGGCCCTGGCCCGGCTGCCCGAGGGTGGGCGTCTGGTGGCGGTCACCGGGCACCGCTGTCCCGTCGAGCAGATGGGCGGTGTCGTTCGTCTGTCCGTTGTCCTGGATGGATCCGTTTTTTCCAAGCAGGGCACCCGCGTCGCGACGCGCCTCACCGTGATCGACAAGCTGGCGGAGGGCAAAGCCCTACTTTCTTGCCCGCCCGCTAAAAACCTGGACGATCTGCTCGCACGGGTCCTGGAGCATGTGCCTCCGCGCGGGGAGGTGTGCGGTGCCGTCGGATTGGGGGCGCCATCGCCCGCCGCTGTCCCGAAGGTTGTCCGCACGCCCCGGGAGAAACCGCAGGCCAAACCCCGCGCGGAGGCCGCTCCCGCTGCTCCGGAGGCCGTCCCCCTGGCCTATGAGCCGGTGGACTGGGGGGCGGAGACGACCGACCAAAGGGAGGGCAACCCGGGGGACGGCGGCGATCTGACGGACGCCCTGTATGAAGGCTATAGCCTTCAATCGATCCGCATTCCCGGCGCCAAGCCCCATCCCACCAAACTGGTGCAATCGGTGGCCATGGCCTCGGTCGCGCCGCCCTGTCCGACCTATCGGCCCCATCTGCCCGTCGATCTGGTCAAGACCGCTGTCCTGTCCGATGCCCAGCTTGAAAGTGTCATCCTCGCGGGGGAGGCCCATTCCGGACATCTCGCCGGGGCCTGGAGGGTGGATCCGACCTTCGACAGTCTCCAGGCCGCGCCCGACGATGCGGAGGACGTAGTGCGCTTCCGCCGGGGCTGGTTCCTGGGCGATGGCACCGGCTGCGGCAAGGGACGCCAGGTGGCCGCGATCCTCCTCGACAACTGGATCAAGGGGCGGCGCAAGGCGGTTTGGATCTCCAAGTCCGACAAGCTGATCGAGGACGCCCGGCGGGATTGGGCGGCCCTCGGCCAGGACCCCCTGTTGGTCCAACCCCTGTCCCGCTTCAAGCAGGGCACGCCGATCCGCCTCACCGAGGGGATTCTGTTCTGTACCTACGCCACCCTGCGCTCCGCCGGGCGGGAGGGGAAGGTCTCCCGGCTTGATCAGATCGTCGAGTGGCTCGGCTCCTCCTTTGATGGAGGTCTCATCTTCGACGAGGCCCATGCCCTGGCCAATGCCGCCGGTGGCAAGGGCAAGCGGGGCGAGGTCACGCCCTCCCAACAGGGCCGTGCGGGCTTGCGTCTGCAACGGGCCTTGCCCGATGCCCGGGTCGTCTATGTCTCGGCCACCGGGGCGACGGATGTGCGCAATCTGGCCTATGCCGAGCGTCTCGGCCTCTGGGGCGGTGCGGATTTTCCCTTCGCCAACCGGAACGAATTCGTCCAGGCGGTCGAGGCCGGAGGCGTCGCGGCCATGGAAGTCCTGGCCCGCGATCTGAAGGCCCTGGGGCTCTACATGGCGCGCTCCCTGTCCTACGAGGGGGTCGAGGTGGAGATCGTCGAGCACAAGCTGACGGACCCCCAGATCGACCTCTACGACGCCTATGCGGAGGCCTTCCAGGTGATCCACCGGAACCTCGACGAGGCCCTGAAAGCCACCCGGATCACCGGCGAGAGCGGCACTCTGAACGGTCAGGCCAAGTCCGCCGCCCGCTCCGCCTTCGAAAGCGCCAAGCAGCGTTTCTTCTCTCACCTGCTCACCAGCATGAAGTGCCAGACACTGGTGACCGCCGTCGAGGCCGACCTGGAGAGGGGCCATGCGAGCGTAATCCAGATCGTCTCCACCGGCGAGGCGGTGATGGACCGCAAGCTGGCCGAGATCCCCGCCGAGGACTGGGGTGATCTCACCGTCGACCTCTCCCCCCGGGAAATCGTCGGCGCCTACTTGGAGAACGCCTTCCCCACCCAGCTCTATGAAACCTATTCCGACGAAGACGGAAACCTGTCTTCCCGCCCGGCCTTCGACGCGGAGGGTAATCCCATCCGCTGCCGGGAGGCCGTGGCGGCGCGGGATCGGATGCTCGAACGGCTTGCCACCCTCGATCCCGTGCCGGGTGCGCTGGATCGGATCGTGCAGCACTTCGGCAGGGACCTGGTGGCCGAGGTGACGGGGCGGTCCCGGCGGATTGTCCGCAAACAGGACCGCCTTTGCGTCGAAACCCGTCCCCCGTCAGCGAACCTGTCCGAGACCCAGGCCTTCATGGATGACGAAAAGCGCATCCTCGTCTTTTCCGACGCGGGCGGTACGGGCCGCTCCTATCACGCCGACCGGGGGGCGAAAAACCAGCGCTTGCGGGTGCATTATCTCCTGGAGGCGGGCTGGAAGGCCGACACGGCCATTCAAGGGTTGGGCCGCTCGAACCGGACCAATCAGGCCCAGGCGCCCCTGTTCCGCCCCATCGCCACGGATGTGAAGGCCGAGAAGCGCTTCCTGTCGACCATCGCCCGTCGCCTCGACACCCTGGGCGCCATCACCCGGGGCCAACGCCAGACCGGTGGCCAAGGGCTCTTCCGGGCCGAGGACAACCTGGAAGGCGAGCAGGCCCACGCCGCCCTGCGCCAATTCTACGCCCTGCTGGTCCGGGGCGGGATCGAGGGCTGTTCCCTGACCCGCTTCGAGGAGGCCACGGGCCTGTCCCTCACCGACGGGGGAACCCTCAAGGAGGACTTGCCGCCGATCACCACCTTCCTCAACCGTCTTCTGGCCCTACCCATCGCCTTGCAGAACCTTCTGTTCACCGTCTTCGAAGATCTGATGACGGCCCGCATCGAGGCGGCCAGGGCGGCGGGAACCCATGACGCCGGGGTAGAGACGATCCGCGCCGAAAGCCTGACCGTCACCGAGCGGCGCACCGTCTGGCGCCATGCCAGCGGCGCGGAAACGAGGCTGTTCACCATTCGGCGGAAGGACCGGAATACACCGCTGTCCTTGGACGAAGCCTTGGCCTTGGCCCTTAAAGCGGGGGACATCGCCGGGGGGCGACTCCTGGTCAACGAACGCTCGGGCCGGGCTGCGGTCCGCGTCTCCGCACCGAGCCTGGTGCGCGATGACGGGAGCCTGGAGCGGCGCGTCCGCCTGATCCGTCCCATTCAACGGGACACCATGACCGCGGAGGACTTCGCCGACAGCCGCTGGAAAGAGGCAGACGAAGCGGCATTCCGCACGGCCTGGGAGGCGGAAGTCGCGGGTATCCCCCCGTTCTCCACGAGCCTCTTCCATCTGGTGACAGGCCTGTTGTTGCCGATCTGGCGCCGCCTGCCGGAGGCCAATGCGCGGGTCTATCGGCTCCAGACCGATGGGGGGGAGCGGGTGATCGGGCGTCTCCTGTCGTCCCTGGAAATGGAGGCGGTGTGCCGCAATCTCGGCGTTGATGCGCCCCGGCTTTCCACCGGGGATGCCTGGGAATTGGTCCATGACAGTGCGGTTTCGGTCCATCTGGCCGATGGCCTCGTCGTCCGCCGCGTCAAGGTGATGCACGAGACCCGCATCGAATTGACCGGGTTTACCTCGGGCCTGGTCGACGCCCTGAAGGCGCGGGGGCTGTTCGGCGAGATCATCTCCTGGAAGCTGCGCCTTTTCCTGCCCGTCGGCGAGGCAGGCAAGGCGGTCTTCGAACGCCTTGTCGACCGCTGGCCGGTCACCGCCCTTCGGGATCGGGGGTGAAACATGGACCGTCTTCACCCCTTTGCCGAAGTGGCCCGGACCCTTGGGCAGAACGCCGAAGCCGTGTGCCGTGCCTATCTCCCCAAGGGGCGCCTCCAGGGCCGCTACTGGACCTGTGGGGACGTGATGGGGACGCCGGGGCGGAGCCTCTATGTCCGGCTTTTCGACCCACGCCCGGGTCGGTGGACGGATGCGGCCAGCGGAGAATACGGCGACCTCCTCGACCTGATCGCCCGCAATCGGGGCCTGGGAGCCCGCGAGGCCCTGGAAGAGGCCCGGGCCTTCCTCCGCCTGCCGTCCGTTCCCGTGTCACCGTTAGGTCAAGCACGGGTTCGGGAGAGGGAATCGCCTGGGTTGGGCGAAGCCGTCAAGGCCGCGTGCCGTCTGTTTGCCGCCTCCCGACCGATCCGGGGCACCTTGGCGGAGTGGTACCTCCGGGGGCGGGGGATCCTCTTGCCCCCGGATCTCCGGGCCCTCCGCTTCCATCCCCACTGCCATGTTCGAACCCCGTCTGGGTGCCAGGACTGGCCCGCGCTCATCGCCGCTGTCACCGGTCTCGACGGCGCGATCACCGGCCTGCACCGCACCTATCTCGATCCCCGGGGCGGCGGAGGCGGGGCTTCGGGCAAGGCGCCGCTGGAGACACCCCGCAAGTCCAGGGGGAGGCTCCTGGGCCAGGCTGTCCGCTTCGGGCGGGCGCGGGACGTTCTGCTGGCCGGGGAGGGCATCGAGACGGTTCTCTCGGTTCGCTCCGTCCTGCCGACCCTGCCCATGGTGGCCGCCCTCTCCGCCGGACATCTCGCCGCCCTGCTGGTGCCGGGGAGGGTCCGCCGTCTCTATGTCGCCCAGGACAACGATCCACCGGGCCGCCGCGCGGCCGGGAGACTGGTCGACCGGGCGAAGGCAACCGGGATCGAGGCGCGTCCGCTCTCGCCGAGGTTCGGGGACTTCAATGACGATCTCCGGCTTTTGGGACCCGGCGTGCTGTACGCGGGGCTGCTCGGACAACTGGCTCCGGAGGACAGGGAGCCTTTGCCGCCTGCCTGGGGAGAGGGGGCATAGGCGGAGTGGGGGAGGGGCAGGGGCTGTCGAGGTCTTGGTGGCCCCCGATTTTCGGTCGGAGGGAACCGCGTCCCGGCCTTCCAGGAGGGCGAGGAGGCGGCGACCGGCCCGGACAGGCAATGGCTCCGGCCGGTGATTTTCCGCCGCCCCTTCGGGGCTTTGCATCGCGAAGCAAAATCCCCGGCCTCCCCCATCCTCCGCTTCGCTTCGGCCCTCCCGCTGCGCTCCAGGGTGCCGGTCCAGCCCGCCCGCCGCAAGGTCTCGCCATGAAGGCCGCGAGGGTCGCGGTCACAACCGACGGAGCAAACCGATGGACCCCTATCAAGACAGCCCCAATCCCGCCTCTTCCGCCACCGACCATGTCCTCACCGAGCTTCAGCTTTACGGCTACCGCCCCTTCGAGGAGGATCCCGATCCGAGGCCGCTGCCCGAGGGCAACCGGGTTGCCGGGGCCATCGCCGATATTTTCGACGCCCTGGTCTCGACCCTCTCCGAGACCCGCCTGGAACCGGACCTGGAGACGCTCCTCTGGTCGACGGTGAGCCTCTTCGACCGCGCCGCAGCCCGGGTCGGGCGGGCCTTGGACGACAACGAGCAGGCGCAACGCCGGGGCCAGCGGGACCAGGACGGCAGCGAGGTGAAGTCGGTGGAACTGGAGCGCCTGGTGGCCGAGGGGGGGACGCTGCTGGAGCGGCGCGATGCCTTCGAACTGATGCGCGACCAGGCCGCAGACCACTTCGAGCGCCAGACCGGCTCGTCCTGGCGGCCCCGTTCGGGCTCCATGGTCAACCACCGGGCGCTCACCTCGGCGGTGATCGACAGCCGCGATTTCCTCGCCGCCAAACGCCGGGCCGAAACCGAGGTGATGCTACCCCCGGGCCCTCGGATCGCCGTCTCGGGCGGAGATTTCAACGACCACGGGCTGATCTGGGGCACCCTGGACCGGATCCGGACCAAGCATCCGGACATGGTCCTCCTGCACGGCGGATCCCCGACCGGGGCGGAGAAGATCGCCGCCCGCTGGGCCGACCACCGCAAGGTGCCGCAGGTGGCCTTCAAGCCCGACTGGAACAAACACCACAAGGCCGCGCCCTTCAAACGCAACGACCGCATCCTCGAAACCCTGCCGATCGGGGTGGTGCTCTTCCCCGGCACCGGCATCCAGGACAACCTCGCCGACAAGGCCCGCCAGATGGGCATCCCCGTCAAACGGGTCGGGACCGGTGGCGCTTAGGCGCCATCCCTCCTTTGGGGGATGGGGGGACGGAGGGGCCGTCTTCAGGCGGTCCTCTCCATCGTTCTCAGTCATGTCCGTTCCCTATGTCGCGTCAGGCCCGTGCCCCAACGGCAGGCAAGAGATAGGGGAAAGGGAAAGAGCAGTCGTCCTGAAGTGCCATCTATTCTCAGCAAGAACCCATGCCCGCCCTTGCTCCCATCGGGCAACATTCGGCGAATAGCTGAGAGCAGAAATTCTCGGGATATTAGCCTATCTTCCAGGGTGTGGCTTTTCCCCGTGATCTGGAGAGATACGATGAACAAACATACCTTCGACCAGAATAAACAGAGGGCTCCCGGCATTCTCGACGATAGGCCCATGGGCTTTTCCATGCCGCCGGAGGTGATCCTGTTGATGAACGCCCCCGAGGTGGTGGCGCTGGCGACCACGGTGCAGCTTGCCACGCCGGTGATCGCCATCGCCCTGGCCGCCCGGCGCTGGCTGACCCGCGAGACGCCGCGCTCCCGCGATCAAACTCCGGACGTCGAACCTCCCCAGGCCGAGATTGTCGAGAACCCCGATGAGATCGTGGTGCGCTTCCGCGGTCGGGAGGCCCGGTTGTCCCACCAGGCAGCGGACAAAATCTTCGAGCTGTTCCAACGGCTGGACCCGCATACCGGCGCCCCGGGATCGTTCAATAACCCAGAGGAGCCCGAGCCGTGGTGATGGGGGCGGTCGCATATGTCAGACCTGATCCGGGTTCGTCCTCGAGACAGTCCGTCCGGCGCGACGATCCCGGGATCAATGTCCAGAGTCGAGGAGCGACACTGTTCTCGGGTGGGCCACCGCAATTCCAGTCCTATCGAACAACATGGTAGTCGAGGGTTGCGACCCGGAACGCGGTGGGCTGGCGCTGGAGCAGGCCGGTCATGAACCGATTGAGCTGGGTCGGTTCCAGTTGCCGTAGATCGGATGGATCCCAGGGCAGGGCCAAGGGTTGGGGCGCGGCGACCATCACGGTTTGCGTCAGTCCCAGGGGCTCGTCCATGCGCACCCTGCCGGGCAGGGGCAGGTCCTCGCCCGCCGGGATCAACCGGTTGGCGCATCCCAGCAATCCGTCGAGGCAATGGGTGGGTTTGTAGGCCCGGCCATCGAGCACCACCTCGTTGGGATCCTGGCTGAGGATCGTGATGTAACTGTCCTCCACCAGGGACGTCTTGAAGCAATAATGGAAGCCGATTGGCGCCGTCGCGATCGGGTCCGTTCCCAGTGCCTGGTAGAGGCCGCTTCCCGGTCCCATGGCCGCGGCGACCGGAACCAGAGCCAGGCTGTCACCATCGGTCTCGCTCTTCTGTCGGCGGATCCAGGTAAAGGCCCGTTGGGCGAAGGCCTCGGCGATCATTTCGGCCCGGGCGTCGGGGTCGGGGTGCAGCAGGATTGCGTTGCCCACCCCCAACTCGTCGAGCCCGAACACTGTCCGGAAGGCTTCCAGATAGTCGGGATGGACCGAAGGCGGCTCCCCCTTGCGGCCCGCTCCCAACTCCCGCTGTAACACGGAAGCCGTGGGGGTGCCGCGTCTGACTTTGCCTATGCTATCGGCCAGCCTGTCCCAACTGGCGCAGGCCGGATGCCGGGGCAGCAGGGCTTGAAATTGTCTGTATACCGGGCGGAGATCACCCGCCAGTCGCGTGATGGGCTTTTGTCCCATGGTCGGCCTCGTCCGTGGTTTGGGGTGAGGTTGAGGAGCGCGCTCATGCGCCGAAAAGCGAGAAGGCCGCCCAGGTGTAGGGCGAACGCCCCCGGTCGGTGGGGTCGTCTTGGGCTGGCCCGCCGGGCGCCGCCGGACCCATGCCCTGGCCGACACCGACATACACATCGGGATCATCGCGCAACCGCAACTGGGCGCGGCGCAGGGCTTGGGCCGGGCTGGCATCGGTTCGCTGGATATCCTCCAGAGTCCGCTGGACAAGGGTATAGGTGTCCAAGGTTGACACCGGCCAGAGGGAGGCCAGGGCGCCCGCCGCGCCGCCCTCCAGCACGGCGGCGGGCAAGCCGATGAACTCGTCTGGTGCCCGGTTCAGATCGATCATGCCCGTTTCACAGCCCGCGAGGATGAATAGGCGGCAGTTGGCCAAGGGCAGATCCCGGATCGCCGTGGTCGGGAAGGGAACCCCTTTTGTCCTTCCAACGTCGTCCAGGGGGATCTTTCCGGCGGTGTCGAGGGGGGAGGCCAGAAAGATGGCGCTGTTTTCCGCTTCCGAGTTATCCCAGCCGCCATGACCGTAGAAGGAAACGCAACTGGGGGTCCGGTTCCGGGTTTCGGCGACCAGCCGGTCGGCGGTCGCCACCTCCGTCGCCTCGGGTACGTGCCGATAACCTCTCAGGTCAATCCGCTGTGATGGGGCGAAAAAGGGAAGCGCGGGATTGTGTTCGACGCCAAGATCATCCTGCGGATTGGTGACGGCCACCAGGGCCCGGTCGAACAGGGCACGACCGGCCGCGCGGTCGGTCGCGGTCAAGACCGCCGCGAGGCTGGGCGCGTAGCGTACCGCGTAGTCGTCGAGGAACGCCTGTCCGGTCGCCGGGTTGATGGCGGCGTGCAGGGGCAGGATCGAGAAACGACCCGGCGGACAAATCACCACTTCGGGTGCCCGCTGGGCACCGTTGGCCGGGAGGAGGCCTTGGGCCGCCAGGGCGGCATGCAGCGGCCCCATGGCAAGGGACCAGAGATCCTGGCAACCGCGCATGATCGCGGGCGAGAAGCGGGCCACGGCTTCGGCGAAGGGTGCCATGTCTTGGCGGAATTCTTGATAGGCGGCGAACCAGTCCCCAAGCAGGGCATCCAACCCGTCTTCCGTCAGGGAGGGGAGAGGCACCTGATGCCATCCATCGGTCTTCGACCCCAGGATCAGGGCGCCGCCACCCCGGGGGCCAATCCAGAACTGGACCACGACACTATCCGGCCCCAGGGCTTGGAGCAGGTCCCGCGGTGGCGGCGGAGGTGTCTCAAGGTTCAGGTCGAGGCTTGAGCGCAGGATTTCAAAGGCGGCGTTACGGGCGTCAAGCTCCCTTTTAGCCGCTTTAACTTGGGCATCGAAAGCCCCGTCGGGATAAAGGTTCGGATCTGCCGACCAAGCCGCTTGGTAGGCGGTACGGGCCCCGTAGAGGTCTCTCCGGGCGGCGTCCAGGTCCGCCCGTTGGCTCGGCGATAACCCGGCTTCGGCCTCGCGCAGACGGGCCCCCAGGTCAATGCTCCTGCCGTTTTCCAGAATGGCCACGGCTTGATCGACTTCCCCAAGCGCCAGGGCGGCCATGCATCCCCGTGACGCCGCCTTCCGGAGGACCGCAAGCAAGTGATGGCGATCCGCCGTGGCTCCCAGGGTGGGCAGACGGCGGCGGACGTCGGCCTGCATGGCCTCCACCAGGGCAACGACCGCGCGCCAATCCTCCATCCTGATCAGAAGATTCATATGATTCCGTCTGATGGTGAGGTTCTGGAGCGCCCCCATGTCGAAGGGGGACAAGCGCTCCGCCTCGTCATAGAGGGCATGGGCGTGCTGCGCGGCGCCCGCCTCCCCGGCCTTGAACTCGCTTTGCAGCAGGTTGGCCTGGTTCTGGGCGGTGCTCGCCACCTCGACCCAGCGCTGGTGGCGCCTGCGGATCTCCAGTGCCTCGTCATAGAGGGCATGGGCGCGCGGCGCGGCGCCCACCTCCCCGGCCTCGAACGCGCGGGCCAGCAGGGTGGCCTTATTGGTGGCGGTTTGAGCCACCTCAACCCAGCGCTGGTGGCGCCTGCGGATCTCCAGTGCCTCGTCATAGAGGGCATGGGCGCGCGGCGCGGCGCCCACCTCCCCGGCATTAAACTCGATAGCCAGCAGGTTGGCCTGGTTGGTGGCGGTGGTCGCCACCTCGACCCATCGCTGGAGGCGCCTGCTGATCTCCAGTGCCTCGTCATAGAGGGCATGGGCGCACGGCGCGGCGCCAGCCTCCCCGGCCTCGAACTCGATAGCCAGCAGGTTGGCCTGGTTGGTGGCGGTGGTCGCCACCTCGACCCATCGCTGGTGGTGCCTGCGGATGTCCAGTGCCTCGTCATAGAGGGCATGGGCGCGCGGCGCGGCGCCCGCCTCCCCGGCCTCGAACTCGCGTAGCAGCAGGGTGGCCTTATTGGTGGCGGTGGTCGCCACCTCGACCCATCGCTGGTGGCGCCTGCGGATGTCCAGTGCCTCGTCAAAAAGGGCATGGGCGCGCTGCGCGGCACCCGCCTCCCCGGCCTCGAACTCGCTTTGCAGCAGGTTGGCCTTATTGGTGGCGGTTTGGGCCACCTCGACCCATCGCTGGTGGCGTCTGCGGATGTCCAGTGCCTCGTCAAAGAGGGCATGGGCGCGCGGCGCGGCGCCCGCCTCCCCGGCCTCGAACTCGCGTTGCAGCAGGAGTGCCTGGTTCTGGGCGGTGTTTGCCACCTCGACCCATCGCTGGTGGCGTCTGCGGATGTCCAGTGCCTCGTCAAAGAGGGCATGGGCGCGCGGCGCGGCGCCCGCCTCCCCGGCCATGAACTCGCTTAGCAGCAGGCTGGCCTTATTGGTGGCGGTTTGGGCTACCTCGACCCAGCGGTGGTGGCGCCTGCGGATGTCCAGTGCCTCGTCAAAGAGGGCATGGGCGCGCGGCGCGGCGCCCGCCTCCCCGGCCTTGAACGCGCGTAGCAGTAGGGCGGCCTTATTGGTGGCGGTGTTTGCCACCTCGACCCAGCGCTGGTGGTGGCGGAAGATCTCCAGTGCCTCGTCATAGAGGGCATGGGCGCGCGGCGCGGCGCCCGCCTCCCCGGCATTAAACTCTATTTGCAGCAGGTTGGCCTTATTGCTGGCGGTTTGGGCCACCTCGACCCATCGCTGGTGGCGGCGGAAGATCTCCAGTGCCTCGTCATTGAGGACATGGGCGTGCGGCGCGGCGCCCGCCTCCCCGGCCTCAAACTCGCTGGTGAGCAGGAGTGCCTGGCTTTGGGCGGTTTGGGCCACCTCGACCCATCGCTGGTGGCGCCTACGGATGTCCAGTGCCTCGTCAAAGAGGGCATGGGCGTGCGGCGCGGCGCCCGCCTCCCCGGCCTCGAACGCGCGGGTGAGCAGGAGGGCCTTATTGGTGGCGGTGGTCGCCACCTCGACCCAGCGCTCAAGGCGCCGGAAGATCTCCAGTGCCTCGTCAAAGAGGGCATGGGCGCGCTCCAGCAGGGGCTTCGCTTGGGTGGGGTCCACCATGCCAGCGTCTAGGAGTTGCTGATACGTCGTGGCCAAATCGCTGGCAAGATGGGCGCGTAATAGGTCCAGCTCTTCCCCGCCGGAGGGGGGAAGCGCCAACAGCAGGGTCTCGATGATGGTCGCCTGACGCGGCCAACTTTCCGGCAGGTTCGTTTCCCTCAGGCGGCTCAGCTCTTCGAGTAAAGTTGCGGGAGTGTCTGGCTGATTCGGCGTGGCGGGCGGTGTTTTTCCCGCCACTTCGCCATGCTGACGGGCCCCCTCGCTCACGCCCAGGGCACGGCAGCTTTTCAACAGGTCCAGGTGCCACTGAACACGCTCTCGGAGCGGCGTTTCCTCCTGGATAAAGGCCGCGAGTCCTTCGCTGACCTCATCGCTTAGCAGAGGATCGCTCCAATCGGCCAGAAGGGTGACTTTCCGCCCCCAATCATCATCGGCAAGCCAAGCATTGATCAGCTTGTTCACGAAGGCATTGGCGCCATCGTCCAGGCCATGTTCACGATAAGCTCGCAATAGGCTCTGATGAAGCGCCAGCCCAATCTCATCCAGGGGATCGGGGGTGAGTGCCGCCAAGCGCTCCTCCGCCCGGGGAGCAAGCAGGACCTCGCCCTCCGCGACGAGGACCGCGTGTTTCGCGGCCAAGCCTTGCGCCCCTATCAAGCGCGTGAGGGCGTCATCCAGTCCATCGTTGCCGGTCATTTCCGTTCCCCCCTATCGCGTCAGGGCCCTGCCCCATGGGTATGCAAGACATAAGGGTAAGGGAAAGATCAGTCAGCCAGAAGTCCCATCTATTCTCAACAAGCCCCCATGCCTGCCCTTGCCCCCGCCAGTCGCGTGATGGGCCTCTGTCCCATGGTCGGCCTCGTCCGTGGTTTGGGGTGAGGTTGAGGAGCGCGCTCATGCGCCGAAAAGCGAGAAGGCCGCCCAGGTGTAGGGCGAGCGCCCCCGGTCGGTGGGGTCGTCTTGGCCTGGCCCGCCGGGCGCCGCCGGACCCATGCCCTGGCCGACACCGACATACACATCGGGATCATCGCGCAACCGCAACTGGGCGCGGCGCAGGGCCTGGGCGGGGCTGGCGTTGGTCTGGTGGATATCCTCCAGAGTCCGCTGGACAAGGGTATAGGTGTCCAAGGTTGACACCGGCCAGAGGGAGGCCAGGGCGCCCGCCGCGCCGCCCTCCAGCACGGCGGCGGGCAAGCCGATGAACTCGTCTGGTGCCCGGTTTAGATCGATCATGCCCGTTTCACAGCCCGCGAGGATGAACAGGCGGCAGTTGGCCAGGGGCAGGTCCCGGATCGCCGTGGTCGGAAAGGGAACCCCCTGTGTCCTTCCAACGTCGTCCAGGGGGACCTTTCCGGCGGTGTCGAGGGGGGAGGCCAGAAAGATGGCGCTGTTTTCCGCCTCCGAGATATCCCAGCCGCCATGACCGTAGAAGGAAATGCAACTGGGGTTTCGGTCCTGGGCCTCGGCGATCAACCGGTCGGCGGTCGCCACGTCCGGCGCCTCGGGTACGTGCCGATAACCTCTCAGGTCAATCCGCTGTGATGGGGCGAAAAAGGGAAGCGCGGGATTGTGTTCGACGCGAAGATCATCCTGCGGATTGGTGACGGCCACCAGGGCCCGGTCGAACAGGGCGCGCCCCGCCGCGCGGTCGGTCGCGGTCAGGACCGCCGCCAGACTGGGCGCGTAGCGTACCGCGTAGTCGTCGAGGAACGCCTGTCCGGTCGCCGGGTTGATGGCGGCGTGCAGGGGTAGGATTGAGAAATGCCCAGGCGGACAAATCACCACTTCGGGTGCCCTCTGGGCACCGTTGGCGGGGAGGAGGCCTTGGGCCGCCAGAGCGGCATGCAGCGGCCCCATGGCAAGGGACCAGAGATCCTGGCAGCCGCGCATGATCGCGGGTGAGAAGTGGGTGACAGCTTGGGCGAAGGAATCAACAAAAGATAAGTTCTCCATGTCCTCGTGGAACCTTTGGTAGGCGGCTAACCAATCCTTGAGCAGGTTCAGCCCGTCCTCCGTTAGGGAGGGTAGGGGCAGGTGGCGCCATCCATCAGCCTTCGGCCCCAGGATCAAAGCGCCGCCACCCCGGGGACCAATCCAGAACTGGACCACGACACTGTCCGGCCCCAGGGCTTGGAGGAGGTCCTCCGGTAGCGGCGGAGGTGTCTCAAGGTTCAGGTCGAGAGTAGAGCGTAGGGTTTCAAAGGCGGCGTTACAGGCGTCAAGCTCCCTTTTAGCCGCTTTAACTCGGGCATCGAAAGCCCCGCCGGGATATTGGTCCGGATCCGCCGACAAGACCGCCTGATACGTGGTGCGCGCCGCGTAGAGGTTTCTCCGGGCGGCGTCCAGGTCAGCCCGTTGGGTCAGCGATAACGGGGCCTCGGCCTCGCGCAGACGGGTCCCCAGGTTAATGCTCCTGCCGTTTTCCAGAAAGGCCACGGCTTGATCGACCTCCCCAAGTGCCAGGGCCGCCATGCACCCCCATGACGCCGCCCCCAGTAGGGTCTCAAGCAAGTGATGGCGATCCGCCGTGGTTCCCAGGGCGGGCAGACGGCGGCGCACGTCGGCCTGCATGGACACCACCAGGGCAATGACCTTTTGCCAGTCATCCATCGCGACCAACAGGTCCAGGTGGCTACGCCGGATGGTCAAATTCTGGAGCGTCTCCATGTCAAAGGAGAACAAGCGTTCCGCTTCGTCATACAACGCAAGGGCTCGAATCCCAGCATCGGCAATCCCAGTCACGAACTCGATAGCCAGCAGGTTGGCTTGATTGGTAATGGTTTGCGCAATTCCGACTCGGCGCTGGTACTGCCTGAAGATGTCGAGGGCTTCGGCATAAAGGACATGAGCGCGCGGCGCGGCGGTCGCGTCCCCAGCTTTGAACTCGATTTGTAGTAGTGTTGCCTTGTTTGTGGCGATTCGGGCCACCTCGACCCAGCGCTGGTGGCGTCTGCTGATCTTCAGTGCCTCGTCAAAGAGGGCATGGGCGCGTGGCGCGGCGCCCGCCTCCCCGGTCTCGAACGCGCGGGTGAGCAGGAGGGCCTGGTTCTGGGCGATGGCCGCCACCTCGACCCAGCGCTGGTGACGCCTGTTGATCTCCAGGGCCTTGCCAAAGAGGGCATGGGCACGCGGCGCGGCATCAGCAGCACCGGCATTGACCTCTTTAGCCAGCAGGATAGCTTGGTTTTGAGCGATCTGTGCCATCTTAAGTTGTTGTGCGGTCTCAGGTTGAGTTTTGTAATTCCGGAAGATCTCCAGGGCTTCGTTGTAAAGGGCGTGAGCACGTGGCGCGGCACCGGTATCACCGGCCTCGAACTCAATTTGAAGCAAGGTAGCTTGTTCGCTGGCGGCTTGGGCCACCTCAAGCAGAAGTCGGCACCGCCTAAAGGTGTCCAGTGCCTCGTCAAAGAGGGCATGAGCGCGCGACGCGGCGGTCGAATCTCCGGCCTCGAACTCGCGGGCGAGTAGTGTTGCCTTTTCGGTGGCGGTTTGGGCCACCTCAATCGAACGCTGTTGGCACCTGCGGATGTCGAGGGCTTCGTCATAGAGTTCATGGGCGCGCGGCGCGGCGCTGGCGTCTCCGGCCTCAAACTCGCTTGCTAGCAGGTTGGCATGATGGTTGGCGGCTCGTGCCACTTCGATCTGACGCTGGTGGCGCCGAAAGATGTCGAGGGCTTCGTCATAAAGGGTGTGGGCTCTCTTTCGGAGCGAGTTGGTATGGGTGGGGGCAATCTTGTCAGTCCCCAAGAGCTGCAGATAGGTAGTCGCCAAATCACTGGTTAACAGAGCGCGTGCGAGGTCACTATCGACTAAATCAGCCCGCGTGAGTGCGGATAACAAAGTTTCCAGAATGGCTGCTTGGCGTGGCAAGTTTTCCTGAAGATTGGACTCACTTAGAGTCTTAAGCTCTTCGAGAAGCTTTTGGTGGTTGTTTTTCAATGATGAGGTCGTAGGCGGTATTTGCGCCGCTACTTCGGTATGCGCGAGAATTCCCTGAGTCTCTCCACGGGTGTAAGGACGCTTAAATCCCCTCCAATTACCCTCAATATGCTCAACCATGCTGTTTTGATACTGGATTTCATGCTGAAAGAGCACCGGAGGCCGCTCTTCGACTGCATCACCTAGAAAGGGGGAGTTCCAATGGGTGAGGACTGCAATCTTCGTGTTCCAATCACCAACGACAAGCCATGCGTAGATTAGTGCGTCTGCAAACCAAGTAACGTCATTCCCCACGCCACATTCACGATAAGCTCTCAGCAGGCTCTGATGGAGAGCCAGCCCAATTTCATCCAGGGGATCGGGGGCGAGGGTCTTCAAGCGCTCCTCCGCCTGGGGAGCAAGCAGGACCTCGCCCTCCGCGACGAGGACCGCGTGTTTCGCGGCCAAGCCTTGCGCCCCTATCAAGCGTAAGAGGGCGCTATCCAGTCCATCGTTGCCGGTCATTTCCGTTCCCCCCTATCGCGTCAGGGCCGTACCCCATGGCTATGCAAGACATAAGGGTAAGGGAAAGATCAGTCAGCCAGAAGTCCCATCTATTCTCAACAAGCCCCCATGCGTGGCCTTGCCCCCGCCAGTCGCGTGATGGGCTTCTGTCCCATGGTCTACCTCGTCCGTGGTTTGGGGTGAGGTTGATGAGCGCGCTCATGCGCCGAAAAGCGAGAAGGCCGCCCAGGTATAGGGCGAACGCCCCCGGTCGGTGGGGTCGTCTTGGCCTGGCCCGCCGGGCGCCGCTGGACCCATGCCTTGGCCGACACCGACATACACATCGGGATCGTCGCGTAACCGCAACTGGGCGCGGCGCAGGGCCTGGGCCGGGCTGGCGTTGGTCTGGTGGATATCCTCCAGGGTCCGCTGGACAAGGGCATAGGTGTCCAGGGTTGATACCGGCCAGAGGGAGGCCAGGGCGCCCGCCGCGCCACCCTCCAGAGCGGCGGCTGGCAAGCCGATGAACTCGTCTGGCGCCCGGTTCAGATCGATCATGCCCGTTTCACAGCCCGCGAGGATGAATAGGCGGCAGTTGGCCAGGGGCAGATCCCGGATCGCCGTGGTCGGGAAGGGAACCCCCTGTGTCCTTCCCCAATTGTCCAGGGGGATCTTTCCGGCGGTGTCGAGGGGGGAGGCCAGAAAGATGGCGCTGTTTTCCGCCTCCGAGATATCCCAGCCGCCATGACCGTAGAAGGAAATGCAACTGGGGTTTCGGTCCTGGGCCTCGGCGATCAACCGGTCGGCGGTCGCCACCTCCGTCGCCTCGGGTAGGCGCCGATAACCTCTCAGGTCAATCCGCTGTGATGGGGCGAAAAAGGGAAGCGCGGGATTGTGTTCGACGCCAAGATCATCCTGCGGATTGGTGACGGCCACCAGGGCCCGGTCGAACAGGGCGCGCCCCGCCGCGCGGTCGGTTGCGGTCAGGACCGCCGCCAGACTGGGCGCGTAGCGCACCGCGTAGTCGTCGAGGAACGCCTCTCCGGTCGCCGGGTTGATGGCGGCGTGCAGGGGCAGGATCGAGAAACGACCCGGCGGACAAATCACCACTTCGGGTGCCCTCTGGGCACCGTTGGCCGGGAGGAGGCCTTGGGCCGCCAGGGCGGCATGCAACGGGCCCATTGCAAGGGACCAGAGATCCTGGCAGCCACGCATGATCGCGGGCGAGAAGCGGGCCACGGCTTCGGCGAAGGGTGCCATGTCTTGGCGGAATTCTTGATAGGCGGCGAACCAGTCCCCAAGTAGGGCATTCAGCCCATCTTCCGTCAGGGAGGGGAGAGGCACGTGATGCCATCCGTCGGTCTTTGGCCCCAGGATCAGGGCGCCGCCACCCCGGGGGGCAATCCAGAACTGGACAAGGACACTATCCGGCCCCAGGGCTTGGAGCAGGTCCCGCGGTGGCGGCGGAGGTGTCTCAAGGTTTAGGTCGAGGCTTGAGCGCAGGGTTTCAAAGGCGGCGTTACAGGCGTCAAGCTCCCTTCTGGCCTCTTTTACCCGAGCATCGAAAGCCCCACCGGGATAAAGGTTCGGATCTGCCGACCAAGCCACCTGGTAGGCGGTACGCGCCGTGTAGAGGGCTCCCCGGGCGGCGTCCAGGTCAGCCCGTTGGCTCGGCGATAACCGGGCCTCGGCCTCGCGCAGACGGGCCCCCAGGTCAATGCTCCTGCCGTTTTCCAGAATGGCCACGGCTTGATCGACATCCCCACGCGCCAGGGCGGCCATGCATCCCAGTGACGCCACCCCCCGGAGGGCCGCAAGCAAGTGATGGCGATCCGCCGTGGCCCCCAGGGTGGGCAGACGGTGGCGCACATCGGCCTGCATGGACACCACCAGGGCAACGACCGTTTGCCACTCCTCCATCCTGATCAGAAGGTTCGCATGATTCCGTCGGATGGTCAGATTCTGAAGCACCCCCATGTCGAAGGGGGATAAGCGCTCCGCCTCGTCATAGAGGGCATGGGCGCGCTGCGCGGCGCCCACATCCCCGGCCTTGAACTCGCTTAGCCGCAGGTTGGCCTTATTGGTGGCGGTTTTCGCCACCTCGACCCATCGCTGTTGGCGCCGGAAGATCTCCAGTGCCTCGTCATAGAGGGCATGGGCGCGCTGCGCGGCGTTCGCCTCCCCGGCCTCGAACTCGCGTACCAGCAGGTTGGCCTGGTTGTTGGCGGTTTTCGCCACCTCGACCCATCGCCGGTGGCGCCGGAAGATCTCCAGGGCCTCGTCATAGAGAGCATGGGCGCGCGGGGCAGCGCCCGCCTCTCCGGCCTCGAACTCGCTTTGCAGCAGGAGGGCTTGGTTCTGGGCGGTGGTTGCAACCTCGATCCAGCGCTGGTGGCGCCTGCGGATGTCCAGCGCCTCGTCATAGAGGGCATGGGCGCGCTGCGCGGCGCCCGCCTCCCCGGCCTCGAACTCGCGTACCAGCAGGTTGGCCTGGTTGTTGGCGGTTGTCGCGACCTCGACCCATCGCTGGTGGCGTCTGCGGATCTCGAGTGCCTCGTCATAGAGGGCATGGGCGCGCGGCGCGGCGCCCACATCCCCGGCTTCGAACGCGCGTAGCAGCAGGTTGGCCTTATTGGTGGCGGTTTTCGCCACCTCGACCCATCGCTGGTGGCGGCGGAAGATCTCCAGGGCCTCGTCATAGAGAGCATGGGCGCGCGGGGCAGCGCCCGCCTCCCCGGCCTCGAACTCGCTTTGCAGCAGGAGGGCCTTATTGGTGGCGGTTTGGGCGACCTCGACCCATCGCTGGTGGCGGTGGAAGATCTCCAGTGCCTCGTCATAGAGGGCATGGGCGCGCTCCAGCAGGGCCTTGGCTTGGGTGGGGTCCACCATGCCAGCGTCTAGGAGCTGCGAATACGTCGTGGCCAAAGTGTTGGCAAGATGGGCGCGGAAAAGGTCCAGCTCTTCCCCGCCGGAGGGGGGAAGAGCCGACAGCAGGGTCTCGATGGTGGCCGCCTCACGCGGCCAGCTTTCCGGCAGGTCCTCTTCACTCAGGCGGCTCAGCTCTTCGAGCAACTTTGCGGGAGTGTCTGGCTGATCCGGCGTGGCGGGCGGTGTTTTTCCCGCCGCTTCGCCGTGCTGACGGGTTCCTTCGCTCACGCCTAGGGCACGGCAGCTTTTCAACAGGTCCAGGTGCCACTGAACACGCTCTCGGTGCGGCGTTTCCTCCTGGATATGGGCCGCGAGTCCTTCGCTGACCTCTTCTCGCAGAAGAGGGTCGCTCCAATCGGCCAGAAGGGTCACCTTCCGCCCCCAATCGTCATCATTAAGCCAGGCATTGATCAGCCCGTTCGCGAAGACATTGGCGCCATCGTCCAGGCCATGTTCACGGCAGTGCGCCAATAGGCTCTGATGGAGAGCCAGCCCAATCTCATCCAGGAGACCGGGGGCGAGGGCCGCCAAGCGCTCCTCCGCCTGGGGAGCAAGCAGGACCTCGCCCTCCGCGACGAGGACCGCGTATTTCGCGGCCAAGTCTTGCGCCCCTATCAAGCGCGTGAGGGCGCCATCCAGTCCATCGTTGCCGGTCATTTCCGTTCCCCCCTATCGCGTCAGGCCCATGCCCCAGCGGCATGCAAGACATAAGGGTAAGGGAAGGATCAGTCATCCTGAAGTGCCATCTATTCTCAACAAGCCCCCATGCCTGACCTTGCCTCTGTTGGGCAGCATTCAGCGAATAGCTGGGAGCGGACTGTCGGGTTTCTGAGAGAGTTGAAACAAACCCAACGTTGCGGCCGAGGAGTGATCCTCCGTCGTTGCTATCATGACAACGCTGCGATAGGACTTTGCGAACACAGTTTTTTTGGGGGGACGCCCGAACATGTCCGCGCTTGATGATCTCCTGGATTCCTACCGCGAAGCCGCCGTGACGGAACGCGAGAAGGGCACTTATTTCGAGCGCTTGGTCTGCGCCTACCTTACCGCTGATCCGATCCAGGCTGAGGAGTACTCCCGGGTCTGGAGTTGGCTGGAGTGGGCGGAACTCAACGGGTGGAGCGGGAAGGACGTTGGGATCGACCTCGTCGCGGAATTGCGGAACGAGGAAGGCTTCGCGGCGGTCCAGTGCAAATTCTACGCGCCTTCGCACCGGATCCAAAAAGGGGACATCGACAGCTTTCTCTCCGCTTCCGGAAAGGACCCATTTCGGCGGCGTGTGGTGGTGGACACAACCACTGGGGACTGGGGAAAGAATGCCGAGGACATGATTTCGGGCCAAACCATCCCGGTGGTCCGGATTTCGCTTAGCCATCTGCGCGACAGCGCGATTGACTGGACGATCTTCGGTCACCGTGGGGAAGCGGTTCTGACCGAGAAGAAGCGCCTCCGCCCACATCAGATCGAGGCCTTGGAGGCCGTGCGGTTGGGGTTGACCGAAGCGGACCGGGGCAAGCTGATCATGGCCTGCGGTACGGGGAAGACCTTCACCTCCCTCAAGATCGCCGAGGATCTGGTCGGCAAGTCCGGGCGCGTGCTCTTCATGGTCCCTTCCCTGGCGCTCATGTCCCAGACCGTGCGGGAATGGACCAACGATACCGGAATCCCGCTTCGCTCCTTCGCCGTCTGTTCCGATGCCCAGGTTGGCAAGCGTCGGGTCAGCCAGGACGATACCGCCGAGATCGAAGCCCACGACTTGGCCTTTCCGGCGACAACGCACCCGAAAAGGCTGGTGGAGAAGGCGGGTTCAGACGATGAAGAGCGGATGACGGTCGTCTTCTCCACCTATCAGTCCATCGGGGTTCTGGAAGACGCCCAGAAGGCCGGATTGCCGGATTTCGACCTGATCATCTGCGACGAGGCCCATAGAACCACGGGCGCCACCCTCGCGGGGGAGGAGGACTCGAATTTTGTCCGCATCCACGACAACGCCAATGTGCGTGGTCGCAAGCGGCTCTACATGACGGCAACCCCGCGTATCTTCGGCGACGCGGTCAAAACCCGAGCCGACGAGGAAGCCGCTGTCCTGACCTCAATGGATGACGAGTCCCTCTTCGGTAAGACCTTGCTGCACAAGGGCTTCGGCTGGGCGGTTCAGCAGGGGCTTTTGAGCGACTACAAGGTGATTGTGCTGGCCATGGACGAAGGTCTCGTCAGCGCGAACGTGCAGCGCCGTCTGGCCGATGCGAACTCAGAGCTGGACCTGGACGACGCAACCAAGATCATCGGGTGCTACAAGGCACTGACCAAGCAGGATCTGAAACAGGACATCTCGTTCGATCCGCAGCCCATGCGCCGGGCTTTGGCTTTTTGCAAGAGCATCGCCGCGTCCAAGCTGATCAGGGATGAGTTCGCGCATGTCGTGGCCGAGTACACCGGGGATGACGCGCTGATCAAAGACGACGCCCCGTCGTCGCCCGACCGCCTGGATATCGAGATCGAGCATGTCGACGGCACCTTCAACGCCAAGTCCCGTAACCAGCTTCTGGACTGGTTGAAGGCCGAGGCCGAGGGCAACACCGCCCGCATCCTGACCAATGCCCGTTGCCTGTCCGAGGGGGTCGATGTGCCCGCGCTGGACGCCATCATGTTCCTGCACCCCCGCAAGTCGCTGATCGATGTGGTGCAATCCGTCGGTCGCGTGATGCGCCGGGCCGAGGGCAAGCGCATGGGCTATGTGATCCTACCCGTGGGCGTCCCCGCCGGGGTGGAACCAGAAGTGGCCCTGAGGGACAACGAGCGCTATCGCGTGGTCTGGCAGATCCTCAACGCGTTACGCGCCCATGACGAACGTTTCGACGGCACGATCAACCAGGCCTCGCTGGGACAGAACGTATCGGACCGGATTGAGGTCGTCGGGATCACGCCGGACTCCGATGAATTGAAGGTGATCACCCATGAGGTGACGGAGTTGCCCGGCCACAAGGCACAGCCCCAGGCGGCCATCGGGACAGGCGGCGGCAAGGGCGATGCGGAAACCAGCAGCCCGGTGCGTACCAACGGGGAACTCTTCGTCGACGAGTTCTCCCGCGCCATCATGGCCAAGATCGTCAAGAAGTGCGGCACCCGCGACTATTGGGAGGACTGGGCCACCAATATCGCCGAGATCGCCCAGCGCCATATCTCGCGCATTACCGGGATCCTCGCGGAAGCCGCGACGCCAGCACGGAAGGCCTTCGACAGTTTCCTGGCCGAGCTTCGCGACGACCTCAACGACAGCATCTCCGAACAGGATGCCATCGAGATGCTGGCCCAGCACCTCATCACGCGGCCTGTCTTCAAGGCGCTGTTCGCCGGGCACCAGTTCACTGATCAGAACCCCGTCTCCCGCGCCATGCAGCAGGTGCTGGATGTGCTGGACGAGAACCGCATCGACAAGGAATCCAAGGATCTCGAAAAGTTCTACGACAGCGTCCGCAACCGCGCCCATGGGATCACTGATCCTCAGGCCAAGCAACGCTTGGTCGTCGAGCTTTACGACAAGTTCTTCCGCAACGCCTTCCCCCGCACGACCGAGAAGTTGGGTATCGTCTACACGCCGGTCGAGATCGTCGACTTCATCCTGCACTCGGTGAACGAGATGTTGCAGGAGCATTTCGACCAGACCCTCGGCTCCCCCGGTGTCCACATTCTGGACCCCTTCACCGGCACAGGCACTTTCATTACCCGGCTGTTGCAATCGGGCCTGATCGCGCCGGAAGAGTTGGAGCACAAGTACCGCCACGAGATCCACGCCAACGAGATCGTCCTGTTGGCTTACTACATCGCCGCGATCAACATCGAGGCGGCCTATCAAGGCATCACTCAGAAAGACGACTACGTGCCCTTCGAGGGGATCTGCCTCACAGATACCTTCCAGATGTATGAGGCCGACGACGAATTGGCGTTCTACATGCCCGACAACTCAGAACGCCGGACCCGGCAGAAGGAGTTGGATATCCGCGTGATCGTCGGCAACCCGCCGTATTCCTCTGGGCAGAACAGCGCCAATGACAACAACGCAAACGTGGGGTATCCGGGGCTGGATGGGCGATTACGCGACACCTATGCGGCGCGCTCGACTGCGACCAACAAGAACGCGCTTTATGACAGCTACATCCGGGCAACCCGTTGGGCGTCTGACCGGATCGGGGATGCGGGAATCGTTGCTTATGTCACTAACGCGGGCTGGATCGATGGGAATGCGGCGGACGGGATGCGCGCTTGCTTGGCTGAGGAGTTCACGGACCTCTACATCTTCCACCTTCGCGGCAACCAGCGCACCAGCGGCGAGCGGTCCCGCAAGGAAGGCGGCAAGATCTTCGGTTCTGGTAGCCGCGCCCCAATTGCCATCAGCGTCTTCGTCAAGAACCCGGACGCGACTGAGCATGGCCGAATCTTCTTCCACAACATCGGAGACTACCTTGACCAGAAGCAGAAGCTGGCGATCATCCGCGATTTCGGTGCGGTGAAGGCGATCAGCAATACAGGCGGGTGGGAGCGGATCACACCGGACGATCAGAACGACTGGTTGAACCAGCGGGATGTCAGTTTCGATGCGTTTATTAGAATTGGAGATAAGAGAGGCGACGTAGATGGTGC
This sequence comes from Rhodospirillum sp. A1_3_36, assembly GCF_047263945.1. Taxonomy (NCBI): domain Bacteria; kingdom Pseudomonadati; phylum Pseudomonadota; class Alphaproteobacteria; order Rhodospirillales; family Rhodospirillaceae; genus Rhodospirillum; species Rhodospirillum sp. A1_3_36. The sequence goes on along the minus strand of NZ_JBLAVB010000024.1, from coordinate 11,263 downwards.
TTTGTTCGCGAATTACTCCAGAGGAATTGAAACCGCCCGTGATTCGTGGGTATACAATTACTCTGAAAAGCGACTATCGCAAAACGTAGTTAACATGATCGGTTTCTACAACTCGGAGCTCTCTCGGGTAGCCCCAGAAGAGATTAAACTACCGAAGGCAGAGAAGGAAAAACGAGTAAAAGATAGAGTTCGAAACGACAGCGATAAAATCAGCTGGTCTAGCAGTCTTCTGAGCGATTTCACGGCGGGTCGTAGAGCCTACGTCGACAAAGACGGGTTCGACATCTCTCTCTATCGACCTTTCACCAAGCAGTGGGTCTATCGTGAGTCGATGCTGATCCACCGTTTGGGTCAAATGACCAAAATTTTCCCTATGACCAGTGGGGCCAATCGAATTGTTTGGGTTTCGGGAATGGGTGTTCCAACCCCCTTTTCTGTCTCAATGAGCGATGTAGTTCCCAGCTCGCAAGGGCCCGAAAAGCCTCAATGCTTCCCCCTCTACCTCTACGACCAGATGGACGAGGAACCGGGCGGTCTCTTTGAAGGCCAGCCCTCCGGCCCCCAGCGCCGTGACGCGATCACCGATGCCGGATTGGTGCATTTCCAGGCGGCCTATCCAGGCGAGGAGATCACCAAGGAGGACATCTTCTATTACGTCTACGGCCTGCTGCATTCGCCCGACTACCGCGACCGGTACGCCGACAACCTGACCAAGGAACTGCCCCGCATTCCTTGCGTGAAGACCTATGCGGACTTCCGCGCCTTCACCGATGCCGGGCGGCGCCTCGGCGATCTCCATGTCAACTACGAGACGGTGGAACCCTATCCGGTCACCTACAAGCAGGGCATGCCTGCGCTGTGGAACGTCGGCGATGCCAAAGCCTTCTACCGGGTCACCAGGATGAAGTTCGGCGGCAAGCGCGGCAATATTGACAAGACCACGGTGATCTACAACGCCAACATCACCATGATCGACGTGCCCCTGAAAGCCTACGATTACGTCGTCAATGGTAAGCCCGCGTTGGAATGGGTGATGGAACGGCAGGTGGTGAAGACCGACAAGGACAGTGGTATCGTCAACGATGCCAACGACTATGCAAACGAGACGATGGGCAACCCCGCATATCCACTGGAACTGTTCCAGCGGGTCATCACCGTAAGCCTGGAGACCATGAAGATCGTCCGCGCCTTACCCAAGCTGGACCTGCCCGAATGAGGGCAGCAATACGCGCGCCGGAAGCTTTCCTCGCCATTTTGAATTTAGACGGCGTTGCAGCGTAGCGGCTGCTTTCGGGATTCGGTCGCACCAGTCTGAACGTCCGACATGGGCGCTTTGCAGACCTCCGTATATGGCGCCCGCACCGGGATAACCCCGGTGCGCCGGGCCCTCGTAAACCAAACCCGCTTCGCGGTTTCGGCCCTTCGGCTTCCGTCCCTGGCGCATTTCGACCGCTCCACGGTCAACCAACGGTGAAACGCGGCGGCTGTGCCAACACGGTATGGGAGAGGTATCTGGCATGCCGGTGTCTCTTGGGGTCCCAGCACATGCCCCACCGGATAGTCGAGGAAATCGCGTTTCGGTCGGGTCTGAATGTGCGAACGGTTTGGTTCCCTTTGAACCATCCGCAAGCTCGGCGATGAAGTTCCCATCTCAAGGCGGAATACCGGCGGCGCGCCCTTTGGTAGGACGGTCGATCACACACCCCAAACCCTCTCTCTATCCCGCAAAACCAACCGTCTTCTCCACCCTTTGACGGAGAGCCGTGCCTCTCCCCCCTGTCCAATGTTCCCTCCTGGTCCGACGGTTCCTGTCACAAACGGAGGGAAGGGGGGGGGCAAGGGCGTGGTTCACGCGGGGGCCCTTGATGGAAAGAGGACCCGAGGTCCCGGTTCAATCCAGCTCCTGCGAAGTCCCATGATCCGCAGCCTGTCTCCCCGTAGCCTCTCCGAAAGACCACTCCCTCCGACTGACTGATCCCCTAAGCCCGTTCGATGGACGCCCGCAACCCAAGCGGATCGGGCCGTGTGGCCGCTGCGCGTCTGCCCGCTCCAACCCGATCCTTTGGGTTCCCCTGCGCTGGCGCTCCGGTGCGGCCGCCCCCCGACGGTCTTGGCCGGGTCTCGTCGGAGGGACGGTCCCTCCGAAGGAGAAACGGAGACAGACCCATGCAGAACATCGCCATTCTCGCCGGCCACATCGGTAAGGACCCCGAAACCCGCTTCACCCAGGATCAAACCCGCATCACCACCTTCACCCTCGCCACCTCCCGTCCCCGCTACGCCAGCGGCAAGGTCCTCCTGGACCGGGACGGCCGCCGGGTCCAGGACACCGAATGGCACCGCATCACCACCTTCAACGGACTCGCGAGCACGGTCGGAAGCCACTGCGGGAAAGGCATGAAGGTCATGGTCCGGGGCCGGATCCACTACACCAAATGGACCGACGACGCCGGTATCGATCGCTACGGCTGCGAGATCATCGCCGAGACCGTGGATTTCCTGAGCCGGGCCCAGAAAACCGAAGCCGGGACCGATCAGCCCGGTGAAGACGACGATATCCCCTACTAAGGGGGCCTACCAAGGGGACCAGGTCCGGCGGTGAAAGCCGCCGGGCCTTTCCGATCCGGACAGGGATCCCCAGGTCGCGCCTGTTGCGCCTGTCGCGCCTTTCCCATGCGGTCCGCACAAAGCAACCGTGGCGAGGGAAGCGGTGTCGCCGCCCTTGGCGCCGACGGGTTGTCCGTCTCGACCTCTCCATTGTGCCACCCGGCCAGACGGGGCCGTCAAGGATCGCGGGCCCCTCCAAAATTCTCCAACCCGCTGCGCGGCCCTCCGAATTTCGGCTCCTCCCGCGCCCGCTTCGCGGCGGCTGCGCCGTCCTGGACGGCCCCGGACCGGATGACAGGCGAGGGGGTTCTCAACTGTGGGAACAGGCAATCAGAGGAGAATTTCACCATGTCCCAAGTCATCGATTTTCGCGGTTCCCTTCAGACGGAGGACGACCTCCGCGAGACCCTCTGGCTGGTCACCATGGAGCTCAACGCGGGGCTGCCCAAGGGAGAACAGATCCAGGCCCGGCGCCAGATCGCGGAGCTGGAGGCAGCCTTGGCGAAACACACCTGAACCGCCGAAGCGGGGTCTTGTGCCCCGCTTTTTCCCGTCAGGTCCTCTCGAAGCGGGTCCTCTCGACCGCGTTTCGCCCGGTGTTTCTGTCCCGGTGCGGTGTCTGTCCCGGGAGACGGACGGCCTCGAGCACCCTTCGCATCGCCGTCCCGGCTCCTGCCTTGGCCATGTCGCCGAAGCTCCGGAACGGAGCACGGTCTTTGTCCGGGGAAGGGGCCGGTCGGATGACGGAGGCGCGAAGCCCTCGTACCCAATCCTCGGCCTCGGGACCGGTGCTGGCATCCAGGGCGATGACCAGACGCTCGTCCGGATGGCGCTCGCGGAGCTCCTCCGCCACCTCCCGCCAGCGGTCGGGGGCGCCCGCGAGCACCACGGGCAGGCGGGTGGTCCGGTGGAGCGCGGCGGCCGAGGCGTAGTCCGTGGCCACCACCAGGGTATCCTGACCCAGGCGGCGCTCCGGATCGAGGACGTGGCGCAGGGGCGGGCCGTCCGGGTCACCGATCACAGGCGTCGGATTGCCCTCCTTGTCGATCAGGAGCACATCCCGCAACCGGCCGCCTGCGTTCTTCAGGGGGATGGCCAGATCGCCGGTCCCGGTGAGCTTGACCCCGTAGCCCCGGATCTTCGATGCTTTCAGCCAAGCGGAATTGCCCGGCGTGGCCCAGGTTGTGGTCTCCTGCCAAGTCAGCAGGGCGCGATCCTGGAGCGCATGGGCGAAGGCCGCGCGGATCTCCATGGGTTTGGCATCGACGGGCAGGGAGATGGTGGGGGGGCCAGAAGACCTGGGGGCCATGCTCTCCGCTGGGGCCATGCTCTGGCGGGGGGCTTCCGCCCGGGCCAGGATGGGCTCCAGATCCGGACGGGTTCGGCGGAGCTCCTGCACAAGGACGGGAAGGGCGGCCTCGTTGGGACCCAGGATCACCGGTCGCTCCGTGGCCACCTGGATGGCCGTGGCCATGGCGTAATCCGTGGCGAGGACCACCGGCCCTCCGCTTTCCAGCTTCCTGTCGGGATCAATCACATGGCGCGTCCCGGCGCCGAGCACGCCCAAATCCAGGGATGCGCCCTGCGGAGAGAGAACGCGCAGCCCCCGCAGGTGGTTGTCGGCATCACGGAAGGGGACGAGGAGATTTCCCCCGTCGTCCAAACGGCATCCTCGCCCGACCGGGCCTTTCCCCCCCAGCCAGGGGAGATCCCCGGGTTTGGCCCATGTGCTGGACGCTTTCCAGTGCTCCAGGGCCTCGCGCAGTCCAGCGGGGACGGCAGCGGGGCCCTCTGGCGTCCGGGGGGGCTTGCGGAGGGGCCGCTTGCGGCGGGTGGGCTCCGGACCGGTGTTGCCAAGGAGGGTGTCGATCATCTCCTTGTGGGCCATGACCAGGACCAAGGCGAGCGGGTCCTCGTAGGCTTCCATCATGAGGAACTGCTTCCAGCTCCGCGCCGCCCGGGCGGCGAGGGAGGGGCGCTTGGGAATCGCCCGTTTCTGGTCCAGGTATTTGCCCCACAGGCGGCTTGTCGCCGGGTGCCGCAGGGTGGGGCGGGGCCGATAGGCCCGCTTTCTCGGCCTTCGGGGTGCCGCCTTGTCTTGTTCGCTCTCTGGGTCGTGGGGTGGCTCGAAGGCCCCCAGGCGTTTTTCCAGTGCGCCGAGGGATGTGTCCCGGGCAAGGAGGCTGGCCTTCATGGTCTGCTTGCCGTCCGCCTCGGCCAGCACCAGGCCATTGCCCCGGCGCTTCAGGGCGATGCCATGGGGCGCCAGGCCCTCATGGAGCGCCCGCCAGCTCTTGGCCTCCCCGAAGACCTGGAGCAGCTCTTCGCTGTGGTCGAGGACATGGGTCTGGAAGGATTGCTCCCAGGTATGGGCCTCGTAGTCCCGGGCCTTGGCGCTTCCCTTTGGGTGGTCTGTGGTGTCGGACATGCCCCGATCGACCTGGAGGCCGTATGTTTTCTCCAGGATCCGGGCGGTCTTCTCCAGGGCTTGATAGTCCTTCCAGGGGTGCACCATTTTCAGGGTTTTCGGATGCACCATGTTGTAGGCCACATGCATATGGAAATTGTCGGTGTTGATATGGGTTCCGGCCACCCGCTGGTGGTCGGTGAAGCCCAGGGCATCGGCGAAGGCTTTCTCGATGTTCTTCAGGTCCTCCTCGGTCAGGCGTTCGCGCTCGCCGGGTCGAAAGGAGATGGCCAGATGGTAGGTCTTGTTCGGGATGTCGGAGCGCATTCTGCGAACCGCTTCGACCTCGGCGAGCGCGGTGGCCAGGTCCTCGACGCCTTCACCGGCATCGCAGTTGACGACCCACAGCCTGTCGAGCTTCTCGCCCGTCTCCTTGGCTGCGGCGATGTAGTCGCCGAGGCGGGTGTAGTTGTCGGGCAGATCGGGTTTTTTGGCGATACGGGTGGCGATCAAGGGAGGTTACCCCCTGGAGGGCTGGACGAGGCTCCGGATCTCCCGGGCGGCGGCCTTCAATTCCCCCTGGGTGGCAGCGATCTCCCCGGCCAGGGTGGTGAGGCGGGCGGTCAGGGCACCGCCCTCGAGTTCGTCGAGGGCCAGCTTGAAGAGGTTGCCCAGGCGGGCGAGGTCCGCGTTGACCTTCAGGACATCGCGGATCCCCTGCCAGGCGACGAAGTCGGAGGCGTCCGGGAGGTTCTGACCCATGAGGAGGCGCCGGAGCAGCTCCGACCGGGAGAGCCGGAGTTGCCGGGTCAGCTCGTCCAGCCGGGCTTTTTCCGCGTCGTTCAGATAGGTCTCGATCTTGTGCCGGGTCGTGGGCATTAGCGTTCCATGCCTTTGCCCATTTCTCTGCCCTTGGGCGGCAGACCCAAGGCCTCCCTTTGAAGAGCCTCGTAAAGACCCGCGGCGGTGCGCATGTTGACCTTGCGCTGGTCGAGAAGATGTTTTTCCTCGGGGCTCAGGCGCGAGCGGTCGAGGTTGAGCAGACGTGTGGCATGGGAGGAGAAGAACTGGCGGGCCTCATCCTTGGGGACACCGCCGACGCGGTTCTTGGGGCGGCTGTGGCCTTCGTCGATAACACCATAAGCGACCGGATCCCGGACCATAGCCATATGCTTTTCGGCGATGGCCATGTCCGAGAGGGCGACTTTCAGGCTGCTGGCCATGCCCGGGCTGGTGGAGTGGCGATCCAGGTCGTTCTGGAGGAACTTGCGTTCTGCGGCCATGATCAGATCGATGTTTCCGCTTCGACCGACCGCCTTCGTTTCCGTCAATAGCCCATTTCGAACATTTTGGAGTTGCTTGGCGGGAGAGGTTCTGTCCCGTTCCCGCATGAAGCCGTCTTCAAGAAGAAACAGGTGGTCAAATGTCTCTATCAAGCCAGTCATTCCCATAGGCCTCTTCCGCCGGTTTGGTGTTCAGTCCTTTTTCACGGACCCAGTCGGCGCCATTGCGGTGCTTGGCGGACAGGAGTGCGTGGGCGGGTACTTCAGCCAGAGCCATCCAAGCCCAGGCGGCTTGCTTGTCACCTGCTTGACCAGCGGCAAAGGATTCCGCAAGGTAGATACAGTTCTCGGTCATTCCGACCTTGTCGTCTTCGCTCAGGTAGCTCTTGGGCATGGTGGCTCTCCGATGGGAGTGGTTCGTTCTGGTGATGATTTTAGGAGGGACGGGCCGGGTTCGCCAGTGCTTCGGGTAGTGGCTGGATCAGGCGTATGGGGGATCTTCATAGAGATGATGCTCCAGATGGGTGAGAGGCCGCTTGGGAGACGTTCCTACGCGGTGGCAAAGGTCTCATGGTTGTGGTTCCGCAGGGGCCTTGGCCCTGATTGGGTCGAGGGCGACGGTCAGTTGTGCGTCGATCTCTTTCCGGAAAGCCTCCTCGCCCCGGGCATCGGCCAGATCGTTGTAATCCGTCAGCCCTTGGGCCTTTTCTGCCTCGGTAAAGCAGGGTGAGATGTGAAAACCGTCCACGGCTTCAGCCGCGTCACGGGCGTTCTCGAAGCCGACGTTGCGTTTCTTGTGCGCATGGTCGTTGTCGCCCGCGAGTACCAGGGTGGCTTCCGGATGGGCTTTCCGTATAGCTTCGGCCACGGCGCGCAGATTTCCGCCGTCGAAGGCCACGACGAGAGGGAGGGCCGTGGCGTCCTGGAGAGACTTGCCCGTGGCATAGCCCTCCACGATCAAGAATGTGTTCTTCAGGAGCGGGGGCCGGTCCGGATCCATCCAGTGCATGAGACCCTGTTTGCGGCCTCCTTCCAGGTAGCGCTTGTGGCCGTCGGCATCGATGGATTGGATATTTTGAATGTTGCCATTCACGTCCTGAAGTGGGATGAGCAAATGGCCGTCCTTCTGGCCTACATTGACCGAAGCCCTGATCCCCTTCTTTTCCAGATAGGGGTGCTGGATCTGATCTTTGATGGTGTCCCGATCGTGCCATAGGTTGCGGGCCAACTCCGCAGCTTCCTTCGCCAAGACTTCGCGTTCCGCCTCTCTGGCCGCCTGTCGGGCGTTCGCTTCGACCTTCAGGCGCTCCAGCTCCTGGGGGGCAAGCGCGGTGCCCGTCGAGATCCACTTCACGGCCTCCTGGCCATTCTTGTAGTTCATGATCGAGCCATTGGGCTTGCCATCGAGGAAGCCCCGGTAGGATCCGCTCTTGGCGCCTTTTTTGTCGCCGATGACGGGGACGCGGTGCCATTTGCCGTCCATGAGGGGGGTGCCCTTCAGGACGAGGCCTTCCTTCTCGAGGGCCTGGGTGAATTCGGTGGTGGGATCGATATCCCGGGTCGGGGACGGCACCCTCTCCTTCAGGCGCCAGCCGTCCAGGCGCGCGAGGTCGGCGCCCTCAGGCGCGTACCAGGATTTCCGGTGGCGATCCCATTTGGCGCCCAGCTTTTTCGCCTGATTCCTCGCCTCATAGGGGACGGCCAGATAGGTGCGCGGTCCGGGCTCCTTTTCGGGGACTTTCATGTCCGTAGGAGGGGCCTCCGTAGAGAGGGGCGGATTGGCGGTTTTCTCAGGGGCAGGGGGGGTGTCAGTCATGGCGACACTCTTTTCCTGGTGGGATCCATGCTGTGAAAAAGGCGGAGGAGGGCCGCCTGGACGTTCATGGGCTGTTCCACGAACAGGTCGAGGACCTCCACGGCTTCGGGGTGGAAAAGGGGATCGCCGTCCCTTGGGCGGGCCGGGTCTTGCTTTCCGGGGTCGGGCAGCCCCTCGAAGAAGAAACGGACCGGGACGGCCAGGGCTTGGGAGAGCTCGTAGAGGCGGCTGGCGCTGATCCGGTTGAAGGCCGTCTCGTATTTCTGCACCTGTTGCATGGAAATCCCCAGGGCCTCGGCCAATTGGGCTTGGGTCAGGCCAAGGCTCTTGCGGCGCTGCTGGATGCGGTGTCCGACATGGCGGTCGACGGGATGGGTGGAAGGGCTGTGGGAGGTCTTCATGGTGTCTCCTCGATGTCAGGTGTCGAGATGGCGGAGGGCGGCGCCATGCGGGCGCGTTTCAGGAGCGTGCTGTTCTGGAAATAGAGGGTCTGGCGCCCCAGGATTGGCGCCGATCCGGCGACGAAAATCAGCATGTCGCCCGGCAGGGTTTTGCCCCGCCTGTTCCTGCGCAGACCGCGCAGGCGCATGCATTCGTCGGCGGTGAGCAGGGGGCGGCTGGTCTCATGGAGGCTGTCGGAGACCGAGCCCAGCTCCCCCAGGCGGCCGGAGCGGGAGCGCTTGCGCTGAACGACCGTGGTCTTGCCGGTCATGTCCGACAGGGTTTTCGCCGTTTCGATGGTGTTCGGGGCATAGGCCAGGCGCAGATGGCAGTTGGCCATGATGGAGTTCTCCCGCCCATAGGCCTTCTGGAGCTGGGTGAGGTCCTGGACGATGACGAAGGCCTTCAGCCCATATCCGGCCATGAAGGCCAGGGATTGCTCGAAGATCTCGAGCTTGCCGATGCTGGTGAACTCATCGAGCAGGAGCAGCATGCGGTGCTTGTAGTTGGCCACACTTCGCCCACCCTCGAAGTCCATTTCAGCGGTCAGGCGCCGGAGGAACAGGTTGAGGACCACCCGCACCAGGGGGCGCAGGCGGTCAATGTCCGAGGGTTGGATGACCAGATAGAGGGAGGCCGGGGCCTCCCCATTCATCAGGTCGGAGAGGCGGAAGTCCGAGGTTTCCACGTTGCGGGCCACGATGGGATCGCCATAAAGCCCGAGTTGGACGGTACCCGAGGAATGGACGCCGGAGCGCTCCTGCGGCGCCTTGATCTTCATGCGCGAGGCCCCCCGGCGCACCTCGTGGTTCACATGATCGACGCCATGGTCGTAGTCCATCATGTCCTGGAGCAGGGCGATAAAACTGGCGTCCGCTTCCCCCTCTTCGTTTCCGTCGTCATTGGCCGCCGCCGAGGCGAAGGCCTGGACGTCGCACAGGTTGGCGACCCGCTTGTCCTCCTTCCGGATCCGGTAGAGGACGTGGAGGATCATCACCGAAAGCCAGGACCAACCCTCCTGCATCCAGTAGTCCTTCAGGCCCTTGCCTTCGGGATCGACGATCATGGAGGCGATGTTCTGGCAATCGGCGATGTCCCGACCGGTGCCGGTGCGGACCTCGGCCAGGGGATTGAAGCGGATGCTGCCGATTTCTGCGGTGGGTTCGAACCGGAGGATCCGCTGTCCCTGGTCAGCCCGCCATCCCGCCGTCAGGGCGTGGTTCTCGCCCTTGATGTCGAGGATCAGGGCCGAATGGGTCCAGGACAGCAGGGTCGGGAGGATCAACCCGACGCCCTTGCCCGAGCGGGTCGGGGCGAAAGCCATGACATGTTCCGGGCCGTCGTGGCGCAGGGTGCGGGTGCCCAGAAGTCCGGGCCAGCCGCCGACGACAACGCCCCGCTTGGTGAACAGCTCCGCCTTGGTCACATCTGAACGGGTGGCCCATTTCGCGGATCCGTGGAGCTCGCCCTGGTTCCTTCCCCCGGTGAGCGTGGAGGACCCGGCGCGGCTGGACAGGACCAAGACGAGGACCATGGTGAGGATGCTTCCGGCGCCCGTCCACCAGAGCGGATAGAGGAGTTCGGTGGGCAGGCTGCCCGTGACGCGGATGGTGGTCAGCAGCCAGGTCCACCAACGGGGATCCAGGGGCAGAAACCCATTGGCCCCATGCCACTGAGCCAGGATCAGGGCCAGAGCGGCGAGGAAGACGATGGGGAGGAGGAGGCGGGTCATGGGTTGACCTCCTCATCCGGTGCGTGCTGCACGGGGTAGAATTCCGGAAAGATGCTCAGGTCCGCGAGACAGCGGAGAAATTCGTCGAAAAAGGCCTGGGGCTCTCCATCGTTCCACGCCTCCTCCATCAAATCCCGCCGCTCTTCCTCGGGCATTGATGGCCTTAAATAAAGTAGTTGCTGACTGTACATGTCCTGGGCGAGGATTCTGAATAGGCAATCGTCAATCGGGTAGGGACTGGGTTTATCCGCGCGACTGACCAGTCGAACGCCATGATGCCCCAAGCACGTTTTCAAGGTCCGCAGCTTGCTGACGTAGTAGGTCCGGTTCATGCGCTCCCAAACGCCCGCCGCCAGGGCCGGTTCATCGTTTGCGCGGTGATCTACCTCTGGCAGACCGGAACGTATGATCGAGCCTTTGAAATTTTTCAGGCCGCCCGAAAATAGGGATGCAAGCACCTGCAAGTCGGCATCTATTCGGGCGCGCTTGAATAGGAAGTGCCAGAAACTTCGAACCAGTCCGAGTGGCGGCTCCAATTCACCTGCTTGGAGACGGAAACAAAGTTTCGATTTCTCATCGAATAGTCCGATGATTCCCCAGTAGTACGTAAGGCCTTGAGCGATTTGGAGGGCGGTTAAGTCCGTACAGATCTCCGTCGCGGTTTCCTGAGTACACCGAAAGTAGACATAGGGCGTGCTGTAGCGGTTCCAGTGCCCCTCGCAGGAGGCTATCGTCTGGATCCGTCCCGTGGCGTTCATGGCATCCACGAGAGGTTTGATCCGAGGGTCGATCGGCTCGTTTTGCCAAGTATGCTTGAGGCTAGATGTCATGCGGCCACCTCCTTGCCGTCGCGCAGGATGTAGCGGCGGTCCCGGACTTCCCAGATGTCGGTGATCTGCCGGTAGCCGCTGGCGGTGCGTTTGATCTGCACCACCACATCCACCAGGTCGGACAGATATTCGGGGATATCGGGCATC
>NZ_JBLAVB010000023.1:0-45055 GCF_047263945.1 Rhodospirillum sp. A1_3_36 | reverse complement strand
TGATCTTGTCATCGATCCCGTCGATCCGCGTCTGTCCCTTTTTCACCAACTCCGGTTCGAAGCTGCCGTCCCGGTCTCGGGGGACCGCCAGGGACATCTCGCCGCCCTCGCCCTTGACCCGCTTGCGTGAAGTGCCATTGCGGCGATTATCCTGGCCCTCCGGCGGCTTTTCCCCCGCTTCGTAGCCAAGATGCGCCGTCAATTCCCCCCCGAGCATGCGCTCCATCAAACGGACCTTCAGGTCCTTCAGGAGCCCCGCCTCGCCTAAGAGGTCTTCCGGACGCTCGCAGCCCTTCAATAGTTCGTCAATAAGATGATCGGATATCGTCATTCCTGCCTTCCTTCTCATTCAGGAAAGCATGGCACCATAATCCTGTACACAGAAGGCCGGACACTCTCCTTGCGAAAACCGCGCCGGCCAATTTTTCTGACATATGATTCATGAGATGGTAAATCTGTTCTAGTGGTAACGTAATCTACTTTTTCGAGAATACACTTTTCAGCAACCGGAACGAAGGCTCGGATAGTCTCGACCTCAGCGTCATCCTCTGCAGCAGCTTCGTTGAGTTCAAGGTAAACTTTGCACAGGCTCAGCAGCTTCTCGATGTTTTCGTTGAGCCTTGCTTTTGCAAATTTTGCGCAAACTGCTGCGAATTTAGGCGCCCCTTCTTCCGCATCGAGCAGAGGGCGCTTCAGCCAGCGAAGGTCGGGGCGGGGCAGGGTGGTTCACCGGACCTATCGGCCTTCCCCGCATCGGAGGGCACCCAACTGACCCTTGATCCCGAGCGCGATCAGAACAACCAGCAACGCAAGCTCGACTTCCTGAACCAGCGGGACGGGGGCGGCATCACCAATCCCCATCCCCTCCGGACCCCGGCCTCCCCCTATCAGGTGATGGCGGGGAGCATCATCGCAGCCAGCCTGATCACCGGCATCAATTCCGACCTGCCTGGAATGGCGGTTGCCCAGGTGACCGAGAATGTCCACGACACGGTGACCGGCCGGACCCTGCTGATCCCCCAGGGGTCCCGGCTGATCGGCACTTATGACAGCGTCGAGGCCTTCGGCCAGTCTCGGGCCTTGCTGGTCTGGCGGCGGATCGTCATGCCCGACGGCTCTCCCATCGAGATCGACAACCTCCCCGCCACCGATACGGCGGGCTACGCCGCGCTGGAGGACGAGGTCGATTACCACACTTGGCGGCTGGTGAAGGGTATCGCCTTGGCCACCCTGCTGGGCGTGGGTTCCGAGCTGACCTTCGGCGAGGGCGAAAGTGACCTGATCCGTGCGATCCGGGAAACCACCCAGTCCAAAGTCAACCGCGCGGGACAGCGGATCACCGAGAAGAATCTGAACATCCAACCCACCATCACCATCCGCCCCGGCTGGCCGCTGCGCGTCATCGTCCAGCGGGATTTGGTGCTGCGCCCCTACCAGGGATGAGGAGAAAGACCATGACCAAGCTAAAACTGGGAAAACTCCCCGACCGTACCCCGGTGAAGATCACCATCTCCGTCAACGCTGACCTGGGACAGGCCCTGCGCGACTATGCCGCCTTGTACAAGGCCACCTACGGGGAAGCGGAGACCGTCGCCGACCTGATCCCCTTCATGCTTGACGCGTTCCTCGAAAGCGACCGCGCGTTCGCCAAGGCGCGAAAGGAGGATCTACCCGACTTCGATGAGGGGGAGCAGCTCAGGCGAAGGAAAAGAAAACCGAGGATCGATGAAACCCAACCGTCTACCGGACCGCCCACTTTCAACGGGGAGGATCGGACATGAGCGTTATCTGTCAATCGTGGAGAGTGAATGCCTTTCGAAGGTAGACATATGGCACGAAGTGGCCAGGATATGGAATGGCCTTCCAGGCTTTCGCTTCTCATTGTCCCAGGGAAAGGGGATCGCTCATCCATGGCCCGGAAACCGACGCTGACATTGGAGGCACTGCCGCCCTTGGCACCGAGAAATTGACGGAGATCATGCTTGACGAGGCTCAAGCCAATCCCGCCTTTCGCAAGCGGGTTAACGCGGCGCTTGCCGGGACCAAGGGCGCCGGGGCTGTCGTCAAACTCATTGATCGGCGTCTTTCCGCCTGGCGCGGGCGAAGGCCATGGTGCCCTGGGAAAGGGAACGGACCCTGGCGGAGGATCTGGATGTCACGGTGGATACGACCATCAAGGAGTTGGCGCCCCTTGAGCCCGGGCTCGCCGTCGACCGTCTGCTGCGGTTTCTGGATACCCACGGGGGGGTGTTCGAACGGATCGACGATTCCAGCGGTCGGATCCAGGCCGTCTATTGGCGGGCGGCGGAAATGGTCCCCAATTTGGCCGCGACCCTCTCGTCCAACGATCTCGAAAAGCTCCCCGAGCGTTTGACTGCCAGCCTCGTTCAAGACACCCATGGACTGATTCCCAGCGTCGCCATCGCCCTCGTGCCCCTTTTGCCCGAGACGGTGCTTCCGGCCTGGGATCAAAGGTTATCGGAGGTGGCCGCCGATGTGTTCCAGGTGGTGGATTTGCGGCAGGCCATCGCCGACGCGCGCGGGGACCTTGATGGGTATCTCGTCTTGGAGGAGACGCGGACCGGATGGCGGAGGAATCCCCTGGCGGCGGCGGAACGGCTGCTCGCCGCCGGTCGCCTCGACGAGGCCCTGGACTGGGTTCGGCGGGAGCGGCGGGGCGGGATTGCCCATGCCAGTCACTCCGATCTGGCCGACGGACGGATTCGACATCCCCATGACCTGGACCGAGTCCGTTTGGAAGCGCGCATCCTGGAAGCCAGGAAGGATCCCACTGCGGCTCAATCCCTGCGCTGGGAGGCGTTCGAGAGTACGCTCGAAGCGGCTATCCTCCGCGATTACATCGAAAAGCTGGGGGACTTCGAGGAATTCGACGCATTGGACAGGGCCTTCGCCGTGGTCGCGGCCAGCCCCCAGATCCACACGGCCCTGGCGTTCTTCCTGGCTTGGCCCCGGCTGGATCTGGCGGAACGTCTTGTGCTTGACCGGCGGGAGAACTGGGACGAGCGGCACTATGGTTTTCTCGCCGAAGCCGCGGATATCCTGTCCGAGGATGCCCCTCTGGCCGCCACTGTTCTCTATCGCGCCCTGCTTGATCGCATTCTCTCGGACGGTCGCTCCCCGGCCTATGGCCATGGGGCCCGCTACCTCTCAATCCTGATGGATTTGGCCTCCCGCCTTTCCGCCGACGCTGGTGTCGAGGACCATGGCTCCTACGTCGCGGGGATCAAGAAAGACCATGGCCGCAAGGCTGGATTCTGGGCCAGGGTGAAGGAGGTGGGGATCACTCCGTGAGAGAGAGAGTCCCGCTTCGTCATTCCCGAGGCGGGGCGTCGAACGCCCGTTTCTCGTAGACCATGGAAACCCGCTCGCCATCCCACACATAGCAGAGGTGCTTCTCCTGGCGGCAGTTGGTGAGGAGGCGGGGACGGAAAACGGCGACGCATTCCCCACCCGAGTGACGCGCACTGTCGTAAACGATGCCGTCCGCGTCGACCTTTCTCAAGGAGACGGCGAGGTGCTGACTGGCCAGGTAGCTGTCGGGATCAAGGAGTGCAGGGTGGCTGTCCCGAAGGCCCCGGAGATCATGGAGGGCTGCGGAGAGGTCGGCCAGATACACCCGCATGTCCAGTTCCTGGTGGCCTTCGCGGGTGGCGCGGAGAAAGCATTCCCGGTGGTACCTGGTTTCGGCGACGGCCGTCTCCAGATTCCGCGCCGCGTAATGGACGCCAAAGCTTCCGTCGCTGAACCGGCTGCCTTCCGGATTGAGGTGTGTGAAGGCGGCCATGATCGGTGTGGTTCCAGGTCCGCTGACGCGATCCTCCGGGGGGACAAGGGTCAGGTTTCCGGCTTCCTCGCGGAGCCGGGGGTTGGTCATGGCTTCCAGCGCGAAGATGGCTTCGAGATCCTCGGGGGCGGCGACGCGGTCGAACAGACCGATGGGGGGAAAGCGGCTGGGAATGATGCGCCAGCAAGGCGCCCAGTCCACTTGGGAAAGGGGAAACGTCACGCCCATCCGCCCCGTTGCGCGTCCAGGTATTGTCGAACAACGAAGAGATCGGAGACCTGCCCGGACAGCATGCGCTCGATGGCGGGGCGGCCCCCGAACAGGGGAGCGTCGTTGGGACGTTTGATCCAGGTGTCCGAAGCCCTGTCATCGGGCAGAAGAATTTGGAGTGCCTTGTATATTCCAAGGATATAGGAAATGCGTTCCAGCGTGTCCCGCGGCAGGGTCGTGTTGCCTTCCTTTTTCCACTTGAAGAAGGTTGAGCGGGCGGCGACTATAATTAGTCCAGAAATGGATCGTCCTCAAGGCCTCCGCCTGGCTTTCCTCAAGGGCGCATGATGGCATCGGCGATGAAGTCCGAGATTTTTCTGGCGGCGGCTTTCACGGGATCATTCGCCAAATGGGCATACCGGGCCGTGGTTTGGATCCGCGTGTGGCCCAAGAGTTTGCCGATCATCGGCAGTCCCTCGCCCAGCGCGAGGACGCCGCTGGCGTAGGAGTGGCGTAAGTCGTGGATCCGAACATCGGAGAGGCCGGCCTGCTCCCGAATGCGCCGCAACGGATGTTGGAGCTCGGTCAGGCGCCCTCCGTCCTTTCTGCCCGTGTTGACCCAGGGATTGCCGTCAATCCTTTCGATTGACCTTGCCCCGAAAAAGTGGACACGGGTTATAAGGCACGGAGCTCGTCTTGCTCCGGGGTTATATAGCCGATGACGGAATGCACGCGCCGACGATTGATAAGGTGCCGGTTCGTCCCCCTAAAAATTGTATTTTGACATTCTCTTGTCCTGAAATAGTATGGCTGGACGATCTCGAATCTCCAAGGGAAACGGTCCGGATCAATCGTCATGCGATTTATTATAAAAGTCCTGAGAATAATCTTCTTCTATTCTATATTTTTCTTCATTTGCATGCTCTTTGTCGTGACCGCATTCAAGGAATGGCCTGACGGCGCGCAAATCGCCTTCGCCATCCTGACTCCCATCGCCCTCACTTGGTGGGTGGAACGCCGTATCGGACGGAAGGGAAGGCAATCACGGACCGATCCCGGGAAGGAGGTCTCCGTCCCAGTGGAGCCCGTACCCGCGCCACCCGCTCCAGTGGCGGTTCCGTCCCCCACCAGCCAACCCCGCCCGTCCGGCACGCCGCCCAGCCCCTACCGCCCCAACCAAGATAACAAGACCCTTGCCGAGGCCGCCCGGGCCCTTCGCGCCAGACAGGAAACGGAACGCCAGACCGCGCCCCAAGCAAAAACCCGTGCGACACACCAACCCACCCAGACGGACCGGCTGGATCCCCCAAGGCGAAACAATCACCGTCGCGGGGCGGGAGATCCGTGGCATGGTCTATGTGGGAACGCCGCCGTCGACGCGGGGATATGGGGAGAGGTGCCGCGCCTATATCGACCCGACCCTGCCGGTCATGCCACATGGCGTGAACAAGACGGGCGAGGGCATGCCCTATTGGCCGGGGTATTCCTCCATTCCACCGGCCTGCCGCGCCACCTATCTGGATTGGTTGGCGGATGGGGCGCGGGATCCGGTTGTTCGTCGAGGCGGTTCTCTATCGCCACCGAGCGGGCATTCCGTGGCGCGATCTGCCGGAGCGGTTTGGCGATTTCCGCGTCATTCACACGCGCCATATGCGGTGGAGCCGCAAGGGTGTTTGGGAACGTGTTTTCAAGGTGTTATCGGAAGATTCCGACAACGAATACGCGATGATCGACAGTACCATCGTGCGGGCCCATCAGCATTCCGCGGGGGCGAAAGGCTCGACAAAAAAACCGAATGCATCGGGCGCTCGAAAGGGGGATTGAGCACCAAAATCCACGCCCTTTGCGACGCTCTGGGCAACCCGTTGGGCTTTCATCTGACACCCGGACAAGCCTGCGACCTGGATGGCGCGGATATTCTGTTGGATGAGGTCGAGGCCGATTTTCTACTGGCCGATAAGGGCTACGATGCCGATACGCGGGTTCTTGAGCGGCTGGAGGCAGCGGGAATTACCCCGGTCATCCCACCGAAATCCAACCGCAAAGAGCCGCGAGACTACGACAAGGCGCTTTACAAGTCGCGCCATCTGATTGAAAACTTCTTCGAAAAGCTCAAACATTATAGAGCCATAGCCACCCGATACGACAAAAGCGCAACCGCTTTCCTCGGCGCGATATACCTCGCCGCATCGGTGATATGGCTCAATTGATGACGCCGCCTAGGCTGATCGGGATAAGGGAAGGGTGGCGTCGTGTAGCCAGGTCAGGTCCGGCCCATCGAGGTAGGGAGTGAGGAGGCGCAGGACAAAGGCGTGATAGTCGTCCAGCCATGCCAGGTGCTCCGGTGACAGGTCCTGGACATTGATCAGCTCCCGCTGGAAGGGCGCGGCGGAGATCGTTTCCAGTTCAAGGAACATTTCTCCCGTCACGCCGGGTTGTCCTTCCCGCACGATCACCGTGTTTTCGTGGCGGACGCCAAACCGTTCCGCCAAATAGGCTCCCGGTTCATTCGACAGCACGTTGCCGGGCGACAGCGCCTTGCGCCCCTCCCGTGAAATCCGGATGTCGCCTTCATGGACCGAGAGGAAACTTCCGATGCCATGGCCCGTGCCGTGGTCGTATTCGATGCCCATCGACCAGAGTTTGGCCCGGGCGATCCCGTCCAGTTGGGATCCTGTCGCACCCTGGGGAAACCGGGCGGAGGCGAGGGCCGCGTGACAGGACAGGACACCGGTGATCACCGAGCGCTCGAAGTCGCCCACGGGACCGCGACCAAAGGTCCGGGTGATGTCCGTGGTGCCGGACAGGTATTGGCCGCCGCTGTCCAGGACGATGACGTCACCGGGGTTCACCGCCCGGTCCGATCCGGGGCGCGGATGGTAGTGGATGACCGCGCCATTCGGGCCGGATCCCACGATGGGTGGGAAGCTCAGCCCTCGGAAAGTGGGATCCTGGGCCCGGCAAGCGGTCACCTTCTCGGCGATCATGAGCTCGGTGAGTGGCGCGTCCAGCGGGTATTCGGAAAGCCAGCGCATGAAGCGGACCATCGCCGCGCCGTCACGGGCCATGGCTTCCCTGAATCCGTCAAGTTCCGCGTCGTTCTTGATCAGGCGCGCGACTTCGGTGGGATCCACCACGTGGACGACCCGCGCCCCGGCTCCGACGAGGTGGTCCTCCACCCATTTGGGTGTCCGTCCCAGGTCGATGGCGACGGTATCCTTTTTCCGTCCCAGTTCTTCCAGGACACCGCCGAAGGCGGACATGTCATGGAGGGAGGTCTTGTTGCCCAACGCCCGGGCGACGTCCGCCGTCAACTTGCCCTGCTCGATGAACAGGTCGGCGTGGCCGTCGTCATGGATGATCGCGTAGGACTCCACCACTGGGGTGAAGGCCGTGTCCCCGGCCCGGATGTTGAAGGCCCAGGCGATGGATTCCAGTTGGGTCAGGACCATTTTCCCCGCGCTGGCCGTCTTCAGGTCCGCAGCCATGGCGGTCCGTTTGTCATCGGATGACATGCCGGCTCGTTCCATGGGGTGGGCGACCACGGCGGAGAAGGGGCGGGGTGGCCGGTCTCGCCACAGCCGGTCGATGGGATTTCCGTCAAGTGGAACAAGGGAAAGGGAGGTTCCGGTCAGTTCCTTCTGGATCGAAAGGATCTCCTGGGGGGTGTGCAGCCAGGTGTCATAGCCAACACGGGTGCCGTCGGGCAGGGAATCCTTCAGGAAGGTCCACGTGGAGGGGCGCTGGAAATGGCGGGATTCGATCAGGGCGGGATCGACTTCCTGGGCGGCCTGCAGGACATAGCGGCCATCCACGAAGAGCCAGGCCGCGGTTCGTTCGATCACCGCCGTGCCCGCCGATCCGGTGAACCCCGTGACCCATTCCAGGCGCTTGGCGTATTCGGGGAGGTCGCGGGTGCGATGCTCGCTGGCCTGGGGGATGAGGAAGGCGTCGATGCCCAGGGCGTCGAAGGAGTCCCGCAGGGCCTGGAGGCGCGTCGGGTTGTGCGGAGGGGTGGCGCGGGGCGCGGTTTCAAGCGCCGCGACCAGCGCCGCCCGGTCCCCGGCGGGCAGGCCCGGGAAATAGAGGTCCAGGGCATTCGGACGCCAATGGGCGCCCTCCACGACCGATATCCGGGCCAGGGCCGCAGGAATATCGTCCCTGATGTCCGCCACCGCGTGGGGCGCGAGCCTGTCGATAAGGGTTTGTTCGAAAGTCATGCGGTGGTCCTTCGTGGATGGGGAGGACGCGGTCCGGGGGCCGCGCGGTGAAAGGGGTCATTCGAGGTCCGACTGGAGTTCGACGCAAATATGCGACAGCTCGCCGATGGAACTCACCAGGATATCCTCGATACAGGGACGGATCCGCTGGTCGTCCTCCAATCGGTTGGCCAGCATCGCGGCCATCAGGGAATTCCCGCCCAGTTCAAGGAAAAGATCCTCGTCCGAAATCGGATCGCAATCGAGAAGCTCTCGGCAATACTCCCGGATCAGGGCGGAGAAGTCCTGGGACGTGAGGGGCTGTGTCATGGGCTTGTACCAGTTCCGACGTTTTGCGAAGGTGGGGAGAAGAAGAGGCGAAAACAAGGTCGCGAGACCTCTGGAGGCGGAGCATGACATCGGCCCGAATGCCGGTCCTGGACCTTGACCCCATCGAGGAAACAGCCCTGCTGCAGGTGGTTTGGCGCGCCGTTGAGACGGCCTCGCCGACTGCGGAACCGTGGGATCCCTTCGCCCAGGCGGTGGTGGCCCAGGCGGGGGGCGCGGCGTTGATCGCCCGGTTCACCACGGGGCCGGATCTCTACCGGCGTTTGCATGTCGCCGCCGTGCGCGTCGCCGACGGGCGATTGCGGGCCTGGGGGGCGGAAGGGGAGGATCGCCGGCAGGTCGTCCTGTTGGCCAGCGGTCTGGATGGGCGGATGGCCCGGGAGGTGTTTTCCCAGGGAACATCCGTCTTCGCCGTCGACCGGCCCCGGATCCTCGACCTCTATCGGCGCCTGTCCCCCCCAGGCATGGCCTGTCCTGTCCCGGTGCCGGGCAATCTGGTGCGGCCCGCGGAGGTCCTCGCCGCGTTGCGCGCCGCGGGATGGCGCGCCGATCGGCCCACGGCCTTCGTCGCCGAGGGCGTGATGGAATTCCTGGGAGGGGCCGCCATGGCGCGGCTCCTGGGGGAATGCGCGGGGGCCGCGGCGCCGGGAAGCCTGCTTCTCGTCCAGTCCCTGGATCCGGCCCTGGTGGACCGCGCCCGGGCCATCGGTGATACGGCCTTCCCCTGGCGGCGTCTGCCTGACCCCCTTTCCGCCTTCGCCCACCTGCCAGTGGAGGATGTCCAAACCCTGTCGGTGACGCCCCAACCGGGTGTCGGGGAGATCGAGGCGGACCGGGAACCGGAACCCCTTACCCACGTCCTTGCTCTTCCGTTGTAGGCCGCGCCTGGGGGTGGGATTGGGACTGGTGAGCCCGGTCCGCGACCTGGCCGAGCCGGGCGATCTTGGCGCCGTCGACTTTCAGGGCGGCGCGCAGGGCCTCGGCGAACCAATCCAGGTCGGCGGGCGTCGCCGCCGCGGTGGTATAGGCCCGGGCGATGGGACAGAGCAGGACCCCCTGGGCCTGAAGGGCGGTGGCCAGCCGCTTGTCGGCGAGACGGGCGGCCAAGGTGTCGTAACGGGCGATGGAGGGCGGACCTTCCCCGGCGTGCAGGACGACCGCCGTGCCGAACCGGTTGACATGCAGGGGAACGGACCGCTCCCGGGCGATTTCGTCGACGGTCCGTGCCAGGGCCTCGGCGGCGTCCTCGGCCCGGTGCCAGGCGGCGTGGTCCTCCCGGGACAGGAGCTCCAGGGTGGCGCGGATAGCCTCGAGGCCCAGGGGATATCCATTGTAGGTGCCGCCATGGGCGACCTCGCCCCGGGCGAACCGGTCCATGATGTCGGCCCGGCCCGCCAGGACGGAGATGGGAAAACCGTTGGCTATGGCCTTGCCCGTGACGAACAGGTCGGGCGCGATCCCCAACAGGCCCTGACCGCCGCCGGGACCAAGGCGGACCCCGGTAATGACCTCGTCCAGGATCAGGATGATTCCCAAGTCGCGGCATCGGTCGGCGATGGGGCCGATGGCCTCGGGGGGGGCGCTCACGCCGCCGCCGTTGACGCAGACGGGCTCCATCACCAAGGCGGCGAGGGCTTCCCCTTCCCGATCCAGCAAATCGAGAACCGCTCCGGGGTCGTCCAGGGTGGCCATGCGGCATTCTCGGTCCAGGATTCCCGCTGCCCGCCCCTCCGTGCCGAACGGATCGGCCGCGGTGAGCAGGGGCGCGCCCGGCGGGGAGGCCGCGGCCCCGCCCAGCAGCAGGTCCGAGGACCCGTGGTAGTGGCCAGCGAAGCGGAGCACCGTCTGCCGTCCCGTATGGGCGCGGGCCAGGCGCACGGCGTTGGTCAGGGTCTCCGTCCCGCTGAGGGAGAAGCGGACCCGTTCGGCATGGGGAAACCAGGTCTGGATGGCTTCGATGGTGGCGATGTCCCCTACGCCGTTGACAACATGGGCTGCGGTGCCCAGGCACCGGATGATGGCTTCTTTGAAGGCTTCGCATTGGTGGCCGAGGATCAGTCCTCCGGAGGCGGCCCACAGGTCCAGGTACTGGTTGCCGTCCAGATCCGTGACCCGGGTCCCCCTGGCCGAGACGAGACGGGGTCCGGACAGGTCCCGACCACCCCGGAAATTGGAATGGACGGCCCCGGGCAACAGGGTGGAAAGGGCGTCCGCGTAGTGCTTGCTCTTGTCCGTGGGGCGATGGCTCATCGGCTTTCCCCTGTGTGGAAGGAGGGAGAAGGATCGGTCGGACCCGGTGCCAGGATCCGCCGGGTTTCCCGTTCGAAGGTCTCGGCCAGGGAAGGACGTCCGATGGCGGGATGGACGGCGAACCGCAGGGTCAGGGCCGTGCCGGTCAACTGGGCCAGGATGGCTATCGGCTGGTTGAAGTGGAAGGCCTGGGGATCCCAGCCGTCGCTTTCATCGAGAGGGCGGAGGGATGTCGGCATGGGACCGTTCCCCAGGTCCCCGTCTTGCCCGTCCCCGTCCCCATCCTCCACATCGCCGTGATCGAACAGGCTGAGGAACAGGTCCGGCAACTGGGTCATCCGGGAGCGCTCCGGCGCGGCCGTTTCCACCGCCTTCAGCAGATCGAGGATGGGGACCACCGCGTGGTCCTGGGCGAACAGCATCTCCCGTTGGATGGCCCGGGCCGTGGCGCGGACCGATGGCCCCCGGGCGACATCGATATAGGCGTGGTTGATGAAGGGGCCGATGGTGTCGAACAGGCTGGGGGCGACGCGCGTGGAACTGGAGATGCAGAGCCGCAGTGCCTCCACGCCCAGAACGGTCATGACGCATTCCGTCAGTAGTGCGTAAATGGCCGCTGTCCCCGTCACGCCCAAGGTCCGAGCGTGCCATCCGGTGCCGCCGGGGCCCAGGTCGCCGGGACCTAGGTCGAAGGTCATGGAGGTGACCGTCATGCACTGGAGGGTCTGACAAGCCTCCAACCGGCGCGCCGACCAGGGGGAAGGGCCTTTCGGGGCGAGATGGGCCGCCGCCCGGGCGGCCAGTTTCGCGAGGAGCCCGGAGCGTTTTATCTCCCTTTCCCAGAGGGCATAGTCACCGAAGGTAGGGCGCTGAAATTCGGTGGGGGCGTGGATGTACCCCCGTCCATGGGCCCGCGCCAGATCCCGGCGCAGGATGGAAATGGACCGTCCGTCGTGGGCCGCGTGGTCGATCAGCAGAAGCAGAACGGAGGGGGCGTCGTTCCCTTCGGCGAACAGAACGGCGCGCAGGGGGGGAGAGGAGCGCAGGTCATTCCAGGTCGCCAGCATAATATGGCAAGTGCCGCGCATGAAGGCCTCCCGGTCCGCCCTTGGCACGGAAGACAGGTCGATGACCTGGAGGGGCGCGCGGGGGCCTGGGACCGAGACGGTTTCTCCGTCGGGGCCGGTCTCGAAATGGGAAGCAAGGATGGGATGGGCGTCCACCAGCAGATCCAGGGCCCGTTCCAGGCGGTCCCGGTCCATCGGAGGGGCGATGGCGAAGACCAGGGGCAAGACGGGAAGGGCCTTTCCCGACCGTCGTTGATTGGACTCCAGCAGGCGCCGTTGGGAATCGCTGGCCGGTGGCCAGGCGGCGCCTTTGGGGACAAAGGGGGGGAGCGTGATCGGATCGGCGTCGCCGCCGACCAGGTCGCGCAACCGCTCCGCCAGGGCGCCGAAGGTTCCGCATTCGAACAGCACCCGGGGGGAGACGCGGGTTCCCACCGCCTCGGACAGGGCCGCGCACAGACCGATTGCGTTCAGGGAATGTCCCCCGATGGCGAAATAGGCCATTGTCGCCGTCAGGTCGGTCCGTCCCAGGGCCTGGCTCGCCAGATCCAGGACAAGATCCAGATAGGAGCCGCCCATCCGCCGCGCGGTGTCGGACGCTGGAGCGGATTGGGCGCGGATCAACGCTGTCAGGGCGTCGAGGTCGGTCTTGCCATGGTCCGAGCGGGGCAGGTGGTCGATGGTCATGAAGCGCGAGGGGACCATGTGCGGCGGCAACCGGTCGGTCAGGGAGTGGCGCAACGCGGACATAAGGCCCGGACCGTCGGCGCCCGGCGACGGAACGATCACGGCGGCCAGTTCCAGTACCCCGGCCTCTGATCCGGACCGGGACAGGGGCAGGACGGCACATTGGGTGACCTCGCCATGGGCCCGGATGGCGTCCTCGACTTCCGCCGGTTCGATCCGGTATCCACCCAGTTTCATCTGCCGGTCCCGGCGACCGTGGAACAGCAGCATGCCGTGTCGGTCGCGGACGGCCAGATCGCCACTGGCATAGCATCGCCCGGCGGGATCGAGGGGGTCTGGCCTGAACCCGCTTTCCCCGTCCCTCCGCGTCGATAGGTATCCCCGCTCCACGCAGGGACCGCCGATCAGGATTTCCCCCGGGACGCCGGGCGGTCGCGGGCGTCCCCGGTGGTCGACGAGGAGGAGGCGGGATCCGGCCAGGGCGGCGCCGATGGGCACCGCCCGTCCAAAGGGCGTGGACCCGGCCCGCCAGCCGGTGACGGAGACACCGGCTTCCGTTGGTCCATAGATGGCGACCAGGGACAGCCCGGGATAGCGCTGGGCGCAGTGGGAAAAATCGGCGGGGGAATTGATGTCGCCCCCCACCAGGGCAAGACGGACCCGGTCGAAGACGGCGTCGAACCGTGTCAGCAACTCATGGAAGACCCGGGGCACCATGGATATGACGGTCACGCCGGTTGTCTGGATGAACCGGGCGAGAGCGGCATCGCTGGTCTCCTCCGGACCGACAATGACGAGCCCCTGACCGGCGAGCAGGCCGGTCCAGAATTCCAGGATCGACAGGTCGAAGGTCGGCGGAGCGAGGGCAAGCACCCGGTCCCGGTCCGTCACGCACCATTGGCCGGTGTCGTTCAGCACCTGGCGCAGGATGGCGCCCTCGGAACAGGAGACTCCCTTCGGCCGACCGGTGGATCCGGAAGTGAACAGGACATAGGCCTCCTCCTCCGGATCGAAGGGCGCGGGGGGAAAGGGCTCTCCTCCTCCGGATACGGGCTGGCCGGAAGGTTCCGCTGGCTGTCCGAACGAGTCGATGTGGAGGGTCGGTCCGTCGAAAACTCCGTCCGTGACCCCGTCCGGGGAGGGCTCCCCGTCCACCAGGGCGCGGGGCGCCGTCGTCGCCAGGATGTCCCCTTGCCGGGCGGGAGGGACATCGGGATCCAGGGGGACGAAAGCGGCACCGAGCATGCGAACGGCCAGATGCCCCACCGCAACGGCGGGGGAGCGGCGCAGGCGCAGGGCAACCCGATGACCGGGGCCGACCCCAAGGGCGCGGAGCCGGTGGCCCAGGGCGGTAGCCCGCGCTTCCAGTGTCGCGAAGTCCATCGCTTTTCCGCGATGGAACAGGGCCGTGACCCGGGGGGTCCGCCGGGACCGGGCCAGGATGCCCGCCACGAAACCGGCGCCTATCGAGGGCGCCTCTGGTCCCCGGATCCAGGACCGCGGGTCGTCGGCCGGAGCGGATCCCCCATCCGGGGTGTCGGGGGCGACAGGCAGGGCGCCGATGGGAGTTTCCGGCGCGTCCAGGGCTGCGGTTAGAAGTCGCCGAAAGGCCTCCAGAAGCCAGTCGGCGTCCGGGCGGCCCATCAGGGTCTTCCGGAAAATCATCAGGAACCGCCAGTTACCCCCCTCCTCGTAGGCAAATAGGTCGACCGCGCCCACCGCGCCGCGGATCAGGTGATCGCCGTGGCGGATCGTCAGGTCGCCCACCGTGAACGTGCGCCGGCCACCGGGATGGACCGCGAAGGTCGACAGCCGCGCGGGATCCTCGGCGCCCGGGTCCCGCGGCGCCCTGGGGGCCGCGAAGTGGGTGGGAGATCGTCGGATCTCGGTCATAACTCGCCCGATGGCCGCCAGGTGTTCCTCGAACGACTGGTCCTCGTCGATGGGAAGGCGGGGGGTGACCGTCAGCAGGCATGGACCGAAAATCCCTTCCTGGTCCCGGGAATTCCGCATGGAGACGGCCCAGGAGACGGGAATGGGCCCCCCGTCGCCAAGCCGCGCGAGGACCGCGGTCCAAGCCGCGAGCAGGATGGTGTTTGGCGTGCGCCGCCGACGGGCGGAGAAGGCGCGCAGGTGCTGTCCGAAAGTTCCCTCCACGGTGATTTCGGTCCAATCGGCCGCTTGTGGATCCGCCTTCGGATCGGCGTCAAGGCCGGGCCAATGGAGAGGCGGGACATCCACGCCACCCCCAGGCGACGGGGGGGCGTCGGTGACGGCGGTGTCCTTGTCACCCGTGGAGGCCCGGGCCTCCACATGGCGGTCGAAGGAGAGGGGCGGCGGCAGGATCTCGGCGCCTTGGGACAGGATGGTCGCGATCTCCTCGGCCAGTAGCGCCATGGACCAGCCGTCGGCGATGACGTGATGGACGACGAGGATCAGGACGACGGGCCCTTCCGGAAAGCGGAGTTCCCGGACCCGCCAGACGGGCGGTCGGTCAGTGGCCATGTCCAGGGAATGGAGCCGGTCGGCTTCCCGCGCGATGATGTCCCCGACCCGCTCTCCCGCTCCGGTCGCTGGGACGAGAACGCCGTGATCGAGCGTGATCCGTTCATGGACACGGCGGTGGAAGCCGTCCTCTCCCCCATGGAACGTACTGCGCAACCCATCGTGGCGCCGGGTGAGAACCTCTAGCGCGGCCTGGAGGCGGAGGGAGGAGACCGGAGTGTCGATCTCGATGGTATGGACAATGCGATAACCGGGATTGGGGCCCCACAGGGATTCGCTGGCCAGTATTTGGATCTGCTCGTCGGAAATTAGAGCCTTGGTCGACATGGGGCGGGCCGCATCCAGCAAGCGTGGAGTGACCTGGAGCGCGATCCGGGCCGTGGAAGAGGTCTTGACCCGTGAAAGAGAACAGTGTCACCATCCTGAAAGTAGCTATATTAGGTTGAAATTATTGCAATTGCAATCTCTGAAGGAGTGGGTCATGCGGGTGGGGCGCTATCTGGCCGAGTTCCTGGTGCTCGTCGGCGTGCGGCGGGTCTATCAGTTGTCCGGAGGGATGATCGCTCCCCTTCTGGACGCCATCGGGGAACATTCCGATATCGAACTGGTGAACATGGCCCATGAGCAGGCCGCTGGGTTCGCCGCCGACGCGGAAGCCCGTTTGACGGGGATCCCAGGGGTGGCCATGGGGACGTCTGGGCCGGGGGCTCTGAACCTGGTAACCGCCATTGCCATGAGCCATTATGACAGTGTCCCGATGATCTACATTGGCGGGCAGGTGCAGACCTATCTCCGGGCCACGGACCGACCGACCCGTCAGATGGGGCTCCAGGAATGTCCCTTCGACCAGGTGGTCCGGCCCATCTGCAAGGCCGTCTTCACTCCCCAGCGGCCCGAGGATGTTCCGGATATGCTGCGCGAGGCCCATCGCCTCGCCCTGTCCGGGCGCCCCGGTCCGGTGGTGCTTGATCTGCCGTTCGACGTCCAGGTCGGGGCCCTGAAGGGGGAGGAGGAGGTCGTGCTCTCCCCCCCGGATCCGGCGCCGCCGGTCGACGCGGGGATGCTGGACCAATGCGTTGACGCGCTCCTGGCCGCTGAACGGCCCCTGATCCTGGCCGGAGGAGGAGTGAGGGGAGCGACCGCCCGCGCGGCCTGCGCCGCCTTTGTCGAGGCCTGGGGTCTTCCCGTCGCCACGACCATCGCGGCCCTGGATGTGATCGACCACGGGTCCCCGGCCTTCGTGGGCATGCCCGGGACCTACGGCATGCGCCGCGCCAATCTTTCGGTGACGGAAGCCGACACGGTATTGGTTCTGGGGTCCCGCGCCGATCATGGGGTCCTTGGCGGCGATCCCAAGGGATTCGGTCGCCGCCGCCGGATCATTCGGGTCGATATCGATGGGGGCGAACTTTCCGTCCGGGGAATCGGTGACCTGGGCATTCAAGCCGATGTCGCCGATTTCCTTTCCGCCTTGGACCGACGGCTGAAGGAGACGGTCTTCGCCGTCCCCGAGGCCTGGAAGGACACCCTGGGCCGGATCGCCGTGACCCATCCCGACACGGAGGAACGCCTCCCCGGGGAGGGGATCGACCCGAACCGCTTCATGGCCGCCCTGGGCGAGGCCTCGGCGCGGGCGGGCCTGGGCGCGGTCTGCCTGGATGCCGGACAGCATGCCTGGTTCACCGCCCAGTCCCTGCGTCTGAGGGGGGGCGCCCGTCTGATCTCCAGCACGGGCCTCTGGTCCATGGGGGTGGGGATTCCCGCCGGGATCGGCGTGGCTCTCGCCACCGGATCCCCGGTCCTAGTGGTGGCGGGGGACGCGGCGGTCCAATTGAATATCCAGGAGCTCGCCGTCATCCAACGCCTGAAGCTGCCCGTCAAGGTGGTCGTCGTGGACAACCGGGCCCAGGGCATGGTGCGGCAGTTCCAAGACGAGTTCATGGAGGGGCGCCACCATGGCACCGTCAATCCCGGCCCGGGTATCGACGTCACCGCAGTCTTCGCGGCCCATGGCATCCGGGGGAGCTCGGTCTCCCGACCCGATCGAGTCGAGGCCGCCCTGGCCGCCCTGTGGGCCGAGCCCGATGTCCCCGGTGTCCTGCGGGTGGTCATTCCGGAGGGGATCGACGTGTGGCCCAATGTCCCCTTTGGTCGGCAGATCAAGGATATGAGGCCGGACCGCTCCCCGGCGCCGTGAGGGGCCTGGAGGAGGGGTCCGCCAGCGCGGTGGCGGACCCCAGGGCCGCGCTGGCCACCGCGAACATGGGATTGGCGGCGTTCGGTCCGGGGAAACGGGCGGTGCCCAGGACCCAGAGGTTGTCGAAGCCGTGAACCCGTCCCTCCGGATCCGTCACGCCCGATCCTGGCGCGCCCGCGCGCAGGGTCCCAAAGGGGTGGGCGGCGGTTCCAAGGGGATACAGCCTGGGGCGCCACCCCGGCAGGGGGGGACCCAGGGTCTCGACTGTTTCCTTCAGGTGGGCGAGAAGCGCCTCCTCGGCGGTGGCTTCGGCGACGGGGCGTCTCAGGGAAACCCGCGCCTGGAACAGCCCCAGACCTTCCGGGTCCGCGCCGGAGGCATCCACGGTGTTGTCTTCCCAGGGATGTCCGGTCAGGTACCAGTAGAGGTGCAGGGTTGGGGCTTCGGCTGGTCCCGGTGGAACCAGGGCAAGGGCGTGGATGCCCTCCGGCGCGTCGGACAGGCGTGCCGCGCGGGGGATCCGGCCCGGTCGCCACAGGGCCGCGTGCAACTCCCGCGCCCGGTCCGTCTGGACGGCGACCCGCGCGATGGCGAGGGGGTGGTCGGCCAGATAGGCCCCTACGGGAAACCCCGCTTCCCGCCCGATGCCGGAGGCCTGCAGCAGGGCCGGGCCGCGGAGGGGATCGTTGGCCAGGATCACATGCTCCGCCGAAAGCGATACCTTTTGCCCGGTGCTCAGGTCAATCGCTTCGACCCCCAGGACGCGGGAGGAGCGGCACCGCAGACGGGTCGCCACATGGCTCCAGAGGCAGGAGATTCGGGGGCTGCCCTGGTCGGACAACAGGGACAGGGGATCGGTGACAGTCCCCCCGTCCAGGGCCGCGCCCGCCATGCCCGCCATCGCCAGGGGCTGGAAGCCGCCCACGGACGGTCCTCCGCCACCGCCCGCGCGCAGCAGGACCCCAGCCTGATCGTACCAGGGCTCGAGGGAGGTCCGGGCGAAGCTTCGGGCCTCCTCCGTCGGTGTGTCCAGATGGTGGAGAATGCCGGTCCACAGAACCGACGCGCCACCCCGCGTCAGGCCAACGCGGATTTGTCCGTGGCCGAGGTTGTCGGGTCCCTGGGGCAAAGCACTCAAGGCGGCGCCCACCCATTGCCCGTGGGCCTCCGTGCCGAACCGGAGGCGGGGATCCCGGGACAGGTGGCGGCCTGGTCCGTCGGATCGAGAGATACCGCTATCCAAAATAATCGTGTATAGTCCTTTTCCCGCTAAAATCGTGGCCACGAGGGTTCCGGAGAGCCCGCCCCCAATGACCAGGGCATCCGCCGCGAGAGGGTCCGTCATGGTGATGTGTGACCTCCGGTGGAGGAGTGAGAGGGGAGGGCGTGAGATGGGTGAACGGGAGGGAAACAGGTTTCCCACGATAGAAGATATGAAATTTTTCCACCAGAAGGGATACGTCGTCGCCCATGGTCTTCTGTCCGGGGAAGCCATCGCCATGGCCCGCTTCGGGGTGGCCCGCTACCATGCCGGGGAGCGTGACTGGATGCTGCCCATCGCCGGAGGGTTTCTCGACTGGCGGGAGGAACATCCCGACGGCCTGCGGATCTGTGACTACGTTTCCCTGCAATGCCGAGAGTTTCAGGAGCTGGTCATGGATCCGGCCTTGGGGCGGGCCTTCGCCGCCCTCGCCGGTGCTTCGGAGATTCGGCTTTTCCACGACCAATTGATCAGCAAGTCCCCTGGGTTCCCCGACAGGACGGCCGTCGGCTGGCACCAGGATGCCTCCTACTGGAACACCTGCTCCTCGGAGTCCATGCTGACTGCTTGGATTCCCCTGGAACCCTATGACCTTCGGATGGGACCGCTCCAGGTCATTCCGGGCAGTCACCGCTGGCCCGGCCACGAGTGGATGACCACCTTCAACGACCAAGACCTCCAGGGACTGATGGATCGGGTGCGGGGGGATGGCTCGGGGGCGATGCCCGCGCCGGAACCGATCCTGATCGCCCCCGGGGATGTCAGCTTCCACGCCGGAGGCATGATCCATGGCAGCGCCCAGAACCTGGGGACCCGTCCCCGGGTGGCGCTGACCGTCCACGTCCAGGACGGCGCGAACCGCTACAAGCACCATGTCGATGACCGCGGGCGGGTCGCGGTCCATGTGAACGATGCCCTGTGCGGCAAGACCGGGACGGGGGATCCCGACTACGCCGACCCGATCATCTGCCCCCGCCTTTGGCCCCAGTGACGGGCGGAGTTTCCTCCGTCCGATACCTCCCGCCGACCCCTTTCCCACCCATTTGGAGACGCGTGCCATGCCCGACACAGTGGAGACATTCAATGCCCCGTGTGGCTTTTCGGGAATCCCTCTTTCCACGGCGCGGTCCAGTGTCCATTGGCCCCGCCGCGCGACCCTGACGCTGGAGGAGCCCCTGTCCCTTCCGGTGCCTCCGGGGGGAGAGGACGGGTTGACGCTGTTGGGCGCGGCCGTGGCGGCGGTTCTGTTCCGCTATGGGGGATCGCCGGAGCTGTCGGTTGGCATTGCCCGATCGGCGGATGATTTCTCCGTCGCCACCCTGGCGCTGTCCCTGGAGCGGACTTTCGAGAGCCTGGTGGCGGACATGGCCCGAGCCCTACCCGAAGTCCCCGTGGAGCCCGAGACGGCCCATAACGGTCGCTTGCCGGTGATCGTCGCGGCCGCAGGGATGCCCGAGCCGAAGCTCCGACAGGACGCGACCCTGTTTTACGACGCGACGACGGGGCGGGTGTCCTGCGACTATCACTCCCGCCTGTTCCAGGACGGAGTGATCCGGGCCTTTTTCGGACATGTGATCACCTTCGCGACCTTGTCCGGACGGAAGGGGGGGACGCCGATCGGGGCCGTATCCTACCTGTCCGGGGAGGAAGAGCGCCGTGTCCATGCCGCCACCTGCCCGGACCCCCTGCCCCGGGGCGAGACCCTCACGGTGGGTGGGTTGTTCCTGGATCAGGCCAAGGCCCATCCGGACCGTCCGGCGATCCTCGCCAAGGGGGTGACCCTGACCCATGGGGACCTGCTGGCCCGTGCCTCCCGGATCGCGGGCGCCCTGCTGGACCGGGGAATCGGCCCCGGGGACCGGGTGGGAATCTGTGTTCGCCCCGGGCCGGACCAGCTTCTGGCGCTGGTCGGCGCGTTCCTGGCCGGTGGCTGCGTCGTGCCCATCGACCACAGTTTCCCCGCTTCCCGACTGGCCACGATCGCGGCGATGTCCGAGCCACGCGTCATTCTCGCCGGCGCCGACCTGATGGAGACCGCCTCCCAGCTCGGGGCCGTCCTCGGAATGGCGGAGGCCCTGGAGGGGAAGCCGGACCGGATCCTGACCTCCCTCCTTCCGGGAGGGGGAGAGGACCCCGCTTACCTGCTGTTCACCTCCGGGTCGACGGGGGCGCCCAAGGGGGTCCTCGTTGCCCAGCGGACCCTGGTCAATCTGATCCTTTGGCAGAACGGCGAGACCCCGACCGAGGGGCGCGTCACCCTCAATCGCTCGTCGATGGCCTTCGACGTGGGCCTACAGGAAATCATGGGGACCCTGTGCTTCGGCGGCGCCCTGGTCGTGGCCACGGAGGACGAGCGCGCCGATATCAGCGCCATTCTCGGTCTGATGGTCCAGTGGCGGGTCCAGCGCGTCTTCCTGCCGCCCGTCGCCCTGGTCCAGATCGCCGAACTCCATGATACCCGGGTCCATGACCTGACCACCCTGGAAGATGTGATCGTCGCCGGCGAGCGTCTGACGGTCACCCCCCATGTCGTCCAGATGTTCCGTTCCTGCCCGGCGCGGTTGATCAACCAGTACGGCCCCACTGAAACCCATGTGGCGACCAGCCATGAGCTGACGGGATCACCCGTCCGCTGGCCCCTCCGTCCGCCCATCGGACGCCCCATCGCCAATGCCCGGGTCCATGTCGTCGACGCTGCGGGCATGCGGTGTCCCTTCGGCGTGGAGGGGGAGATCCTGATCGGCGGGGCGTTGCCCGCCATCGGTTATCTGGATCCTGTCGCGACGGCGGAGCGGTTCGTCGCCGATCCCTTCCCGGGGGCTGCGGTGGACGGGCGCATGTATCGCACCGGGGATTTCGGACGTCTGGGCGCCGACGGCGTCCTGGACTTCGTCGGCAGGCGCGATGATCAGGTGAAGCTGCGGGGATACCGGATCGAATTGGGCGACGTGGAGGCCAACGCCATGGCTCTTCCGGATGTCCGTCTCGCCGCAGCCGTCGTCCAGAAGGCCCGGGGCGGGGCCGAGGATGGGCGGCTGGTCCTGTTCCTGGAAAGCCTGTCGGGCGGGCCCCTGGACATGGCCGCGCTCCGCGCCGGGTTGATGGCGTGCCTGCCCCAGCACATGGTTCCGCCATTGCCCGCCATGCGCCAACTGGAGCACCTGCCCCTGAGCCGGGTCGGCAAGGTCGACAGGTCCCGCCTACCCGAGATCACCGGTGGAGCCGAAGGTGACGTGGGGGAGGCCGGGGAGTCCACCCGGTCGGGCTTGGAGCGGCTCTGGAAGCGCTTCCTGAACCTTGACGGGATCGCGCCGGACATGATGTTCGCCGACCTGGGCGGGCATTCCCTGACCGCCATCCAACTGGTTTCCGCGGTCAACCAGGCCTTCGGTGTCCGGGTCCCCGTGGCCGTCCTGCTGCGGGGAACGACCCTGGAGCGCTTCGTCGCGGTGGTCGAGGAGGCCATTGCCGCCCGGGCCGGGGGGGGCGATGGTCCGGGAGGGGCGACCGCCGGGGATGTGGTGACTCCCACGGTCGTGACCCTGCCGTCGGGCCGCGTGGTCGAAGCGCTCCATCCCGCCGAGGCCCGTCACTACGAGGCGGAGATCCGGGATGGGGAGGCCCATTGGTTGGGGGGGATGACCCTGGAACCCGGGGCCGTCGTCGTTGATATCGGGGCGAATATCGGCATCTTTTCCCTCCATATGATCGAACGGTTCAAGGCGGGACGGGTCCTGGCCGTCGAACCCTCGCCCCAGGTCGCCGCCCTGCTCCGGCGCAACCTCAAGCCCCATGACGCCCTGGTCCGGATCGCCGAACGGGCGGTCCTGGACCGGGACGGGGTCGCGGATTTCACCGTCTATTCCCTGCTGTCGGGCATGTCCTCCCTCCGCCCGGACCGGGCGAAGGACCGAGCCCTGTTCGCCGCTCTGATCGCCAATGAAAGCGACGGGCGGGAGGACTTGGCCCGGGCCCTCGCCGGAATGGGCGACGATCTGATCGACCAGCGGATGGAGACGACCGTGATCACCGTGCCGGTCCGGCGTCTGTCCTCCCTGCTGAGGGACGAGGGGTTCGCCACCGGGCCCGTGGATCTGCTCAAGATCGATGTCCAACGGGGTGAGGGGCTGGTGCTCGACGGACTGGACGGGGCGGATTGGTCCCGGGTGCGCCGGGTCGTCGTGGAACACCAAAGGGAGCCGGGAGACGATAGTCTGGCCGCGCGTCTGCGGGACCAGGGATTTTCCGTCTCCGTCAACCAGCATCCCATGCACCGCGGTACGACCGTCCATTTCACGACGGGCACGCGGGACGGGCGATGAGCGCGGCGCGGGATCGGCTTCTGTCCTGGCATGCCCACTGTCCGGACCCGTCCTTTCTGAACCTCTCCTACGCCTTGGCCGTGGAGGGACGGTTCGACCCGGACTGCTTCGCCTGGGCCGTCGGTCGTCTGTTGGAGCGTTACCCCGAATTGGGCACCATTGAGGGCGATCTCGACCGTGTTCTTCTGGTCGAGGACCTGACGGAGCTTTCCCCGGGGGATCGGGGGCGGCGGTTGGACGACCTCGCCCGACGGGAGCGGACCTTTGGCTTCACCGACCTCGACGGTCCTCTGATCCGCCTTCTGGTGGTCCGTCTTTCCGGCGGGCGCTTCATGCTCCATGTGACCTTGCACCATTGCGCCACGGACGGGTGGGGAATGGGCTTGCTCATGGGGTACCTGTCCGCGGCCTACCGCTGGATCCTCGAAGGAGACCCACCGCTGGAGGAGGGAGACGCGTCACCTCCCCGGGCCGCCGTCGCCCCGGACAAACGGATGGAGCGGGAGCGGGCCGCCTTCGCCGAATCCCTGAAGGGCCTGTCCGACGCCGCCCATGCTCCCATCGCCAGGGGGACCGGTGGAACCCTGGCGTGTTGGACGCGGCGCCACGCTCCGGCCTTCCTGGAGCGGACCAGGGCTGCGGCCCTCGGCCACCGGGTCACCCTCTTTGCCCTGTTGTGCCGGGCCCTGTCCGAGAGCCTGAGGATCCTGTATGGCCGGGAGGACCTTCTGATCGGCACGACGGTGCTCAACCGCCATGGCACCGCCGAGTTGGCGGTGGTGGAGCCCCGGTACGAGGGCGCGCTGATCCCCCTGCACGCGGGTGGGGACTGGCGGGCATTGGCGCGCGCGACCTCCGCTGCGGTGGACCGGATCCTGCCCTATGGGGAGCAACTCCGTCTCGCGACCGCGGTCCTCGGCGCCGCCGAACCCGTCCGGCCTCCGGTTTTCGCGATGATCGACACTCACCCTCTGGATCGCCTGACACTGCCCGGCGCGAGGATCCGGTACCTGGAAGACGGGGAAACTGCCCCCGGGGTGGCCCGGGAGGCCCGCTCGCCGGCTTTGGGCGACTTGGCCGTCTTCTGGCGCCTGTCGGAAGCAGGGGCGACACTCAATCTGTTCGCCCACGAGGGCGCGGGGATCGACGGCGCGGCGGTCCTGGCCGAGGTGGACGCGGTCCTTCACCAGTTGGCCGACACCGGTGAGATCGCCGTCGATCCACCCAACCCGTGGGAGGGCACGCTGTTTCGGGTGTCCGCCGCCCGGGTCGATGCCCTGAGCCCCGTTTCCTGTCCCCCGTCCCGTCGGGGTGACCGGGGGGGTGACATGCCGGCCCCGGCAACCCGATAGGGAGACTCCCAAGATGGCCGAAGACTTCGCGCCCTCCGAGGCCGATATCCTGTTCTACGAAGCCCATGGGTGGTGGTTGGCCCCGCCCTTTCTGTCGGACAGCCTGATCGACACCCTGCGCTATGGCGTGGACCGGTTGCTCGCGGGGGAGGTGGATCAGCCCCTGGCCGTCGACATCGGAGACGGACTCAGGCCCGAAGGCATCACCCAGATCGATTATGTGTCCCTGCGTATCCAGGAGTTCATGGAGGTCATGGTCGAGTCCCCCGTGGGGCGGATCGCGGCGGCCCTGGCCCGGACCCCTTCGGTTCGCCTGTTCCATGACCAACTGGTGGTGAAACCGCCCCTGGGGTCGACCCGGTCGTCGGACCGGACTGGTCGCGTCGGATGGCACACGGACAAGGCCTATTGGACGACCTGCCGGTCCAACGACATGATCACGGCCTGGATCCCCCTGGAAGACGTGACCGAGGAAAACGGAACCCTGGCGGTCTGGGATGGCAGCCACCGCTGGCCGGAGGTGGAGCGCCTCCATACCTTCGGCGACGGTGACCTGGAGGCGGTCGAGCGCGCCTACCGGGATCGGGGATTGCTGCCGGAGATCCGTCTCCTTCCGATGGGGCGGGGGCAGGTCAGCTTCCACCATTGCCGTCTGGTCCATGGAGGCTACGCCAACCGGACGGACCAGCCCCGGGTCGCCTATGCCATCCATATGCAGGACGAAGCCAATCGTTTCGTTCGGGATAGGGCGGGGCGGGGCGGTCACGTCAACGACCTGCTGTGCGCACGAACCCCGGAGGACCTGCCCGACTACACCGACCCCGCGGTTTTTCCCCAGCTCTGGCCTAAAGCCAACTGATGAGACCCAACAGGATGTAGGCGAGATCCCGGGCGGGGTGATAGCCCGCTTCATGCCCCGGGGACCGGGGTCTGGGCATGGGCGTGGCGGGAGTGCCGTGCGTGCCATGGGGATGGATGCGACGTCGCGCGATCCGCGCGAGCCATTCGCCCAGAACGCAGAAGGCAAGGTAGCTGTAAACCAACTTCTTCAGGATGACGGGCAGGGCGGGGTCGTTCAGAACCGACGGAAGGGCGAAGTCGTTCAGAAGCATCAGGTAGGACATGAACATGGCGTGGCTCCTCATGGGACAGGGACTGGATCGGGGTGAGGGCGTGACCCTCGATATCCAGTATCCCCACCCGACCCCTGGAAGTCGTTGTCGTCGGATTGTCGCGAACTTGTCGCCGGGTTCTGGCCTGCCGGGGGGAAAGGCGGTATATGCTTCAAGGGGAAAAGGGCGCGGATTGGGAACGCAATGACGCGGACGGCGAAAGGGACGGCGGGGAAGGGGACCGGGGAAAGCAAGTCGTTGAGCGGCTCGTTTCTGCGCGACCACCTCCAACGGGCCCGTCCCATGCTCAGTCAGGACCAACTCGCCGTCGATCACATCCGGACAACGGCGCCGACCCTCTCCAAATGGTATGGTGGACACAGGCGGGTCAGCGAACGTCAGGGCCATAGGCGCGCCATCAGTGTCCTGCTCTTTCCCGACGGGGCGGATGCGCCCGACGGTCCGGCCAACGCCTTCTGGCGTGCCTATGACTACCTGTGGGATCTGGAACACGGGGCCCCGGTGGCGGCGGCAGAGGAGCCTCCGTCCCTGGCCCGCCGGTACCTGGATAGGGTCCGGCCTTCTGGCGATGGGAGTGGGCGGGATCCGGGTCGGGGCCGGGAGATGGGCCCGCCCGATGATGTTGTCGGGTCCCGCTTGCGGCTCGATACCAACGCGGAGCGGGCGCACCACTACACGGCCCGGCCCCTGCGCCTCATGGGCAGAAAGGCGGAAGAAAAGACTCTGGTCCGCTTTCTCGAACCCAAGGCGGGCTTTCTCTGGCTTCAGATCGCGGGCGCGGGTGGCCAGGGGAAAAGCCGCTTCGCCCTGGAATATGCCATCTCGTCACGGGAAAAGGGGTGGAACGCGGGTTTCCTGTCGGTCGATGACCTTTCCGACTTCTCCGTGGAGTGGCGGACCTGGCGACCGGGAAAGCCGACGTTGATCATCATCGACTATGTGATCGGCAATGAAAGGGAGGTCGGCAAGGCGATGCGTCGTCTTGCCGGACGCAGGGACTTGGACCAGCCCGTTCGTCTCCTTCTCTTGGAGCGGCAGCGATGGGATCGGGGATACCTGCGGGCCGAGGATGAGGAGCGGACCGGGAATTTTTTGATCGAGTCCGGTGTCGCGGACTGGTTCGTCGCCCTGACCGCCGTCCACGACGGCCAGGACGGGGCGATTCAGCGGGCACGGTTTTCCCCGTCCATCATCGAATTGACCTCCTTGGACCGGGCGACGCTCGTGTCCATCGTTCGGCTTTGGCTCGCCAAACTCAAGGCGTCCGATATACTCGAGGATCATGATATCGGCGCCAGTCTCATCCGCATCGACCCCTCGGGGCGCCCGCTTTACGCCTACTTTTTGGCCGAGGCGATTTCAGCCCGGCTCGATGTCCTGGGATGGAGCCGGGAAGATCTGTTGCGGGCGACCCTGACCAAGGACCGCGTTCACCGGTGGAGCCGCTATTTTTCGGAGGAACCGCCCAGTCTGGGTGATGACGTCCCCGCGTCGCGTCTGGCGCTGCTGGCCACCCTGGTCGGGAGTTTGGATACCCGGGACCTGGCGGAAGGATGGGACGGTGGGCGGCCGACGGCCAGGGTCCTGCGGCAGGCCTTGGCCCTGGTCGACGGGCCGATCGGGGCGGATGTGAGTGGGCCGGGAAGCCGGATCCCGAAACTGGAACCCGATATTCTGGGGGGGTGGTTCCTTCTGGACAGCGTGGCGGCCGGAGGTGTTCCCATGGACCTGATCCTGGGAAAGGCCTGGGAGCTGGCGCCCCGGGAAACCTCGGCGACCCTGCTGCGTCTGGCGCAGGACTTTCCCCGGCACCGGGAACTGCCCGCTCTGTTGTCCTTCGATCCGGGGTCGATCGACGCGCGGCGTGCCTATACGGACATTGCCCTTGGATTGCTGTCCGCGCTCCGGTCGCAGGTCAATCTCCACAAGATCGGGGTCATTTCCCGCATCCAGGCCGTCGCCGAGACGGGAGACGGATATGCCATGGCGCGTCTTGGCCTGTGTTACCAGGAAGGGATCGGCGTGGAGATCGATTTGGACCGCTCCCTGCATTGGTTCGAACGGGGCGCCCAGGCGGGGAATGGGCGGGCCATGTCCTATCTGGGCTATCGGTATTTCACCGGAATGGGACTGGACAGGCCCGACCTGTCCGCCGCGATCCGCTGGTTCGAGGAAGGGGCCCGGGCCGGAGATGGGCAGGCCATGGGCTATCTGGGCATGTGCCATGCCACCGGACGCGGCGTGAAACGGGATCCCGTAGAGGGGATGGTCTGGTTCCACAAGGGGGCCGAACAGGGAAACGGGTTCGCCATGACCTACCTGGGGATCGGGTATCTCCAGGGGTTGGGGGTTCCCAGGGACCCCAAGCGGGCCTTCGCGTGGTTCAAGGCCGCAGCCGACGCGGGGGGGCGGCACGCCTTCGCCTACCTGGGGGAATGCTACGAGACGGGCCAGGGTGTGCCCCGGGATCCGGATCGGGCCGTCCATTGGTACGAAAGTGGTGCCCTGGAAGGAAGCGGCCACGCCATGGCCGCCCTCGGACGGGTTTTCCTGAAGGGTTTGGGCTCGTTCAAGGTCGATCTCGTCAAGGCGGTCGAGTGGCTGGAAAAGGGGGTGAAGGCGAACAGTGGATTGGCGATGTCGCTTCTTGGCGACTGTCATGAGGCGGGGTTGGGTGTCTCGAAGAGCCTGGACCGGGCGCTGGCGCTCTGGACCGAGGCGGCCCGCCTCGGGGACGAAGACGCCGAAAGAAAGGTGGAACTCCACAAGGGGCGCCAATAGGGCTGTCCCCCCGAGCCCCCCGCCCCCCCCGGAGACCTTCAATGGATAACCGACCGGTTCGCCAAATGCGCCGGGGCGGGCAAGTCCGTGTCCACGCCGGTCGTCCGCGTGGTCGGCGGCCTCACATATGCCCGGGGTGAGCCTGCTCCACATTAGTGGGCACTCCCTTTATAGCGTTGAGCGGAAAAGGGGGGCGAAGGGAACGCGGAGTGGACAACCGGTTTTCCTACTTACTCTATGCTCAACTTATTGAATCTAAATCAAACCGCCTTAATTCCTTTCCGATCTAAGGCGGTTTGATTTAAGGGGAACAGGCCGTTTCGTGGTTTGGGTCTTGACCTTCTGGTTGCTGGAAGCCTCCGATGGGAAGTCGAACCCGGAATAACGGAGGCGACCATGACCGCGCTGACCCAAGTCACACTCTCCATCGCCTCCATGTCCTGTGCCTCCTGCGTGGAGCGGGTGGACCACGCCCTGGCCGCTGCGGCCAGCGTAGCAGGGTATCCTGCTACGGTGACCCAGGGTGCGGGGACCGGGGATCGGGCCGCGCCGAAGGAGGAAGAAGCCCGGTACCTCGCCCGGCGGACGCTCCTCGCCGCAGTTTTGGCCCTGCCGGTCTTCGCCATGGAAATGGGGTCCCACGTGATCCCGGCCGTGCACGACCTGATCCGGGATGGCATCGGCATCCAGACCAGTTGAGTGGTCCAGTTCGCCCTGACCACGACCGTTCTGCTTGGTCCCG
The DNA here is from genome assembly GCF_047263945.1 of Rhodospirillum sp. A1_3_36. Lineage (NCBI taxonomy): Bacteria > Pseudomonadati > Pseudomonadota > Alphaproteobacteria > Rhodospirillales > Rhodospirillaceae > Rhodospirillum > Rhodospirillum sp. A1_3_36. The sequence goes on along the minus strand of NZ_JBLAVB010000023.1, from coordinate 16,196 downwards.
GACGTTCGTTCTATCGGAAGGGCGTTCCGGCCCTGGTGAAGGGCGTCCCAGACATGAACAGCCTGGTGGCCCTGGGCACGGAGGCGTCCTATCTCTATACCGTCGTCGCCACGTTCCTGCCGGTGCTTCTGCCCGACGTCCTGCGCGCGGTCTATTACGAGGCCGCGGCGGTGATCGTCGTGTTGATCCTGATTGGCCGCACGCTGGAGGTCCGGGCCAAGGGTCGGACTGGTGCGGCCATCCAGAAGCTTCTGGGGCTGCGGGCCCAGACCGCCCGGGTGATCCGGGACGGAGAGCCTGAGGAGGTTGCCATCGACGCCCTGGTGCTCGGGGATCTGGTGGAGGTCCGCCCGGGTGAACGGATCGCCGTGGATGGCGCGGTCGAGGAGGGCGAAAGCCATGTGGATGAAAGCATGATCACCGGCGAACCCGTTCCCGTGGCCAAGGGGGCCGGGGACGCGGTTACCGGTGGCACGGTCAATGGCGCGGGAGGGTTCCGCTTCCGGGTCACGGCGGTGGGCGCCGAGACGACCCTGTCGCGGATCATCAAGATGGTCGAGGATGCCCAGGGCGCCAAACTGCCCATCCAGGGATTGGTGGACAAGATCGCCCTATGGTTCGTGCCTGCGGTTCTGGCCGTGGCGGCGGCGACGGTGCTTGCCTGGCTGGTCCTTGGCCCCGATCCGGCCTTGACCTTCGCCCTGGTGGCCAGTGTTTCCGTGCTGATCATCGCCTGCCCCTGCGCCATGGGGCTGGCCACGCCGACCTCCATCATGGTCGGCACGGGGCGGGCCGCGGAAATGGGTGTGCTGTTCCGCAAGGGGGATGCCCTCCAGGGGCTGAGTTCCGTTGGCGTCGTGGCCCTGGACAAGACCGGCACCGTGACCGAAGGACGCCCTGAACTGACGGATCTGGTCCTGGCCGAGGGCTTTGAACGCGCTGACGTCCTGTCTCTGATTTCCGCCCTGGAGGCCCGCTCCGAGCATCCCATCGCCGCGGTCATCGTCCGCGCGGCCCAGGCGGAGGGTCTGGGGAGCCATGACGTCTCCGACTTTTCCTCGATCACCGGACTGGGCGTTCGGGCCCGGGTTGATGGACGCGATGTCCTCGTCGGCGCCGACCGCCTGTTGGAGGAGGAGGGGATTGATCCCGGCACCCTGGTCGAGGTGGAAGCCGGTCTGGCCCGGCGGGGGCGGACGGCCCTGTACGCGGCCATTGACGGACGTGTCGCCGCCGTGATCGGCGTGGCCGACCCGGTCAAGCCTGCCAGTCGGGCGGCCATCGCGGCGCTGCATGCCCAGGGGCCGCGGGTGGTGATGATCACGGGCGACAAGCGGGAAACAGCCGAGGCCATCGCCGCGGAAACCGGGATTGACGCGGTGATCGCGGGTGTGCTGCCCGACGGCAAGGTCGCCGCGCTGAAGGGCCTGCGCGGCGAGAGACGGAAAGTCGCCTTCGTCGGCGATGGCATCAAGGACGCCCCGGCCCTGGCCCGGGCGGATGTCGGGATCGCCATCGGAACCGGCACGGATGTCGCCATCGAATCCGCCGACGTGGTTCTGATGTCCGGGGATTTGCGGGGCGTCGTCAACGCCTTCGAGGTTTCCAGGCGGACCATGGGCAATATCCGGCAGAACCTGTTCTGGGCCTTTGGGTACAATGTCGCCTTGATCCCGGTGGCGGCGGGGGCTTTGTATCCGGCGTTCGGCGTGCCGCTGTCTCCAATCCTGACTGCGGGAGCCATGGCCCTGTCCTCGGTCTTTGTCCTGACCAATGCCCTGCGGCTGCGCCGGGTCGCCCCCCTGATGGATGAAGGGAAAACGGAATGAACATTGGAACCGTGGTCCGGCGGCTGGACCTGCCCGCCAAGACGATCCGCTCTTATACCAGCGGTCGGAACTGATGACTCTTACGTGGACGTGGGCTTGCCCTGGCCGGTTCGGTTGTGATTCTCTCAAGCAACTGGATCGGTGGGGAGAATCGAGAGATGCCAGTGGCCATCACACGTTTGGATCTGTCGGCGGCTGACCTGCGGGCTCAGGCGTGCCGGGTGGGCGATGTGGCGCAAGCACGCCGGATGTTGGCGATCGCACTGGTGATCGAGGGAGCGTTTCGGACCCACGCGGCCGAGGCAGGTGGGATGACCCGCCAGACCCTGCGCGATTGGGTGCATCGTTACAACGAGGAGGGGGTCGCCGGCTCACGGATCGTCCGCGCTCTGGGCGCCCGCCTCGGCTGAAGGAAGCGCACCTCGAAAAGCTGGACGCCCTTGTCGAGGCCGGCCCCGACATCGCCGAACATGGCGTTGTGCGCTGGCGCCGCGTGGATTTGCAGGCCGTCATCGCCAAGGATTTCAAGGTAGAGCTGTCCGAGCGTCATGTCGGGCGAATTCTGCATCAACGCGGATTTACCCGGCTGTCGGCGCGCCCGCGCCATCCGAAAACGGACGAAGGCGGCCAAGAGGCGTTCAAAAAAACTTCGCCGACAGGGTCCCCGCAGCACTCCCGGCCAGCGCCAGGGGCAAGCGCATCGAGGTCTGGTTCCAGGATGAGGCGCGGGTCGGTCAGAAAGGGACCCTGACGCGCCTGTGGGCTCGGCGCGGCTCTCGGCCCCGTGCCGTGCGCGATACGCGCTACCAATCGGCCTACATCTTCGGTGCCGTCTGCCCGGCCCGGGGCGTCGGTGCCGCCCTCGTCATGCCACGCGCCGACACCGAGGCCATGACCAAGCACCTGGCCGAAATCTCCCGGCATGTGGCCGAAGATGCTCACGCCGTCGTCGTGCTCGACGGCGCCGGCTGGCATGGCAGCGATGATCTTGTCGTTCCTGAAAACACGACGTTGATCGAACTGCCGCCCTATAGCCCCAAACTCAACCCAGCCGAGAATATCTGGGAATACCTGCGAAAAAACAAACTCGCCAACCGCCTCTACGACACTTACGAGGACATCGTTGACGCCTGTTGCGCCGCATGGAACGCCCTCATTGCGGATCCGGCTCGAATCACATCCATCGCCAGCCGTGATTGGGCTAACCTGTCATGACTTCTGACCGCTGGTATTAGGAGGGGGATATCGAATGTAAAGGGCTTAAGAACAAATCTCGTCCGCGCGATCCTGGTTCGGAACGTGTCAGTGCCAATGGGACACGGGCCCGCCGAGTCCAGTCGGGTGAGTTTAACCACGAGGATCTTGCCCACACGTCACTCTTCCCGGAAGGTTCGGGCGATGGCATCGTTCAAGGGCTTCACAAGATAACTTAGCGCGCTCCTGCTTCCGGTCTGGAGCATGGCTTCCACTGGCATGCCCGGTTTGAGGTCAAGTCCCTTGGGGAGACGAGTGCGTTCCGCTTCCGGAATCCGTACGCGAACCGTATAGTATGGCTCTCCCGTATTCGGGTCGTTCAGCGCGTCCCCGGATACGTCATCGACCACGCCGTTTAGCTCCGGTGTGCTCCTCTGGTTGAAGGCGGACAGGCGCAGGACCGCGCCTTGTCCCGCCACCACCTTGTCGATATCCGTGGGGGACACTCGGGCCTCTATGATTAGGCGCTCTTCCAGAGGTACGATATCCATCAGTGGCGCGCCGGGTTGAACCACGCCACCTCTGGTGAAGACGGCCAACCCAACCACCTTGCCGTCGATGGGGGAGACAATCCGCGTTCGCCGCGACTGATCGTCCAGTGCCGTCTTGCGTTCACCGAGATCAAGAATCTTGGCCCGCGCGTCGTCGAGTTCCGCCGTTACCTCCTCGCGGAAGTCCTCGTCCACGGCGGCGATTTCTAATCTGGCCTCGAGTGCGTTGGTCCGCGTCCGCGCGATGTCGGAGGCCAACCCACCCCGCTCCCCTTCCAGGGACTCCGCCTCCCGCTCCAACTCCAGGACCCTTTGCTTGCGGGCATAGCCCTTCGCGAGAAGCTCCCGCAATCCGGCCAACTGCTGAGTGATCAGACGCAGTTGCTTTTCCACGGAGCGCTTTTGCGCCGCCAGTCCTCGGGCTTCCTCGTCGGCCCGCTCTTCCTTTTGCCGCAGCAGGGAGATCCGACCCTCCCGGGCGGTTGTCCGGCTTCTGAACTGGTCTTCCTGGCCGATCACCGCCTGGAGCACCTCCGGATCCTTCAGGTGGTCCAGGAGCGCATCGGGAAAAGCAATGGCCGCCCCCCCATCCCGCTCGGCGATCAGCCGGGCCTCGCGGGCCAGGGCGGCGTCCAACTGGCCGGAGACGATGGCGAGGTTGGAGGCGGCCACCGTGTCGTCCAGGCCGATCAGAAGATCCCCGGCGCGCACCACTTGCCCCTCGCGCACGGCCAGGATCGCGACGATTCCGCCTTCCAGGTGCTGAACGGTCCGCCGGTTGCCCTCAACCTTGATCTGTCCCGGCGCGATTACCGCTCCTGCCAGGGAGGAGAGGGCCGCCCAACCGCCGAAGACAAGGACGAGCAGGGCGATCAGGGTCGCGCCTAGCCACATGAACGGCTTGGGATCGAAGGGAGGTGAAACAAGAGTCGGTGTGGCCCTTTCCCCCATTCTAGGCGCTCCGCCGGATGGGAGCGGAGGAGGCGGGCGTGCGTTCGGCGACCTTAGCCAGCACCTCCTCCTTGGGACCGAAGGCCTGGACTCGTCCCTCGGCTAGCACCAGCAGCTTGTCCACCGCGGCGATGGCCGCGGGGCGATGGGCCATGACCACGCAGGTCCGCTTTCGACGCCGCAGATCCAGGATCGCCGCGGCCAAGGCCGCGTCCCCGGCGGCATCAAGGCTGGCGTTGGGCTCGTCCAGAACCACCAGTTTGGGATCGCCGAACAGGGCGCGGGCCAGGGCCACCCGCTGACGCTGACCGCCGGAAAGAACCTTGCCCCCGTCGCCGATCACCGTGTCGTACCCCTCCGACAGGCCTAGAATCATCTCGTGCACGCCCGCGCGCCGCGCCGCCACCACCACCGCCTCCGGGTTTGGCTCTCGGGTCAGCCGCGCGATGTTCTCGGCCACCGTGCCGTCGAACAGTTCCACGTCCTGGGGGAGGTAACCAATGTGAGGTCCTAGATCGACCCGGTTCCACTTGTGGAGGTCCGCCCCATCCAGGCGGACCGTCCCGGCGAGCGGATGCCAGACCCCCACCAGAACCCGCGCGAGTGTCGACTTGCCCGAGGCACTGGGGCCGATCACCCCCAGAGCCTCCCCCGGCGCCAGGGAAAAGCTCACGTCGCGGAGCACCGGGACCTTCACCCCCGGCGGTGCCGCCGAGACGGCCTCCAGGGTGATCCGCCCTTCGGGTTCCGGGAGGGGCATGGAGGGGGGGCGGTCGGGGAAGCCCTTCAGCAGGGCATTCAAGCGGCCATGGCTTTGCCGCGCCGCGACGAAGCCGCGCCACTGCCCGATGGCCTGTTCCACCGGCGCCAGCGCTCGTCCCATCATGATGGAGGCCGCCACCATGACACCCGGCGTGATTTCCTGTTTGATCGCCAGATAGGCGCCCATGGCCTGGATCGCGGCCTGGAGGAACAGACGCAGGACCTTGGAGGCGGAGGTCAGGGTGGCCGAGCGATCCGATGCCTCCGCCTGTCCGGCCAGGGCCACGCGCCGCCGGTCCGCCCAGCGGGCCCGCACCTCCTCGGCCATGCCCATGGCCTCCAGGACCTCGGCGTTGCGCAGGGAGGTGTCGGCGAAGGCCGTGGCCGCCGCGCCGGTTCGATTGGCCTCCACCAGCGGACCTCGCGTTCGCCACTCCGAGGCCAGGGCCAGGGCGAAAAGCAGCAGCGAGCCGACGAGCGCCACCATCCCCATCAGGGGATGGAACAGAAATACGATGATCAGATAGATCGGTAACCAGGGCGCGTCGAAGAAGGTGAAAGGGCCTGGCCCGGTCAGATATTGCCGCAGGCTGTCCACGTCCCGCAGGGCGGCGCCCCGTCGGGCGTTGGGCAGGACGAGACAACTCCGGAACACGGCGTCGAAGACCGCTCCGCCGATGGCCCGGTCCAGCCCCGAGGCGACACGCACGAACACGCGGGAGCGTACCACGTCCAGCACCGCCATGAAGGCCATCAGGGTGGCGGCCAGGATCAGCAGGGCCACCAGGGTTTCCAGCGAGCGGCTGGTCAGCACCCGGTCGTAGATCTGCAGCATGAACAGCGGGCCGGTCAGCATCAGCAGATTGATGACCAGGCTGAACGCGCCCGTGGTCAGGAAGGCGGCGCGGAAGGACATCAGCGCCGCCTTCAGGGGATTGGAAGAGGAGGACTCGCCAGGGGTCATGTCCACATCCTCAGGCGAAGGTGAACTGATCCTCCGTGAGGTGGTCCTTGTCCACCCCGACCAGGGTCAGGCTGTCGCCATCTCCGAAGTCGATCACGGTATCCGATCCCACCTGTTCGGCCAGGGCCAGCAGCCCCGCGAAGTCCGTCACTCCCGCTTTGTCCAACTCCACCATGTCGCTGGAGAACCAGCCGTGCTCGAAGCCGGAGACGGTGTCGTTGCCATATCCTTCCTTGAAGACGAAACTGTCCGCCCCCCAACCCAGGTCGACGATATCGTCTCCGGTCCCGGCGTCGATCCGGTCATCGGCGGCTCCGGCGATGATGGTGTCGTTGCCCGCGCCGCCGGTGATGACGTCACCGGGACCCAGGTCGAGCACACCCAGATGCTTGCCGCCGAACGGGTTCTCGATGACGTACCCGCTCATGATCAGGTCGTCGCCATCGCCGCCATCGAGGATATCGCCACCGCCATACCCCTGAAGGACATCGTTGCCGTCGCCGCCATGGAGTTCCTCGCATCCCAGGCTTCCGGTAAGAACGTCGTTTCCAGCTCCGCCGTCGATCACATCCGCGCCGCCGTTGCCGTGGATCTCGTCATCTCCCTCGCCGCCGAGAAGGATATCCGCCCACAGACCGCCGGAGATGATGTCGTTCCCGGCGCCGCCGTCGATCATATCGGCGCCTCCACAGCCCCGGATCAGGTCATTGCCATCGCCGCCGAGGATTGTATCGGCGCCGATGCCGCCGGATATGTCGTCGTCCCCGGCGCCGCCATCAATCGTGTCCGCGCCGCCAAATCCTCGGATCACGTCATTCCCGTCGCTCCCCAGGATCGTGTCGTCACCGATGCCGCCGGACAGGTCGTCATCGCCAGCGCCGCCATCGATCAGATCGCTGCCGCCGAAGCCCCGGATCCTATCGTTTCCGTCGCCTCCGAGAAGATGGTCATCCCCGCCGTAGCCATCGATCCAATCATCTCCACCGCGCCCGTCCAGCACATTGCCGACGAAACTTCCCTTGAGAATGTCGGCGTATTCGGAGCCGATGAGGTTTTCCACGTTGTGGAGCCGGTCGCCCTCCGCGGAGCCGTATCGACCGATGCCGGACTGGAGATGGACATAAACCCCCTCGCTGGAGTCCTCGTAGGACGCCGTGTCGATGCCGTCGCGACCGTTGATCACATCGGCGCCGAGCCCACCCATGAACCAGTTATCTCCGGCGTCCCCCAGCAGCACGTCATCGAAGTCCGAGCCCCGCAGGTTCTCGATATTGACCAGGGTATCGCCTTCGGCGGTGCCGCCATGGCCTTCGCCGATCACCGGTCCGGTGTCCTCGGGCTCGTCGCACCCCTTTCCGATCCCATGGCCGTGGGCAAGGCCGAGCAGGAAGGATGGAAGGCCCGAATGCTTGTCCTCCTCCGGAGCCAGATCCACGAGGACGCCCGCGTCGGAGTCGTTGTAGTAGGCCGTGTCGATGCCCACCCCGCCGTCGAGCGCGTCGGGTCCGCCGCCGCCGGTCAGGTGGTCGTCGTCGTCCCCGCCATCGATCACATCGGCGCCGTTGCCGCCGAAGAGGGTATCACTCTCCGTACCGCCGGAGAGGGTGTCATCACCCTCTCCACCCTCCAGCAGATCGGCTCCGGCGTCGCCCGAGAGGACGTCGTCGCCGATGCCGCCCGAGAGAGTATCGTCGTCGACTCCACCGGACAGGGTGTCATTTCCGGCGGCTCCCACCAACAGGTCCGCGCCCTCGTCGCCGTTCAGGACATCGTCGCCGTCCTCGCCGAACAGCCTGTCGTTATCCGCGCCCCCGAACAGAGCATCGGCGCCCAGACCGCCATGGAGAACGTCCAATCCCGCGCCGCCTAAGAGCGCGTCATCGCCATCCCCGCCTTCCAGCAGATCGTTTCCGCCGTCGCCTGACAGCAGGTCGTCGCCGATTCCGCCGGACAAATTGTCGTCGTCGGCCCCGCCAGACAGGGTGTCATCCCCTTCACCACCGAACAGAACGTCGGTACCGTCCGCGCCCTCCAGGATATCGTTCCCGGAGTCCCCGTTCAGAATGTCGTTTCCACCTTCGCCAAGGAGATGGTCGTCGTCGGCTCCGCCCGAGAGCGTATCGTCGCCAAGACCACCTTCGAGCAAGTCGACACCCGCGCCGCCGGACAGGGTATCGGCGCCCGCGCCGCCATGGAGTGTATCCATGCCATCACCACCGGACAGGCTGTCCGCGCCATCCTCGCCTTCCAATAGGTCGTTTCCGGCATCGCCCGCGAGATTGTCCGCTCCGGCTCCACCGCGAAGGACATCGTCATCCGCGCCACCCCACAGGGTGTCATCCCCGGCGCCTCCAAGGAGAACGTCGGCGCCCCCCTCTCCAGACAGGACATCATCGCCATCGCCACCCAGGATGTGGTCGTTGTTCTCGCCACCGGACAAGGTATCGTTCCCGGCCCCCCCTTCGAGATGGTCCTCTCCACCACCACCGGACAGGGTATCGGCTCCCATGGCGCCATACAGGCTATCCGAGCCCGCGCCACCGGAAAGCAGGTCGTCGCCATCTCCGCCATCGAGCATGTCGTCTCCGGCGTCGCCCGATAGGGTGTCGTCTCCCTCGTCGCCCGAAAGGGTGTCCGCGCCATCGCCGCCGCTCAGCAGGTCGGCTCCGACTCCGCCAAGCAAAGTATCGTTTCCGTCGTCCCCATTCAGAACGTCGTTTCCTTCCTCGCCGAACAGCCTGTCGTCATCCGCTCCGCCGGACAGGCTGTCGTTGCCCGATCCCCCTTCGAGCCGGTCATTCCCGGCGTCGCCCGTCAGCACGTCGACGCCCTGGCCGCCCAACAGGGTATCCATGCCGTCACCACCGGCCAGCAGATCATCTCCATCCTCGCCCGCCAACAGATCCTGTCCGGCGTCGCCCGTCAGGGTATCGTCCTCGGTGCCGCCGTGTAGGGTATCGTCGCCCTCGCCGCCGGACAGAGTGTCCGTCCCGGCATCCCCGAACAGAAGATCCGCGCCGAGCCCGCCCAGGATCACGTCGGTGCCGCTCCGGCCACGCAGGGTGTCGTTTCCCTCGTCGCCATACAGACTGTCGTCGCCCTCGCCGCCGGAGATATTGTCATTGCCACCCCGGCCATGGATGGTAACGGGCGTCTCGCCGGTGGAAGTGAACACATCCCCAACCTCGGTCCCGTATGCGGTCTCGATGCCGTTCAGCTCCAGATTAAGGGTCACGCCGATCGATCCCGTGGCGATGGCCGTATCGGTTCCCTCGCCACCAAGTACGACTGTATCGGACGCGTCGAAAGTCAGCGTGTCATCGCCGGATCCTCCATAGAGGGCATCGGCGCCCGCGCCACCGGTTATCACATCGTCGCCGGAGCCGCCCACCACGACGTCGGCGCCATCTCCGCCATCGAGAGCATCATTACCCCGCATGCCAAAGAGCTGATCATCACCGCTTCCACCCTGAACGGAGTCATCGCCGTCTCCGGCCATCACCTGATCCTGTCCGGCCCCCGCTTGCAGGATATCGTTTCCGCCGTTGGCCCAGATCCGGTCATCCCCGGTCCCTGTCGTCATGGTATCGGCGCCGTCGCTCCCATGGGTCGCTCCATAGAGTCCGAGCTTCAAGCCATCCCAGGTTTCCACGTATTCCACCGCGCTCCGGCTGTCGAACTGCCCCTCGATCAGCATGTAGGAAAACAGATCGTCGAAGGCCCGGTCCTCGTATCCCGCCGCTCGCAGTCCGAGCCGCAGATAGGATGCCCCATCGGTTCTGTTGGTGACCACGTCTTCCAGGCCCACATTGGCCGCCAGAAGAATGGAATCCTCGCCCGCGTAAGCCAAGTCCGTATAGGTGGTCGATACCGTCGTGGAATGGGTAACGGTCGTCGTGACCTTGTATTCTCGATCCGTGTCCCAACTGTTGTCGTCCCGGATCTCGTAATACGCGCTTTCTTCCGTGGTTGTGGTCGTGACTGTCTCCGTCCAGGTATAAGTGGTGAAATCGGAAACGACCCGACCACCGTCCGACCAGTCAAACAGGTAACTGTCATTGCCCGTACCGCCGAGCAGCGAGTCAAATCCTTCACCGCCGATCAGAAGGTCGTTCCCCGCGCCCGCGTCAAGCGTGTCATTGCCGTCTCCACCGGAGAGCAGATCATTTCCTCCTCCTGTCGTGATCGCGTCATCTCCGGCATTTCCAGCGATGACCACCGCCGCGCTTCCCGAATAGGTCAGCACGTCGTTTCCCGACCCTGAATCCAGCGCTTCCAGGCCATGAGCCCCAAGATCCATGGTCAGGGCGGCTGATGTCGAGGTGATGGCCACGTCGTATCCGTCCCCCCCTTGAACCTCCGTGTCCTCCGCGTCGAACAACAGGATATCGTTCCCCGCGCCGCCACGAAGTTGGTCAGCGCCTTCGCCTCCGGTCAGGACATCATCTCCCGATCCGCCGATCAGCACGTCATTCCCGGCCCCGCCGTCGAAAATGAGATTCCCCACTTCGGACGAATACAGAAGGTCATTTCCGTCTCCGGAGGTCACGGCCTCGAAGCCCAGGCCCGCGACATCCAAGGTCAGGTCGGATTCACTTTCGACAAGAAGAAGGTCGTCGCCTTCCCCTCCTTCCACCCGACCGCTCGTCAAATCCTCTCCGTCCGCCACGACGACATCGTCACCGGCGCCCCCCAGAAGCGTATCGGCGCCGTCTCCCCCTATGACGCAATCGTTTCCGGCTCCCCCGGTGAGTACATCGTTCCCCCCAAGTCCCGCCAGAACCACATCCGTCGCATCACCGGCGCTCAGACTGTCATCGCCGTCTCCAGCGAAGACGCCCCTTAATCCCTCGGTTCCGAGATTGAGAGTCAGATCCGGCGTCTCCGCTGGATAGATGGTTGATAGACCGCTTCCATCGCGGACCGTCACGGTTCCATCACTGTTTTCCCGGACCGAGGTGTCAGAATACCCAAGGGCCGCGTCCGCGAAAATCCCGGTCCGGCCATCGGCCCATGTGAAGGTACCCGTTCCGAAAACCGTATTGCCTTCTGTACTGTATTCCACTTGATCGGAGGTCAGGGTGATCGATGTGATGCCCATGTCTTCCATGGACAAAACCTCTCCCGGATCGGACTTTCCGTCACCGTTGGCGTCCACCCAGACACCGAACTTGGACCATTCGGCATCCTCGGCGCTCAAGACACCATCATGGTTGGTATCGAAGGCTGTCAGTCCCTCCAGATCCGTGCGGGCGTCTTCCTTGTAGTCGACGAAACGAATTTCGTCGGCTTGCGAGATCTCCCCATCGCCGTTTTTGTCATAGACGAGAAAGCCGTCTCCGGCATCCGCCCATCCCATCAATTCTCGATAGCCGTCGCCATTGATATCAAAGAACGCGGCGCTTTCGTCCGCCGAGACCAGCGTGATGTCGCCGTCCCCGTTTAAATCGAGAATGATCGGCTTATCCGAACCGCCGCCCTGTTTTCCCCCGTCTCCCCCCTCGCCGGTTCCGGTTCCGGCGTCCGTTCCGGTGTCCGTTCCAGTTCCAGTTCCAGTTCCGGTGTCTGTGTCCGTTCCACTTCCATCACCACCGGTATTGCTCCCACCATCGTTATCTCCGCCTTGGCCCACGACGGAATGGTCGTGTCGGGTGCCACTGGGGTACTTGCCCGCTTCGACATCACCGTTATATTCATCTCTCTGCGCGCTATTTTCGCTTTCGTTGAAAGCGGTGAAATCCACTCTCGGCTCGTCAAGCATATTCAGTGTGTTGTTGAAATGTTCATCTCTATATGTCGCTAGAAATCCACCAATATTTAACGTTCTATTGAATTTTTCGTCACTTTCGTCGGTAGTTAGGGAGATCTCCTGTCCATTATATGCCACACCTCTCCCAGAGATTTTATGTAAATTTCCGTTTTCATCGATAGAAATTCCGGAAAGTTCTCCGTATCCAATATTTGCTCCTACTGATGGGTGAGCTCCATCCTTATCAATAGTTAAGGTTGCGCCGTTGTTTGAGTAACCGCCTCCTAAATTTTTTGCAACGTACCCTCCTATATAATTTCCTAAACGGTCTACCAAAGACTTGAACTGACCATTTATGGCGGCATCGCGCGCATCTCTTCCAAAAAAGCGATCAGGCATTTCATCTCTCCATGCAACATTTCTTAAATTTATGAATATTTTATTTTGTTTGAACTTTATTTCAGTGACTCCATGAATTCATCCTTTGTCATTCCGGGTTTAATTTTATCGCTATATAAAAATCTAATGAATTTCTCATCTAAGTTTTGTAGTTCAGTATAAATTTGTGGAAATGAAAATAAGGAGTCAACTTTCTCACTGCTCATGGAGAATAAGCCAAAGCTCCGGGTGAATTCTGTATTTATGCATTGTTTAATTTTATTTCGATCTGATTTTTCAGAAATTACGATAAAGAAAGACGCAATATACCCTCTATCATCTAGGGATGAGTACGAATAGCATTCTCTTTTTCTGATTCTTTGTGCATCCATATACTGCAGTATGTATTCATCTGACATATTTTCTGGATAAAGAGATTTCAGTAAATTTTTTGCTTCTCTCCATTCATCTTCATATATATCGTGGACCACGAGTATGACTGAATTTATATTGTTTTGTTGAAATTTTATGGTCAATTCCGGAGCGTTTTTGACAATTAAAAGACTTACTTCTTTAATCTTTTCTAGAATAAATTCGTCTGCTTGTTTATTTACGTTATTTATGCCAACAAGTCCGATGACAATCGGTCTATTCCATTTGTAGACAATTTGCTGTGTATTCCATTCGTAGATAGCGAGTGATCCGTGATGCTTTTCTTCTTCAGGAAACACAATGTCTTTGAATGCTTTCTTTTCAATATCAGAGAAAATTATTTCACTCTTCTCTTCATTTTCTTGGGCAATAGAGGTGCCGTAATGTATTAATAAAGTAATAAAAATTAAAAATATAAATTTAATAAAATAAGTATAGAGATAAATATTTATTTTTTCTGACATTTTTTGCCTCATTTGGCTTATTGCTTTGGAAGCGAAGGGCGAAAGGCGCATATTTTTACTCTACTGAGTAATTTCCTCCCACGAACCGGAATCCCAACCGCCGCATTAATTTGTCGGTCCGTCCCATATGCACCCCCGTGGTCACGTTGATATTCACCCGCTTCACTCCCCGGTTGGCAGCCCAACGGCGGAAGCCATGCAGGAGCTTGATCGCGGTCAGACCACCCCGGCAGGCTGGATGGACGTAGCAAATCATCGCCGAGGCCCCCAGAGCCCGGGAGAACCAATGCTCGCTAACCGTGGCGACGATCATTCCCACCAGCGCGTCACCCCGCTCCGCCATCAACAGGCAGGTCCGTTTCCGGCCCTCCTCGGTCAGGGTTTTGAGCCCGAAGGCCTCCAGCTTATCCGGGGCATACTCCAGGTCGGCGAACTGGCTTTCCCCATGGGCCACGCGTCCCAGAGCCACCATGCGCGCGACGTCCTCTCGGTTTTCAGCGAGGCGCAGGGTCACCTCCCGCGAGACTGGTCCGCTCTCCGACATGTCCGCCGGAGCTTCGGTCGTGGCGCTCTGGATCACCGCTTGGTTCACGCTGGTTCTCCCGCTGGAGGAAGGCGCCGTTTCGGCCCTTGTGCGAACGCCCCGCTTCCCAACCGCTCGGACGTCCCGGATGTTCTTTTAAGCGCCCGAGACCGCCGTTGATGCAAGACAATCCAGGGTGGATTGCTGGAATCCCCTATCTCACGAAGAGATATTTGCGACGGCTCCGAAATGAGAATCAGGAATTCCCGCAAGGAAGAGACTTTTGTTATCGTTCTGAAGTGAATCGAGCGCTGTATTATTCTGAATATAAAGAGTTTATTTTCTCGTTTTTTCAATTAATCCGCGCGGATGGATGACGCAATGCTTGGAATTCGACCTTTCTCGTTGCCTTCTTCTTGTCCTCGCTTGGTCTGGGTATCCCGTATCGGCCGGAGGGGGCGACATCGAACGTAAAGGGCATAAGGGCTAAATCTCATTCGCGCGATCCTGGTGCGACGGAAGTCCCAGCGGAATGAGGTGCGCCATGAAGGATCGCGTGAAAGGAAGTCTTCCCCCCGCAGTGAATGACAACGGAGAATGCCAAGTGGTTGACCGGCATTTGAATGTTGTCGCCTGCGCCGTCGGTCGCCATATCGCTCGAACATACCTACTGGAACGGAGGAGGGTAGGGCTGGGGTGGCCCGCCAATGACAACCAGAAAGAGGAAGAGGGGAAAAAGCCGGAGGGGTGAAGACCGGTCTGGGAAAGAAAGGAAGGGTCCATGATCCGTGTCGCGCTATACGCCCGCTACTCCTCGGACAATCAGAGCGTCGCCTCGATAGAGGATCAGCTTCGGATCTGCCGGGATCAGGCGGCCCGGGAAAAATGGAAGGTCGTGGGGACCTACAAGGACGCGGCTATCTCCGGAGCCAGCGTGACCCTGCGACCTGGAATCCAAGCTCTGTTGGCTGACGCCCAGGCGGGGCGGTTCGACATGGTGTTGGCCGAAGCGCTGGATCGTGTGAGCCGTGATCAAGCCGACGTGGCGGTCCTCTTCAAACACCTGAAGTTCGCCGGGGTCGAAATTGCCACCCTGGCGGAGGGCCAAATATCCGAATTTCACGTCGGTCTGAAGGGAACGATGAATGCACTGTTCCTGAAGGATCTGGCCGCCAAGACCCATCGTGGATTGCGCGGTCGCGTGGAGAAGGGGAAGGCGGGAGGTGGTCTCTGCTATGGCTACGATGTGGTCAGACGGCTGGACGGGGGAGGGGACCAGGTCCGTGGGGAACGCAGGATCAATGAAGCCGAGGCTGTCGTGGTTCGGCGCATCTTCCGGGAGTTCAGCACGGGAAAGAGTCCCAAGGCCATCGCGAGGGACCTGAATAGGGACGGAATTCCCGGTCCTTTCGGGAAGCTTTGGGGCGACACAACCATTCGAGGCCACGTTTGCCGCGGGACGGGCATCGTCAATAACGAGCTTTACGTGGGGGTGCTGGTTTGGAACCGGCTCCGCTACATCAAGAATCCCTCCACTGGGAAGCGCGTTTCGCGGATCAATCCGGAAAGTGAGTGGATCCGGACCGAAGTTCCCGAGCTTCGCATCGTCGACGACGGTCTGTGGGAAGCGGTGCGCCGTCGCCAGGATGAGATCTCCCAACAGTTCGCCAATGTCACCAAGGGTGTGCGGGCCTATCGGGCCCGGCATGTGAATGAACTCCGCCGTCCGGCTTTCCTGTTCTCGGGCTTGCTCAAGTGCGGCTGTTGCGGGGGCAACTACGGGATCATCACCCAGGACCGGTATGGCTGTCTCAATCGATATCGGCGGGGGACTTGCGAGAATGGCCACACCGTTCGTCGAGAGGTGATCGAGGGGCGGATCTTGGTCGGTTTGACCGAACGTCTGGTTTCGCCGGAGCAGGTGGCCGAGGCGGTCCGGGCTTATGCCGAGGCGATGAACCAAGAAAATAGGGAGCGTCGCGCTCGGGTGGCGTTGGACAGGAAGACGCTCGACAAGATCGACCGGGGCATCTCGGGCATCATGACCGCGATCGAGGACGGACTATACCAGCCCGCCATGAAGGCGCGGATGGAGGAGCTGGAACGCCAGAAGACGGATCTGATCGCCCGCATGAGCGAGGCGCCCGAGGATGTGCCGGATCTCCATCCGAATATCGCGGAGATCTATAAAGCGAAGGTGGCCAATTTGTCCGCCGCCCTCGAGGATCCGGAGTTGAGGGCGGAAGCCGCCGAGGCGATCCGTGCCCTGGGGAGAGCTATGACCGAAACTGGGTGACGCAGAGATGAGGGGGTGGCGTATCGTGGAGGTGTCTGACGCCTTCCACATCTCCAACGAGGGAGTGATACGCCATGGACGACGATACAGTTGTCGGTTTACG
>NZ_JBLAVB010000022.1:0-46606 GCF_047263945.1 Rhodospirillum sp. A1_3_36 | reverse complement strand
AAGAAAGGCAGGGCCGTCCGGGAATGGGTGGCGGCCCGCAATCAATTCGCTATCATGTTCGGTGAGCGCTTCACCGCGTGAGATGGGCATGGGATCAAATCCCATACACAATGAACCGGACACTCTCTGCCGGTGACCCGTTGGGCCAGAAGACTGGCCAGGGTATGGGTGACCTGATCAGTCTTGCGCCTGTCTTCGAAACAGGCCGCCATGCGCCCAAACAGGTTCAGGCGCTCCGCTGTCTCCCGTAACAACACCCCGCCCGCGTCCGAGGTAATGTCACCCCCATCAAAGGCGGCGAGAACCTGCCTCTTCCCGTGATCACTGAACCGCATCCCGAAAAAACACCCTGTAATTTTTCACCCAGCCCCTATTCTAACCTAACTGACTATTAGCATTCGATATTATGAACTCTCAGCGCGGGAGGCGTGACTTATTCGGGATTGGCGCGTTCCACCGACGAACAACATTTCCGAACGGGAAATCAGACCGTCGGTGATCTTCCGGAAAGTCACCAATGGCTTCCGATCCGACTGGGGCTCGCAAATTCATGCCGGATACAGATCCGTCACCGGAACCGCCAGGCTCAAGGGGCAAGCGCCGCTGGACGCTATCCGCGATCTCATCCAGGGCAGTTTCGCACTCGCTTGAGGCGCCTGCCGCCAACCCCGTGAGCAATTACCCGGCGGGAGCTGCATCACCTCCCCAGGCGTCAGCAGGGGACGGGCGGTCTCCTGGCGGCTGACCATGACGTGGGACAGCCAGGGCGCCAGCCGGTGGCCCGCGTAATTCCGCATGGCCCGCAATTCCGTCGCCGTGCCCAGGGCATCGGAGATCCGCTTGGCCGTGCGCTCGTCTTTGGAGGAAAAGGCGATGCGCACATGGCAGTTGTCGAGGATCGCGTTGTTTTCTCCGTAGGCCTTGGAAATCTGGTTGAGGCTCTGGGCGATCAGATAAGTCCGGATGCCGTAGCCAGCCATGAAGGCCAGGGCCGTCTCGAAGAAATCCAGCCGTCCGAGCGCCGGGAACTCGTCCAGCATCATCAGCAACTGGTGCTTTCGCGTCTTCCCGGGATCTCCCTCCAGCCGCTCGGTGAGGCGCCGCCCAATCTGGTTCAGCACCAGCCGCACCAGGGGTTTGGTGCGCGAAATGTCCGAGGGCGGGATCACCAGGTACAAGGAAACGGGATGCTGAGCGTCCATCAGATCGGCGATACGCCAATCGCAGGCCGAGGTGGTCCGCGCCACCACCGGATCCCGATACAGCCCGAGGAAGGACATGGCCGTGGAGAGCACGCCCGACCGCTCATTCTCCGACTTGTTCAGCACCTCGCGCGCCGCCGAGGCCACCACCGGATGAACCCGGGGATCCTCGGGCGTGCCCAGGTGGTTGGTGGCCACCATCCGGTGCCGGGTGGCCGTGAAGGTCCGCCGGGGATCGGAGAGGAAGGCGGCGACCCGGGCCAGGGTTTTCTCCTCCTCGGCGTACAGCACATGGAGGATCGCGCCCACCAGCAGGGCATGGCTGGTTTTCTCCCAGTGGTTCCGGCGCTCCAGGGCGCCCTCGGGATCGACCAGGATATCGGCGATGTTCTGGACGTCACGGACCTCGTCCGGCCCCTTGCGGACCTCCAGCAGGGGATTGTACCGGGCGGAGCGCGGGTCCGTGGGATTGAACAGCAGGCAGTGGGAGAAGCGCGCCCGCCATCCGGCGGTGAGCTGCCAATTCTCGCCCTTGATGTCATGGATCACCGCCGATCCGGTCCAGGAAAGCAGCGTCGGCACCACCAGCCCCACCCCCTTGCCCGAGTGCGTCGGCGCGAAGGCCATCACATGCTCCGGCCCGTCGTGGCGCAGGTATGTGTCGTCGAACCGCCCAAGGAACACCCCCGCCGCGCGGAACAGCCCAGCCTTGCGGATCTGCCGCCGAAGCGCCCAGCGGGAGGAGCCATAGGTGGTGACGAGACGGCTCTGCCGCGCCCGCCAGAGGGATCCGACCACCGCCGCGGCGCACCCCATGAACCCGCTGGCTCCGGCGAGCATCCCCGCCTTGTCGAAGATCTCGGGGGCATAGGCCTCGTAGAAATACCACCACTCGAAGAGCCGCCAGGGCTCGTAGACCGGCCAGCCCAGGAGGGCGAACCAGGGGGCACCCAACGGGGCCTGATAGCCCAGCATGTCGGCGCACCACTGCGTGGCGGACCAGACGCCCAAAAGGACGATACCGAAAACGACCAGGATCTGGCCAACGATAAGTTTGGTGGGGGTCATGGGGATCGCTCCGTTGCAGGGACAGACGGAACGAGGGTCGCGTGGATGGGCGGGAACGCTTAGGGCCCTGTTGTACGACGATGTACGATGACGGAGTATCACTTGAAAGACGCCAGGGTTCCCCATGAACGGGACGAATTCGACGCCCTGTCGAATGCCCCCATCATGTGCCCCTCACTCTTTCCCCCATGGGACTATCACCGCATGGTCTGTTCACACTGGATCAGCGGTACCCACGCACCAAAAACACCGGTCGATCATTGTCTGGTGGGATAAGCCATCAAGTGCTTCGCGGCCCAAAAATAATGACGGCGGCGCCGATGACGCAGATCGCCGCGCCGATGGCGTCCCAACGGTCAGGGCGGCTTCCTTCAACGACCCACATCCAGACCAGAGAAGCCAGGATATAGACGCCGCCGTAGGCCGCGTAGGCGCGTCCGGCGAAGTCGGCATCGGTGCGTGTCAACGCCCAGGCGAACACGGCGAGGCTGGCCATGCCCGGCACCAACCACAAGGTCGGTTTGTCCAGGCGCAGCCATGCCCAGAAGGCAAAGCAACCACCGATCTCCGCGAAAGCGGCCAATAGGTATGTCGGAATGGTCCACATGATGGCTCCCGTCCCCCATCGTCTTTCGGATCAACGGCGGTATTGAACCTCGGCACCCCCGCGCATGCTGGTCACCGGAAGAAAGGGGATAGACCACATCGCTATTGTCTCGACCACTGTGGACCCCCGGTTAGGCCGACTGAGAGAACGTCATCAAGATAGAGAAGCAAGGGCTTGGCTTGGTCAGCCAAGAGCGCGCCATTCGACTTGATCCCGTCAGCGGGAATACCCGGTTGTCCATCTCGCCCGTGAACCGTGGCTTTCACTCTGAAATCACCGCCTTCCGGTGTCAGAATGCGATCACATGTCATGGGTATCCGAGTGCCACCGCGCACGGGCTGATACCGACATAGGATCTTCGACCCTTTGGGTATGCTCGGCCTTCCTCCCTCCGGGGCATCGCGCGAGATGACAACGTCGACCAGCCCCATGCCCGGCATGGACACCTCGGTATCAATCGCTGGATAGAGGGTGGCCCTCAATGCCACACGCTGATCGACGAGATGCCGTAAAGCAATAAAGGCACTCGAAATCCAGCCCTTATCCTGGGCGAACACGAGGCGGCCGTTAACGAGGCAAAGACAGAAGGCCAGCATGACCAAAATCGAACAGGAACCTGTTCCGGATGGTTTCAATCCCGCCACGCTACCTATCCCCTGAAGCATCGAAATCCCGTCCCCCATAGAGGACACGCAGGAATATGACCCTGTCCGTTTCGACCAGAAAGGCCAGCGTGATCCGCCGTTCGAAGCCAACGATCCTCAGCCCGGGAAACAGATCGTCCCGCCTGGTCCCCCGTTCGGGAAAATGGGAAAACTTTTCACAGTAGGCTTCGATCCGCTCGACGTAGGCCAGGGCTCGCCCGTCTCCCGCCCGATCCGCGATATACAGATACAGGTTCTTGAGATCGTCCCGTGCTTCGGACGAAAACAAAACCCTGTATATCACGCTTTCGATTCTCCTTGGCGCTCGGCATGGAGCGCGCGCACGCCGTCGAAGGCAGCCTCAACGGTCATCAGGCGAGACGGATCGGCTTGCGTCGCGACCGCCACGGGAACGACTTCGTCGCGCAGCCACCGTTCAACAGCGTCCTCCCGCTCGCGCAAGGCACGCAATCCGGCGCGCACCACCTCACTGGCGCTCGCGTACGAGCCGGATGCGACCAAACCATCGATGTACCTTGCCTGCTCATCGGGCAGACTGATTGTTCGCTTTTGGGAGACCGACATGGGCGCTTCCTCCAATCCAGTGGCGCATGCCCATGGTATGACAAATTCACACCGCCCACCATCCCGATCTTGGAGCCATGTTTTCAGATCCTTCTCCGCGGACCAAGGTCATGTTCCAAACGAAGGCAACGGGACGCCAGGTGATCTAGGAAGTGGAAACCTCCTTTTCCAGCTCCACGACCGGAGGCGCGCGCAGGAGAGACACCAGGACCCCAGCCGCGAGCAACCCAGCGGTCACGCCCAGTGACAGGGCCACCGGAACCTTGCCCACCAGTTCGACATAGAAGATCTTCCCGCCAATGAACACCAGAACCAGGGCGAGGGCATATTTCAGGTAAACGAAGTGGTGGACCATAGCGGCCAGGGCAAAGTAGAGGGCCCGCAAGCCGAGAATGGCGAAGATGTTGCTGGTGTAGACGATGAACGGGTCGGTGGAGATCGCGAACACCGCGGGCACGCTGTCCACCGCGAAGACAACGTCGGAAAGTTCCACCACCACCAGGGCCAGGAACAACGGTGTGGCCCACAGAACCGCCTTGCCCCCCTTGGCCCTCTTCGCGGGGCGGCGGACGAAAAAGCGATCCCCATGCAGGCTGTCGGTGACACGCATTTTGCGACGCAGGAGACCGATCACCGCGTTATCGGCGAGATTGGGCTCCTGATCGCCATGCAAGAACAGCATCTTGACGCCCGTGAACAGCAGGAAGGCGCCGAAGAGGTACAGTATCCAGTGAAATTCGGCGACCAGGGCCGCGCCGAGACCGATCATCACGCCACGCAGCACCAGGACGCCGACGATCCCCCAAAAAAGGACGCGATGTTGAAATTCACGGGGGACGGCGAAATAGGCGGTCAGATACCGCATACCGGCGTCCGCTCCCATGAACCACCAAACGGCGGCGCCATAGGCCAGGGCGAAAGCCACATAGAACGCGGACTGCCATAGGCTTTCGCGTATGGAGATCACATGCGCCTTGCGGTTCAGGACGCCCAGATCAAGGAGCAACAAAAGGGCGATCAGCGCGAGAAACGACGCCCACATCCACAGGGGCTTGTCCAACACGGGGACAAGCAGGACATCCAGGATTGTCATGGAAGAAAAGCTCAGGCCATGCGCCGCGTGAGCGCGCCATTAAAAGATCCGACATCGCGGCGACCGCCGTCGCCGCCAGAGGGGCCCGGACCCAGCTTCGCGGAATGAAAAGTGGGGTGGCGCCCACGGCCTGTCAACGGGGGACGGCGGCGACCCTGCCCGCGAGAAGGGTCACCCCACGCCCATCCCCCGCTGCCGCCCGATGGTCCAGGAGATCCCGCCATCGCCGCGCATGATGCCCGAGACCTGCTTCCCGATGTGGCGGTCGAGGACGGGTCTCCAGGGGACCAAGGTGAACTCTCGGGACTTCTCGATCAGGGCATACTTCCCACTGGCGAGGTCCACGACGCGGCGGAGCGATCCCTCCACGCGCTCCCCCTGGTGGTGTTCCACATAGGTCCGGCCCAGTTCCTGGGAAAGCTGTCCGGCGACGCGGGTGAGTTCCCGTTTCCTCAGCTTGGCGAGCATGGCGCGGTGATAGGTGACTTGGCCCTGATCCTCCGTCGCCAAGCCTTCGGCGATCAGCCAACGGCGGCGCTGCTCGCGCGCTTCCCGGACCTCCCGTCCGAACCCGGTGTCGCGGAGTGGTGTCGGCTGGTCGGAGATCAGGTCCCGATCCAACCAGGTCGCGCCGTCGGCGCCCACCTGACGGTCCAGGGGCAGGTGGGAAAGCGTTTCAACGATGACCGGGGTGGCGCGGGCGCGGGTCCGTTCGTACGCCACCACCCGATCAAGGTGATCGGGCCCGATGGTCCAGCTTCCATGATCTCCCGGTCCGTGCGCGGCCCGAGGTCCAGGCTCACCAAATCCGCGGCCCGTTCGCGCATGCCGGTGGTGATGTAATCGCGCGCGATGATGAGATCCTTGCCCCGGTCGTTCCCTGGGTTCCGGCCTTTGGCCGTCCCCGAGGACAGGCTCCTGCCTCGGACGATGATATGGCTGTGAGGATGACCCGTGTTGAAATGGTCCACGGCCACCCAGTCGAGTTTGGTACCGAGGTCCTCCTCTACCTGGGCCATCAGGCGGCGGGTGAGCGGCTTCAGGTCCTCATAGGAGGCCCCGTCCTCGGGCGAGACGATGAAGCGGAATTGGTGGCGATCACCCTCGGCGCGGTCAAGGAAGGCCTTGCCGTCCTCCCGGTCCCGCTCGGCGCCTTAGAGCTGGCCGCGCTCTCCTTCCCGGGTCACGCCGGCCCGTTGGATATAGCGCAGGTGGGCCCGCGCGCCCTTCATGCCCTTGCCCGCCAATTTGATGACGCGGGATTTGATGATGACCCGACGCTGGCGGAAAGCCGCATGGCGGTCCCGGCTGGCGAGGATACGACCGGCGCCCACCCCCCGTCCGATGCGCGCCCCGGAGAAACGGGATTTGCCCGCCTTCCCCGTGCTGGTCCGGGCGAGGTTCGAGACGGCCAGAATGCGGTGGAGATATTTACGTCCCGCCTTCGATCCGCCGGAGCGGATTTTCCCGAGTTTCGGCTGGAAGTCGTCGTCATCCGACATGGGTCGTCTCCCGATGGATGGTGCCATGCGAATTCAAGGAAACCGGGATCTTGGAGAGGGCTTGGTGCTCGGGGGATCCCATGGCACCATCCGCACCTCTCCGAAAAAGGACGCGCGGACAAAGGCTTAACCACCGCCAGAGGCGGAGGTGGTGCCCCAGCTTTATCTTGTCCTCCCCTTTTGCCCCCTTTCTCCCTGCACCCTCTCCCTTTCTCCAACGACCAAGTACTCCACGAGCGAACCCGGGAAGGAACCGCCACGACAGGGAAATCCGCTCATTTCCGGTCTCCTTTTCGGGTCGTGAGGGGCACGAAAAGAAGGGCGTTTTGCGCACTCTTTTCGTCGTTTCCAGCCCCCTTTTTCGCCGTGGAAAGCGGGAAAAAGAGGCCGCCGGATTGGCCGTTCGGCGCCCTATTTTGATCGACGGAGAGCCTGTTCTGGATGCGTTTCAGGTAGGCTTTCGTTTCCTTGGGCAGGGTCCGTTCGCCCCGCAAATGGGCGGCGTATCGGGTGGGACCGGCGTTGTAGGCGGCGAACACTCCGGGGAAGCCGAAGCGGTCCCGGAGTTCGGCGAGATAGGCCGTTCCCGCCAGGATATTGGCGCGGGGATCGAAGGGATCGGCGCCCAGGTCCAGGCGCTTTGACAGGCTCGCCCAGGTGCCCGGCATGAGCTGCATCAGGCCCATCGCGCCCCGGGAAGAGACCGCGCGGGGGTCCCCGCCGCTCTCGGCGTCGATGACCGCGCGGATCCAGGGTTCGGGAATGCCGAAGCGCGCCGAGGCCTCCGAAACGGCGGCCCGCCAGGTGTCCGGCTCGGCGGCCTGAACGGGTGCGACAAGCAGCAGGGCCGCAACGATCAGGGGGATCAGCTTGTCCATAGCGGGGCGAGCCTCCCGATCACGAGGGCGCGCGGGACCGGGCCGAAATAGCGGCTGTCGAAGGAATCCGGTGGGGGCAGGAGCAGGAAGATCTCCTCCGCGCCCAGGCTTCGGCAGCCGCTCCAGCGGAACATGGGGCGCCCCGCGCGGTCCCGGACGAGGGCGCGCGCAACCTCCTGTCCGTTGATGAAGAGCGCGCCCTTCCGGGCACAAACGGCGTCTCCGGCAATGGCCGCGACCCGCTTCACCAAGGGCACGCCCAGGGGCAGATAGCCGCGCTTGGTGGCCAGAACCGCGACATCCTCCGGCGGTCGCACGAGCACCCAATCGCCCCGCTCCACCGGCCCCGCGACGACCCGATAAAGGCCGATGGGCGCGCTCGCCGAGGCGTTCCAGACCAGCCAAGGCCGGGCCTGTGGCAGGGCGGACAGGCCGAGGAAGGCAACGCCTCCGACGGCCAATCCCAGGGCGATGGGGCGCCTCATGACGGCCCTCCGTCGTCCGCCGTGGAGCCCTTGCCGCGCCCCTCGGACTAGGCGTCCAGGTCGGCGATGTGGTAGCGGACATAGCGGCCATGCTTGCGGAAGCGGGGGCCGTTGCCGGTCAGGCGCATCTTCTCCAGGGTGCGGGCGGAGAGGCCCAGATAGAAGGCGGCCTGTTGGGTCGAGAGGAAGGGCGAGCCCTTGCGCGCCTCGGCCGCGCGCGTGCCGTGATCGGTCATCCCAAGGTCCTTTCGGTGTCCATCGAAGCGCCGGAGAGCGGTCCGCCAAAGGCGGTGTGTCCGGCGCGGGTGGGCAAAGGATGGCGGGCCAGGGCGCGCGTGCTCAGGATCGGAAATGGGGGGTATCGAAAACGATCCCCCCCCTTGAAGGCGGGAGAAATGCGGGGCTCACGGCCCCGCGTCGGCGGCCTTGGACAGGCGCGTCAGGGCCGCTTCCAGCGTCGCGATCTGGCGTTGGGCGGCGATCCGTTCGCGCTTGGGCAGACCGGCGCGCAGTTCCTGGGTGACCAGCCAGATGGTCTCCCGGAGGTCGTCCTCCGTGTAGGGGAATCCCTGGATCGTGATGGACTGGGACATGGCGATATCCTCCGGAATGTGACCGTTCCCACCGTCGAGAACGGTCTCGCCGGTCATCCGGGCCGGGGCGATCCTTGACGGCCCCGTCAGGCCGGGTGGCACGATGGGACTGTCGAGACGAACAGCCCGTCGGTGCGACCGCACCGACACCGCTTCTTTTCGGGACGGATCGTCTGGATGGAGGACACGGAAAAGGCCCCACCGGATCGCTCCAGCGGGACCTTTCGGAGTGGGAGGCTCAGCGTTCGCGGGGCTCCCAGAGGGCGAGGTGGGTGGTGCCGTCTTCCTGGGGCGTCTCCAGCTTGACGAGGCGGGCGCGAACCCAGTTGGGACCGAATTCGGGGGCGGCAATCTTCAGGTTCAGGTAGGTCCGCCGCTGGTCTTGGCGACTTGGCTCCATCCGGCGCCGACTTCATAACCCAAACCTCTATTACGGGGGCCGTTACCGGCATAGACGCGATAGTCGGGGGCGTTCTCGGACTGCCGGGAGACGGGGTGGATGACCAGATTGGCGGTGACGTTGAGGGTCTTGAGGATGCCGGAGAAGTCGCCGCTGTCCTGCTTGGTGAACGTGCCGAGGGTGATGGCCATGGGGGTGATCCTTCGCTGTTCCTCGCGGGGACCATCCCCGCGATGTCTCCAGCGGGAAGACCGCATAGGCGGGACGGTTCACCCGAAGCGCAGCGGAGGGCCGGAACACCGTGGAGGACCCGCCCGACGGGGAAATGTGCAGCGCAAGCGACCGCGAGGAGCGGACCGCAGGGAGGCGGGGACATTTCTCCGGAGGGGCGGGTTGAACGGACCGGCGCGGGATTTACGCGTGAAAGAGACATGCCGGGATGGACACCGCTCGGAGGAAAAGCCGATGAAGGATGCCCTGGCCATTTCGCCGCGAGAGCCACCATGCGGGAGAGCTTGGCGGGACCGGGATTTCCGAAACCGGTACGGATTTCGCGCTCGTCCTCCTCATCGAGTTGGCCGGGTCCCGGAGCGCCCTACCCTGCCGCCAATGCCGGTTCGGTGATGGGAATGGAGGAGGTGTGGGAGGGGTCATTCGCCCAAAAGACAGCCGCGCATACCTGGATCAGGGTCGATAGACGACGTGTCTCAACCCATCCGCGGCCCACGGAAAGCGAAAAGCGACCATGGAGGCACCTCCTTTTCTCACCCAGGATGGCGCGTTCTGTGCCTCCTCCGAATGCCTATCCCGAGCGGACCAAGTTAACGGCCCGTCGTTATTCCAGCCGATCCGTGGCGAGGTCTTTTTCTTTGTTGCGCCAGGGACGGAATCCCGAAGTGGGCTCGATTCACGACGGCCCGGCACGCGGGGGCATCCCGCGTGGACGCCCAAACCAATACTTCGGGGAGCTGGATTGTCCCCTTTGCGCCCATTCCGGTCGATATTTGTTTGGCCGCCCGTGTTCATAAGCGGTTGCAACCAAAGCCATCGAGACGTATCAAGAGCGCTGGTTGTCCCGTGTCGTGTCGTCTCCTTCTAGCCTTTTCAAGCGCGGGTAATCATTGTAATTAAATATCATGCAGTTGCTGAAGAAGATATTTTAGAGTTTTTTACTCAATCATGTTATGTAGAGGCGCAATTGATGGCATCAGAAACAGCAGCGCCTGCTGCCACTCTCAGTATCTATGACCCTTCCACGATCCAGGGGGCGATAGTCTGGGGGATTATTGCTGGAGTGCTTGCCTCTATATTTATTTTTACATTTGGGACATTATTTCAAAAGGTGTTCATTCCGTGGTATCAGAATCTGATATTTAAAGGAGTTGACCTCGCGGGTAAGTGGGGTGCGCAAAAAACATTCTCAGGCGGAATAACTTACACCTACTCAATGGTTCTCCACCAAAACGCTCATTCATTAAATGGCACGATGACTATTGCAAAGAATAATTCTGCTGCGCAACCGCCCGGGGGATATCTAGGCGACTACATTCAGGGTTTCATATTGTCTGGAACAACATGGGAAGGCTTTGTAACTATAAACATGACAAGCGATGATAGACGTAGTTTGTCGTTCGCGACGAGCTTACTGCAAGTCAGGAACCGAGGCCAAAGCTTAGTTGGACATATGGCCTACAGAAGTTCGCGAGTAGATCAAGTTGACTCTGAAGAAATTATATGGACACGAGTGTAAGTTTTCCTGTTTTCTTTAGGTCAATACGCCTCCTATCCTGAAATAGAAGGGTACTCGTCGACCATGCTTTCATCGTAGCTGGAGGAGAAATAACGAAGCAGGCGAGGAACTGGCTTGGTGAACGGCTGGATGCAACGAAACGTTCTCAAATCATGTTCATGGATCGCAACGACATACTCGACCTGTTCATTGTCGCAAACATTCCTCTTCCAAAGGGTGCTTTACCTCCAACAGAGACGTGGCATGTGCCAGACGACGAAATACCCTTTTAATTCGACATGCGAAACGGTTTCCTAAAGAGGGCCGTCACCCAGTGTGCGACAATTTTGACATCTATTGCGACAAACCTATATACTGATTCTATGTGTAAATTTTAGTCCCGGAGGCACCCATGGCATCGGATCGGATCAACGCGCGGCTGACAGAACCTCTCGCGGCCCATGTCGCACGAGTCGTCGGCGCGAAAGGGCTTTACGAAACGCCCAGTGAATACATTCGCGCCCTGATCCGGCAGGATATGGAGCGACAAGACCTCGCTCATTTCAGCGCGGCCCTGGAGTCCGGATACCGGGACATCGAGGCGGGGCGTGTCTTCAAGTCCAGTGGTTCCTTCACCGAGGATCGGAAGATATTCGAGCAAAAGGAAAAGGATGGTTGGCGGTAGGAGATGGCGGATTTCTACCTGACACGAAGAGCCTACCTGGACCTTGAGGTCATTCACGCCTACTCCCGGGAACACTGGGGCGACCGCGTTGCCTCCGCCTATATGGACGATCTTTACGCGGCCTTTCAGCGCATGGCCGAGGATCCGAGCCTGGGAACCGCCCGTCGGCACCGGTCACACCCATTTCTCATGGCTCCTGCGGAACGCCATTTCGCCGTTTACGAACAGGCGGGCACGGACATCATCATTGCCACTGTACAACACATGCGACGGGATATCGAAACCCTGATCGCGGGCCTGGAAGCCGACCTTCTGGTCGAGATCAACCGCATCCGGCAATCTATCAAAAGTGTGCAATAGCCGGGATACGAGACGTGGGAGCCCCAATCACTCCCCCCCACCGCCAGACTTTTTCCTCTCGTAGAACCGCCGCGTCGCTTCCTTGGAAACCTGAAGGGCGATGTTGTCGTCGGTGTAATCCAGGCCGTCGGCCTCGCCGGTCATGATGACATAGTCGAGCACCCGCCCGAGCGCCTGCCCCAGCGTCAGCTTTTCCATGGTGGCGCAGCGCTCGACCATGGTGAGGAACGCGTCCTCGGTGTAGGTGAATTCACAGGCCAGGGCGCGGTCCCACCAGGACCAGACGAGGCGATAGGCCTCGACGCGTTCCTCGCGTCCGCCGGGAAAGGTCAGGGTCCGGGTGGATACCCGGAACATTTCCTTCTTTTCCCGTTCGATCAAATAATCAAGCATTCCGCACAGCATAGCACGGAATGCTTTCCTTTCAAAATGGACCGGTTTTCTTACCGTTCGTGCCCAAAATCCCGTCGGAACCCCTTGGCGGCCCCGGTGAGCCGCTCCGTCACATGCCGGATGCGGTCCTCGCGGTTGCGCATATGCACCCTTTGGGCATGGTCCGGGTTCTGGACCCAGTCCGGTTTCGGGTGATCGTGGCCGGGGACGGGCGGATCGTTCCGCCGGTCCTCCAGTAGGCGAAGCAGGTCCTCGCGGGTGGCGGGTCGGCGCTGTCCGCCGTGGTCTTCCGTCCGTCCCCTGTCCTGGAGACGGCGGTAGGCATCGGATACCCGGCTCATCGTCCGAAGTCCCGGTCCGACCGGTCTTCGCTTCGGTCCGTCCCGTCTTTCCCTTCCTTGGCTTCCTTGGCTTCCTTGAGGCGCTCCTGGGGCGTGCGCAGCACCACCCGGCCATCGACGGGCACCGCCTCCAGCTCCACGGTCAGGCCTTTTCCGTCCTTGTGGGGAAAGGCCGCGCCGACGCGGGTGAAATAGCTCTTGACCTGACGGTCCTCCGGCAGGGAGAGCACCTCGTCGGGGGTCATCAGGCGGCGGGACTGGCTTTCCCGGTGACCGGAGAGCCAGTCGGCGTGACTCATTTCCCCGGAAGGGATCGTCTCCGGCGAGAATGGCTTCGGCCAGGGCATCGCGCTTCCTGGCCGCCTCCCGCTGGCGGGCGGCATCGGCGTAGCGCAGGGTTTCCGTGCCCAGCATGTTCGAGACCAGCATGCCGGTTTCGTAATCCCGCACCCCGAAGAACTGGCGCATCTGCGCCGAGCCCAGGAAGCTTTGCAGGGCGGGCGCGCCGTAGTTGCGGGAAATCTGGCCGATGTCCTGGAAGACCGCCCAGGCCCGCACCCCCGCGCCGCGCCCGAAGGTGAAGGCCTTGAGCAGGGCCTCGAAGCGGCCCAACTGCCCGGCCTCGTCCACCAGCAGCGTGACGCGCGGGGCATCGGGACGGCGGGACTTGTGCAGGGTGGTGACCGTGAAGAACAGACGCGCCAGGGGCGCCCAGAGGCTCAGATATTCGGCGGGGATGTTCAGATAGACCTTGGAGACCCGTGCCGGATCGCACAGAGCCTCCAGGCGCAGCCCGTCGGCCCCGCCCGTGTTCTCCAGGGCGGCACCGAGGACGGGATCGTCCATGAAGGTCAGATGGGCATAGAGTTCGCCCATGATCGCGCCGAATTCCTTGGGGCCGTCCTGTTGCTTGGTCAGCATTTCCCCCGCCGTGCGCCGTACGTCGGCGAAGGAGGAGGCGAGCATGCGTTCCAGCCGCGCCGCCCAGAGGGTGGTGTCCCCCTCGATGGTGTTCACCAGCCGGTGCAGGCGCGGCAGGCTGGCCGAGCCCTCGGTCTCCACCAGGGTCTTGAGGAGCGCGCCGAGCCAGCCCTGCGCCCTCTGCTCGAAGTATTGGCCGTTGGCCGCGCCGCTCCGGGGGATGAGGGCCTCGGCGACGAAGGCGCAATCGGCATGGAAATGGGGACCGTCCGCCCGCAGGATCGCCAGGGGATTGCAGGGGTGGTGGGGCAAGGGACCGGTGGCGCCCGCGAGCCCCAGGGGGTTCCAGCACCAGGCGTCTTCATCACGTGGGGCGTGGACGTGCAGGGAGATGGCCGCCAGTTCCCCACGCGGGTCGAGGACCATCATGCGCGCGCCGGGACTGTCGCAGACCACATAGGCCAGCAGGTCCCGGAGCTTCACCGATCCGGCTCCGCCGATGGTGATCATCGGCGCGTCACCGTCGAGCCGGAGTTGCCGTCCCACCCAATGGCCGATGGGCAGGCCGGGTCCGTCGAGGAGTCCCGCGCGGGCAAGGTCCGCGCCCGTGGCCCAGGCCGCGCTGCCGAAGCGGAACCGGGCATTGAAGGAGGAGGACATGGTGCCGCCCTCCGGTCAGGGACGCAGGGAACGGCTGACGAGCCGCAGCCCCACCGCCGCCAGGAGCGCGGAGACCAGCCCCTTGACCGCGAAGAACACGACCAGCCCCAGGACGGCCAGCCAGCCGCTATCCGCCCAGCGCGCGGCCTCCGGGCCGTAGTAGGTGGCGGAGAAGGCCATCGCCCAGGCGACGGTGCCCGCGTGGATGACCGAGGCGACGAAATAGGCGGCGCCGAGCCCCGTGGTGAAGGCGATCCCGCCGACCGCCCGCGTATAGGCCGATGATCCCCGTGCCATGGTCCGCTCTCCCGCTTCCGATAGGACAAGAGCCGGAGGACGATCCTCCGGCTCCTGAAGGGTGGGATGGGACAGCGGGCTCCGTGGGGGAAACCCGCCCTATGGGTCGAAGTGCCGGGCGATGTCCGGCTTGTCGATCCAGAAGGCCAGGTCCAGCAGCCGCAAGCGCTGGAGCACCCGCGCTTGGGGCTTTTGCCGGGGCGGCACCTCGGCGAAGCGCATGAAATCCGACAGCCACCGGAACGAGCCGTCATTGTTGAAGGCGTCGTCGATAAGCGTATCGGGAACGGGGAACGGGCGACCGCCCGGCCATTGGATCACTCCCTCGTAGCCGAAGATGGAATCGGCCATCCAATTGGGGATTTCCCGGCGGGACAGACCCAGCCCCACCGTCCCCGTGGCGACGCGGCGCAGACGGTCCCTGTTTCCCAGGACGCTGTCCGACGCGACACATATCCGTTCCTCGGTCTCGTCAATCCGATCACGGAAAAACGAGCCGGAAGAACACTCCTGCCCCTTGAGCATCTTGCTCTCCTCGTCGTGAGGAGAGGCGCCTCTCGATTGATGCGATGTCGACGGGACAAGAGTGCCGGACCAGCGTCGGGCGGCTCCGCATGGAGTCCGCATTTTCGGAGGGAGCGGCGCACGGGACGGGGGTCAGGTAAAGCGGTATGGCCGCAAGTCCGCCCGCAAGGCCTGGAGAGCGTCCTGCCGGGCGTCGAGGTGATCCTGGAGGGTGGTATTCCCCATGTCGGCGCGCAGCCGGTGCCCCGACGGGAAGGAAGGAAGAAGCAGGGAAAGACGGCTCATATCCTCGAACGCCGGACTGGCACGGGTTCCATCGCCCCCCATTGCCGGAAGGGTATTGCTCGCCAGGGTCCGCATGAGGTTGTGGAGGCGGATATAAGGAAGCGGGTGCGTCTCCCGTGGGGCGTCGTTCAGGCGCTCGGCGTATTCCTGAATGATCCATGCCGTGGAAAAACAGGCGAACAGACAAAGCCGCAGGGACGTTTCCCCCGGAACGCTCCGCAAGCCCTCGATGTTTTCCATGTTCTCATGGTGGAGGCGGCAGGCGGCATGGAACGCCGACTGATCGGCGTCCAGTTCCAGGCACTGGTGCATGGCTGGCGCCAGGGCGTGTGCCTCCCTGGCGTCGGTTTCCGTGAAACCGAAATGGCGTCCCCGCGATCCCATCCAGCCCATATGTCCGTTCACGCAATGACAGAGCTCGTGAAACCAGACGAAGCGGATCATCGTCACCGTCATGAGAACAGCCGTCAGGGCACGATGCGGACAACGGGGCAGAAAACCGCTGGCCGTTTCCAGAAACAGGTTCTTTTCCAGGGCCGCGCCTTTTTCCCGCATCCAGAAACCGGGCGGATAGCCGTCCAGGGGAGGCGGCGAGGTTTCATGCGCGGGGTCGCCCAGATCGGGAAACAGGGAGGCTTGGGAGAAGCAGAAGAGCGCGAATTCAAGGAACGAGGCCGCCAGTCCGACATGGACCCCACAGAAGTGGATGCCCCGGCGTTCCGCCGCGAAGGCGTTGGGCTGGGCGCTATCCAGATAGGCGAGGACCAAACGGAACGGCATCCCATCGGCGCGGCGCAGGTTGGTCGTGGAAGCCCCGAGAGCCCGCATGCTGAGCAGGGCCAGCTTCAGGAAATCGCGGGCCGGATCGTCGCCCAATGTGTCGGGATCAACCGCCGGACGACGCAGTTCCCGCGCGGCGAAACGGCGGAAAGCCAACCATTGACGCGCGGAGTCTGAAGATCGCGGGAGCATGTGTCCACGATAAGCCGCGCCCGTCCCTCTGTCATCGACGGCGTATCAGGAAATCGTGCGTCTACCATTCCCCTGGACACTGGGACGCCGAGGGTCCTTTCCCGTGGCCTTGACCAGATTCCGCATGCCCCTGTAGGCGGCGGTATGAACGACGGGAATGCCCCCGCCCTCGGCGAACATGGCGTTCACATCCGCGCCCTCGTGAACCGCAGCGATGGCATGATCGAAGCGATGGGCCGCCATGGAAAGAATTAGGCGGGATGTCGCGTCCGGGCAGGGTTCCAGAGCCGTCAGAAATCGGGCTTCCCCATCCTCGGCCAAAGCATGCCACGCATCAATTCCGTTCTGTTTTTCTTCACTCATGGACTGAAATAAAAAATCTTTTCCTCTTATTTCTTCATCATAGAGGAAATCTTCATCGGAGGCAATTTTTGCCATATTTCCGACTTTTCTATCAATTCTGTAGAATTCATGCTTCCCGTTTTTACGGCCCAGCAGATATCCCATGGATGGGGGATCACGCGGGGTCTGACCGTCCCTGACGTGAATCCAGCCGGAAGACCTGTGGGCGCGGAATCCCACCACGCCTGCTTTATCCGTATGAAGCTCGTTCACGATCACCACGCCGTGCGCCGGGTCTTCCTCGCCGCCAATGAGCAGGAGGGCCAGCGAGCGGGTGATCGTACCCGCGCCACGCCCCAGCCCCGTCTCCTCGCATATGGCGTCGGGCTCTTCCAACAGGCCGGGAAGGCGATGGTGGAACGCCGGGGCGAAGCCATCGGTTTCCGCGATGACGTAGGCGGGGTCGCTCAACCGGAAGACAGACCGCCGTTCCCGTACCACGAGACACCCGCCGTGATCGGGACTGGCGAGCGTCACGATGATTTCCATCAACCGGTCCCGGGAAACCGGTTCATAGGCATGATACGCACCTGGCATCCCTTGAATGCCCTCTGGTCCGCTTGTTCGCATGAAAAGTTGGGACAGGGCGGAGGCGGCGCGGTCATATCCGCCGGTCGCATGATGGTCCAGGTCGGTTCGTGTAATGAAGCCGAACGCCAGCAGAAACCCCGCGATAGCCGTCAGTGCTCTCTTGCCGATGCGATATCCGGGCGTGTTCAGAAAGCGGCTGATCGTATCGTCGCTGGCTTGGCCGGGAATATCGTCGGCGACGTTGATTTCATGGGCGATCCCATGGGGAGTCCATTTTCCTCCTGTCGGCGCATCAAAAACCGTCACATGGATCAGTTCCGACCGGAGAAATGCCCGTAATTCCGGCGTCACCCGCGAAAGAGATATTTCCGGTTCGTCCATGGTGACCCCGCCTCATGTGTGCATCATGACTTGATGTCGGTTTCGCCGGACTCACCCGGCCATGCCAAAGACCTCAAGACAATAAACCAATAATCAGCTTAAGCAGAATCCCGCCGGGAGACAGCAGGGGCGTGACGGCGGTGAGGGACTGGTAGCCGAACCACAGCGTCACGCCGAGCATGACCACCGGGCTCCACAGGATCGTGCGGACGATCTTGTGCGTATAGTACCATTCCACGCCGCTTCCCCGATGGACCGCTTTTTCCTCGCGGGCGATGGCACGGGCGTCCGGTGTCCCTTCCCCGGGCAGGCGCGGCATGGACAGGCCGAGCAACGCCCGGATGATCCCGCCCAGCAGCAGCACCGCCCCCGCGCCGAGCACCACGACCACCAGAGGCTCCACCAGGGGGCTCTTCGCGCAGGCCTCCGGTGATCCCGCGTCGCAGGTGTACAGCAAAACCGCGAAAGCCGCGCCCGCGCACAGGACGATCACCAGGGCCAGCTTCAACAGGGTCTCCAGCAGCATCTTCACCATCACCCTCTCTCCTTCGCGTCGGTTGGTGCCCGGCCCGGGGTTTCCCCAGGGCCGGACACGGGGGCGGACCTCGGCTTCAGAAGGTCGGAAGGGGCTGGAAGCGGCTCACGCCCGCCGCCGCCGTCCAGGCCTTCCATTCCTTGATGAGATGCCGGGTCAGGGCGGGTGTGCCACCCTGGGTCTCGCCGATCCCCAGCATGGTCACCGCGCAACCGTCCAGAAACGCCGAGGCCGGACGGGGGAGGCCGGCCTCACCCCGGATGAGCGCCGCGCCGTCCACGTCCTCCGACCACTCGACACCGTCGGTCAGGAGAAGAATGCGCGTCGGCTCCGCCACGCAGTCCATGGCGTAGGAGGCATTTTCCAGACGGCTGAGGATATGGGTGGAGCGCGCCTCCCCCAGGGTGCCGTCGGTCACCAGTTCGGGCATGCGGGCGACGAGGCCGCCCACGGTCTTCGCCACCTTGCGCGCGGGTTTGCGGGGCGAGACGGTCAACGCCGCCCGCTTGAGGTTCGCCCCCAGGCCATAGTCGCCCAGGGTTTCCAGATGGACGGTGGAGCCCTCCGGCAGGTCCTCCAGGGCCTCCGTGACCCAGTCGCCCGCGTGCCGGGCGAAGGCGGCCTCCGTGGAGAACCGCGTGGAAGCCGACAGGTCGATCCAGACATACACACTGTCCGCCAGCGCGGGCGCGGCGCAGCCCAGGAAGACCAGGACGGCGGTGGTTCCCTTCAGAAACGTGCTCATAGTCATTCTCCTTCCGTATGCCGTATGGGGTCAGGCGGTGAATGCCTTGAAAACCTTGCGCAGATAGGCCGGGTCGGCCTTGGCGCGGATGGCCGCGATCCGTTCCTCCAGGGCGGGCACGGACCAGCGGCTCACCTGGTCGGGCAGCGCGCTTTTCAGGACGACCCGACGGCCCGTCCGCGCGCCGTCCAGAACCCGCGCCGTCAGGACCCGCTCCGGGGTACGCAACCCGTCCTCGATTTCCGTGATGACGGCGGTGATCGCCGGGCGGATGTCCTTTTGCGTCTCGATCAGGCGCCGTTTGCGGTTTTCGAGCCGGACGCCCTCCTGGTCACAGGCCTCCAGCACCCGCGCCAGATGACGCGCCTTGGCCGCGCGGCCCCTGATCCGCCCCGCCGTCCTGGCGATGCGGATGGCCTCGGTCAGGCAGTGGTGGCCGAGAAAGGTGGAGACGGTGAAGAACCCGGCGGTGACCGCCGCCAGCACCAGGGCGAAGACCGGCGTTCCGTAGTCCTGGGCGATCCGCACGGCGGGATGACGGATATCCTCGCCCAGGAGCATGCTGGCGTCCGTATCGGCGAGAAGCTCCACCGCCGCGTTGAACACCTCGAACCCGAGAAAGAGCCCGATGCCCATGGGGATCGCGGGCGTGAGAACCCCGGCGGCGCGCCGGATCACGTCCGAGGAGAGGCTCCCCGCCGCCTGTTTCAGATCGATCACCCAGAGCGCGCCGATGGCGAGCAGGGGGGTGACGCTCTTCAGGGCGACCATCGCCGTCGGACTGTCGGGAAGCGCCGCCCGCATCACGGAAAAGGTGATGCTGAAATCGATCCCGACGACGAGGCCGATGAGCGCGACATAAAGGGGCAATCCCCAGACATCCCCTCGGACACGCCGGGCGTCGGCGGCGCACCCCTCCACGAGGCGGTGAATGACCGCCGTTTGATGGGACGTCAGGGGGGCGTAGTCCGTTCCCGGCCCGGTCATGGGGCGACCTCCGGTTCCTGGGGATCATGACCGGCGATGCGTCCCCATTGGTCCGCAATGCTCCGGTCCTCGAAGGCGTCACGCATCTCGTCGGCGGGGAAGTCGCCGTTGAGCGCTTCGAGCCCGGCCAGACAGGCCAGAACCCGGGCATGGAGCACCGCCTGCCGCTCCTCGATGGCCGTAATCTCGGAGGCGCCTGCTTCCCGGCAGGCGGCCATGGCTTCGAAGAGCCGGTAATCGGCGGGAGTCATCAATTCGGAAACATCCCGGCGCAGGTGAGCCAGGGCAGCCTTGGCCCTCGCGTCGGAGGGCGGCTCTTGTGGAATGGTGGACTCCGTCATGGGTCTCTCCCGGCATGAACACTCTGTCATGCCGACCATGACAGCGCTCGGGGGAGGTTTTGGGGGAAAGCCAACCGTCAGAGCATTCTCTCGTCCGTTCAGGAGAGGGAAAGGGAGGGATAAAGGTTACGGGGGTATCAGGGCGTTTCCTGACCGTTGAGCGCCGTCTCAAGCGCCGCGATATAGCGGTCGGCGTCCTTGGCGAGCGCCATGCTCAGGGCGTCGAGATAGACCCGTGAAGGAAACGCGGCGGTGGCTGTTTTGAGTCGCGCACGCACGATGCCCGGCTCCAGGCCGAGACGGTCGGCGATTTCCGCCACGCTCAGGCACCGCAGGTAATAGAGTACCAGAAGGCCGCGCTCCAGCGCCGGAAGACTCCGTGTCCTTCGCTTCACATCCATATGCAGCCCTTTATCCGCCTCGCGGACACGGTCCCGGGCCTCTGTCGGGTTCACCAGCTTCGCGGCCTCCCGGTCACGCCGCGCCTTGGCCGCGAGACGGTCCGTGAGCGGGTCGAGCGCCACGCTTGGCGTCTGAATGGGAGCGAGACACCGGTTGGCCCGCGCGGGATCGAGCGGTACCGTGAACGTCTTCACCGCGCGCGTCAGAACCGGACAATCCGGCGGGAAGAGAACGGATGCAGGGACGCCGAGGGATTCGGCGGTGGCACGCGCCGTCCGTGTCAGATTGCCCGTGCCGTCGAACGGCGAAACCTGACAGGCCTCAAGCGCCTCCACGTCCCGGGGGATGAGGCCACGATCACCGAACGCCTTTTCAAGGTCCGGTCCCTTGCCTTTCATGGCCTCTGAAAGCGTCGTATTGGTGATGGCGACGGAGAGTGTGAAGACGGGCCTCGTCTCATCGGGGACGCGTCCCGGCTTCAGGGTATCCGGCATGCGCCCGAGGGCCTCCCTCATGGCGCGGTGCGCGTCTTCCCCAAGGTCCGCCCCCCGGACCGCGTCTCCGGCAAGGGGAAACAACGCGGCGAGTGGCTTGCCCAGCACAGCGGCGAGCGCCGCCACATGCGGTTTGACGGTGCCGTCTTCTCGAAGGGGCGCGGCTTGGCGGGTGAGGAGATAATTCAGTTGGCCGACCGTACAGCCGGTTACCCCGGCGAGCATGGCGAAGGTGGGAAAGGGAGAGGCGTCGATGGCCTCCCGAAGCGCCCGGTTCGAGATGTCTCCGGCGTTGCCGCCGGGGTCCGTCGGTGAAGAGGCCGGGCTTTTCTCACTCATCGCCGTCTTTGGGCCATATGTAGCCGATTGGTTTTTTACCCGGGGCAGGGAGTTTCAGGATTCTCTCCACATGCTCATAGAGGCTGGCGATTTTCTGGTCGTGCTCCTCGATCTTGCGTAACACGTCTTCATGGGTCGCCAGCATTTCCCGCAGGCGGACGAAGGCTTCCACGATGGCGATCCCGACCCGCGCCGCGTTCGCGCCCCGTAAAACGCTCGACAACATCAAGGCTCCGTGTTCCGTGAAGGCATGGGGCGGGCGCCGCAGTCCCATCCGCGCGGACGGATTGGAGGTCACGATTTGTGACCTCCAATCTTCCAGCTCATCCTTCGTGAGCTGGAACATGAAATACGGAGGAAAGCGGTCCTGATTGCGGTTGACCGCCTGATTCAGGGCTTTGGTTTCCACGCCGTAGAGGGCGGCCAGATCGAAATCCAGCATGACCTTTTCGCCCCGGATAAAATAGATATCAGCGGCGATCCGTTCAAAAGGAATAAGAGAAGAGGGCGATTCACTAGGCATGGGATAAAAACAATATCATTAGAAAATATACATCGCCAGATCACCAAGCGATAACGGCATTAAAAAATTCTCAAATCCTGTGAATCACAAAATCAGCATTCTCACAAAGAAACAAGAAATGTAAATTTTCATCAATTGATTAGGATAGCTTATATACAATTTATCTCAAATTGTTTATTTTACATAATCTTAATTATATTCTTCTATACTACACATATAAGAAACGCACACTTATTGTGTGAGCATGAATATGGCAACAGGATTTCAAGAGAATTTACAGACAGGAAAGCCGGAATTGAACGGCATGCCGGGCGGCATGGCCGGGATTTTGGCTGAACTTGAGGGCGGTGCGCTTCGGGCTGACGATATCCCCGCTTATCAAACGCCGCTTCATTTCACGTATGCGAATGATGGGCAGAACGGTGCCGGAGGCGTGCAAGTCGCTTTTAGCGGCGGTGTATGGAATGGAACGCCGCAATCCTTACAGGCGGGCACGGACACGCCGGAGCCTGCGACAACATCATCCACGGCGAACCCGGCAGGGGACAGCCCCTTGACGAGTGCCGTGCTGACATCCAAACAGCCGGAACCTGCTGCTGAGCCCGCTATTGAAGAAGACGTGAAACCGGAAGCGTCCTTGATCAGCGCGTTCAAGCCGCTGGCCGGAGCGCATGTGACCGAAGGCAATAAATTGGAGTGGTTCATCGAGGCGAAAGCTGCTGCAAAAAGCGGCACGGCGGGTGGTTTTGCCGCAGGCGAGGGCGGAAACGATAACCGCACAAAGAGAAAAGCAGAACAAGAGGCAGAGTCCCGCACACAAATGGCTCAATACCTTGTGTTCCTGCGGTCACGCCTCGACACGTTGAATGCCGATATTGGTGAGTTGACCGAACAGATTGACGCTTTTGAAGCGCAATATTTTTCGCGGGAACAACAGGATTACTTTAATTCTCTTCCGCCGGAAGATCAATTTGCCGCGAAAAACGAGGCAATGCTTCAAATGCTGGCCGAGGGAAAAATTACGCAAGAACAGTACGATATACCCTGACTCCCTGATAATCCGAGGCACCGCTTGATATTGTATGCGCAATGGATTCAGATGCCGACATGATGTCCGCTGATTTTCTGACCCCCGAGGAACTAACGCTGCTGACGGCTCTGGCGAAGAGCAACAAGCTGGAGCATCGTGTTGCTCGTCGAGCGAATGCGATGGTGCTTCTCCACGAGGGCTGGACCTTTGACCGGGTTGCCCAGGCGCTTCTGATGGACGACAGCACGATCCGGGAGTGGCACGCGGAATTCCGCGCCAGCGGGGTCGAGGGGCTAAAAGAATTCCAGCATAAGGGCGGCATGCGGCGGATGTCGGCGGAGCAGGAGGCTGCCCTGGTGGCCTGGGTGACGGAGACGCTGCCCCGCAGCACTTGCGCAGTGGCGCAATGGATGGCTGACGACATGGACATCCGGTTCGACAGCCGCTCGGGCATCATCAAACTGCTGCACCGTCTGGGGTTCGAACACCGTAAGCCAGAGGCCGTGCCGGCCAAGGCGAATGTGGTCAAGCAGACCGATTTCATCGACCGGTACGAGAGCCGGCAGACTGGCTTGGAGGCGGACGAGGCGACGGTGTTCGTCGATGCCGTCCACCCCACGCACGGCGCGCATCCCATCGGCTGCTGGATGCCCAGAGGCGGACGGGTCGGCGTCGATCAGAGCAGCGGACGGGACCGCCTCAACATCCACGGCGCCATTGACCTGGAAACGGGCGAAACACGCATGATCGATGTGCTCACCGTCGATGCGATCAGTACCATCGCCCTGCTCTCCGCCATTGAAAACATGCACCTGGACAAGCGGCGCATCCACGTCTATCTGGACAACGCCCGCTACCACCATGCAAGGGCCGTCAGGGAATGGCTGGAACAGGCCGGTCGCAGGGTCGTTCTGCACTTCATCCCTGCCTACTGCCCTCATTTGCGGCTCTGGGGCCTTATGCACCGCGAAATCACCCACAACCGATGTTATCGGCACTATCGCGATTTCGCCAACGCCATCCTTGGCTTTCTCCGCCGAACCGTGCCCGAAAACTGGCGCGATCTATGCGATCATGTTTCCGATAATTTCAGAGTCATAGACCCTGCGCAGATTCGGATTTTGGCGTGAGCGGGGTATACAACAAGGCATGCGGCAGCTATTACAAATCCATCCGTCGCGCCGATATCGAGGGTCGCTTTGAAAGCCTGCTGGCCTCGGCCCGCCCCTCGGCCAAGATGCGTGCGCTGACCCTCGACCTGTTCCGCCGTGCATGGGACCAGCAAACGGCCCGCCTCCAAGAGATGAAAGAGGGTTTACGTCGCCGCGTGACCGAACTGGAAAAGCAGTCGGCGGCCTTGCTGGACCGGATCGTGGAGGCCACCAATCCCAGCGTCATCGCCCGCTACGAGCAACGCATTGACGAACTCGAACGCGAGCGCCTCGTGACGGTGGAGAAACTGGAGGCCAGGACCGGAAAACGGCGCGGTTTCGACGAGGTTTTTAAACTCACTCTTGGCCTTCTGGCAAGCCCTTGTAAGCACTGGGAAAATGGTTCAATAGAGGGCCGCCGGGTCATACTCAAAATCGCCTTCAATCGCCGCAGGGACGCGCGCCGCACCAGCGTGCGCCGCCCGATCTTGACCGAGTCCAGCGTGTTATCGTTGAGCAACTCATAGAGCTTGGTCCGCCCGATGCCCAACAGGGCCATGGTGTCGTTGACCGACACCAGTTCGGCCTCGGGCCCGGACTTGCGAGCGGGCGCTTGTTGCCGAGGCGCATCCTCCGAACCGTCCGCGACGACAGCCGCCTCTCCGACCGGCACCACGCATTCGAGCAGATAGGTCTGCAGATGCCGACCGAGGAAACCGATATGGCCGTCGCCGATGAGGAGATAAGCGATCTCCCTCCGCCGCCGGAGCGCCGCGAGATCCTTCTTGGGAATGCCGACGATATTGGCCGCCTCGGTTTCGTCATAACGCCGATATTGGGCAACCTCCATGTCCCGCGCCATCTCGCGCAGGACATCGTTTGTCTGGCTTCCGTCGTGCTTGGGCTTTTCGGGCATGACCGGCGGCATGGGCAACGGGGATAGGGACAACCAGCATACAATGCCCGCCGCGAATGTCGCGCCTTCGTTCAGGGTTGGCGCGGATTGAGACGGCTCCAGCCGCTATCCCTTGAACACCTGTTCCCGATGGAACTTGAGGAACTGGGGATGCGGTCGCATCTCCGGCGAGACCGGGAGGCGCAATCGGCGATCAGGATTGATCAAGCGCTCCACGGCCTCCGGCACATGCCCCCGCGCGAGCAGAATATCGTAATCGTCACCGATGGAAATCAGCCCACGATCAAACATCCCATCTCCCGTTCCGGAAGATCCGAAGACAGCAAGAATTCGACACTTGAACGATCACCTGCGATCTACGTTCCTCGGGGGACAGGTATACCTAAGCACAGGCGTTTCCGCGCTCGACGATGAGGAGAAAGCAAGAATACTAATGAAGGTCAGACACTTTGATACCTTCGAACCGGGCAATGACCCTTACGGCGAACATGACTTCGGCGCCTTCACCGCCTGTGGCAGGAAGATTTATTGGAAAATAGACACATACGACAAGACAATGACTTACGCATCTCCGGCCCCTTGGGATCCCATGCAAAGCAGGCGCGTTCTGACAATTCTGCGAGCGGATGAGTACTGAATACATGCGGTCACCGTGGGGCAAAGCCGAACAGGATTGGTTCGGCTTTGCCAATGCCCGTACTGACCTCCCGTGCTATGCTCCCGCCATGACCATCGAGGACCTCCCCATGACCGACGCCCAGATCGCACGCGCCTACCCGCACCTCTCGGAGCCCATGGCGCGCGTGGCCCTGCTTGGTGAAGCCCTGGAAATGACGCGGGACCTC
Organism: Rhodospirillum sp. A1_3_36; assembly: GCF_047263945.1. Classification (NCBI taxonomy): domain Bacteria; kingdom Pseudomonadati; phylum Pseudomonadota; class Alphaproteobacteria; order Rhodospirillales; family Rhodospirillaceae; genus Rhodospirillum; species Rhodospirillum sp. A1_3_36. The sequence continues at coordinate 20,759 of NZ_JBLAVB010000022.1, read as the reverse complement.
GCCGCCGCACGGCTGGAGTTCGCCGAAGCCGCGAAAAGCAAAGCGGTGGTGGATGAAATCATCTCCCGTCGCGGCACCCTCGCCGAGATCGAAAACGCCGAAGAGGTCGCGAGGCGGTACATTCTGGATGTCCTGACCAAGCTCTCGGAGCAGGAATTGGAAGAGGGCCGGGAGAAGGGCCTCCTCTCCTCCGAGGATCAACGGGAAGCCCTAAAGGCCATCCGCACGATGAGCCTCCAACGCGGACGCACAGACGGTCGCGACAAGGACCGCGAGCGGGAATAGATCCCCTACGGATAGAAGGCATAACCCCGCCCATAGCGCGTTCTCAACGCCCGGCGAAGGAAGGCATGCCGTTTCCTCAGCTGCTTGATATAGCTCTCGACGATGGTCGGCTTGGCCGTCGTGATCCCCGCGACCCGCATGAGGGTCTCCCGGGGGACCGGATGCCCAGGGCAGCGGATCAGGGCGGCCAGGATGCGCGCCTCCCGCTCGGTCATGGTGACGCTCTCCCCATCGATGCGCGCCACGCCACTCGCCACATCCAGCGAGACTGGGCCGGAGGAAACCTCTCGCCGCATCGTCGTGGAAGCCCGGGCATGCTCTACGCGTGCCAGGATTTCCGGGAAATGGCAGGGGAGCTGGTCACCACATCGATCAACGCATCGTCAGCGGACAACAGGAGCACCGGCACCAGACCGCCATACCGTTCAACAAACGCCAAACCGCCCACTCCCCAATCGAGGAGAACCGCCTCCGGCGCGTTTCTCTCCATCGCGGCGGAGGCAAGGCGCATGTCCGTATATTGGAAGACGGCATAGCCTTCGGCTTGGAAGGCGTCCGCCAATTCCAGACGCAACACGCGAGACAGGCCAATGATAAAAAGACGGGGCCGGGGACAGGGAGAAGGCGTCATGGGATACGGGGTTAAAAAAGCACCGCCGCAGTGTACGAGCCCCTCCATGAAATCATGATGAACTCTCTGGAGATCGTTCGGATTGAGACGTTTCTTCAGACTTCAAGCGGCGTCCCAGCAATTTTCTACAGAAGACCCCGCGCCCTCAACCACGCCAGTTGTCGAGGGGCAAGATCGCAGGGATCCATGATGGATTTCGAGATCGAGACACTTCGCGCGTCACCCCCTGTGAATTCCCGCTCCCAGTCGAAGACCTCCGCCTCCACCCCATACGCACTCAGCATTTCCAGCGCATCGGCGTTCGTGGCCCGCCCCGCCTTGTCCCGATCATAGAAGACGATGGCGCGAGACGCGGACAGGCGGGACAGCGCCTCGGCCAATTTCCGGGCCTGCGGCTCATGCAGGCGCGCGCCGAAGGTCGCGACGACATTCCGCAGCCCTGCCTCCACGCATTTAGCGACATCGAAGGTCCCCTCGACCACGAGCAGGGTCCCGGTCTCGCGGGCTTGCCGTGCGGCCCCGGGATCGAGCACCAGGTTGTCGAGGTTGTAGAGTTTCAGCGAGGGATTGAAGCCGCGATAGAAGCGCCACTTGCCGTCCCGCTCCTGCTCCTCCGTCGTGGCGCGGCCCATGTGGGACAGGATCACCCGCTCCGACCACTCCTTGTCCAGACCGCCCACCTGAAAGACCAACCGCTGGGCAAGCATGCTCCGCGTGCCCTTAAGATAGCCGCAGCTGAGAGTGCGGCAGGTCTCCGCCGAGATGCCCCGCTCGACGAAGGCGGGATGCGTCCCCAGTTCGGAAAGGCGCGGCACGAGGTCAATGTTGATGGGAGCGTTGCACGCTTCCGAGGGGGACGGATCGGCGGGGTCGTTCGGCGTCGACGGCTTAGCCGCTGGCGTGCGAACAGAAGGCCCGAAACCGCGATCCACGATCCAGGCCGCCACCTCGTTCAGCTTCATCATTTGGCCACGCGTGGCGTGGATGGCCTGGACGAGTTCGATCACCCCACCGCCCGGCTTGTCCCGCCCCGGCGCGCTCGCATGGCTGGACCAGTCGTACCAGACGCCGGGCTCCTTCATGTGAAAGCTGGCCGTCTTTTCCTCGGGGTGGAAGGGCGAGTAGCCCCAGAACTCCGCGTCCGTGCAACGCCTGACATCGGCGCGGACGCCCAGTTCGTCGAGCAGGCGCCGCCAGTCGCAATGGTCGCGAATGGCCGAGAGTTCGTCGGGATGGAAGAAGCGTTTGGTCATGCCTCCCACCCTAAGCCGCCCCGTCTTTCCTCAGAAGACAGGCTCCCGATTTGCACCAGCATCGCCCCTCCTCCTACGCTGGAGAAAACCCATGGGCCACTCCGAGCGACGAGCTACCGCTCCCGTTCCGTTTCCCGCTCCCGTGTCCGGCCCCGCGCGAGTTCGACGAGCCGTTCCTCGGAGGAGGCTTGAACCGCCCGCCGCTCCTTCGCGATCTCGTGTCCCCGGTAGCCGTGGGCATAGCCCGCGTGGTAGCCGTGCACGAATTCCCGGGCATAGGACGACCGACTGACCAGCCCCTTCCAGAAGGACGGGCGCGGTCTCTTGTCCCGTCCGGCATGGCCATCCTCCGAACCTTGGTCGAAGCCTTCCCGATACGCGCCACCCACGAACACGATCCGTCCTCCCCACACGATCCGGCATCGAGTATCCCTGTGGACGGCCCCGCCCGCCACCCCTTCTTCCTTCCTTCACCGCTCCAAACCGACGCCGAGAAGGGCACCAGCGGTGAGCCGGAGAACGGAGAGCAAAGAGCGGAACAGCGGTGATGCAAGATTGGGATTCTGCACAGAGCATGGCGGAGACCATGCCCGTGCCGTACAATCCCAACTTGCCAAGGGGAGCCCCCCTTGGAACCCCGCGTAGCCAAAAGCCATGAGCGAAGACGACGGACCACCCTCCGACACGCGGAGCGCCGACCGAGCGGAGAACATGCGGCGCTACCGCAAGGACTACTGGGAGCGCTTCCGGCAAACCCGGCGGCGGGTCTATGGCACGCTTACCGCCGAGGAGCACGCCCGGGCGGAACAGCGGGCCAAGGACGCGGGCCGGTCCGTCTGGGCGCAAATCCATGCCGAGGCGGAAGCCTATGCGCGGGGAGAGTACCTCCCCAGCAAGGATGTGGAAGAAGGCATCGGCGACCTGATCGTCCAGCTCCGCCGCATCGGCAACAACATCAATCAAATCGCCCGCGCGGTGCAGGGCACCGGAGAATTCGACGGCAACATCCTCCTCGACCGCTTGGCCGAACTGGAGGACCACATCCGCGCCTTCACCGAGAAGCCCTGGGGACGCCCCACCGACAATGACGCCGAGCCATGATTATCAAATCCCTATCCCGCAAGACGCCCAGCTTCGGGCAACTCGCCGCCTATATGCTCGCGGAGCGGGGAGACGGATTTGACCTGCGGCACAACCTCCCCATGAAAGCGAGCACATCCGAAGCCGTCGTCGCGGCCTTCGAGGAGAACCATACCCTCCTCCCCCGGCGTGCGAACGGCAACGCGCTCTTTCACGAGATCATCGCCCTGTCACCCGACACCTCCCTATCGGTGAAGGAGCAGAAGCGCGCCCTGCTCGACCTCGCCCAGCGTTACCTTGATCGACGGGCGCCCCGGCAACTGGCCGTCGGGGTCGTTCATAGCGAAACCCCGCATGTCCACATCCACCTGATGATCAGTAGCAATGCCGTGCTGGGCCGACACCGCCTCTGGCTCCAGAAGCGGGAGTTCGCCGATATCCAGCGAGCCGTGGAGGAAGAACGATTGCGCCTCTATCCCGCCCTGGGACAGGCGCGCCCCATCGCGGAGCCCTGGCGCGGATTTCGACCAAGCGTCCGCGAACAGGCCGTCGCCCGGCGAAAGGGAGAACCGAGCCGCAAGGAAGAACTGGCGGCGGAGATCCATTCAGCGATGAGGGAAGCAAAAAGCCGCGACGCCCTGAACAAGGCGCTCGGCGCACTCGGGCTCACCCTATATCAGCGAGGCCGCACCGTTGGCGTGCTGACCGAAGGCGGACGGCGCTATCGCCTCGCCACCCTGGGACTGTCGGAACCCTACGCCGAGACGCTCACCCGCTTCGACCTCGTGGACAGCCGCATGGCTTCGCTCCAGCGCGGGCGGGTGAGAACGGATCGAGAGTGGGAACGATAGTCCCTCCATTCAAGTGTAGCCCAGCGGAGGCGCCAGAAGGTGGACGAGAGAGACGGTTCCATCGCCCGTCGCGCAACTCGATAAACGACTGACCCTTTTCGCGGTGGCGCGTTTGGCAACGAACGTCGAACGGGAGGGGGCAGAAAATTTTTACTGTGTCGGAACCTTGGGAGCTCGCGAAAGAGGAGGCGTCGCCCTCGACGGGGAAGTCATTCCAATCCAGCGCCACGCGGCTGCGAGACATATTCCGCCGCAGTGGTGCGCCAGGGCCGCCCCCCCTTGTCGTGACCGGCTCCGTTGCGTTTGCCGCCCTCGCTTGAGAGGGTGACAATGAAAAATTTATTGTTCATAATTTCACATCATCAAAGTGCTGGAGGTCCCCATGTCCGATGACAGCCTGTCTTTATCCAAAGCGATTCAATCGCTCCGCAAAGAGCTGAAGGAGGCACAGAAGGAAGGCCCTGATGCCGGACTGCGTTTCCTTATCGAGGATATCACCTTGGATCTGCAACTGGTGGCCAGCGTGAAGGCAGAGGGAGGGGGGAGCGTAGGGTGGTCTGTTTTTGGTGCCAAGGCGGGGGCCGAGGCGTCCCAGACCAATACCCACCGGATCCAACTGAAAATGAAGCTGGCGCCGGATGCCTCTGGCAAGCCTCAGCTCATCGGTGACGATGAGGTCATGGATTAAGGTGCGACGATGCAACCCCAGAACTGGAGAAACGCCGTAAAGGTCATCCGTGTCCCGAGGGCCAACGGCTATGCGAAAATAGGGACGGCTTTCCTGGTGGAAGACGGTTTCCTTATGACGGCATACCATGTGGCCTGTCCGGACGACCGGGATGCGAGTGAGCCGATCCAAGTGAAGTGGAATGGCATTTCATCGAAATGGGAGAGCTTGGAGGAGGCGGACGCTGTCGTCTGGCAATGCAAGGAGCATGACGTCGCCTTGCTTCGGGTCCACCGAGAGGACAGGAAGAATGATATTTGCGCGGTCAACCTCCACCGGCCCGAAGACGGCACGAAATGGTTTGGTGAAGGCTTTCCCCGGGATGGCAAGACCGAGGAAGCCCGGCCATCCGTGGGGTTTAGTGGGGATGCGCACCACAAAGCGGACGAGTACAAGTATTTCGAAATCTCAGTCTCAGCGGGCACCCCGAGAAACGAAGGCGGTTGGGCTGGGGCGTCTGGAATGCCCATCGTGCTCAATGGGCGAGCGATTGGTGTCTGTCTGGCGGTTCCCGAAAACTTTGGAAATGAACGCCTTCACGCCGCGCCTTTTTGGCAGCTTTGGGACAAGGGGGAGTGTCACTCCCCTCTGAGTGAGCACTTGGTGACAACAAGGCACTACGCCGAGTTGCGCGAAAAACTCGTGGCCGCGATGACGGCTTTCGTTCAGGCCAAGGAAGCTTTCGGGACCTTTGCAAAACACTTGGGCTTAGAGCATTCGATTCCGGAAAACTCCAGTGATCGCGAAAAGGCCGAGAGTATCGTGGAGGCGATGCTGACGCGACGGGTCGAGGATAGCCTCAAGGCCTTGCACACGACCATGAAGGAGGTTGCGCCCCACGGGGACTACTGTCCGACGATCGCGGCCTTGGTCCAAAAAATCGCGCCCATTCTTTTTCGGGTAACGGGAAAGACCGCAGCTGAGATCGAGCACGCGGCGCGCCATTACGGTGGCGTCGTTTATAGCCCCTTTGGCACCTGCACCATGGCGGAAGTGCTCGTGGCCGTGGCGCAAGGGCGCCCCCTCGACTTCATGGACCGGAAAAACCGAGAGGATCGCCTGCCTGTTGGAAGATACCTTCTCCCCCTGTCTCCCGTGTTCGGCATGCCCAATGAGGAAAACCCGTTGCTGACGACCCTGATCGAGGAATTACGGCAGAGAACAGACGTCCCCAAGGTGGACGAGAAAAAGCCTTTCGCTCAGAGCGTGGTGGATAGGCTCAATATACAAGTGTCGGCAAAATCCTCGCTCGAGGATCTTTCAGAACTCCGGAGCTATTTTGAGGTCAGCGTCGAATACGACGAACCGCTTCCCTACATGGCGGTCATCCCACCCAAGGAAGCGGCCGGGCGAGTCCTTCTGCTGGATGCCATACATAAGCTGACCAACGCGGAAACAGGTATTCCCGAGCTCTTCGTGATTCTTCTCGACCCCACGGCCCGCGCATCGGATCGGGCAACCTTGGGAGGGCTTCCCTTATTCGTCCCCGTCGCATCCACCTGATCAAGGGATTCCTTCCGAATGACATCTTTCCAAGCCAACGCTCCCTTCAAGCTTCCCTCGACCGATAGCGATATCCCGGTTTTCCATGTGTTCGACCAAGAAGATATCGATGCGGTCGAGGCGGCGTTGGCCGCCCGGCGTCCTCTGCTCGTGCGGGGAGAACCCGGTGTCGGGAAAACCCAGCTTGCCCAGGCTGCGGCCCAGGTGCTCGGGCGGGGGTTTTGTAAAATGGTCGTGGATGCGCGCAGTGAGGCCCGGGACCTGAAATGGCGGGAAGATCTCGTGGCGCGGTTGGCCGATGCCCAAATGATGGGAACACTGCCGGACCGGAAGCGGGCCCACCGGGAGCGTGGGCGATTGGATCCCCGGAATTATGTCGCCCCGGGCCCCCTCTGGTGGGCCTTCGACTGGGATGGGGCGGCCCGTCAGGCCCATCGCGTCAACGAGCAGGCTCCGCCATCCCTGGGACCGACGTGCGATCCCGCGAATGGCGTCGTGATTCTAATCGACGAAATCGACAAGGCGGAACCGGAAGTACCCAACGGCCTTCTGGAGGCCCTCGGCGCACGGGAGTTCACACCGACGGGACGGATGGAGCCCGTGCGCGCGGGCATATGGCCCCTCGTCGTCATTACGACGAACGAGGAAAGGCGGCTTCCCGACGCCTTCCTTCGCCGATGTGTCGTCCATGACATGTCCCCTCCCTCCGACCCGGACGATCTAAAGGCATGGTTGGTCGCGCGGGGGAAAACCCATTTCGCACATGCGCCGTCCACTCTGCTGAAAGAAGCGGCGGATCAAACCGTTCAGGATCGCCAGGCCTGCGAGGCGCAACGCCTGCGCCCCCTCCCCGGGCAGGCCGAATACCTGGATTTGTTGCGTGCGGTTCTATCGGACGAAGCGGTCCGGGACCTGCCCGCAGCAGAGCGCCTGAACCGATTGGCGCCCTATTTTCTCAAGAAGCATCCGGAATTGCGGAAGCCCCGGACATGACGGGAAAGGGCAGGCGAGGACGGGCGGATCTCGCCCGCGCGCTGTCTCCCCTATCGGCGGACGAGGAAAAGAACCGCCGCCTCGCGACGCTCTTGGGGTTTGACAGGGGGCAGGTCGAGACGCCCTTGGATCCAAGTGCTTTTCTGGACCTGGGGGGCGGGACGGAAAGCGAGGAACGCGATCCAGCGTCGGTCGTCATTCACGCCACGCCCTCAGTTCACCAAATTCCGTTTCTCCTGCCCTGGCGGTTTACGGCGCTTGACCACACGGAAGAGGAACAGGAGGCAGACACCCCCGACGATGGGGAACCAACCCCCTTCGTCGCGTGGACGGATAAACCCAAGGGCCTTCCCCCTTGCCCCGTCCTCCGTCCCTGGCGATCCCTGGCGCCCCTGTTGCGTCGCCTCATCATTCCGGACCGCGAGACCTGGGAGGTGGATGTTCCGCGACTGGTCGAGCGTATCGCGAAGGGACGAAGCCTTGAAAGCCCACCCCGCCGTCACCGGGCAGTCGGTCCCAAGCGGTTGTTTGTTGTTCGGGACCGAGACCCCAGACTGATCCCCCTTTGGGATGATCAGGACGCGCTGATTAGAGGGCTTCCCAGCCTTTTTCCCCATACGGAGATCACGGTTGTTCGGAGGGAACCCGGATCGGAACGATATTTCGAAGGGAGGGGGGACGAGGTCATTCCTCGGGATGACCAAACCCCCTGGCTGGTGTTGGGGGACTTGGGCGCCCTGACCGGGGCGGATATCGCCCCCTGGATCCGACTGGCCCGAGACCTTTCGCCAGGATGCGCCATCGCCTTGACACCCATGGGACGGGAGGAGGCGGATCCGCGCCTACGCTCCCTCTGGCGTATCGAGCCCTGGGAAGAGGTCCTGGATGTGGATGACGCGGTCGGAGGGGAAAGACAAGGCTTGGCGCGGCACTTGCTGACCCTACTGTCCCCGGCGATGGGATTCTCGCCCGGTATGATGCGCGTGATGAGGCGGCGGCTTCTGCCACGGGCGGATATCGCGGTGGAAATCGCCGCTTGGAACGATCCCGCCCTGGAAGTGCAATCGGCGATCCTGACCTGCTTGACGCGGGAGGAGGCGGCGAGGGGATGGGACCTTTTCGAGAACGGGGTAACGGACCAGGAAAAAAGCGATGCGCTTGCTGTCATTCGGTCCTGGCGGTCTGGCATGGATCGTTCGCAAGTCGCGGAGGATTTCTGGTTTACGGAGTTGCTGAACCTGTCACCGCGCACCCGAGCCCTGGTGACAGCCGCCTATCCGGAGGACGTAAAATGCGCCGAGGCGTTTTTTCTGACCTTGGCACATCGGCAACGGTTCGGCCGGGATGCGCTTGGGGATGGCCCCCTTGCTTGGCTCGCGGTTATGGGGGACAGGGCGCCGACCGCTTGCAAAGTCAGTGACGCGTTTTGGAACGCGGTGCGCCATGTGAAAGCGAATGACCCGGACTATATCCCTCCTCCCGGGCGCACATTCGCCCTAGGGGATGGGATGACCGCCATTGACCGAATATTCGTCACGCAAGTGGGCATGGACTTGCTGTGTGGCGTCAACGCTCCAACCGAAGGCTCCCTGATCGCGGTGTTGCCGTCCGACACCGGGGTCCTTGACGTCGAAGCATGGGATGATGGCTGGGAAGAGGTATGGGGGGCGGAAGGGGTTCCCGACTGGGTGGAGGATTTCGGAACGGACGACCATGGCCGCTGGTGCCGGTTTTCCTATAAGGGCGTTTCTCAAACCTTGCGTTGGTGCCCCCCTGGACGCTTCCTCATGGGCTCTCCAGAAAATGAGTCTGGACGAAGAAGGGAGAGTGAACAGTCCCAAGTGGAGATCACGTTCACCGAAGGGTTTTGGCTGTTTGACACCACCGTGACGCAAGCACTGTACGAAGCGGTGATGGGAGAAAATCCGAGCGCGTTTTCGGAGGACGGCGCCCAACGTCCCGTAGAGCAGGTGAGCAGGGGGGCTGCGCAAGCGTTTCTGGAGCGTCTCAACGGGGAATTTTCCGGCCTGTTTTTCACGCTCCCCAGTGAAGCGCAGTGGGAATACGCCTGTCGGGCAGGCTCCAATACGCCCTTTGAGCCGACAGTGGCGGCCAAGCATAAGGGTGTGGACTTAACCGCCGAGGAGGCGAATTTCGATAGCAAAAGAAAAGGAACCGTTCCCGTGTCAGGGGCGCCATTTCGCCCAAACGCCTGGGGCTTATGGCATATGCATGGGAATGTCTGGGAGTGGTGCGCCGATATATGGAGTGCCGATCACAGGGGTGCGGACCCTTTCGGCAAGCCCCGCTGGGAAAGCGGGAAGGGCGGGCGGGACCGCGTTGTGCGCGGGGGCTCCTGGGTCGATCCGGCCCAGGTCTGCCGGTCCGCGATCCGGTACGGGTACCTGCCCGACGTCAGGAACTACGATTTCGGTTTTCGCCCCGCCGGAGGTCTTTTAGCGAGCTCCAGCAGGCCAGGAGACGGCCCAGAGGGCCGTGGCCTGGATCCCGGTACGGCGGATAAGCCGGAGGCGTCCGCCGTTCGGGGTTCAGGCCGCCGCGCGGAGCGCGGCTCGAGTTTGGAACGGGCGCGGATAAGTCCCGATAAGGAGACCCGGCTTGCACGTCCCGCTGCGCCTTTCATCTTGCGGACGGATCGGGCGGAACTGGTCTTCCAACGCAAGACGCTTGCGGAGATGCCTTGGGCCTCCGCCGTTGGGCGGGATCGCTTCGGGCTTTGGTCCGAGCTGACCGTCGAGGGGGTGACGCAACGCCTGCGCTGGTGTCCGCCCGGACGGTTTCTCATGGGATCTCCGGCGGAGGAGCCCGGGCGGTATGACGACGAAGGCCCTCAAACGGACATATGCATTTCCGAAGGGTTCTGGCTTTTTGATACCCCCGTCACCCAGGCCCTGTATGAAACCGTGATGGGAAATAATCCCAGCAAATTTCGCTCTCCCCTGCGTCCCGTGGAACAGGTGAGTTGGGAAGACGCGCAGGCGTTTCTGACGCGTCTCAACGGCGAAATTTCGGGCCTGTCTTTGACACTGCCCAGTGAAGCCCAATGGGAATATGCCTGTCGGGCTGGCACGCGGGAGGCGACCTATGCCGGGCCCATGATCATCGAGGGCGAACACAACGCGCCTATTTTGGAGGATATCGCATGGTACGGGGGCAACAGTGGCGTTGGGTTTGAATTGGCCAACGGTGTGGATAGTTCGGATTGGGATAAAAAAGCCCATGACCATCAATCCGCGGGAACGCGGTTGGTGAAGGGGAAGCGCCCCAACCCTTGGGGCTTGTACGACATGCTGGGAAATGTCTGGGAGTGGTGCGCGGATTTATGGAGCGGCGGTTACGGGGGCGCGGACCCTTTCGGCAAGCCCCGCTTGGAAAGCGGGAAGGGCGAGCGGCACCGCGTTGTGCGCGGGGGCTCCTGGGACGATCCGGCCCGGAGCTGCCGGTCCGCGATCCGGGACTGGTTCCTGCCCGACTTCAGGTACTTCAATCTTGGTTTCCGCCCCGCCGGAGGTCATGGTCAGAGCTCCAGCAAGCCAGGAGACGGCCCGGAGGGCCTTGGCCTGGATCCCGGTACGGCGGACCAGCCGGAGGCGTCCGCCGTTCGGGGTTCAGGCCGCCGCGCGAAGCGCGGCGACGCGCGATGGGACAAATTCCGTTCTCTTTTCGCTTGGGGAAAAAGGAATAGGAATGCGGATTGACCTTTTCACCATTCCCGCCCATGGCGGCGAGGATGGGCTCGACGACTTGAATGCGCTGCTATCCTCGGCGCGTATCGTGACCGTGGATCGACACTTCGTTTCCGATGGCGCCGCGAGTTTCTGGGCGGTTTGCGTGGTTTCCCAACCGGGTGGCAAGCACCGCCCCTTCGCCAAACCGGGTAAGAAGCCAAGCATCGATTATCGTGAGGTTCTCGACGCGGAAGATTTCGCCCTTTACGCCCGATTGCGGGACCTCCGAAAAACCCTCGCGGAGCGGGAGGGCGTGCCGGTCTACGCGGTTATGACCAATGAACAGATGGCGGAGATGGCGCGCCATCCCATTGCTCCAGTTTTGGCGGAGGCGTAACGTGACCCAAGGGAGACAGGTCGAAAGGGCGAGCGGAACCGCGTTGTGCGCGAAGGCTCAGCGGCGGTCGCCTTTTCGTGACGGGAAACAGACCTCATGAGGAAACCGAGAGGGACCCCTTTCCCAACGATTATCGATACCGGATGGCACCCGCTCATGAACGGGGGCGCGCCGGAATGGGCCAGTGGATGGGGACAGGATTCCCACGGCGTATTCGTTGAAATCGCGGTCCACGAAATCACGCAACGCCTCCGCTGGTGTCCCGCAGGACGTTTTCTCATGGGGTCGCCGGAAAGGGAGGAGGGGCTTAGTCGTGAACGTCCCCAAACGGAAATCACGTTCACGGAAGGGTTTTGGATATTCGATACCGTTGTGACGCAAGCATTGTATGAAGCAGTGATGGGAAAAAATCCGAGCCATTTTTCGGAGGGGGGCGCCCAGTCTCCCGTCGAGAACGTGAGTTGGGAGGACACGCAGGCGTTTCTGGAGCGTCTCAACGGGGAATTTTCCGGCCTGTCTCTCATCCTTCCCAGTGAAGCGCAGTGGGAATACGCCTGTCGGGCTGGCTCCGACACCCCCTTTGAACCGACTGTGGCGGCCACGCACAAGGGTATGGGGTTGACCGCCGAGGAGGCGAAATTCGGTAATGAGAAAAAAGGACCGGTTCCCGTGTCGGGGGCGCCATACCGCCAGAACGCCTGGGGTTTATGGCATATGCATGGGAATGTCTGGGAGTGGTGCGCGGATTTATGGAGCGACGATCATCGGGGCGCGAACCCTTTCGGCAAGCCCCGCTTGGAAAGCGGGAAGGGCGGGCGGGGCCGCGTTGTGCGCGGGGGCTCCTGGTTCTATCCGGCCCGGCTCTGCCGGTCCGCGATCCGGCTCGGGTACCTGCCCGTCAGCAGGAACTTCAATATCGGTTTTCGCCCCGCCGGAGGTCCTTTAGCGAGCTCCAGCAGGCCAGGATACGGTCCGGAGGACTGTGGCCCGGACCCCGGTACGTCGGACAAGCCGGAGGCGTCCGTCGTTCGGGGTCTGGGCCGCCGCGCGGAGCGCGGCGAGGCGTGAAACGCGCCATTGCCGCACTTCACAGTTAACGAGACACCGGTTTGATGCCTATGCCACCAGCCCTGGCGGGTTGTTCTGGTTGGCCCGAACTTGGGCTGGTGGTGTTCTGTATCCGTGTCCCTGAATGCCCCATTCCCCTTCGTAGCGGCGCCAGATGTCCAAGAAGGCTCGGCGAAGATCTTCGGTCCTGCCGAAAATCCGCAGCCAGAGGAGGTGGGAATAAAAACTTCGCCGATCACTCGAAGAAGTCATCGTCTTCTTTTTTCAGTTCCAAGGTCTCGACGGTGCGGCATCCGACATTGTGCCGTATCATCAATTTGGCGAGCGACTTCCCATCGATCAGGACAATCCGCTTACTCAACCGACTGGCGGTGCCCTTGGCGGACGTGGTGAATGTGGAGGTGGTGACGAACAACCCCTTGGCCGCCTTGAAATCATCCAGGCTGCCGAAGAAATCACGGATGGCCCCCGATCCAACGGTGTTCCCGTCGGCATACCGTTTCGCCTGTACATAAATGCGGTCGAGACCCAAGGGATCCTGGTCGATCACCCCATCGACACCACCATCCCCTGATTTGCCCACAAGGGCCGTGCTGATATCGGCGTTCGAGCCCCCATACCCCATGGCGATCAACAGATTGACCACCACTTTTTCGAAAAACGCCGGAGTTCCGGACCGCAACCGCTGGAGCAAGGCATCCGCGAGGGCGTCCTGGACCTCCTTATGGGCTTGCCGCATGACTTCATCCGGCGTCAGGATATCGCCCTCCCCATCCGTCGAGGATACGACGACCTCATCTCCTCCCGTTTCCGTCGATCCGGCGCGGAAATCGCGAAAGGCCTCGAACTGTTCGAGGTATTTGATGGTGATGCGATCCGGTGGGTTGGCCAGCACTTTTCGGCCTTCCTCGGAAATCACGAAGTGGGCGCGCCGCGTCAGGTCAACGAGACCGGCTTTCCCCAGATAGGACTTTGCCCAATTCACCCGGTTGGAGAAGGTCGTTTGTTTGCCCGAAGGCAACAACTGGAGCCGCTCCTCGTCGGTCAGAGCCATATCATCCGACAGGCGATCCACCACCTCTCCGATGCGGACTTCCCCATCCGCCGAAGCCCGCAGCACGGGCAACATGAGCGTCTGAAAATCAGGTATGGTCACGGGCTCATTTCCTCACATTGGATCCTTGGCCCATTCTCCGGCCAAGGCTTCGGCTTGTTGCAGGACCAATTGCACGGCTCCGGCCTCCAAATCCGGCGGAAAGCCGTATTTCTTGAGGATCCGCTTCACTTGACGACGAATGCGGGCCCGGGCGGCTTCGCTGTGCGTCCAGTCCACGCCGGTCGATCCACGAACGTTGGTTAATAGCTCCTGGGCGATCACCGCGAGGTTCTTATCCCCCATCACATCCCGGGCACTCTCGTTGTCGGCCAGGGCTTGGTAGAAGGCCCATTCCTCCTGGGACAGCCCCAGGGCTTCCCCCTTGGCGCTTGCCGCCTTCAAATCCTTGGCGATCTGGATCAACTCCTCGATCACCTGAACCGAGGTCAGAGCATTGTTGTGATACCGGGCGATGGCCGCCTGGAGCCGTTCGGTGAAGTCCCGGGTTTCCACGACGTTGGTTTTCAGACGGGAGCGGATCTGTCCATTGATCAGCTTTTTCAAAGCCTCCAGGGCGAGGTTCTTCTTGTCCATCCGCCGCACGTCCTCCAGGAACGCGTCGGACAGGATGGAAATATCCGCTCTCTCGACCCCAGCGGCATGCAAAATGTCGACGATATCGGTGGAAACAACCGCCCTGTTGATGATCTGTTGGACCGCCAGATCCCGGTCCGCCTGGCTCTTCTTCTTGTCCCCATCGGTCTTGGCGAGGGCCGCGCGGACCACCTGGAAGAACCCGATCTCGTCGCGGATTTCCTTCGCCTCATCACTCGCCGCCGCCAGGGCGAAGGCCTTGGACAGGGCCAGCACGGCATCCGCATAAAGCCGCCAAGCCGCCTTGCGCTCCTTGTCGGTCTTGGCCTTCGCCGCCTCTTGCTTCTGGTACTCCAGAACCCATTCCATGGCTCCGGCAATTGTTTCCAACCGTTGATGGGGAGTCCCCGACACACCGGGGGCATAGTCGAAGCCGTGGAAGATCTGGCGGACAATCTCGTACTGCTCCAGCAGCACGGCGACGGCCTCTTCCTCGTCGATCCCCACCTTGTCCCGATCCCCTTCCGAATAGTCCGAAAGGGCATGCTTCAGGTTTTGGGCCAGCCCGATGTAATCCACGATCAGGCCACCGGGCTTGTCCCGGAAAACCCGGTTCACCCGGGCGATGGCCTGCATCAACCCGTGCCCCTTCATGGGTTTGTCCAAATACATGGTGTGCATGGGCGGAGCGTCGAAGCCGGTCAGCCACATGTCCCGGACAATAACCAGCTTCAGGGGATCATCGGCCTTGCGGGCTCTCTTCGCCAAGGTGTCCCGCCGCGTTTTTCCGCCAATGTGCTTCTGCCACCTCTCCGGGTCCGTGGCGGAGCCGGTCATCACCACCTTGAGAACGCCGGTCTTGTCATCGTCGCTGTCCCAATCCGGTCGCAGCTTAATGATCTCGTCGTAGAGCGCCACGCAGATCCGGCGGCTCATGCAGACGATCATTCCCTTGCCGTCCATGCCGACGAGCCGGGCTTCGAAATGCGCGACAATATCCTTGGCGACCGACTGGAGCCGTTTGTCCGCCCCCACCAGGGCCTCCACCCGGCTCCATTTGCCCTTGAGCTTCTCCGCCGCCTCGGTTTCCTCCTCGTCGATCAGCTCCTCGACCTCGGCGTCGACCTTGGGGACTTCCTCGGGATCGAGTTCGATCCGGGCGAGACGGCTTTCGTAAGAGATGGGAACGGTCGCCCCATCCTCGACCGCCCGCTGGATGTCGTAGATATCGATGTAGTCCCCAAAGACGGCGGGGGTGTTCACGTCACCGGATTCAATGGGGGTTCCGGTGAAGCCGATGAAGGAGGCGTTGGGCAGGGCATCCCGCAGGTATTTGGCGTAGCCGTAGGCCCGCTCGCCCGTATCCCGCCGCACCTTCGCCCGCATCCCATATTGGCTGCGGTGGGCCTCGTCGGCGATGACGACCACATTGGCGCGGTCGGTCAACCGGGGGTGCTCGTCCCCCTCCTCGGGCATGAATTTCTGGAGGGTAGTGAAAATCACCCCACCAGCGGGAACGGACAGCAAGGTTCGAAGACTTTTCCGGTCTTCCGCCTGTTTCGGCGTCTGCCGAATCAAGTCCTGACACCCGCTGAACGTCCCGTACAGTTGGTCGTCCAGGTCGTTCCGGTCGGTGATGATCACGAGGGTCGGGTTGGCCATGGCCGGTTCGGCGATCACCCGCCCGGCATAGAAGGCCATCAACAGGCTTTTCCCCGACCCCTGGGTATGCCAGATCACCCCGACCTTGCGATCCCCGGCCACGGCGGAGGCTTCCAGGGTCTTGGCCAGGGCGTGGCGGACCGCGTGGAACTGGTGGTAGCCCGCGATTTTCTTGATCAGGACGGAGCCGTCGGAGTCGAAGACCACGAAGCCCCGCAGGAAGTCCAGAAGCCGCCGGGGCTCGAAAATCCCCACGAGCAGGGTTTCCAACTCCGGCACCCCCTTTTTGAGAACGGTGGTGCCGTCCTTGGTCCGCCAGGGCATGAACCGCTCTTCATCCGCCGTCAGGGAGCCGACGCGGGCCTTGAGGCCATCGGAGATGACCAGGAACAGATTGGTTCGGAACAGGCTGGGGATCTCGGCCTTGTAGGTTTGGAGTTGGTTGAACGCCCCTTGGATCGTGGCGTCCGCGTTGCCCGGGTTCTTGAGTTCAATGACCCCGAGGGGCAGACCGTTGACGAAAACCAGCACGTCCGGACGCCGATTGTGCCCCCCCTCAATGACCGTGACCTGGTTCACCGCCAGCCAGTCGTTGGCCGAGGGGTCGGCGAAATCCACCAGAAAAGCCTTCTGGCCGGACACCGAGCCGTCGGGCAACAGAACTTCCACATCCACGCCATCGGTGAGCATCAGATGGAGACGCCGGTTCTCCTCAATCAGGGAGGGCGTCGCGGCGTCATGAACCTGCTTAAGCACCTCCTCGATGGCATCCTCGGGCAGGTCCGGATTGATCCGGAGGAGAGCGCCGCGGAGGCGATCAACCAGAATGACATCGCCATGGGACTGGCGCTCGGGAGACGCGCCATCCGGGCCGATCCGGGGACCGGGGAGAACGGTGTATCCAAGAACCTGGAGCCAGTCCAGGGTCAGGTGCTCGATGCTGTCTTCCGTGATAATCGGCATGGTCCCCGTCTCCCCCTGGTGTTCGCCTATGCGACCCCTTCGACGATGGTTTCTGCATCCCGGAGACGGATTTCTCCGGACATCAGTTTTGGCAAAAGCAGGTCGCGGAGAGCGGCAAGAGTTTGGTTTTCGGTAACCGCCGCATCTTGCTTCTCTGCAATCGGCATCGCGAACTTCGAGAAAGCCGCAATAAGGCCAGCCGGAGGAACTGTAATCCTGGGTCGCTCAAAGGCATCGGCGGGCAACATATTCACGGTTGTACCGTTGGAGTAGCGACGGATCACCTCTCCTTGAGGCGAAACCGACATCAGAAAGTGAAGGTAGGTGGTGTTCAAATGGGTCTTGGGGCGGCCTTGGATTTTGTACAAATGGTGGCTGAAAATGCCCTTGCCCTGTGAAGGTGGAACCAAGGCAGAAAAACCAATCAGCAAGTGCTCGAAGCCTTGCTCCGTGTTCGCGACCAAAAGGTCTCCTGGCCCTGCCTCATGTTTCTCCTTGAACTCCCCCGCGTAGAACTTAATGCCCTCGTACTTGTATCCGCCACCCTCAAGAATCGAGTTCAGATTAAAAAGTGGCGCCCCGGCATCTGATAGGCCACTCCCTTTGTAGCTCAGTCCCTTCAAAGCCTTGAAATGCTCACCGATGGCCTCCATCCGCCACCCCACCGGCAGCCCATCCTCTCCGAAGGTATCGGGGAACAGGGCGACGGTCTCCGGGTCCATGTGGGCGGGAGCCTTGCCTGCGGCCTTGGCATGAACGGGATCGAAGTCCACGAACCACGACTTAAAGACCGCCCGAGCCATAGCCTCCAGCGTCTCGTTCGTGCGGCGGTTCAAGTCGATTTTATCGTCGAGGGAGCCGAGAACCGAACTGATCCTACACTGGTCGTCCAGAGGGGGAACTGGTACCGTGAATTTGTGGCAGTCAGCGACCCGAATATGGCTCACGACGGAACCTGAACCATCGTGTGACTTAAACTGAGCTTGTAGGTTTGGAGAGCAGAACGAATAGTACAGAAATCGCGGATCAATAACTTTTGGGTTTGGCCGATACTGCATCATTCTCTGTCCGAGAAATATTCCTGGCATATCTCTCACGAAGCCGACCTCCCCGATGGGAGCCTCCCGAGTTAGTACTACGTCTCCATCGACGAGCTTGGCCCTTCTTGTCCATCTCTGGTATGTGCTGGCATCGACAAAGCGACAATTGTCTAGATTAATTTTGCCGTTTCGTATGTTCGTCGTTCGGATCATTCGGTATGGCGTCGTTGCATCGACGGTAGGCGCTGTACGGTTTACGCAGTCCACGATCAGGTTGCATAGTTCGCTGACCGGCTTTCGGTCCCATTTCGTCATTTCGCAAACATCCGAAGACTTGCCCGAATTTGTTCACTGAAGTTATCGGACAGTTCAAGTTGATGCTCCAATGTTCGCCGAAGCGCTGAAAAGCGCTCCTCAAACGGAACGTCATCTTCTTCAACCTCCGCCGCCCCCACATAGCGGCCCGGCGTCAGGACATGCCCATGTTCCCGGATGTCCTCCAGGGTCGCCACGTTGCAGAAGCCGGGGACATCCTCGTACTCGCCCCGCCGCCCGATGGCCGCAGCCTCACCCCGCCACGCGTGGTAGGTATCGGCAATCCGCTGGATATCCTCTTCGGAGAGTTCCCGCCGCGTTCGGTCCACCAGATGCCCCATCTGGCGGGCATCGATGAACAACACCTCGGTCTCTCTGCCCCGGAACCCGTTCTTTTTCTTGCTGCGGCTGAGGAACCACAGGCAGGCGGGAATCTGGGTGGAATAGAAAAGCTGCCCGGGCAGGGCGACCATGCAGTCCACGATATCCGCCTCGACCATGGCCTTGCGGATCTCGCCCTCTCCGGACTGTTGGGAGGACATGGATCCGTTGGCCAGCACCACGCCCGCCGTGCCCGTCGGTTTGAGGTGATGGACGATATGCTGGAGCCACGCGAAGTTGGCGTTTCCGGCGGGGGGTTTGCCGAACTGCCAGCGGACATCCTCCGCCAACCGCTCTGCCCCCCAGTCGGAGGAATTGAAGGGCGGATTGGCGAGGATGGTGTCGAACTTCATCAACTTGAATTCGTCGGCGTGGAACGACCCTTCGTTGTTCCAACGAATATCCGCATCGATCCGCCGCACCGCCATGTTCATGCGGGCCAGCCGCCATGTCGTGTTGTTGGATTCCTGTCCGTAAATGGCAAGATCGCCGATGCGTCCGCCGTGGTGGCGGAGAAACTTGTCCGACTGCACGAACATCCCGCCGGATCCGCAGCAGGGGTCATAGACCCGCCCCTTGTAGGGCTCGACCATCTCCACCAGCAGCTTGACCACAGACTGGGGCGTGTAGAACTCCCCGCCCCGGCGCCCTTCCACACCCGCGAAGCCATTAAGGAAGTATTCGTAGACACGACCGAACACATCCCGGCCCTTGCCGTCCTCGCCCGTCATGGTCAGGGTGGAAAAGACGTCGATCAATTCTCCCAGCATGGTCTTGTTCAGGCTGGGACGCCCGTAGTCCTTCGGAAGCACGCCCTTGAGGCGCGGGTTGGTGGTTTCCAGCCCCCGCATGGCGTCGTCAATCAGGGTCCCGATGGTCGGTTGCTTGGCGTTGGCCTGAAGTTTGGACCAGCGCGAGCCCTCGGGCACGAAGAAGATATGCGCCGAGAGGTATTCGTCCATATCCTCGGGATCCGCCAGCTCATCGGTCAGGAGTTCGGCGTACTTGACCTCGAACGCTTCACTGATGAACTTGAGGAAGATCAACCCCAGGGCAACGTGCTTGTAGTCCGAGGGCTCCATGTTCCCCCGCATTTTGTCGGCGGCGGTCCAAAGTTCCTTTTCAAATCCGATGGTCGCTCCATTGGATGCCCCTTTAGAGGGGGAGCGGGGAGTACGTGCCATGTGGGGAAAGATCCTCGAATGGAAGGGGGACGCGTGAAGAAGATTTGAACCCTACTCCAAACGATGAAGACCATCCAAGCGGGATGAACAACCATGCCTCGGGTTGGCCGGGCAGGACACCCACGGTAGTTGCAAAACGCCCCAGAACGCGCGCTCTTTTCGACGCGTCGAAACTGGTGATTGGACCCAATACCCGTATTGTCAAAGAGCGTGGCAACCAGAAACAGAGGGAAGGCCTACGCCCCGCATGCACCCGCCCAGCATCGAGAGCGGGAACGGTAACGCCGAAAACGGCAGGGCTTGTCCTTGTGGTCGCACGAGAGATTCCCTAATATCAAGACATGACCAAGCTCATGCAACAAGCCATGTCCGCCATCGCGACCTTGTCCGATGAACATCAGGACGAGTTGGCGCGGCATCTCATGGAAGAAGCCAAGCGGCTCGCCATCGCCGAAGGGTTGGCGGATGTCGAGGCCGGTCGCGTCATTTCCCATGAAGACATGACGGCATGGTTAGAAAGTTGGGGAACCGAGAACGAACTGCCCCCTCCCGCATGCAAGTAATCTGGTCGCGTGCATCGCGGGGAAAACTCTCGGAAATCCGCCGGTACATCGCGGAACACAATCCCTCTGCCGCCGCATCAGTGGCGGCGCGTATTTTGGAAGCGGGCAATGCACTCCGCGATTTTCCCTCACGCGGACGGCCAACCAACCACGCCGATATACGGGAACTCGTGATAACGGGCACGCCCTATCTGCTGGTCTACCACGTGGGCGAGGGCGGAAAGGTCGCTATCCTGAGCGTCTGGCACGGCGCGCAAGACCGTTCGTAACCTATCCCATCACAGCCTGGATGTGCTCCGATCTGCGCCGAATTCTGCCCGCAATCACACAATGGTTTTATCGGTGGCCACCGCCCCCCAATCCTGACCGCATTCCCCATAAAAGCTAGCCGCCCACCGACGAGCGCCCTACAGTTGTCCCCCTTCACCCCGACAACCCATGTGGCGATTGGAGCTCGGCAGCTATCCCATGTTCTTCGCGCGTC
>NZ_JBLAVB010000021.1:0-52342 GCF_047263945.1 Rhodospirillum sp. A1_3_36 | reverse complement strand
CGGTGGGACAACCACACGCCAGTTTCAGTCCGCGTGGATAAGCGGAAGGGCGTTCACCGCACTTCGAGCCGCGTCTGATCGAGATTTTCGTTTCAGTCCGCGTGGATAAGCGGAAGGGCGTTCACCCTACCTCCCTGGAAGGGATTGCGCAAGGCTGATCTTTGACAGGACTTTCCACTGATCTGGCCTGAAACTGTCGTGTTTTCGCGGCAAAGTTTCATGTTTTCTCTCGCGATTCTATTATTGAATAGGTTATTCAATAGGTTGTTGAAAATCCACTGATGTTTTGCCGTTGGAGGGCCTTTTGGAACCCATTGCGCGATCCTGTCCCAGGCCGGGCGCCCCATGCTCTCCGCCCGCCGGGACAGGCCGGGTGCCACGGGCAGACTTGACCCTGATCATCAACCGTGGGAATGGAGAGATCCTTCGCGTGCCGGTACCCCGCCGCCTTGATACGGCGGAAGAGGGGACGATCTATGAGGCCGGAGGCGTATTGCAACGGTTCGCCCAGGACGTCCTGGCCGTGGCGGAGGTCGGAAGGGACATCGTATCATGCATTTCGCTCCACAAATCCGCATCCCGGCCACCTACATGCGCGGGGGAACCAGCAAAGGGGTCTTCTTCCGGTTGGAGGACCTTCCCGGCCGGGCCCAGGTTCCGGGCGCGGCGCGGGACCATCTTTTCCTGCGGCTCATGGGAAGCCCCGACCCCTACGGCAAACAGACCGATGGTATGGGGGGCGCCACCTCCAGCACCAGCAAATGTGTGATCCTCTCCAGGAGCGCGCGACCGGACCATGACGTGGACTATCTCTATGGGCAGGTGTCCATTGATGGCGCTTTCGTGGATTGGTCGGGGAATTGCGGTAATTTGACCACGGCGGCGGGGGCTTTCGCCCTCCATGCCGGTCTGGTGGAGCGGAGCCGTGTGCCGTTGGACGGTGTTTGTGTCGTGCGCCTCTGGCAGGCCAATATCGGCAAGACCATTCTCGTCCATGTTCCCATCCGTGGTGGTCAAGTCCAGGAAACCGGAGATTTCGAATTGGACGGTGTGACCTTTCCCGCAGCGGAAATCGTTCTGGAATTCCTCGATCCCGCCGAGGAGGGGGAGGACAGCGGCGCCCTGTTCCCCACCGGACACCCCGTCGATGTCCTGGACGTTCCGGAAAGCTTGGTCGCGGGGGGGAAACTCCCGGCGACGCTGATCAACGCGGGCATCCCCACCCTTTTCGTCAATGCTGCGGATCTGGGCTATCGGGGGACGGAAACCCAGGGGGAGATCAATGGGGACGGCGCGGCCTTGGCCCGCTTTGAGGCCCTGCGCGCCATCGGCGCCCTGCGCATGGGGTTGATTGATACTCTGGACGGGGCCGTCAAACGTCAACATACGCCCAAGATCGCCTTCGTCGCGCCACCGGCAGACTACACGGCCTCCAGCGGTCGGGTGATCCGGGCCGGGGAGGTGGACCTGTTGGTCCGCGCCCTGTCCATGGGGAAATTGCACCACGCCATGATGGGCACGGCCTCCGTGGCCATAGCCACCGCTGCAGCCATTCCGGGAACCCTCGTGGCCCAAGCCGCCGGGGAAAGGGGGCGGAGCGCCGTGCGGTTTGGCCATCCCTCCGGCATCCTGCGCGTGGGCGCGGAAGCCCGGTTGGAGGAGGGCCGATGGAGCGTGACCAAGGCGGTCATGAGCCGGAGCGCCCGCATTCTCATGGAAGGCTGGGTCCGTGTACCCGGCGATTGTTTTTAGGTTTATAGGGGAGTTTTCATGTCCACGCGCAAGCAGCTCAAGACCCTCGTCGAGGCCCGTCGGGGCGTCATCGTTCCCGGCGCCTTCAATGCCCTGTCCGCCAAGGTCATCGAGGACCTGGGCTACGAGGCCATCTATGTCACCGGGGCGGGGGTGACCAACATGTGGTTTGGCATGCCCGACCAGGGGTTCATGGGGTTGGCGGAGATCGCCGATCACACGGCGCGGATCCGCGACGCGGTTTCGCTTCCCCTGCTCGTGGATGCCGACACGGGCTTTGGCAATGCCCTGAACGTCTATCACACGGTGCGGACCCTGGAGCGGGCGGGCGCCGATTGCATCCAGTTGGAGGACCAGGTGGCGCCCAAGCGCTGTGGCCACTTCTCGGGCAAGGCCGTCATCTCGACGGAGGAAGCGGTGAGCAAGATCAAGGCCGCCGCCGATGCCCGCCGGGATCCGGACCTGCTGATCATGGCCCGCACCGACGCCGCGGCTGTCCACGGCTTCGAGGCGGCGGTGGAGCGCGCCCAACTCTTCGCCGAGGCGGGGGCCGATATCCTGTTCGTTGAGGCCGTGACCACCGCTGAGGAAATCCGCGCCTTGCCCCGGCGTCTGGATCGTCCCCAGTTGATGAACATGGTCATCGGCGGTAAGACGCCGATCTTCAATGCCACGGAACTGGCGGATTTGGGCTTTGGTATCGTGCTCTATGCCAACGCTGCGCTCCAGGGCGCGGTTTCGGGGATGCAGAAGGCGCTGACGGTGTTGCGCGACGAGAAGGAAGTGAAGGAATCCAGTGGCTTGGTTGCGCCCTTCGCCGAACGCCAACGGCTGGTGGGTAAGCCCGCCTGGGATGCCCTGGAAAGCCGGTACAGTTGAGTGCTGCTTCCCGGGGGCTACGCGTGAGACGACATCGCATCGTCGATGACGTCGGAGACCTTCCCGGCGACGGCGGTTTCTCGCTGGCCGGGTCGTTGCCGTAGAGCTTATGCGCGGTGGTCACCACCGGCCTGGGCGCCTCGGGGGTCCAGAGGGTGCGCTGAGGCAGGCCTGGGGCGGTGGTCTTCAGATGGGTGATCACGGCGGCCCGGGCCTTGGCCAGGGCGTGACAGGTGTTGTCGTCGGCTTCCCACATGGCCTCGGTCAGGGCAGGGGACAGGCTGTCCGTCAGGTTCAGGCCGTTCTCGGCGATCCCCACCATGATCTCGCCCGTGGGGGGGACGAGCTTGGCTGGTTCCTTGGCCTCGACGGCCTTCAAAAGGCGCTCCTGC
The DNA here is from genome assembly GCF_047263945.1 of Rhodospirillum sp. A1_3_36. Taxonomy (NCBI): domain Bacteria; kingdom Pseudomonadati; phylum Pseudomonadota; class Alphaproteobacteria; order Rhodospirillales; family Rhodospirillaceae; genus Rhodospirillum; species Rhodospirillum sp. A1_3_36. The sequence goes on along the minus strand of NZ_JBLAVB010000021.1, from coordinate 49,319 downwards.
TGCTCGAAGACATCGGCGCCGAGCAGCTCTTCGGAGAGGGTGCAGCTGCATCCCGTAATCCCAGGGCGCGCCGTCCATCATCCCGTGTTCACGATTGATTTCGTAGATGCCCAGAAGCAGGCCCTTTTGATCCTGCCGCATGTAGGTGACCCCCTCAAGGTCGACGACCATTGGCATCTCCTTGTCGAGTGCCGCGACCTCCAGGATGGTCTCTGTGATCAGGTAGTGGTGGTTCAGCGGCGACAGCGGCAGCTCGATCCCCGCCATGCGACCGACCTGCTTGGCCCACAGCCCCCCGGCGTTGACCATGTGCTCGGTCTTGATCGTGCCCTTCTCTGTGATGACCTCCCAACCGTCGCGGGTCTGCCTGAGGCCGAGAACGCGGTTGTGCTCGATCACTTTGGCGCCGCGCTTCTTCGCGGCCTTGGCATAGGCGTACACTGTACCGGTGGTATCGACATAGCCTTCGCGTTCGGCCCACATGCCTCCGATGATGCCATCGGTCGAGAGGATCGGACAGGCCTCTTTGGCCTCCTTCGGGGTGATCAAGTGCACATCGGTAATGCCAATCGACTGAAAGGTCCGGTAGGCCGACTGCTGCCATTCCTAACGATCGGGTGTACCGGCAAGAGGCATGCCGCCGGTTATCTGCATCCCGACGGAGTGATCGGCTTCCTTTTCGATCTCCGCCATCAGGTCGACGGTATAGGCCTGCAGGCTGACGATGTTGGGGTCGGCGTTCAGCGCGAAAGCGCCGACGATCGCGAATTTGTAATTCATCATTTTCCAGAGTCCCAAACTGTGCAAAGGGAGCTATTTCCCGGAATTTCTGGAGCCGCGCCGCACTGCCGAGCCCGCCCTACCTGCGGCTCTTGAACGATCCAACGGCACAGGGCACGACAGTGTCTCGTCATTTTTTGGGTGATTGCCCAAGCCCATTTGGGGCCTTTCGGACCCAGTGGGGGACGAGGCAAAGCCCCGTGACTGGAAAGCACCCCCTGTCGTGTACCATGGTCCAACGGAGTGGTTCGGTTCCATGCGCCCGTCATTCCGGGGTTTCATGCGGATTTGCTGTACCTGTCTCGCCACGCTGGGCGGCTGCCTCGAAACCCTCAATTCACGGAGGGTTGCTTTTCGAAAGGTTCGACAAGAATGGGAGGACCCCGGCCTCCCAGGACGGTTCAGTAAAGTGAGCTTAGAGCCTCATTCAAAATGACTCTCATTCTTTCAAAGGTTTCATCGTCATTCCCTATTCGCGTTCTATGCACGGTCAACGGGTTGTGGGTAAAATGGTCAGGGGAACGCGAATCCCTTGGGACGATGGGAGATGAGGCTATGACGAAAGACAGTCCGGACAGCGCCTTCTCGTTGGGAGATCTGCTGATCAGCCTTAGGGCGGATCTTGAAGCGGCGAAGGAAAGCGGGATAGGTAAATCGGTTAAATTCGAGATCGAGCATGTGGATCTCGACCTTCAGGTGGTGGCCTCTGCCTCGGGAAAAGCGGGGGCGGGTGTGAAACTGTCCGTCGTCGGTTTTGAATTCGGCGGGGATGTGTCGTCCGTAAAGACACAGCGGCTTCAGATGCGGTTGAAGCTGGCGCCGGGACCGGACGGCGACAGAAACGAAATCTCTCAGGACGGACCCGGGCGCCCCCCTAGGACATAAACCATGAACTGGAAGGATCATGTTGTCGAACTGTGGGTTCCGAAAACGAAGGGAGGGAAAACGGGCACGGCCTTTTGGGTCGCGTCGGACAAGCTCATGACCGCCCGGCATGTGGTCAGGCCAAAAGACCGCTCCAAGGCGCCAATTGAGTTTTTTTGGAAGACGAAAGAAAACTCGGGTTGGATTCCCTTGGCGGTGACACCCGATCCCGTCGTCTGGGAGTGCGAAAAACTCGACCTTGCCCTTCTGCACGTGGATTCGAGGCCGAAGGAGTTCGTCGGCCACCTGATCTTGCGAGGGGATTTGCCAGAGATCACCAAGGTGTTTTCCTGGGAAGGTCGCGGTTTTCCCGAGGTGGCAAAACAAGACCACGGTCTGGGTTGCGCCGACTTTAGAGGCGATGGGCTATCCATGGCCTCATTTGACGAAGTCATCTCCGTAACGGCGAGCGGTACGGAGCCTGATACCGGCGGGGGCTGGAAGGGCGCATCGGGGATGCCGGTTTATGTGGAGGGTTTGGGTGTCGTCGGTGTCTGCATCAAGAAAATGCCGAACCGTAAAGAGACAATGTTAAGCGCGGCGGCGGTGACGCGGGCGTTCACGGGGGATCACAAGGACTGTTCCCATGGTTCTCTAAGGGACCAGATGCCCGGCTACCAAGCCATGGAGGAGATGCGGGCGAGGGTGAAGGGCCTTCTTGGAAAGGAACCCATCTCCAAAGAGGTCCAGGAGATTGTTCTGGCGAGTTTGAAAGAGCTGGATCCGGCCTTCCAGTCTTTTGATTCGGAACGGTGGATTGACCATCTTCTGGACGCGGTGCAGACAATGCCGCCAGGGCAGTTTTTTTCCGTTCTCTCCCATGATCTGGAGATACGGACGCCAGAGGAGGTGCTAGACCTGCGCCGGTTGACACAAGTCTTTGCCCCTTATGCGTTTTGGGTCAGTACAGCGGACCTTGGAGAAATCCGCGCCCGCCTCACGGAGGGGGAGCCCGTGGCTCTGCCGATCGCTCTCCCCGCAGGAACACATTGTTTCGCCGAAATTATCATGGCCGCCGCCGAAGACCGACCGGTGGACTATCACCCCCGCGACGGGGAGGAGCACAGACCCCTCGGAAGGAAGCTGATTTCGCTTCTGCCGGTGATGGGATCCGACCAAACGGTTGGCGGTCAGGCGCAGGGTATCTTGGACGCCATCATGGCCAAATACCCGGAACTGACCTGGGTTGATCAAAATGGATTTATACCGGAAGTGAGGCGTCAGCTCGGCTCGGACCTGTCCTTTGCCGGGGGGGAATGGTCGAACCTCAGAACGAGGTTGCTGATCGCGAAACAAAGCAAACGTCCCATGCCCTATCTGGCCGTCGTCATTCCGAATGATTTGAATCCCGATCTCAGGGAAAACCTGGAGAAGGTTGTGAACGAAGTCGCCCGTCTAGGGAAACCGCTGCCGGTGCTGACGTTGGATGTTGATCTGATGGACAGAGATTTGCTGCGGATGGGCGGATTTCATTATTTTCTTCCCATCCGTGCCCCCGACGCATAGGAGAGACCATGTTCCCCGCCCAGGCCGATGTTCCGATCAAAGACGTTCCCCTCTCCGAAAACAGAACCTGCCCGCATATTTTCGAGCAGGAGGATATCGACGCCCTTTCGGCGGCGATGGCGGCGGAGCGCACCCTGTTGCTGCTGGGGGAGCCCGGGGTTGGGAAAAGCCAACTCGCCAGGGCGGCGGCTTGGGTCCTCCGGCGCGCCTTTTGCCATGTCGTCGTCGATGCCCGCACCGAGGCCCGAGACCTGCATTGGTCCGAGGACATGGTCGCACGGCTGGCCGATGCCCAACTTGTCGGAGTCATGGCCGATCCGGATGAGGCAAAGAAGACCCGGGTGGACCTTGCCTTGGAGAAATACATTCAGCCAGGCCCACTCTGGTGGGCGTTCCATTGGACCGATGCCGAACGACAGGCCAAGGAGGCTGGCGGAGGGAGCCCCTATCTTCATCCGGACTGTAGCCCGGACAAGGGAACGGTCCTGCTGATAGACGAAATCGACAAGGCCGAGGCCGATGTGCCCAACGGCTTGTTGGAGGCCCTGGGATCCAGGCAATTCCAGCCCACGGGGGGGATTACCGCCGTCCAGGCCAAGCGGTGGCCGTTGATCGTGGTCACCAGTAACGACGAACGGCGCCTACCCGATGCCTTCGTGCGCCGGTGTATCGTTCATACTCTCAGCCTACCAGCGGAGGAAGCGCCCTTCGTCGACCGATTGGTGCCCGTCGGGCGGGCGCATTTCCCTGCGGCGGACGAGGCGTTGTTGCGCGAGGCGGCGAAGGTGACCCATCGGGATCGGGGGATATGTGATCAGCAGCGTCTGAGGCCGTTGCCCGGTCAGGCGGAATACCTGGATCTGCTGCGGGCGGTGATGACCGGTCCCCGACCGCCGGACTGTACCCCATCGCAATGGATGAACCGGATCTCCAAGTACTTTCTGCTGAAACACGCGAGTTTGCAGTGATGGCGGAGCGGGGGAGCAGTGGCCGGGCCGATCTCGCCCGGCTCCTCGCCGTTGCGGCGGAGGCAGACCAGGACCGTCTGGGGTTGGTCCTCGGATACGCCCGGGCCGAGCAGGCATTGGACGGGAGGCCGCTTTGGAGCGGTGAGAGGCCGGATACTGGATCGTCTCCCCCGCCACAGACGCCCCCGCCACAGCCCCCCTCGCCGCAGAGGCCCATACCGTCAAAGACCGCACCGGGACCGGTGCGTCAGGCCCCCCAGGCTCCGCTTCCCCTGCTGATGCCCCTGTGGTTGCGGATGGACCCCGAGCCAGAGCCACCGCAAGAGCCCGGGGAGGCCGGGGGGCCGGGCATGGCCAAGGCCTGGTCCAATGCCCCGACGGCCCCCCCGCCCTGGCCACCGGCACGGTCCCGGGAGTCCCTGGTGTCCCAGCTTCGGCGGCTGCTTGCGCCGTCCTGGCTGTCGGGCGGCATCGATCTCGACGAGGGCATTCGCGGCGTGGCCAAATGCCTGCCGATACGCAAACCGCCGCGCCGCGTCGATCGGAGTTGGGCGCGGCGGTGTCATGTGGTGATGGATCGGGATGAGGCCTTGATCCCCCTATGGGCGGATCAAGACCGGGTGATCACGACTCTGCGGGAGGTGGCACCGGCGATGGAGGTCATTCCCGTGACCTTGGACAGGGGGGATGGCCGGTTCTGGCATTTTTGCGGGGACCGGTGGGAGACGGTCGATCCGGAGAGGGAAGACGGCCCCTGGTTGGTCTTGGGGGACCTCGGCGCGGCTTCCGGGCGGGATCAAGCGGTTTGGCTTTCCCTGGGGCGGACCCTGGCTCCCGGGCAGGCGCTGGCCCTGACGACCGGTGGGGTGGGAGATGTCGCCCCGGAGCTGCGGGCCCTCTGGCGGATAGAAACCTGGGAGGACATGGACCGGAACAGTCCCTGTGACGCGGAAGAGCGTCGGCGCATGCTCCATAAACTATTGATTTACCTGTCGCCGACGCTTTGCTTTTCCCCGGGGCTGCTGCGGGCCATGCGGCGCGCCCTGTTGCCCCGGGCCGATATGACCGTGGAATGTCTGGTTTGGGCGGATCCCGCCGTGGAAGTCTGGTCGCCCATCCTGACCTGTCTGCGACCGGACAGGGCGGAGGGTCTGCGCCGGGCGTTCGAAGGCGATTTGCTGACCGATGGCGAGCGAACAGAGGCGCTGAAGGTGATCCGCTCCTGGCGAAGCGGCGGGCGGATCTGTCGGGGCGCCGAGGAGTTTTGGTTTCCGGAAATTCTTAACCTGTCACCGGAGATCCGGCACTGTCTTCCCGACCCTGGGGATTTGGCGGAGGCCCGGCGCTATTTCGGCGCTTTGCACCGGCGGCAGAGGGGCGGGGATACCCTCACCCTGGAACAACGGGTTTGGGTTGCGCAACTGGAGCAGAGGGTCCCCGCCGCGGCTGACCGGGAGGAGGAGGTCCGGGCGGTGGTCGATGCCGTTCGAGCGGTGCAACGGACGCGAAAGAAACCCTCTTCTGGCGGGGCCTTGGAGGCGGTGGCTTTGCGCCATGACGGCGACCGCTTGACCCTGGATCCCGTGATACCCGGGACGGGGTCTCTTGTGGCGATTCTGCCCACGAACAACGGCATCGTGGATATGGAGGGGCCCGACCCCCTGAGCGAGGAGGTTCGGCGGCGGTTTCCCTGGTCCGGACCAGGACAAGACCCCCTGGCGGTGAAAAGGCGACGGTATGAGGTCCGACCGGGGCAATCGGTGCCGATCGACTGGTCGGCCCCCCCATTCCAGATGCCCTATTCCATGGCGGAGAGGATGGTTGGGGGCGCTTTGCGCGGCATTGATGGCTGGGCGTCCTCCGCAGGACGGGATGCCCATGGGGTGTGGGCGGAGTTCACCTATCGGGGGATCACGCAACGTCTCCGCTGGTGTCCGCCGGGGCGGTTTCGCATGGGCTCGCCGCAGGATGAGGTGAACCGGTTCGACAATGAAGGCCCTCTAACAGAGATCACCATAGCCGACGGCTTCTGGCTGTTTGATACGGCTGTGACCCAGGCCCTTTACGAGGCAGTGATGGGAACCAACCCGAGCTGGTTTACAGAGGATGGGACTTCCCGCCCCGTGGAGCGGGTGAGTTTCGAGGATGCCGAGATGTTTCTATCTCGCCTGAACGGGGAGATGTCGGGACTGGTTCTCTCTCTTCCAAGCGAAGCGCAATGGGAATACGCCTGCCGGGCGGGGTCGGATGCGCCCTTCGAGCCGACGGTCGCGGCGACCCATAGAGGGCAGGATATCACGGTGGAGGAAGTGAATTATGATGGAAATGACCCCCTGGGCGAAGAGGGCAAGGGCGCGTATCGGAAAGAGACGGTTCCGGTGAAAGGGGTACCGTTTCGTCCCAACGCCTGGGGTTTGTGGCACATGCAGGGCAATGTCGATGAGTGGTGCGCGGATCTGTGGAGCAACAGCCACGACGGAGCGGACCCTCTCGGTAAGCCTCGCTTGGAAAGCGAGAAAGGCGAGCGGGACCGCGTTGTTCGCGGGGGCTCCTGGTACGACTACCCCAGGGACTGCCGGGCCGCGATCCGGTACGGGCTCGCGCCCGATGACCGGTTCAACTATCTTGGTTTCCGCCCCGCCGGAGGTCAGGTCCCGAGCTCCAGCAAGCCAGGGGACGGCCCGGAGGGGCGTCTTGGCTTTTACGGCCCGGAGGGCCGTGGCCGGGGTTCCGGTACGGCGGGCAAGCCGGAGGCGTCCGCCGTTCGGGATCCCGGCGGCCGCGCGGAGCGCGGCTCGGTGCCGGAGCGTCTGCGGGTGACGCCGGGGCGGGGGGCGCGCATCGGGTTGCCCGCCGCGCCCTTCATCCTTTGCACGGACCGGGCGGAATTGGTCGTCCAGCAGCGGACCCTTGAAACGCTGCCCTGGGCCTCCGCCGTTGGGCGGGACCGCTATGGCCTGTGGTCGGAGTTCACCTATGAGGGGGTGCTCCAGCGCCTCCGCTGGTGTCCCCCCGGACGGTTCCTGATGGGCTCGCCGGAGGATGAGTCCGGGCGATATGACAGGGAAGGCCCCCAAACGGAGATTACCATCGCCGAGGGGTTCTGGCTGTTCGACACGCCAGTGACACAAGCCCTGTACGAGGCGGTGACGGGTGAAAAGAACCCGAGCCGCTTCCAATCCCCCGACCGTCCGGTGGAACGGGTGAGTTGGGAGGACGCGGGGCGTTTCCTGGACCGCCTCAACGGACTCCTGCCGGGTCTGGACCTGGGTCTTCCCAGCGAAGCGCAATGGGAATACGCCTGTCGGGCGGGAACGCGGGAGGCGACCTATGCCGGTCCCATGGACATCTTGGGTGAGCACAATGCGCCGATCCTGGAGGAGATCGCTTGGTACGGCGGCAACAGCGGTGTGGAGTTTGACCTGGAGAATGGGCTCGACAGTTCCCATTGGGAAGAGAAAGCCCATGACCATAAGACGGCGGGCACCCATCCGGTAAAGGGAAAAGACCCCAACCCCTGGGGACTCCATGACATGCTGGGAAATGTCTGGGAATGGTGCGCGGATCTGTGGAGCGACAGTCACGACGGAGCGGACCCTTTCGGCAAGCCTCGCTTGGAAAGCGAGAAGGGCGAGCGGGTCCGCGTTGTTCGCGGGGGCTCCTGGCGCAGCAGGGCCAGGTACTGCCGGGCCGCGATTCGGAATGGGTACGCGCCCGATGTCCGGCTCAACTCCATTGGTTTCCGCCCCGCCGGAGGTCAGGTCCCGAGCTCCAGCAAGTCCGGAGACGGCCCGGAGGGCAGTCTTAGTTTGAACGGCCCGGAGGGCCGTGGCCGGGATGCCGGTACGGCGGACTAGCCGGAGGCGTCCGCCGTTCGGGATCCTGGCCGCCGCGCGAAGCGCGGCTCAGCAGCCAAGGGCTCTTCCAAGAAAGACGGCGACAATGCGGTTTGATTTTTTCACCCCTGCGCCTCGCAGGATGGCCTCCGTCCAAGCCACTTGCGTCCAACAGACCTCCGCCAGAACAACCCTTTCAGGTGGAGTCCGCACCCCTTTCCAGGTATAGTAGGGGCGCCTGTCCGTTTCCTCGGGCAAGCTTTAGCGGCGACGGAAGGTGTAGCAGCACCCCCCGTCGCCTGACCACAACCCTGCTCAACCACAGGAGTAGCAGAGCCATGGCTAATGCTTGTTATATCCGATTGTTCGTCGTTTCCCCAGACCCGTCATGGACGCGGGCCTGTTTACTGATGGTGAAGGCCGGAGGCTGAGGACCGGGCGCCGGGTGGGCCGGGTTTGTCCTGCCACCCGCCTTATCGGCAGCGCCGTACAGACTCGGCCCGTTCCCCTGGCCACGGTTCCGCCTCTGGCTCGAGGAGTTCGGCCATGACATCGGAAACCACCATATCCCCCGCTTCCGTCCCCGATCCGGCGGCCCTGCATATGGGCCGTCGGCTCACCCGGCGGCGCAATGACCTTCGTCTGTCCCGTCGGTGGCTGGCATCCCTGCTGGGCATTGCGCAGCAGGAGTGTCGCGCCTGGGAAGAGGGATGGGCACGCATGGACGGCAAGACGCTCCATGACCTGTCGGTCCTTCTGGACGTCCCCATGACCTATTTTGTCGAGGGACTGGAGGTCCCCTATCGCCCCAAACGCCTGGAAACCCTTCTTCAGGAACACCTGACGCGGACCCTGCTTCAAACCGCAGTGACAGCCCCCCCGGTGGAGCGACGGGCGCGGCTTCTTCAAGCCTTGGAGTCACCGTGATGGCGGGGTTTGGAGCAGAGCCCCAGTGAAGCGAAAGACCCGCTGTCGTGGGTCCCGCTTCCGCCTCCCCCATTGCCCCGGCCTTGGGGGAGGCGTAGCGTGAAAATGGAAAGGTCTGTTGAAAGAACGAGCGGAACCGCGTTCGCTGCGGGTTGGAAAGGACGGGGTGTGACAGAGGGGAGGATCATAAACACCGGAGGGCACCCCCTGGCCGATGGCCGCCCCCCGAAATGGGCGAGCGGCTGGGGCCAGGACAGGCAGGGTGTGTTCGTCGAGTTCACCTATCGGGAGATCACCCAACGTCTCCGCTGGTGCCCGCCGGGGTGGTTCCGCATGGGCTCTCCGAAGGGGGAGACCGAGCGATTTAAAAATGAAGGCCCTCTGACGGAGATCACCATCCCCGAGGGGTTCTGGCTCTTCGACACGACCGTGACCCAGGCTCTTTACGAGGCGGTGATGGGGACGAACCCGAGCCGTTTTACGGAGGATGGTGCCAATCGTCCCGTGGAACAGGTGAGTTGGGAGGAGGCCAGGTCGTTTCTGGAGCGTCTCAACGGGGAAATCTCCGGGTTGGCCCTGTCCCTTCCGAGCGAGGCACAATGGGAGTACGCCTGCCGGGCGGGATCGTCGACCTCCTTCGAACCGACGGTGGCCTCCCGCCATGTGGGACTAGATATCACGGCGGAAGAGGTCAATTACAATGGGAAGTTTCCCCTGGGCGAAGCGTCCGAGGGCACATATCGAAAGGCAACGGTTCCGGTAAAGGGGGCCGGGTTTCGGCCCAACGCCTGGGGTCTGTGGCATATGCATGGGAATGTGTGGGAATGGTGCAAGGACGCTTTCGGCAAGCCCCGAGTGGAAAGCGGGACAGGTGGACGGTACCGCGTTGTTCGTGGGGGCTCTTGGGACGGTGACGCCTGGAACTGCCGGGCCGCAGTCCGGAGCGGGTTCGCGCCCGATGCCCGGCGCGGCAGCCTGGGTTTTCGCCCCGCCGGAGGTCAGGTCCCGAGCTCCAGAAAGCCGTGAGACGACCCGGAGGGGCGTCTTGCGGTGAACGGTCCTCCGGGCCGTGGTCGGGATGCCGGTACGGCGGACTAAAGACAAGGCGCGAAGCGCGGTCGAGGTGAACGGGAGCATGGGCGCCTTGTGCCGGAACAGGACCCGGGAGAGCGGCTTCCGGCGGCAGGGTCCACGACAGTGTACCCTGCACGATATGACAAAACCGATACTCGCTTTGTCGCAACCGTAAACCTCGTGGCACCCATCATCGCCATGCGATAATTGTCCGCAAACCCTAGGGCATCAGTGCACCAGGGACAAAGGGGTGTTCGAAATTCGGACGATTTGTCCGGCTGATCGGACGAACCGTCCGAAGGGGAGTGCCGCTTTCTTCCTCAATCCGTCCCGCGAACGGGGAGAGGGGAGCCCATTTTCGCCAAATCACCATTGGCCCAGTCTTTGCTTTATGTTTCCGAATAATGAGAGTGAAACGGGGCCAGCTTGACTCACGCTGATCCCGTTTCACTCTAGGCGTCAGGTACGGGGGCATCACGGTACACGACAGGGAGTGCTTTCCCATCACGGGGCTTTGCCCGTCCCCCAACTTGGGCCGAAAGGCCCAAGACCCCAAGCTCGTATTTGTAAAAGAAAAATGGGGGTTTGGGGGCATTGGCCCCCAAATGGGTTTGGGCAATCGCCCAAAAAAGACGAGTCACTGTCGTGTCCTGTACGGGAGTGCTCTGGGTCGGGAGGATCCGGAGACGTTCTGTCTTTCTCCGACCATTGCTGGTGGGGAATGGCGGACAAAGCCTGTCTTCGCCGTGTAGTATCGGGGGAGAAGACAAAAACGCGCATCGGTTCGATGAAGACCGGGCGTGGGGAGGACATGTCGATGAGACGAGACCTGGGTGGCCCGTCCGGTACGGAGGGCCATGACAAGGCGATCGCTGTGGCTTGGGAAAAATTCCTGTCTGGAGATGGCATGCCCGGCGATGCCGTGCGGCGCATGGTGGAGGACTCTTGGCGGCGGTGCCGAGATCTTGGTGTGAACCCAGGCAGGGGGAGGGCACCCCTGGCCGTCACCGAAGATGGCCTTCACGGCTTGAAGGAGCGCCACCGCGATTTGATTCGGTCGGCCCGGCCCGTTATGGCCCAGGCCCGTGAGCTGCTGGCCGAGTCCCAAACCCTGATGGCGCTGACCGATCCTGACGGTGTGATCCTTTGGGTGGAGGGAGATCCCAAGGCCAAATCCAAAAGCGAGGATATCAAGCTTGTTCCTGGGGCCTCTTGGGGAGAATCCGTCAGTGGAACCAACGCCATCGGAACGGCGCTTGCCGCAGCCCAACCCGTTCAGATCCGGTCCGAAGAGCATTTTTGCGAGGGGATCAAGCATTGGACCTGTTCGGCCACGGTCATCCGCGATCCCTATGACGGCGCGCTTCTTGGGGTTCTGGATATCTCGGGTTTGTCGGGAAGTCACAACACCCATTGCATGGCCCTGGCCGTTGCCGGTGCGAGCCGCATAGAGAACCGATTGGCCAGCTTGGAAATGGAGCGTCGGGGGCGGCTGCTGGATTCCACATTGGCCCATGGACGGCTTTGGGCGGACCGGGGGGTGGTCCTCTTTGATCATCGGGGACGGATGGTCCGAGCCAATGACCGCGCGGAGGCCTATATCAATGCTCTCGGCCTGGATATGGGAGCCATCAACAGACTGGTCCTGCCCGAGGGGGCTCCCCCCGACAAGGATTTGCCAGACTGGATGCGCTCCGATTGGCTGGAGCCGGTGATGGAACGAAACGAACGTCTGGGGACGATCCTTGCTCTCCCCCGCAAGGGAGAGCCCCTGCGCGGCAAAGCCCTGTCTCCTTCCCTGGCCTCCTCCCCCTCCGAGGGGGATCCCTTCGCTGCGATCATCGGGGAAAGCGAGCCCCTACGGGCGGTGAAGGCCCGGGCCCGCCGTTTGGCGCGCCTTCCCGTTCCCGTTCTGTTACTGGGTCCTACGGGAGCGGGAAAGGAAGTCTTCGCCCGGGCCTTGCACAAGGCCGGCCCCCGTGCGCCTAGTCCCTTCGTGCCGTTGAATTGCGGGGCCATGACCCGCGATCTTTTGGCTAGTGAGCTTTTTGGCTATGTGGAAGGGGCCTTTACCGGGGCTCGGCGGGGCGGCATGGCGGGCAAGTTCGAAGCGGCGGACGGCGGTACCCTGTTTCTCGACGAGATCGGCGAAATGCCCCCGGACCTGCAAGCCCATTTTCTGCGGGTCCTGGAGGATGGCGTGGTCTATCGCCTGGGAGACAACAAACCCCGACAGGTGGCAGTCCGGGTGGTCGCCGCCACCAACCGGGATTTGCGGGCAGAGGTTGCCGCTGGAACATTCCGCATGGACTTGTTTTATCGTCTCGCGGTGACCGTGCTGCACCTGCCGCCCCTGGGAGACCATGGGGAGGACATTCCCTTGTTGGTGGATCACTTCATCGAACAGACCGTTCGGACCCATGGTCTTTCTTGCAAACGGGCAAGGCCAGAGCTCCTCGACCGCTTGCGGGCCTACGCCTGGCCTGGGAACGTGCGGGAGCTGCGCAACGTTGTGGAAGGCCTCGTCTGCATGGCCGAGGGGGATTGGCTGGAGGTGGAGGACCTCCCCCCGGGCTTTGGCGCGCCGCCCCCAACGATGGACCGATATAATCCGGGGCCGGGGCCAATACGCCTGGCCTGGGAAGAGGAACGGGGCCGCGCCCTGGCTGATCGAGAGCGCGAGGGCATGATCGAGGCCATCGCCCTTGAGGCTGGAAACCTGACCCGGGCCGCCACCCGCCTGGGCATCGCCAAGAGCACCCTGTACGAAAAGATGAAGCGTCACGGCATCGACCGCATGACCGCATTCAAGGCCTATCGGGATCGGTGACCCTGAGTGGAGTGGGGGGTGTCTGGATCACGATGAAATCAGGTCTGCCCGACTTGATTCCCAGGGTACACGACAGCGGGTGTTATCCCGTCACGGGGCTTTGCCCCGTCCCCCACTGGGGCCGTAAGGCCCCAGACCCCAGGCAGTTACTGGCCGTAAGGCCCCAGACCCCGGGTTCCATTTATAAAAGAGAAATGGGGGTTTGGGGGCATCTGCCCCCAAATGGGTTTGGGCAATCGCCCAAAAACTACGAAGCCGTGTCGTGTCCCGCGCCTGATTTCATGAACGGGATCTCACTCATATGGTGAGGGCGGAAAACCGGCGCCCACTTTTCCGCATTCCGCTTCAAAAGGCCATCGGAGTGATCCGGTGGCCTTTTTTCTGACCGCCCGTCCGCCCGTTCCGTTCGGATCGTCCGGAACGCAAACGCGAAGGACGGATTCCGCAGACGCGGCATTCCCTTTTGGGAAAGCGGTAAGTAATTGAAAATATAGAAATTAAAAAAATTCCTCCCTTTGGCACGGTCCTTGCCATTCCTCCAGCGGGTCCCGTTCGCGGTCCGTGGAGGAGCGGCTGGACGGGAGCCCGTCAACGAAGAATTCTCATTGGAGGAAACAGTGGGACACCAGAACAACCCCGTCCAGGTCATGGGTATCGATGCCGGTGGCACGATGACCGATACCTTTTTTGTCCGGGCAGACGGCGAGTTCGTCGTCGGCAAGGCGCAAAGCAATCCCGAGGATGAATCCCTCGCGATTTCCCAGTCCTCCGTGGACGCCCTGGCCCAATGGGGCCGGAGCATCGACGAGGTCTATCCGGAAATGGTCACCTGTGTGTATTCGGGCACGGCGATGCTCAACCGCGTGGTTCAGCGCAAGGGGCTGGCCGTCGGTTTGATCGTCAACAAGGGCCTTGAGGATTTCCACCGCATGGGTCGGGCGATCCAGTCCTACCTGGGCTACGCCTTCGAAGATCGCATCCACCTCAACACTCACCGCTATGACGAGCCGCTGGTTCCCATCTCACGCACCCGGGGCGTGACCGAGCGGACAGATTCCCAGGGCGATGTTGCCATCCCCCTGCGTGAGGATGAGGTGCGCCAAGCCGCAGCCGAGCTGATCGATATGGACGTAGAAGCCATCGCCATCAGCCTTCTGCATTCCCACAAGAACGGCACCGGTGAGCGTCGGGTTCGCGACCTTTGTCGGGAGGTCGCCGTCGAGAAGGGCAAGCCTGACCTGCCGATCTTCGCGTCCGTTGATTACTACCCGGTGCGCAAGGAAAGCCACCGCACCAACACCACCATCCTGGAGGCCTATGCCGCCGAGCCCTCGCGCAAGACCCTGACCAAGATCAGTGATCGCATGAAGGCCGAGGGCGCGGCCTATGACCTGCGGGTCATGGCCACCCATGGGGGCACCATTTCCTGGAAGGCCAAGGAATTGGCCCGCACCATGGTTTCCGGTCCGGTGGGCGGCGTGATCGGCGCCAAGTTCCTGGGCGAGCTTCTGGGCTACGACAACATCGCCTGTTCGGACATCGGCGGCACCTCCTTCGACATGGCGCTGATCACCAAGGGCAGCTTCGCCATCGTCTCCGACCCGGATATGGCGCGGTTGGTGCTTTCCCTGCCGCTGGTGGCCATGGACTCTGTGGGGGCAGGTGCGGGCAGCTTCGTTCGCCTGGATCCCCATACTGGCGCCATCAAACTGGGGCCGGACAGCGCGGGTTATCGGGTGGGCGTCTGTTGGCCCGACAGTGGTTTGGATACGGTCTCGGTCACCGACTGCCATGTCATCCTGGGCTACCTGAACCCGGATAACTTCCTGGGTGGGGACATCAAGCTGGATGTGGAGCGTGCCCATGCGGCCCTCAAGGAGCAGATCGCCGATCCCCTGGGCCTCTCCGTGGAGGAAGCGGCTGCGGGCGTGATCGAGCTTCTCGATCTGTCTTTGAGAGACTACTTGCGTGCCACCATCAGTGCCAAGGGCTACAGCCCTACGGACTTTGTCTGCTTCTCCTACGGGGGGGCTGGCCCGGTCCATACCTATGGCTATTCCCAAGGGTTGGGCTTCAAGGATGTGATCGTTCCGGCCTGGGCGGCGGGCTTCTCGGCCTTCGGCTGCGCCACGGCGGATTTCGAATACCGTTATGACAAGTCCGTGGACGTGGCGATCCCCTTCGGTTCGCCGGACGCCTTCAAGGTGGAGGCCGCCAAGACCCTGCAGGAGGCCTGGGCCGAACTCGCCGGCAAGGTGGTGGAGGAGTTCAAGATCAACGGCTTCGATGTCGCCGACGTGGCCCTGCGGCCGGGCTATCGCATGCAGTATATGGGGCAGCTCAACGACCTGGAAATCGACAGCCCCATCACCGCTGCGGCGACCGCAGCCGATTGGGACAAACTGGTCGAGGCCTTTGACGAGACCTATGCCCGGGTCTATGCCAGCGCCGCCCGCTCCCCGGAACTGGGGTTCAGTGTCACCGGCGCCATCATGCGCGGGGTCGTGGCCACCCAGAAACCGCACCTGCCTAAGGAGCCTTTGGAAGGCCCCGAACCTCCAGTCGAGGCCCACATCGGCCGTCGTCCCTTCTTCCGCCACAACCATTGGGTCCACGCCGACGTCTATCAGATGGAGACCCTCAAGGCCGGAAACCGGATTGTCGGTCCCGCCATCATCGAATCCCCGGCGACCACCTTTGTCGTTCCGGATGGTTTCGCCACTTGGCTCGACGAGCATCGCCTGTTTCACCTCGAGGAAACCAACTCCTAGATCAAGCCGTCTTGAAATAGAAATCTATTCTAGACGAATAGTTTGATTTGGATTCAACAGGTTGAGCATCGAGTGGGCCGGAAAACCGGCTCCCAGTTTTCCGCTCGATGCTCCAAGGGAGTTAGAACACCATGAACGCCATTTCCAAGACGGATCGCGGGGGGTTGGCCGGGGGCGGTAAGACCCTCAAGCAGCACCGGGACCATGTCCTCGCCCGCACCAAGAAGACCGGATACTACAACGGCTTGAAGGCGCTCTCCTTCAAGGAAAACGATCCCATCGCCTATGAGAAGATGTTCTCCAAACTGCGCGGTGGTTTGGTCCATGCCCGCGAAACGGCCAAGAAGATCGCCGCTTCGCCCATCGTCGAGCAGGAAGGGGAGCTCTGCTTCACCCTGTATAATGCGGCGGGCGATTGTGTGCTCACCTCGACGGGGATCATTATCCACGTCGGCACCATGGGCGCGGCGATCAAGTATATGATCGAGAACAATTGGGAGGGCAATCCCGGGATCAACCCCGGCGATATGTTCACCAACAACGACTGTTCCATCGGCAATGTCCATCCCTGCGACATCGCCACCATCGTGCCGATCTTCGCAGAGGACAAGCTGGTGGGCTGGGTCGGCGGCGTGACCCATGTCATCGATACCGGCTCCGTCGGTCCCGGCTCCATGTCCACGGGCCAGATCCAGCGCTTTGGCGATGGGTTGCAGATCACCTGCCGCAAGACGGGCGTTAACGACGAGCCCCTTCGCGACTGGCTGCATGAGAGCCAGCGGGCGGTGCGGACCACCAAATATTGGATCCTGGACGAACGCACCCGCATCGCTGGCTGCCATATGGTCCGCGATCTGGTGGAAGAAGTGATCCGCGAGGATGGCCTGGAGAGCTGGGAGAAGTTCGCCTACGAGGTCATCGAGGAGGGGCGCCGGGGTCTGGGGAGCCGGATCAAGGCCCTGACCGTTCCGGGCAAGTACCGCCGGGTGGCCTTCGTCGACGTGCCCTATGCCCACGAGGACGTTGGGTGCCCGTCGGAATTCGCCAAGGTCAACACCATCATGCATTCTCCGGTGGAGATCGAAATCAGGCCGGATGCCTCCTGGCGCTTGGACTTCGAGGGGGCGAGCCGCTGGGGCTGGCATACCTATAATGCCAACCAGGTGGCCTTCACCTCCGGCATTTGGGTGATGATGACCCAGACTCTGGTGCCGACCGAACGCATCAACGACGGCGCCTATTACGGCACCCAGTTCCGCTTGCCCAAGGGCACCTGGATGAACCCGGATGACCGGCGCACGGGCCATGCCTATGCCTGGCACTTCCTGGTTTCGGGTTGGAGCGCCCTCTGGCGGGCGCTGTCGTCTTCCTACTTTGCGCGCGGTTACCTGGAGGAGGTCAATGCGGGCAACGCCAATACCTCCAACTGGCTCCAAGGCGGTGGCATCAATCAGGATTCCGAGATCCACGCGGTCAACAGCTTCGAGGCTGCGGCCTGCGGAACCGGCGCCTGTGCGGTCAAAGATGGCTTGAACAATGCCGCAGCCATCTGGAACCCGGAAGGCGATATGGGGGACATGGAGATCTGGGAGCTGGCCGAACCCCTGCTGTATCTGGGTCGCAACATCAAGACCAACTCGGGTGGATATGGCAAGTTCCGGGGCGGTTGCGGCTTCGAGACCCTGCGCATGGTCTGGAAAGCCGAAGACTGGACCATGTATTTCATGGGCAATGGCTACATGAACTCCGATTGGGGTCTCATGGGCGGTTATCCCTCGGCGACAGGCTACCGGTTCGAGGCCCATAAGACCGGGCTGAAAGAGCGCATCGCCAAGGGAGAAAGCCTGCCCATCGGCGCCGACCGGAACCCCGACGCCCGGGAATACGAGAAGCACCTGGCCGAGGGCGCGGCGGTCAAGCGCGACAGCCAAGCGATGACCACCGAGAACGTGTTCGAGAACCACGACCTTTACCTGAACTACCTGCGGGGCGGGCCGGGGTACGGTGACCCCCTGGACCGGGATCCCAAGGGCGTCGAGAAGGACCTGAACGAGCGGTTGCTGCTGCCTGAATATGCCGAAAAGGTTTATGGGGCGGTGTTGTCCCAGGCCGCCGACGGTCACGTTACGGTGGACGTCGAGGCCACGACCAAACGCCGGGCGGAGATCCGCAAGGAACGGCTCGCCCGGGCCAAACCGACCCGGGAGTGGATGAAGGAGGAGCGGGCGCGCATCCTCGCCAAGGATGCGGCCACCCAGGTCCAGCATATGTTCGCCAGCAGCTTTGGCCTCAGTGAAAAGTTCCTGGCCTCCTTCCGAGCCTTCTGGGACCTGCCCGAGGACTGGATCGTGGTCGAGGATGAATTGGGCGTGCCGTCCTTCGGCTCCAAGTACCGGAGCGATCTGTCAGAGCTGCCCGACGTCCATACCGTCGTGCTGGTCGAGGAATAAGCGGCCCTGGGTCGGGGCGCGGTGGGCCACCGCCGCGCTCCCATTCAGACATAAGCAAAACGCGAGAATTTGGAAACGAACCCATGTCGAAATACACCAAGAAGCAGGTCTCGGAACTGGTCGAGGGCCGTGCCAACTGGGAAACCGTTCACCGTATGCTCTCCATGCCCAAGGACGCGGAGCGCTTCGAGATGTACCTGGAGGTTCTCCAGGACAAGGTTTCCTTCGATGCCAAGATCATCTTGCCGTTGGGGCCCCACCTCTATGTGGTCCAGACCAAGAACAAGCACTGGGTGACCATGTGCGATTGCGGCCATGACTTCGGCGACTACAAGGAAAACTGGAAGCTGAACGCCGCCGTCTTCGTTCGCGATACGGAGGAAGCGCTGGCTGAGGTTTATCCGACCCTGATGGCCCCCGATCCCCAATGGCAGGTCTACCGCGAGTTCTACTGCCCCTCCTGCGGCATCATGCACGACGTGGAAGCACCCACTCCCTGGTATCCGGTGATGCATGACTTCGAGCCCGATATCGAGACCTTTTATAAGGATTGGGTCCATCTGCCGGTCCCTGAAAAGGCCTGACGGCTGTCAAACGCCTTCCAGGCAAGGGGAGACTGTTTAGGAACACGGTACAGGACAGTCGGTGCTTTCCCGTCACGGGGCTTCGCCCCGTCCCCCACTGGGGCCGTAAGGCCCCAGACCCCGGGCTCTTTCTCCTTCCCCCTTTCCAAGCGGGGCCGTCGGAGCATACCTCCGGCGGCCTTGTTTTCCGTCTCTCTCCTGTTCCGGGACGGGGATTATCGAGATCTGGTCGAGGAGAGTGCCGCATCCATACTCCGGGGCTTGTCGATCAGGGCATCGGTGACGCCCGCAGCCAGCCACATGGCCCCAAGCGCCACCCAGGCCGTCAGAGAAAGGACGGAGCCGCCGGTGACCCCTGCGCCGACGGCGCAGCCCCCCGCCAACATGCCGCCGAAGCCCATCAGGGCCGCACCCACCATGTACCGGGTCATCCCCGTTGACGCGTCGAAGGCCTGAAAGCGAAAGGCTCCGGAGGTTACCGCCGACAGCAGGGAGCCCAGAAACACGCCGGGTACCAGCCCGATGCCGAATTCCGGAGCGACCGTGGGTTGGGTAATCAGGGCCATCAGGGTATCTGCCGAGGGTCCCGTGAAGGTGACCCCAACCACGGGAACCGGGTCGAAGGCGGTGGAGGACAGGGCTTGGGTATAGGCCCAGGCCAGCGCGATGGAGCCACCCACCCCCGCAGCCGCCAGGACCGGGGTGCGGGCCGAAGGGCTCCGCAACAGGACGACCAGGGCAAGGCCGACCGTCATCGCTCCCAGAACCAAACCGGACCCATCGGGCAGCAGAGCAGCCATGTTCCGCGCCTCTGGCCCGATGATCCACAGGCGGGACAGGGCTTCGCGCAAGGGCGAGAGGACACCGGTCAGGCTCGCCTGGGCAACCACGGTAACCACCAAGCCGGTCACCAGGGCACGCATGTTGCCCGTGCCGGACAGCACCAGCAGACGGCTGGCGCAACCTCGGGAGAGGATCATGCCGACGCCGAACAACAGGCCACCGATCAGGGCACCCGAGAGGGTTCCCGCCGAGGTGACTTGACGAACATTGCGAAGAGAGAGGAGCTCCGTCGCCACCTCGATTTGGGTGAGTAGCAGGGTGACGCCAAAGACCGTCAGCCAAATGGCGATCTTCGGGCCAATGGATCCCCGCCAGAACTCGATGGTGGCGGCTCTCAAGCAAAATTGGCTCCGCTGGGCGCAAAAGCCAAAGATCAAGCCGACCACAAGTCCACCGACCCCTGCTTTCTCCAAATCCCCCAAGACATCGGACATGAACCAAGCTTCCATGATTCCCCCCTGGAATAGGTCGACTTTTTCGATCTTGGCGGTATAGGCTAGACCTGGAACAGTGCCTTTACATAGAAAAAAATGAATGCGACCATCGGTCGTGTTGACAAACATGAAGAATGCACCGCACCCGAAGGTCTCTGCGTAACAGCCAAGACACCCTTTGGCGGACTCATGGGGACGGGCGCGGAGGGAGGAACCACATGGAGATGTCCGTGGCGACGATGGTCGCCCTCGGCGGACTCCTCGGCGGAGTCTTTTTGGGAATAGCCTCCCGCTGGGGGCGCTTCTGTACCTTGGGCGCGCTGGAGGACGGCTTTTATGGCCATGATTTTCGACGGTTGAGAGCCTGGGCTTTGGCCATTGCCACGGGGATGCTGATCACCCATCTGGCATGGTGGTCCGGTCTCGTTTCCCTGGAGGAGAGTTTCGTTCTCAGCGCGCCCTTCGCCCCTTTGGGTTTGGTTGTTGGCGGGGTTGTCTTCGGGTTTGGTATGGCCTTGACAGGAACCTGTCCTTTCGGCGTTTTAGCCCGGGTGGGTGGAGGAGATCTGCGATCGGTCATCGTGTTGTTGGTCATCGCCGTGGCGGGCTATGCCACCATGGTGGGGATCCTCAGTCCCTTGCGGATCGCCATCTTCGAGCCTTGGACCCTGGCCCTGGAGGGAAATCAGCACATGGGGCGTCTGCTGTCCGAGGCTTTGGGGGTGCCGCTGAGCGGTCCTCTGGTGCTTTGCACCATCGTCGGATTGCTCTGGTGGGCGTTGCGGGACAGGGCGTTTCGGCGCACCCCACGCTATTGGATCTCGGGGTTGATCGTCGGTGCCGCCATTGGCGCGGGCTTCCTGGTGACCGGCCTGGGGGCCAAGGAAACCTTCGAGATCATCCCCATCAAGTCCCATAGCTTCGTTGCGCCGACGGGACAGGCGGTGCTCTATGCCATGACCCAGTCCAGCCGGGGGATCGATTTCGGAGTCGCTGCCCTGATCGGGGTGATTCTGGGGGCCTGGGGAACGACCCTGGTACGGCGGACCTTTGAATGGGAAGCCTGCGATGATGTGCGCGAACTGGGCCGCCATATGACCGGAGGGGTCCTGATGGGCGTAGGCGGCATCCTGGCCTTGGGGTGTTCCGTCGGTCAGGGCCTCACGGCGGCCTCGGCTTTTGCCTTGTCCGCGCCCCTGGCCATGTTGGCCATGGCTCTGGGCGCCCGGGCGGGGTTGGGATTTTTGGTCGAAGGACGGCTGTTCCCCGGATTCCCCGGGCGGGCGAAGCCTTGATCCGCAATGGTTAGAGTGAAACACGGCACACGACAGGGGTGTTTTCCCTTCACGGGGCTTTGCCCCGTCCCCCACTGGGGCCGAAAGGCCCCAGACCCCGGACGTTTATTGGCCGAAAAGCCCCAGACCTTATAAAAGAGAAATGGGGGTTTGGGGGCATTTGCCCCCAAATGGGCTTGGGCTATCGCCCAAAAAATTACGAGACATTCTAGCGGTTGGAGCGTTTCCGGCAAAAGCGATCGTGGAGCAGATGGACGAAGGCTTCTGCTTCCCCTTCGACGAGGTTGTAATAGACCTGTTTGCCGACTCGGCGGGTGGTGACCAGATTGTCCTCGCGCAGGCGGCTGAGTTGTTGGGAAACGGCGGGTTGCCGTTCGGACAGCAGGTGTTCCAACTCGCCGACACTGCGTTCCCGAATGGCCAGCCAGCAGAGAATCTTCAGCCGGGCGGGATGGGCCATGGCCTTCAACAGGCTGGCCACTTCGTCGATACCCTCCAAGACATCGTCCTCTTCCCCGGACAACGCATGGGGGGGCTCGGGCGGCTCTGTCTCAATCCTGTTCAAACTGACCACCGCTCCTTGCCGCGACCATTCTTAGCCATTCCGATCCTTGGGGAATAGCACTGCGGAGAAGGTCGCGTCTAGATCACGATGAAATCAGGTCTGTCCGACCTGATTTCATCGTGATCTAAATCATATAGTTAGAGCGGAATGAGACGGAAAACCGCGCACACTTTTCCTCATTCCGCTCTAGTGGAAGGCCGTGGGATGCAAGGGAAAGAGCGGCTGTGTCGCGCTCCTTCCCATTTTCTTAGACCTTTGTCTAGATCAAACAGGTTGAGCATGGAGTGGACCGGAAAACCGGTGCCCACTTTTCCGCTCGATGCTCTAAAACTCCAGATCCATTGCCACGCTGTCCAAACCCGCTTGCGCGCAGGATTGGTCGTCGGCGCCGGATGGCGCGCCGGATACGCCGATGCCCCCCAGGAGACTTCCTTGGGCATTGACGACGATGCCGCCTCCCAGCATCAGGGCGTTGGTGATCTGGCGGGCGCCGAAGGCTTCCGAGCCCGGCTGGGTGGTCTCCGCCAGATTCAGGGTGTTGGCCTTGAAGCTGACGGCGGTCCAGGCCTTGCGCTGGGCCGTGTCCGGGGTGTGGGCTCCGGCGAGGCGGTCCCGCACCAGGGCCTGGGGCACGCCGGATCGGTCAACCACTGCCACGGCGACCTGGAACCCCTTCTCCCGGCAGGCTTCCATGGCCGCAGTGACGATGTCCAACGCCGTTTCCGGGGTCATGACCTTCACGTCGAAGGTTCGGGACTGATCTTGGGCTTGGGTTGGGAGCGGTGCAGCCAGAAGCAGGCCGAGGCCAAGCAAGGGAATGGTGAGGGTGCGGGGCATGGGGGAATCCTCCTTGGGGTGGTCCGTCTGTTGGTCGCGGACCGGTTTTATTGGGACAGGGTTTGTTTTTCGCTTCCGGAAGGGGGGAGCTCGGACTCAGGCGGGAGATGGGATTCGATCAACTGCTCAAGCAGGGGCCAGATGAAATGCTCTCCTGGATATCCGCGTAGACGGGCCAGTTCCTGCCCGTTCTCTATCAGGATGAACGTTGGAGTCAGGTGCTCCCGGGGGATCGCCGACAGGTCGTCCGGCCACCCCTCGGCGATGTCGACGCGGCGCATGGGCACGCGCTTCCCCACCTCGGTACCGGGCCAGGCGGGCAGGATGTCCTTGCGCACCTTGGCGCACCAGGGACAGCCGGGTTGCTCAACGAAAAGCAGCTCTGCGGCATCGGCAATGGGAGTCGGAAGGGTCCCCCAGAGGACGCCCACAACCAGGAAAACCCGAAAGAGGCGGAGGGGCAAAAACGGCGGCGATCCGAAGGCACCGGGGCGGGGTGTCATGGCCAATATCCCTGGTTTCGATGAGAGCGGGATTGCAACACATCTAAAATCTTGCATACAATGACCTTCTGAAGCAAGTGCCGCGCCCATCGGTCCCAAAAAGGGGCCCGTCGATAAAAAGGGCAGCGGCTGGGAGGTTTCATATGTTGGATGTTGGTCTTGGAGCCGCTTTGGCGGCTGGGATTCTGTCTTTTATTTCCCCCTGTGTTCTGCCCATCGTGCCCCCCTATCTGGCCTATCTGGCCGGCATGGGGTTCGATGATTTGCGCCAGGAGGGGCCGGTGCCGGGGCAGGGGCGTCGGGTGATTTTCGCCGCTGCTGCTTTCGTTGCCGGATTCACGGTGGTTTTCGTCGCCCTGGGTGCGACGGCCAGTCTCATCGGACAAACCGTGGCCCAGTATTTCGACGTTCTGTCCGTTATTGCCGGGGGCTTGATCCTGGTCATGGGGCTGCATTTCACCGGGATCCTGCGGATTGGTCTGCTCTACCGGGATGCCCGCATCCAGGTGGAGCGCAAACCCGCCGGACTGGCGGGGGCCTTTCTCATGGGGCTGGCCTTCGCCTTCGGCTGGACGCCCTGTGTCGGACCGGTGCTGGCGGCGATCCTGTTCCTTGCCGGGACCAGCGATACCGCCTGGACCGGGGCGGGGCTTTTGGTGGCCTATTCCATGGGAATCGGCGTGCCGTTCCTGCTGGCCGCCGCTTTCGCGAGCCGCTTTCTGTCCTGGGCGGCCCGATTCCGGCGCCACCTGGGCACGGTGGAAAAGGTCATGGGCGGCTTCCTGATCGTGACGGGCCTGCTGTTCATGACCGGCCAGATGAAGGAGATCTCCTTCTGGCTGCTGGAGACATTCCCCATTTTCAACGAACTCGGATAAGGGAGGCTGTCATGGGATTTCCCTGGCGGATAAGCATACTCGTTGCTGGTCTTGCACTGGCGATCTTAGGGGGGGCGGGCTCCGCCTCGGCCACCGTGGGCGAGGATGGTCTGCATAAGGAAGACTGGTTCTCCTTGACCTTCAAGGATGTGGGCGAGGACATCAAAGCCGCGAAGGAGGCCCATAAGCGCCTCGTCCTGGTCTTCGAACAGCGGGGCTGCATCTACTGCGCCAAGATGCACGAGACGCTTCTGACCGATCCGGAGGTGCGGGACTTCATCAAGGCGAACTTTATGGTCGTTCAGTACAACCTCTTCGGAGACGAGGAAGTGGTTGATACCGATGGTGAGGTACTGACCGAAAAAACCGCGGCCCGGAAGTGGGGGGTGGTGTTCACCCCAACCCTGCTGTTCATGCCGGAGTCGGTTCCGGAAGCCGCCAGCGCCTCATCGGTTGCCGTGGCAACCATGCCCGGGGCCTTCGGAAAGTGGACTTTTCTCAATATGTTCCGCTGGGTTCATGAGAAGGGCTATGAAGGTGAGGAACACTTCCAGAAGTACCATGCCCGGATCATCGCCGAACTGCGCGCCGCTGGAAAACTGGAGGAGTAAAAACCCGACTGTCGTGGTGCGATGCAAAACATTCAAAAAATTATATATCAAGCTTGCCCTATGTGTCGTGACCGGGTAGCGTTGCAGAGAGGATAAAGAAAGGCGGCCGCTTCAAAGGTCCGCCCCCTCAGGGAGGAAGTGGGTTCAATGAAACGTACAGTCACCAAATCCATTATCGCCGGATGCTTGGCGATCCTGGCGTCCGTTCCGGTGACGGTTGCGGCTGGAGGGGCGGCGACAGTCGCTCCCGATGACGTGACTTTCACCGACCTTATGGTCGCCACGCCGGTCTCTGCGACCCCTGGGGATCCGGCACGCGGGGCGAAGGTTTTCGTCAGTCGGTCCCTGGGCAATTGCCTGGCCTGTCACGAGGTGACAGTTCTGAAAAAAGAGCTGTTCCACGGAACCGTCGGTCCCAGCTTGGATGGCGCGGCGAGCCGTTGGTCCGTCGATCAATTGCGGGCCATTGTTGTTGACGCGAAGAAAGTCTTTGGGCCGGAGACCGTGATGCCTGGGTTCTATTCGAACCATGTCGGTCTTCATGTGGACGAGAAACACGCGGGCAAGACGATCCTCACCGCCGATCAGGTGGAGGATGTCGTGGCCTTCCTCGCCACCCTTAAGGACTAGAGTGAAATGGGATCAGCTTGGAACAAGCTGGCCCCATTTCACTCTAATTATATGGAGTTTAGAGTGCCTTCGAGGCCAACTTGGGCCGGAAAGTGGCCCAAGTTGATCTCTGAGCACTCTAGCGCGGGGCTTGTGGTTTCCCAGGTTCCGTCAAAAAATGTTCAGGAGAGAAATCGATGAGAGTGACCCGTCGCCAGGTCTTGGCGTTTGGCGCCGCGACCGCCGCCGTTACCCTTGTGGGCATACCGGTGTCTCAGGTTCTGGCCGCCGCCCCCGAAATGGAGGCGAAGATTAAGGAATTCACCGGTGGCGCCACTCCGGGCGAGGGCAAGCTGACCCTGACCGCCCCGGAGATCGCCGAGAATGGCAATACGGTTCCGATTTCCGTGTCCGTCGACAGCCCCATGACCGCCGAGGACCATGTGGCCGCCGTGATGGTCCTGGCCGAGGGCAATCCCTCGCCGGGGGTGGTGACCTTCCACTTCACACCACTGTCGGGCAAGGCGGAAGCCTCCACCCGCATCCGTTTGGCCAAGACCCAGAACGTGGTCGCGGTCGCCCGCATGAGCGATGGTTCGGTCACTATGGCCGCCAGTGAAGTCAAGGTGACCATCGGCGGCTGCGGCGGCTGATCAACGGTTAAGGGAGAATAAAGCAATGGCGAACGTCAAACCTCGCGTGAAAGTGCCAAAGAAGGCCAGTAAGGGTGAAATCATCACCATCAAGACCCTGATCAGCCATGAAATGGAATCCGGGCAGCGGAAGGATAAGGCTGGCAAAACCATCCCCCGCCAGATCCTGCATACCTTCACCTGCGCGTTCAATGGTCAGGAGGTCTTCTCCTGCGACATGGAACCGGCCGTCTCGGCCAACCCCTACCTTGAGTTCGATGCCAAGGTGGAGGAAAGCGGAACCTTCGTCTTCACCTGGCTGGACGACGATGGATCCACCTATACCGCAGAAGCCAAGGTCGCGGTGTCGTAAGTCGACGTGAAACAGGGTCCGCGCCGGTGACGAAGAGTCGGTGATGAAGAACCGGGTGAACCCGGTCCAGGGCGTGGGACACATGGGGAGGACCATCGTGAGCAAGAACGAAATCAAAAGGGGACTGTCTGCCAGCCTGTTCGGCCTGGGCCTGTTGTCCGCCAGCCTCTTAACTGCCAGTCTCCTGGCCGCTACGGGGGCCCAGGCCGATCCGGTGGATGACACCTTGGTCATCGATGGCAAGGAGATGATCACCCGGACCGCCGCGCCCCAAGGGCATCCCTTCAAGGAACTCTACTCCGGCTGGCTGTTCCGCACGGAAGAAACCCGTGCACTGGAGGCGGATTCCTTTCAGAACCCGGCCATGCTTGGTGTCGACGAAGGGGCCGAGATCTGGGAGACGGTGGAGGGTTCGGCCGGGAAGTCCTGCGCGTCCTGCCATGGGGATGCCGCAGAAAGCATGGCGGGCATTGGTGCCCACTATCCAAAGTGGGACCCTGTGACCAAACGACCGATCAATGTCGAACTGAAGATCAACCAGTGCCGGGAAAAGAACATGGGGGCTGAGCCCTACAAGTTCGACGCCCGCGAACAGAAGGCTCTTACCGCCTTCATTAAATACCAATCCCTGGGCGATCCGATGTCCATCGACCTGACCCAGGGCGATATGCAGAGCTGGTGGGATAAGGGCAAGGATCTCTATTACACCCGCACCGGGCAGCTCAATCTCGCCTGTGCCTCCTGCCATGAGGTCTCCATGGGCAAGATGATCCGGGCCGACCACCTCAGCCAGGGGCAGGTCAATGGCTTCCCCACCTATCGCCTGAAGCAACAGGGGTTGGTGTCCCTGCATAACCGCTTGCGGGGCTGTATCCGGGATACCCGGGCAGAGATCCCCAAGGCCTTCTCGGACGATCTGATGGCCATTGAGGTCTATGTGACCTGGCGTGGCACGGGCCTGTCCATGGAAACGCCCTCGGTCCGTCACTAGGGGCGGTCCATCCGGTCGGGGTACCCCCTTTCCCCCCAAACTCAAAAGGGGATGTCCCGACCGGAATTTTCCAATCCATTTTTTCGCTATTCAAGGCGCGGTCCTGCGTTTGGACCGGCGCGAAGGGGCGCCTTTGTCTGCGCTCCATCATTCAAGGTATCGAGCCTTAACGCTATAGGGAGTGCTTTGGCATGGTTTCAAGACGGGAGTTTCTGGTGGCCTCTGCGGCGCTGGCGGGGATTGTCGGCACCGGCTTCTCCGGCCGGTGGAACCGGGCTGCGGCCCAACAGGCTCTGACCGAGGACGATCTGCTGGGAGTCAAGCCCCTGGGCAATGTGACCCTGCTGCATATGACCGACCTCCATGCCCAGTTGATGCCGGTCTTTTTCCGGGAGCCTTCGGTCAACCTGGGGGTGGGCGAGGTTGCGGGGTTGCCGCCCCATGTCACCGGCAAGGCCTTCCTCGATCTATATGGGATCCCGGGCGGGTCGCGGAACGCCTATGCGCTCAGTTCCGAGGATTTCTCCAGCCTGGGCAAGACCTATGGGCGCATAGGTGGCGTCGACCGCATCGCTGCCATCGTCAAGCGTGTGCGGGCAGAGCGACCGGATGCCACTCTGTTCCTGGATGGCGGCGACACCTGGCAAGGCAGTTACACGGCCCAGGCCACCCAGGCCGACGACATGGTGGAAGTCACGAACGCTCTGGGTATCGACGCCATGACCGCCCATTGGGAATTCACTTATGGCACAGACCGGGTGAAAGAGTTGGTGGACAAGCTGAATTTCCCCTTCCTTTGCGGCAATGTCTTTGACGCCGAATGGGACGAGCCAGCCTTCGAGTCAACGGC
The DNA here is from genome assembly GCF_047263945.1 of Rhodospirillum sp. A1_3_36. Taxonomy (NCBI): domain Bacteria; kingdom Pseudomonadati; phylum Pseudomonadota; class Alphaproteobacteria; order Rhodospirillales; family Rhodospirillaceae; genus Rhodospirillum; species Rhodospirillum sp. A1_3_36. Next base: position 21,248 of record NZ_JBLAVB010000021.1, on the reverse strand, counting down.
GATGTTCGAGCGGGGCGGGGCTAAAATCGCCGTGATCGGTCAGGCCTTCCCCTATACGCCCATCGCCAACCCCCGCTGGATGATGGCCAACTGGACTTTCGGCATCCGCGAGGAGCAGATGCAAGCCAACGTCGACGCTGCCCGGGCCGAGGGCGCGGATGTGGTCGTGGTGCTGTCCCACAACGGTTTCGACGTGGACCGCAAGATGGCCGGTCGGGTGACGGGTATCGATGTGTTGCTCACCGGCCATACCCACGATGCCTTGCCCGATGTGGTCAAGGTGGGGAACACCCTGTTGGTGGCCTCTGGTTCGAATGGAAAATTCGTCTCCCGCGTTGACCTGGACGTGGCGGACGGCAAGGTCCAGGACTTCAAGTTCACCCTGATCCCGGTCTTTTCCGACATCATCGCCCCCGACGCGGATATGGCCGCCCTGGTGACCAAGGTCCGCGCGCCCCATGCGGCAGAGCTCTCCCGGGAGTTGGCCCGGGCCGATACCTTGCTGTATCGCCGGGGCAATTTCAACGGCACCTTTGATGATCTGATCTGTGACGCCCTTTTGGCGGAGCGGGATGCGGAAATTGCCCTCTCGCCGGGGTTCCGCTGGGGCACCTCCATCCTGCCGGGCCAGCCGATCACCGTGGAGGATATCCATAACGCCACGGCCATGACCTACCCCGCCGCCTATCGCAACAAGATGACCGGCGAGACCCTGAAGGCGGTGTTGGAGGACGTGGCGGACAACCTGTTCAACCCCGACCCCTATTACCAACAGGGCGGCGACATGGTGCGGGTGGGCGGTTTCAAATACGCGATCAACCCCTGGGAGACCATGGGCAACCGGGTCTCGGACATGACCCTGACCAATGGCGAGGCCATCGACCCGGCCCGGGAATATGTCGTGGCGGGCTGGGCCTCGGTGAATGAGGGCACGGAAGGGCCGCCCATCTGGGATGTGGTCGAAAACCACCTGAAGAACAACCCGGTGGTCGGGCCCATGGGCGACACCACAGTGGCCATCAAAGGCCAGGGCTAGAGCCGCCTCGCGGTCAAAAGCCGGTGTTTAAGAAAGAGGACGACATGGCGAAGCAAGATACATTGCGGCCCGCGCGCGCGGCGGGCGTACCCGATCCCTCCCGCCGGGGCCTGTTGCGTGGCACCCTTGCCGCAGGCGGTGCGGCGGCGGTGGGTCTGTTGACGGGCCGGGCGAGGGCTGCTGCTCCGGCTGCGGGACCTGATCCGTTGATTACCGAGGTTCAGGACTGGAACCGTTATTTGGGCGATGGCGTGGATAGCGCGCCCTATGGACTTCCCTCGGAATTCGAGGCCGACGTGGTCCGACGCAACGTGGCTTGGTTGACCGCGGATACGACGTCCTCGATCAACTTCACGCCGCTCCACGCCCTGGACGGCATCATCACCCCCAACGGCGTCTGTTTCGAACGCCACCACGGGGGAGCCGCCGTGATCGATCCGGCGGAGCATCGCCTGATGATCCATGGGTTGGTGGACAAGCCCCTGGTCTTCACTATGGCCGATCTGATGCGCTTTCCCCGGGTGAACAAGGTGTTCTTTCTGGAATGCGCGGCCAATTCGGGGATGGAATGGCGCGGTTCGCAGCTCAACGGCTGCCAGTTCACCCATGGCATGATTCACAATGTCATGTACACGGGCGTCCCCCTGCGCCTGCTGTTGGAGGAAGCCGGGGTCAAGCCTTCGGGCAAGTGGATCCTGGCCGAGGGCGCCGACGCATCGGGCATGACCCGCTCCATCCCCATGGAGAAGGCGCTCGATGATTGTCTGGTGGCCTTCAAGATGAATGGCGAAGCCCTGCGCACCGAACAGGGGTATCCGGTTCGGCTGGTCGTTCCCGGTTGGGAAGGCAATATGTGGGTCAAGTGGTTGCGTCGGCTCGAGGTCGGCGACAAGCCCTGGCAGCAGCGGGAGGAGACCTCCAAGTACACGGACCTGCTGCCCAACGGCAAGGCGCGGCGCTTTACCTGGATGATGGATGTGAAGTCGGTCATCACCAGCCCCAGTCCCCAGGCGCCCCTGTCCCATGGCAAGGGCCGGACCATCGTCACCGGGTTGGCCTGGTCTGGGGCAGGCACCATCAAACGGGTGGATGTGACCCTTGATGGGGGCCGCAATTGGCATCGGGCGCGGATTGATGGCCCCAGCCTCGATAAATCCCTGCACCGCTTCTATTACGAATTCGACTGGGACGGGTCAGAGCTGCTGCTCCAGTCCCGGGCCATGGACGAAAAGGGCTACGTACAGCCCACCAAGACTGCCTTGCGGGCCAGCCGCGGAGAGAATTCGATCTACCACAACAATGGCATCCAGACCTGGCGGGTGCAGGCGGATGGAGTGACCGAAAATGTTGAAGTTTCCTAAGACCTTTCCCAAGGGACCGGCAACCGCCGTCGCCATCCTGATCGCCCTGTCCACACCGGCTCTGGCCGGGGAGGGGGCTGGAGAGGGCGGTATCGAACGGCCGGAAGGGGGCTATGGCCTGGGCCGTGCTGCTCTGCCCGAGGAAATCGCCGCCTGGGACATCGATATCCGCCCCGACGGCATGGGCCTGCCTGACGGCCGGGGCACGGTGGCCGAGGGCGAGGTGCTCTTCACCGACAACTGCGCCATGTGCCATGGCGATTTCGGCGAGGGCGTGGGCCGGTGGCCGGTTCTGGCCGGTGGGCAGGACACGCTGACCAACGAGCGGCCCGAGAAGACCATCGGCTCCTACTGGCCCTATTTGTCGACGGTTTACGACTATGTGCGCCGGGCCATGCCCTTCGGCAACGCCAAGTCCCTGACCAATGACAATGTCTATGCCATCACGGCCTATCTGCTCTATTTGAATGATATCGTCACGGACGAGGATTTCGAGCTGTCCAAGGCCAACTTTACGGACATTCACTTGCCCAACGAGGCCAATTTCATCGACGATGACCGATACGAGGAGCCCCATTGGAAAGCCGACGCGGAACCTTGCATGACCGATTGCAAGCCCGATCCGGTGACGGTGACCATGCGGGCGCGCATCCTGGACGTGACCCCTGATGGGGAGGGGGATGCCATCGAATAGGCGTTTGGGGACGAAACAGGGGGGCAAACCATGACCAAGATCACACGCCGGACCTTGGGTCGCTGGACCCTGGCGGCCCTGTCTGTGGGGGCGCTGCGGTCCCGGCTGGCCCGGGCGGCGGGCAAACCCCGGGTCGTCGTGTTGGGCGGTGGTGCGGGCGGAGCCTCCGCCGCCCGCCGTGTCGCGGAGCTGTCCCAAGGGGCGGTGGATGTCACCCTGATCGAGCGCTCCGCGCGCTATACCTCCTGCTTTTTCTCCAATCATTATCTTGGGGGGCTTCAATCCCTGGAGACCCTGGTGCATGACTACGACCAGCTTCACTCCCGCTTTGGCATCAAGACGGTGACAGCCTCCGCCACGGCCATCGACCGCGACGCCCGGATGGTGGTGCTGGAGGGGGGCGAGCGGGTGCCCTATGACCGGCTGATCCTCTCACCGGGGATCGATATGATGTATGACTCCCTTCCGGGTTATTCGGAGGAGGCGGCCCAGGTCGCTCCCCACGCCTGGAGGGGAGGCGAGCAACTCCGCTTGCTGAAGGCAAAGCTGGATGCGGTGGAAGACGGCCAGACGGTGATCATGGTCCCGCCGCCCAACCCCTACCGCTGTCCGCCAGCCCCCTATGAGCGGGCATCGATGATGGCCCATCTGTTCAAGGCCAAGGGGTTTTCGAACACGCGGATTATTATCCTCGATCCCAAACCGTCCTTCCCCAAGCAACGCCTGTTCGACGAGGGGTGGAGTACCCTCTACCCCGGCATGATCGAATGGTATGGGCCGGGAGTCCATGGCGGCGTGATCGGGGTGGATGTGGTCGCAGGCTCTGTTGAAACGGATTTCGATACCTTCGAGGGGGATTTGCTCACCCTGATCCCGGCCCAACGGGCGGGAGGCATCGCAAGAGACGCGGGGCTGGCCGATGGGACGGGCTTTTGCCCGATTGAGGCCGAGACGATGCGCTCCAGGGTGGACGCGGGGATTTACGTTCTGGGGGATTCCGCCATTGCCGGGGACATGCCCAAGGGTGCCTTTGCCGCCAACAGTCAAGCCCAGGTGGCGGCGCTGGCGGTACTCGCCGATCTGACGGAAAGGGCGCGGTCTCCCGCCAGCTACGCCAACACCTGCTGGAGCGTGATCGAGGAAAACGATGCGGTGAAGGAGGGGGGGCGGTACGCCCCGCTCGATGGGCGGATCACGGCCACCCACCATGTCCTCAGCCAACCCGGAGAAAGTCCGGACGTCCGCCGCGCCAACGCCGAGGAGGCTGCGGCTTGGTATGCCGCCATCGTCTCGGACATGTTCGGCTACGGGTGAGGCAAAACCGACGGGCATGTCCTTTGCGGTTTATCCCGAAGAGAAATGCAGGGAATGCGACCCGGAGGGGATCACACCCACGGTACACGACAGTGTCTTATGCTTTTTGGGCGATTGCCCAAGCCCATTTGGGGGCCAATGCCCCCAAACCCCCATTTTTTTTGCCCCATGACGGGAAAACATCCCCGGCGGATCACACTTTTGGTGTTATTTCATGAGAACTGACTTGGATGGATAGTCGGACGCCCACCCGGAGGGGAGAGGGGCGATGAACACATTCTCCGTGCGGGTGCGGGTGATCTTCCAGACCCCATTGGGTTCCAAGCGGAAGGCATTGTTCAGCCGGGAAGAGCGCAGCAGGGCCTTGCCGTCGGAGAATAGCCAGGGTTGCATATGCACCCACTGACCCTCGGCGGTCTGGCCATGGACCTGGATCTGTTCCGAGGTCAGGTAATGGCAATTCAGGAGCAAGGCGGGATCCTTCTTTTCTCCCCAGAAGGATTCGAAATGCTTGCGGATGGCGGCCGCTCCGACGGCCTTGCCGAATTGGCCCTCATAATATTCCCCAACGCCTTCCCAAACGGCGTCTTCCGTGTACAGCGCCATGATCCGGTCAATGCGTCCGGCATCGTCTTCGACGCCGTATTCCGGCAAAGGGGTGTCACAGAGGAACATATAGCGGGCCTGGAGACGGCGGATATCCGCTTCGGCTTCCAGGACCTCGATGCGTCGGACGAGGGCGGCGATATCGGTTGGTTGGGGGCTGTCGGTCACTGAGGACGTCTCCTCTCTAAGGGTTGTACCAAGCGGCGCGGGTTGAAACCCACGCTGCTTTTTTTGCGTTCAAACGCCAGGCGGGCTTTTACGCGCCATAAGGCGCGGCGGCCACTTGGCCGCTTCCTAGATCACGATGAAATCAGGTCTGTCCGACCTGATTTCATAAACGTGATCTAAATCATATAGTTAGAGCGGAATGAGACGGAAAACCGCATACACTTTTCCTCATTCCGCTCTAGGTGCGGTGAGGCAAACTCACCGCACCTGGGTATTACATGGTCGAAGGAATCAGCAGGGCGATTCCGGGAAGGGCGATGATCAGGCCGATGCGGACCAAATCCATCGCGACGAAGGGAATAAGGCCCGAGAAAATGGTGCGGAGGGACACATCCCCGGTAACGGCCCTGAGAACGAAGGCGTTCATGCCAACGGGCGGGGTGATGTAGCTGATCTCGGTGGCGACGACGACGAAAATGCCAAACCAGATCAGATCCAGGCCTGCTGCTTCCACCACCGGGTAAAAAATGGGGACGGTCAGAAGGATCATGGACAGGCTCTCCAACACGGCCCCAAGAACGATGTAGAGGGCCAACATCAGGAGGATGATGGTCAAAGGGCCGGTGCCGAAGGTCTCCAGCAGGGTCTGCAGATCTCGGGTCATGCCCGACAGGTTCACATAGTTGCTGAAGACCAGGGCGCCAAAGAGGATGAAAAACATCATCGCTGTGGTTTTGGCCGTGTCGAACAGGGTCCGAAGGGTCATCTCCCAGGTCAGCTTCCGGTGCAGAACGGTCAAAAGGAAGGCGCCCGCCGCGCCCATACCCGCGCTTTCCGTGGTGGTGAAGACACCCAGATAAATGCCGCCCATGACGAAGGCGAACAGCACCAGTGCTCCGATGACGCCGCGCAGGGCGAGGAGACGGTCGCGGAGGGGCAGGCGGTCCTCCTTGGGGATCTCGTTGCGCCCCATGCGGACCGAGAACACCACCGCCAGGACGTATCCCAGGACCCCAAGCAAGCCGGGCAGGATGCCCGCCAGGAATAGCTTGCCGATATCCTGTTGGGTCATGATGCCGTAGAAGACGAGCAGGACAGACGGTGGGATGAGGATCCCCAGGGTGCCCCCCGCCGCGATGGAGGCCGTCGCCAGGCCGTCCGGATAGCCGAAGCGCCGCATGGAGGGGAGGGCGATCTTGGACATGGTCGCCGCAGTGGCCAGGGAGCTGCCGCAGACCGAGGCGAACCCGCCGCAAGCCAGGACCGTGGCGATGGCCAACCCACCCCGCACATGGCGGAGCCAGGCGTGGGCGGCCTTGTAAAGGTCTTCTGCAATGCCGGACTGGACGACGAAATTGCCCATCATCAGGAACAGGGGAAGGACGGAGAGGGAATAATCCCGGCTGTTGTCGAAAAAAGTCTGGGCGAGCAGGGACAGGGCCGGTTCCGGTCCGATAATCGTCATGACCCCCACTGTTCCCACGAGGGTCAGGGCAAAGGTGATGGGAAGCCCAACGAGCATGAGGGCGATCAAAACGGCGATACCTAAGGGCCAGTCCATCGGAAACCTCTCCGGTTGGAATACATTTACGCCCCGCCGGACGAGGGAGGGCGGGGGAACAGATTGGCCAGAACCACCAGGGCGGACAGACCCGTGCAAAAGGCGGTTCCCAGGGCCAGGGGCCAGATGGGGATATGGAGGAACAAGGTCGCCTCTCCGTATCCGATCAGCTTCACTCCGTGGACAGCCAGGCGCCAGGCGATGACGCCCAGCACCAGGGCAGAGGTCAGGGTGACCAGAACCCGGCGGGCCGGTTGTATGGCCCGGGGCAGGCGATCCACGACCAGATCTGCCGTGACATGGCCATCGTCCAGGCAGACAGCAGGCAAGCCGATGAAGATCACCGCAGCGAGGAGCAGCTCCGTCAGCTCTCCTGCGCCGGAGAGCGGGGCGGAGAATAGGTACCGGCCCACCACGTCGGCCAGGGTCAAGGCCATCATGGCCAGGAGTAACAGGGCGCAGATCCCACCCAGGACATGACGGAAAAGTGCCGACGCCCGGGAGGGCGCCGACTGGTCGTGGGGGGCTTGGGGGTGCCCGGGCATCGGATTATTGCCCCGCTTCCACGGCCTTGACCTCGGCCCGGAGATCCGCCAGGGCGGCGGCACCATCAATGCCGGTGGCCGACACATTCGCCAAATGCTTTGTCACGACGGGCTCCAGCAGTTTGGTCAGGGAGCCGACCTCGGCCTCGGTGGCGGCGCGGACGGCGATCTTGCCCTCCATGTCGGCGCGCCCCTTGGCGTCCACGGCATCCCAGACCTTGCCCGCGCGGCGGGCCAGGGCCTCGCCGGAAATCGCGTCGATGGCCGCTTTGTCCGCGTCGGACAGGGCCTCCCACTTGGCCTTGTTCATGACCACGAAGAACGAGGTGTTATAGAGCCCGCCCGGTACGGTCACCCCCTGGTCGAGCAGGTCGATCAGCTTGAAATACGCGACGGATTCGAAGGGGAACAAGATGCCATCGACGATGCCGCCCTTGAGCAGCTCGTAGGCCTTGGAGGAGGGGCTCTGCACCGGCACGGCGCCAAGGGCGGTAGCCACGTCGGGGGCCACGGATCCACCGATGCGCAGTTTGGCGCCAGAGAGGTTCGACAGGTCGGACAGGTCCCGGCCCTTGGTGAACAATTCCCCCGGACCATGGACGAAGACACCCAGGACCTTGACCTCGTCATATTCACCGGCTTTGCGCAGGGTCTTATCGAACACCCGCCAATAGGCTACGGACACGGCCTCGGAGCTGTCTCCCAGGAACGGCAGTTCGGCCAAGCTAGGGGTCTTGAACCGGCCCGGGGTGTAGCCCTGGCAGCCATAGGTGATGTCGGCGACGCCATTGACAGCCAGATCGAAGTGGATCGGCGGTGGACCCAGTGGGCTGGGCAGGACATTGACGGAGACCCGGCCCTCGGTGACCTTGGCGATATCCTCCGCGTAGGGCACCAGAACGTCCTTGACGAGAGGATGGCTCGGGGGCAGCCAGTTGGCCATGGTGACAGTCTCGGCCTGGGCCGGAGCACCAAGGACCAGAGAGGAGGCTAAGGCCAGACTGGCCAAGGCGACGTGAGGCGAGATCTTCATGCTGCACTCCCATGCGTGAAAGGGTGGGGAAAGAGGGAGGGGGTGGGGGACCCCCCGGACGGGTTGGGCCGTCGGGTCGCTGGTTTGACGGGGTGACGGGATGGACCGACGAAAAGTCGTTGATTTTTCCAGGAAAAGGGACGACTACCGGAAAACGCGCGGGTGCTGGCGCTGGTCGTGGTGACCGGGGTTTCGAGCGGCGCGCATTCGGAACAAGCATGGCACGGACAGACGACATGAGCGGTGACGGGACCGCGGACCCCATCAGGCCTGGGGGCCCGCAGGATGCTGTGGACGTGGATCCCCCTTTTCGCATGGCCGACTGGCCCTTCTATTGGATCACCCGGGTGACGGGCCGGTACTTCCAGAACATCGAATTGGCGCTGAAGCCGATTGGCTTGGACGTTCCCCGCTGGCGGGTCCTGATGGCTCTGTACGAGCGGAAGACGGCGAGTGTCAGCGAGATTGCCGAGCATGCCATCGTCAAGCTTTCGACCATGACCAAGATCATTCAGCGCATGCAGGCCGACGGACTGGTCACCTGCCGTCCCAGCGAGACGGACGCCCGGGTCACCGAGGTGACCTTGACCGACCAGGGGCAAGACGCGCGGCGCCGGGCGTGGCGGGAGGTGAAGGTTATTTATTCCCGCGCGTTCACGGGGTTGAACCACCCCGATATCGCGGTCATCAACGGTTTGCTTGAAACCGTATTCCATAATCTCCATCCCTCCGGCCATTGGGATCAGGCTTCTCTCAAGACGCCGAAGACGGCGCGGCGGAAGAGCCGAGAGAGTGAAAGTCCCGATTGAAGTAGACGAGCCCCTCGGCCTCCTGCGCCAAACGGGTGCCGATCACGGCGCCAAAGAGGACGCTATGGGTGCCCGCCTCGGTCACCTGATCCAGGCGGCAGTCCAGGGCCACGGTTGCGGCTTCGAGCACGGGGGCGCCACTCGACAGGGCTGACCAGCCTTCGGCGGCGAAGCGCTCTTCCGGCGGCAGTTTTCCGGCAAAGGCCATGGCCAGATCCCGGTGATCGGGGGCCAGGACATTGACGCAGAACACGCCATTGTCCTTGAAGATCTGGTGGGCGCCCGACGCCCGGTTGACACAAACCAGAACCGTGGGCGGCGAGTCCGTGACGCTGCAGACGGCCGATGCGGTGATGCCATGGCGGCCTGCCGAGCCATCGGTGGTTACGAGGGTGACCGCGGCGCCCAATCGGCTCATGGCGGTGCGGAACTCTTCCTGGCTAACGGTCATCGCAGTCTTCTTTCTTCTGGGGGATACGGAGGGTGCGTTGGCGGTGGTCAGCGCATGAACAGGCCACCGTTGATGTCCCAGGTGGCGCCGGTGACGAAGCCGGCGTCCGGTCCGGCCAGTTGGGCGACCATGTGGGCGACGAAGGTCGGATCACCCAGGCTACCTGCTGGAATGTTCTGGATCAGGCCGGGAAGCTTGTCCTCGGGGACGGTGCGGCGGACCGAGGGCAGGTCCAGGGGACCCGGTGCAATGGCATTGACCGTGACCCCATGGGACGCCAAATCCCGGGCAAAGACCTTGGTCAGGGTGATGATTCCTCCCTTTGAAATGGCGTAGTGGGCGCCCGTGGCGGTACCGCCGTTCTGCCCCGCGAGGGAGGCCATGTTGACGATTCGCCCATATCCCTTGTCCCGGAATGAGCGACCGAACACCTGACATCCAAGGAAGGTGCCGCGCAGATTTACGGCCATGACCGCGTCAAATTCCTCGGGTGGAATATCCAGCACGGGGCGGGCCACGGTCATGGCGGCGTTGTTGACCAGGACTTGAGCCCCGCCCCACAGGTCGGTCATGAGGACGAGGGCCTGCTCGAATGAGGCCTGTTCGCGCGCATCGAACGCCAAGCCATGGGCCGTTTTCCCGGTGGGATCCAGGTCGGCGGCCACGGCCTGTGCGGCGGTCAGGTCCAGGTCGCCGATGGCGACCCGGAACCCGGCGGCATGGAGCGCCCGGGACACGGCCTCTCCCAGGCCATGGCCGCCGCCGGTCACTAGCGCGGAATGGGGCTGGGAAGGCGGCGAGGCGAGGGGCGAGGGATGGGACATGGCTTTTCTCCTGTTCCGGTCTGGGGACTTAATCGGGAATCACCAGTTCGCGACCCAGGCGGGCCTCGACGCGGCAGTACTTCCACAGACGGTAGTCCCCCACGGGCGTGGTGCGGAACAGGTTGCAGGCAGCAACAGCCGTGTCCCGGTCGGGGATGTCAGCCATGATGTAGCAGGTCCAGGGCCAGCCGTTGGGCGAGGTTCCCACCATGGTCTCGTCATCGTCCAGGGTGCCCAGGATCGTCACACCGGGCAGTTTGGCGATGCCGCTCATCATGGCACTGAAGGCCTGCCAGACGGTGCCGATCTCGGCGGCGGGCAGGTCGAAGAAATTCTGCTGCACGGCGATGCAGAAAAGGGCGCGGATCTTCTTGGGGGAGTCGGTGCTCATGGAATTATGGTCCTTTCGGTGTCTTGGAAACGGGAGCGTGGCGGGATCAGGGATAACCGGGCTGGGAGGGGAGGTTCAGAAGGACCTGTCCCGCGCTCTGCCAGGTTCCCTCGCCCAGGAAGGCGTGTTGGGCGACCACCGTGGCGTCATTCAGCAGGCGCAGCAGGGGGTGGCCCACCATGATGCTGGGGGTGCCCGCCAGGGCGAAGGCGGATCGGGTGACTTCGGCCCCCACATGGGCAGCGTTGGTGGCAGCCAGGCGCAGGGCACCGGTCTGTTGCCGGGTCAGCTCATCGCCCCGGGTCAGGACCTCCCAGGCTTCATCCGTGGCCTCGTAGAAGAAGGCTCGGGCGGAGCGCAGATTGGCCTCGGCTTTTGCCAGACCCGACTGGACGTAGGCCCGGTCGGCAAGGCCCGGAGCACCGGTGATCCCGGGACGGGGACCGGCTAGCTCGGCGAAGGTTTCCAGGGCAGAGCGGGCGACACCCAGGCCGACGACGGCCAGAACCTGGGAGGCGAGGGCCAGGGCGGGATAGCGATAGATCGGCTGGTCCAGATTGGGCTTGCCACCCCGGATGAAAGTCCAGTCTTCGGGGACCACCACGTTCTCGACGACCAGATCATGGCTACCCGTGGCGACCATGCCCATGACGTTCCAATTCGGTTCGATGCGGACCTTGTCAGCGGGCATGACGGCCATCCGGGGGAGGCCACCTGTGTCACCGCCGGGGACGACGATGCCCACGCCGATGAGCGAGGCCCCCATGCAGCCACTGCCGTACTTCCAGCGACCATTGACCAGATAGCCACCCTCCACGGGTTTGGCCACCTGGGCCGGGAAGAGGCCCCCGGCGAAGACGGTGTCGGGCGAGGCCCCGTAGATCTCGCGGAAGGTGGGGACGGGCAGGGCGGCGAGGTAGGCGGCAGAGACGCCGAAACTGGCCACCCAACCGGTGGATCCGTCGGCAATGGAAATGTCTTCGATCAGGCGGCAAAAGTCCGAAGGAGAGAGCGCGTCGCCTCCCAGTTCGGTGGGGACGAAAGCGCGATAGACGCCGAGGGCCTGCAGTTTCTCGATGATGTCCTGGGACACATGTTGCTGGGCCTCAAACTCGCCACGGCGGGCGCGGATTTCCGAGAGGACGGAGGTTTTGTCGATGGAGCCCGAAGGGGCGGAGTCGATAGAGCCCGAAGGGGCGGACGCGAGAGGGACGGCCTGGGCACTCATGGTGTTCTCCTCACCTGGTGTCGTTCCGTGCGGAAGGGTGCGCCCACCCGCTCAGGGGATCGGGCGTCGCGCTTCCGTTGGGAAAGCGGGGCGCGGAAAGAGTGGGCGGACAGTGGGGGCGATTCCATCATGGGAACCGGCTCCCGTTAGGGCTGCCTGTGCACTCTTCCCTCCGTTGAAAAAGGGATGCGAACCCGATGGACCCCGGTGGGTCCTTTCTCGGCGGGATCGAGATCCTGCCTTGAAAATGGGCGCGCTCGACATCGTGCTCATCTCGTAAGCAAGCCAACCTTGAGGGAGAAAACGTGAAAAGTGAAGTATTTTTTTTGACGTGAATCAACGAAACTATTCGCAAGTGCGAGAGCATTCCGTTGAAATTTCCGGTATTAAATTGAAATGGTTTTAGAAATTTAATGTTGCAGCGCGGGGAGTTGGCCAAAAAAAAGCGGAGAGGCAATGGGATTTCAGCAGGGAAAATGGCGGCTCGGAAAAGCCGCCATTTAAAAAAATCACCTAGATTCGGGAAAAACCCGGGAATCGAGTCGTCCGAGCCCTGCCCCATGGAAGGGACCTCTCAGCCGGAGGCCCCGGGCAGCCAGAGGGCCAGATCGGGGAACAGCCAAAGCAGGGCCACGGCCAACAGCTGCAAGCCCACGAAGGGGATGACGCCCTTGTAGACTTGGCTGGTGCGCGTCCCTGGCGGGGCGGTCCATTTGACATAGAAAAGCGCCATGCCCACAGGCGGAGTCAGGAAGGAGGTTTGCAGCACCATCGCCAGGAGAATCGCCACCCAAAGGGGGTCGAACCCCATGGCCGTGACCACGGGGACGGTCAGGGGGGCGACGATCAGCACGATTTCCATCCAATCGAGGAAGAAGCCCAGCAGGAAGACGATGAACAGCAGCAGGCCGAGCACCCCCTCGGGAGGCAGGGGCAGGCTCGTGAATGCGGCCTCGATCACCTCGTCTCCGCCGTATCCGCGCAGGACCACGGAGAAACAGGTGGCGCCAAAAATCAGGCCATAAAGGAAGGCGCTGGTGTTGGCCGTGGCGAAGCAGACGTCTTTGACGGTCTTCCAGCTCAGCTTGCGATCCACTGCCGCCAGAAGGGATGCGCCGAGGGCGCCGATGCCCGATGCCTCCGTCGGCGAGGCGATGCCTGCGAAGATGGACCCCAGAACCGCGATCATCAGCAACAGGGGCAGGACCAGGGCGCGCCCCACTTGAAGAAGAACCTCGGCGGTGCTGGCGCCCTCTTCCGGGCGCGGGGGCTTGGGGGCCAGATCCGGTCTGACAATGGCCAGAACAACAACGAAAAGCACATAGAGACCGGAGAGCATCAGGCCCGGGAGGACCGCCGCCATGAACAGGTCGCCCACGGAGAGGCGTAACTGGTCTCCCATGACGATCAGCATGATCGACGGAGGAATAAGGATTCCCAGGCAACCGGAAGAGGCCACCAAACCCAGGGAGAGGGAGAGGTTCGTTCCGCTCCGGGAGAGGGCGGGTAGGGCAACGGTGGCCAGCAGGATAACCGAGGCGCCGATGATTCCGGTGGAAGCCGCCAGGATCACGCCGATCAGGACCACGGCCAGCGCCATGCCTCCAGGCACCCGTCTCAGGGCCAGCGATAGGGCATCAAGCAACCGGTCGGCGATGCCAGACCGGTCGAGCATGTAGCCCATGAAGACGAACATGGCCATGGGGACCAGGCTGTAGTTCGATACGGTGGAAAAGATCCGGTCCGTTGCAAAACCCAGGAAGTTGGTGCCCACCGGCAGGCTGTCGATTCCCATCAGGGGCAGAGCGTCGCCCAAGAGGGCGAAGAGCACCCCCACGCCGCCCAAGACAAAGGCGACGGGATAGCCCGTGAATAACAGGGCCATGAAGCTGACGAACATCAGCGCGACGAAAAGGATCTCGGTGCTCATGCCTGGTCCTCCCCGACAGCGCCGGTGGGCGGCGGGGTGATGCCCCGCAGGATCAGCAGGTTGCGGCCAATGGCCGATAGGCCTTGAAGGCCGAGCAGCGCGAAGCCAAACACCAGGACCCCCTTGATGACGTAACGGGCGGGCAGGCCGCCGGGCATGGGGCTCCGTTCGTTCAGCGAGAGGGAATAGGTGAAGTTGTCCCAGGCGAAGACACCAATGGCCAAGACAAAGGGCAGCAGGAGGAACAGTCCCCCCAGAACCTCGACCCAGGCCTTGGTCCGGATGCGGAAGTGGGCATGGAAAATGTCGACCCGCACATGGGAATCACCCAAATAAGCGAAGGCGAGACAACAGAGAACAAGAACGCAATTGATGTGCCACTGAAGTTCCTCCAACTCGATCAAGCCGAGATTGAAGCCGTAGCGCAGGGCCACGTTTACGACGATGACACCGACCAGAACGGGCAGGAGCAAGGCAGCCCCTTTGCCAATGGTGGTGGTGGTCCGGTCAATGGACCGGACCAAACACGCAAGAAAGGAGTCGATCATTTCTCTCCGCAGATCGACCCGCCAGGGCCGATCTGGTCCCTGGTACAAGTGAGAAGGATTATTGGATGCGCTGGTCAGCCCAGGCGGCATTGGCTGCCCGATAGGCTGACAGGGATTCCCAGGCCTTGGCGAATTCGGGGGTCTTTGCGGCCTGTTCGGCCATGACGTCCTCGGTGGTGGCCTTGAAGGCAGCCAGGAGTTCCGGCGAGAAAGAGCGGATCTCCACGCCCGCAGCCTTGAACTGCTCGATGGCTTGGGCGTTCTCGGCGAAGGTGGAGGTCACGCCCCAGACCATGGTCTCGCGGCAGGTGGTCTCGATCAGGGTTTTCTGGGCCTCTGTCAGGGAGTTCCACTTCTTCATGTTGATGATCAGTTCGTTGATCGCAGCGGGCTGGTGCCAGCCGGGGAGGTAGTAGTATTTGGCCACTTTGTCGAAGCCCACGGACTTGTCGATGGCTGGCATGGAGAACTCCGTGCCGTCGATCACGCCCCGTTCCAGGCTGGGGTAGATGTCGCTGCCCGCAAGCAGCACGACCGAAGCGCCGAGCTTCTGCATCACCTCCCCGGCCAATCCGGCAAAGCGAATTTTCATACCCTCCAGGTCTTTGACGCTGTCGATGGGCTTGTTGTACCAACCGCCGGCCTCGGGTTCCATCAGGCCACAGGGAACGGTCATCACGCCTTGTTTGGCATAGGTCTCGCGCCAGATGTCGAGACCGCCCCCGTTATAGATCCAGCCAAGGTATTCCACCGCGTCCGGACCGAAGGGAACACCACCAAAAAGTTGAACCGCAGGGAACTTGCCCGCCACGTAGAGGGGGCTGGTGTATCCGGCGTCCAGGGAGCCGCTGCGGACGGCATCGAAGATTTCCAGGGAGGGAACCAGCTTGCCCGCAGAATAGAGCTTCACTTTGATCGAGCCATCGGAGGCCGCGTTCAGGGTGTCGGAGAAATGTTGGGCGTCCCGGCCGCTGGCGGGCAGGGTCAAGGGCCAGGCGCTTTGAACGCTCAGGGATACGGAGTCGGAGGCCCGAGCTGCGGATAGGGTCAGGCCGCCCAGGGTGGCGGCGGTCAGGGCGATGGTGGCGAGGCGTTTGAAGGCGAAGGATCCCATGGGTGTCTCCAGTACGTAAGGGGGGCGTGGTTCCGGTGGTGGTTGGTTTGACCGATGGCCCATCTGTGCAGGCCTTTTCTTCAAATCCTGTGAGCAATTCCCCTTTGAAATGCTCAATGACTGGTCAAATCGTTCCATCAATCACTTGAATTGTCAATTTTGTGGGCACTGCGGTAAATCAACAAAATTACTGAGGAAAAGGCGATTTCAAGCCATGCGGAAGCACCCCCTTCAGCGTCCGCGAAGGGGGCGAAAATAACCTAGAGAGAAACTGGGACGGCTTGCGTCAAGCTGGCCCAGTTTCTCTCTGATTCTTAAAATTTAGAGTGTCTTTGAGACCAAGTTAGGCCACGGAATGGTCCAATTTGATCTCGGAACACTCTGGCAAAAGGGACCGAATCCGCTAGATGTCGAGGACCAGACGAGGGGATTTCGCCCGGGAGCAACAGGTGATGATTTGGTCGTTGTCCTCCCGCTCCTCGTCTGTCAGGAACTTGTCCTTATGGTCCGGTTCACCCTCCAACAAGTCGCAAAGGCAGGTTCCGCAAACGCCCTGTTGGCAGGATTTGGGGATCTTAATTCCCGCCTTGCCCAGGGCGTCCAGGATGGTTTCATCCGGACCTACGGTGACGGTCACGCCGCTTTGGGCTGCCACGACCTCGAAGGCGGTACCATGGGTGTCGATCTGGGCGTTGAAGTACTCGAAGTGGATCCGGTCCTTGTCGAGTCCTGCTGACTTGGCCCGGTCGATTACCCAATCCATGAAGCCGCCAGGGCCACAGACATACAGGTGGGCGTCGGGTCCCGCAGCCTTTAGGACGCCATCCGGATCAAAGCGTTGATCCGGAGCCCCATCGTCACAATGCAGGTGGGTTTCGTTGGGAAAGGTGGCGGCCAATTCGTCGAGGAAGGCCGCGCTTTCCCGCGTGCGGACGCAATAGTGCACCTCGAAGGCCTGTCCCGCTGCCTTCAGGGCATGGGCCATGGCGAGCATGGGCGTGATGCCGATACCCCCTCCAACCAGAACGCTGTGTTTGGCGGAGTTGTCCAGCGGGAAGTGGTTGCGCGGCGCCGAGATTTGGGTCTCAAGTCCCTCTGTGAAGGTGGCGTGGACCGCCTGGGATCCTCCCCGAGAGGCGGGGTCATTCAGGATCCCCAGGCGGTAGGACCCGGTTTCGCCGGGGATACCGCAGAGGGAATAGGGACGGATCAGATCCCCGGCGATGGTCAAGTCCAAATGGGCTCCCGCTGCCCAGTCGGGCAGGGGGGCGCCGTCGCGGCGGGCCAGTTCGAGGACGGCGATGGTGCCCCCGGCCCGGTCGTCGCGTCGGCGAACCACGACGTCGATGGTTTCTCCCCCCTCCATCAGAGGATGTATCCGATGCTGGAGAGGTGGTGGTCTGCGTTGAGCAAGCGCACGACCTTCTCGACCATGCGGAAGCCGTCTCCTTCGCGGCGCAGTTTATAGGTCACGTCGGACGGATAGGTGCGCAGATTGCCGTGGCGGTTCTCGCTGAGCAATTGGGCGCAGCGCACGGTGACCACGTCATCCGCGTCGTCCAGGATCCGGAAGCGGCTAGGGGAGCGCACGGTCTTGGGCGTGGTCTGGGTCGAGACGGCCTCGCCACTGATCAGACGGTTCACGCGCAGGCGGCGCATGGTCGCATTGTCATAGGCGAAGTTCAGGCTGTTGGCGTAATCCTCGGTCTCGGTGTCGATGGGGACGACATAACTGCCGTCCTCGTCCCAGAGGTTCAACCAAGCTTCGTATTCCTGGAAGTCCAGCATGTCCGCCTCGGTGTTGATGAAGGCGGTGACGGCGTTCAGAGTGGCGTTCATCTGTTTCGGCTCCTTAGGCGGTCATCATGGCGAGGTATTTGCGGTAGGCGGCACGCATGCCCGTTTCCGAGCAGACGGCTCCGGCCACATTGCCGTCGGCGCTGGTTTTCAGTTTGCTTTGTCCGCGGTTGACCAGGATCCACTCGTCGGGACCGGCGTAGGAGCCTTTCTGGACCCGTTCCCAGGCCTCCGCGTCATCGGGCGTGCCGAAACCCATGGGGCCCTGGAAGTGTTCGTGCAGACGCATGCGCAACTGGTTGAAGGAGGCCGGAGCGCCATCACCGCCGATTGCGACATGGTGGATTTCCGTTTCCTCCACCGAGATGGGACGCAGGACACGGAAGAAGGCCATGGAGCAGGCAACATTGGGGAACAGGTTGAGGTTGAAACCCGACCCACCGACGGCCCGCACGAGGCGTTTGATCTCGGCTTCGTCCTTGCCTTCCTTGGCCAGTTCGGCGGCGAAGTCCTTGAACCGGTCGGGGATGGGGGCATCCAGGTTGTCCTCCAGGTCGACCAACTCGGGGATCATGACCATGACGCTATGGCCATTGCCCAGGTCCTCGACGAAGCCGTCACCGTCGAGGAAGTCGAAAACCTGACTGGTCTGGGCGTCCAGGGAACTGACGAAGGACTTGTGAACCACCGGGAAATGGTAGGCATCGGTGGTGTTCTCCAGCTGGATCTTCCAGTTGCCGGGGAAGCGGAAGCGGTGGTCGCCCAGCACCTTGATGGGGTAGCCGCCCCCCTGCTTCATGAACAGGTCCATCCACTTCTTCGCGCCGCCCAGGAAGTCGCTCAGGGGGATCATGTCCTCCTTCAGGGTGGCGAAGATCATGCCGTTGTAGGTTTCGTGGCGCACGCGGACCAAGGGGAAATCCTTCTTGTCCATGACCCCGTCGTATTCATCGGCCTTGGGAATGGCGCGCAGTTCCCCGTCAAGCGCATAACCCCAGCCGTGGTAGGGACAGACAAAGCTGCGGGTCTTGCCGCGTTTGCCCTCGCAGACCGTGGCGGCCCGGTGGCGGCAGCGGTTCAGCAAGACATGGATCTCGCCCTTGCGGTCCCGGCTGACGATCACCGGTTGCTTGCCGATATGGGCGGTTTTGTAGCTTCCGGTATCCGGAACTTCGCTTTCATGGCCAACCCAGACCCAGGTGTTGTTGAAAACCTTGTCCAGTTCGGCTTGGAAAATTGTCGGATCTGAATAGAGGCTGGAGTGGACCCGGTCCTCTTGGACAAGGCCGGTAATATCCACATCAGGGACGTTGCGACGGCAAGTATGGTTCTCGGTCATGGTGCGTCTCTCGGTTTCGGGATGACGAAAAAATGGTGATTACAGGCCCAGGGTTGTTGCCAACCGCTGTCCCAGGGCGCAAAGGGCGGCTTCACCCCCTTTGCGACCGATGAGTTGCAGACTGACGGGTTGGCCGTCTGCGGGCGACAGGGGTAAGACCAGGGCCGGGTGGCCGGACAAGTTGAACGGACGGATCAGAAGGGAGGCCCGAAGGTCGGTCTTGCCCGCGCGCGCCTGGGCGAGGGTCATGGGAAAACTGGGCAGGGTTGGCAGAGCGAGCGCGTCGACCCCGGCCAAGGCGGCATCGACTTCCGCAGTGAAACGGGCCCGGATTCCCTCGGCTTTGGCGACGGCCTCTGGCGTGGTCGCTGCGGCTTTCTTCAGGCGGGCCTCCACGTCGGGGCCCAGCAGACCAGAGTCGGCGATGTCACCGAAGGCGCGCCAGTTCTCAGCATTGATGATGGTCAGGCCCGCAGCGAAGGCCTCTTCAAGGGAAGGCAGCGAAACGGCCCCCGTCTCCGCGCCGGCAGTTTCGAGGGCCCGGCCAACGGCTGCGAGAATGACTGGGTTCGCCTCCACCTTCGGTAGCCCCAGGCGGATTGTGCTGTTGGTCGGATCCTCCGGCAGGAAGGTGGGGTCCATCATGGCCATGGCGGTGATCAGGCCCTCCATGGTGGCGGCCATGGGGCCAACGCAGTCCAGGGAACTCTCCGTCGGCGCCACACCTTTGCGGCTGATCCGTCCATAGGTGGGTTTCAGGCCGAAGAGGCCACAGTGGGCCGCAGGCATGCGGACAGACCCCCCCGTGTCGGTGCCAAGGCCGAACTCCACCAAACCGGCGGCCACGGCCGCAGCCGATCCGCTTGAAGAACCGCCGGGGACCAGGTCCGGAAAGGCAGGATTGGGTGGCGTGCCCGCCCAGTCGTTGATCCCGGTCATGCCGTAGGCCAGCTCGTGCAGGGTCGTCTTGCCGAGGATCCGTCCCCCCGCCGTCAGAATGGATTGAACCACTGTGGCGTGCTCCTCGGCTGCCGGGGTTTCGGCAAAGGCGCGACATCCGCTCTGGGTGGGAAGACCTGCGATATCAATCGTATCCTTTACCGCCCAGGTTCGCCCCGCTTCGGGGCCCAGGTCCGCAGCGCGGACGAAGCACGCGTTGAAAATCTCCTGATCCAAAGGCCTTTTCCCGTCTATTGCGTTCGCCGCCGGGTCGTCAAAGGGGAGCGAACTGGTCATGAAGGGTGGGAAGCTGAAGGCGTCCCGACGTTTGATTTCGATCAAATTGTTCCCCAAAATCACTTGAAAAGTCAACTAAAAGGCAAAAATAAATTTACACGCAAATAGAATGATTTAGCTTATTATCCTCATAAAAAATGGGGGCATCTTTTGGTCAAAGAAACCCGGCTCAAGATTGGGCAGAACAGGCAGGCATTGGCCTGCGGCAAGGGGAGTCGCGGGCGGAGACCGAGGTGTTTTTTGCCGGTTTTTTTTATAAATCACTGAAATTCTGAAAAAATTCAGGATGTGAAAGTGATTCCGATCATCAGGGAATTCCTCTAGATCAAATGCTAGAGCATCGAGCGGAAAACCGGTTTCCACTTTTCCGCTCGATGCTCTAGGGTCCTCCGGCTTCTCTTGCAGAGCGGTGCGGGTCGTGCTCCAAGCGGACTCTGGAGGATTCGGTTTGGTCCAGATTCGGCCAGGAAGGAGAGAGGGACGGATGGCGACGGGAAAGCGGGTGACGAGCAAATACTATCCCGGCGGCGAGGACTTCGAAGTGACGGAGTTCCCTTTCTATTGGATCACCCGGCTGCATGCGAAGTATGGGCTGGAGTTGGAAAAGAAGCTGAAGGTCGTCGGCCTTGATGTGTCTCGTTGGCGGGTGGCCATGCTTCTGCGCGCTTATGGGGAGATGAGCATCTCGCGCATCGCGGAAGAGGCCCACGGCAAACTGCCTACCATCACCAAGATTGTTTATCGGATGCAGGATGAGGGCCTTGTTCTGGTGCGCCAGTCCGAATCCGATGGGCGTATCAGCGTGGTGAGTTTGACCGCTCGGGGAGCGGAGGTCGTGGACCAAGTGAATGGGTCGACCAAGGACCTGTTCAAGCGGTTGTTCAAGGGCGTGAGCGAAGCCCAGATTCGGCGATTGAATGAAACCCTAGCCCTGCTGCTTGGAAATCTATCCGATTAAGGCGGGATACCTGCAGGTTGAATCGAAGGCAATGAGACCCGCACCCCAGCAGGGGAACCACCCTTTCTAGCCAGAGGGTTGACCTGATTCCCTGTCGCAAACAAATTTCAGAAAATTTATCTTTTCCGATTGACGGGGTGGGTTTGGGCCTATAGAACCCGCTCTCCCGACGGAGCGGTGGTTTTGTTGGGGCCGGGTTTTCTCCCTGGCTGGTTTTGTTTAATTCCTTGAATTGGCATTATTTTCGGATGTGCCACCGCTTCCTTCGGGGACCGGAAGAGGGGTTGGGCGGGACAGAAAAAAGG
>NZ_JBLAVB010000020.1:0-57591 GCF_047263945.1 Rhodospirillum sp. A1_3_36 | reverse complement strand
CACTGCTCGTAGCGAAGACGCCCAAAGCTCAAGCGTCGCCTCAATCGATGCACCCGTCATCCATGACCTCCGAATCATGGAAACTCATAGAGTCAGAGATCATTAAAAAATGCAACTGTAATGCTAGGACGCCACCTACCGCCAGTGCGACCCACATTATCCATGGGCATAAATACACCTGTAAATATTATAACATAAGAAGAAAAATTTTTAATCACTCAAGACAACTATTGATTGACCTTATTTTGAAAAGGCCCGTATCTTTAGTACCATCGCCGTGTCGCACGCGGAACGTCGATCATGGGCTGCCGCAGTTTCAAAAAAAACGGTTTCAACAACGGAGTCGATAATGGTTCACGCGATCACCATCGGTACCTCGGCCAATCTAATGTTTGGTTATCATCCTGTTTGGAACCCGAATGGAGACGTGGCTTCGCCCTTCTTCCTGCCAGCCCAGCAGCCGCTCCGCCCCCAGAACCCAGCAACGACACCTTCGGATTTCCAACTCTGGGTCTCCACACCGGTGATCACCCTTCACCCGTCGGCCCAATCCCTGCTGTCGACAATCTACGATTATGACGTGCTACCGGTCTCCAACGACCCCCAGACCATCGACATTCCCTCCGGCCCCTTGGCCCTGAACGACGCCGACGCGGCTTCGGCCCTGCGTGCTGCGGAGGACTTCCTGGGCCTCGACTTGTCCGAAACGGGCAACTACATGCTCGTCACCTACGAACGGTGCGCTTCGACAACCACGGGAGACTACTCGGACGGCAATGCCTCCCGCGCTCGCGGAGATATCTTGACCCCGGAGGCACTGGCCGTCATCGACGCCCTGCCCCCCGCCGAGCCGCCGGTCTCGGGATCTCCCCTCTACGACAGCAAACTGACCCTGGATGACGCGAGAAAATATCTGGCCGCCATGTCGGAACTGGGCACCCATTTCGTGTCCAGGACCCGGACCGGCGACAAACTCGTGCAGGTCTTCGTCTATGACGACGACATGTTCGAGATCCTGCGGACACAGTTCAATCACGCAGCCACCGCGCAACCCGACGGAACGAAAGCGGTCTCGGGACTCCTGGCGAACAGTTGGGAAGTCTATACCAGCCCCACGAGTTCGGGCGGCTACGTCACGGCCTATGGCGCATTGACCACGATTGCCCGTGATCCCACCCTGGTTGCGGCGATTCAAAATGGGGATTGGGCCAACGGCTATGTCCCCGACGGCACGCCCAGCATCTTCGCTCCCGTCCGGAACTACGGTCTGCTCGCAGCACTGAAGATGGAGGTCACCTATGCCTGCCAACTGACCCCCTTGGCCGAATTGCTTCCCAATGCCCTGGTCGAAGGTCCCTGGGATCGGATCGTGGCCGGAGGGTTGATGCAGAAGTACGGAAACGCTGTGGTTATCCCCCTGCGGCGCCCATTAGACTATGACTGGTCGAGCATCTTCCCGCAGACCACGGATTCCTGGGCGTCGGGCATAGTCACCCCCGTCATCGACATCTACCAGGAACGCATTGACTTGGCGAAGGTCAAGATGATGGGCGCCGATATCATCGGCGAAGCCTATCCCATGGTCAGCTTCACTTCTTTCTCCCAGGTCCTCCAGGCGACATCCGCCACGGGGGCCGACCCCATCGCCATCCCGACGAACCAGATCACGATGGTGTCGCAGATCATCGACACCACCCAGGCGGCTCAGACTCCGGTCCTGTCCATGAGCGACAAGGGACTGCGGACCATGACCCTGTCTTGCGAAAACATGTATGGCGCCCTGATTTTCCAGAGTGGGACAGACCCATCTCCCGTCTCGCGCCGAACCGCGTTGGACGGCATCCTGATGGAAACACCCTCCACCGTGGACCGCGGCACCAAACGATATACCGTGGATCTGGTCGGTGTCCTGACCACCCCGCCCAGCGAAGAGATCCTGATCACCCATTCCCAAAGTGTAGAATTCTCGGTTGTCGCCGGCGAAGCCCTGTTGCAATCCCAGGGGCCCGGCGCCGACACCGTCAAGCAATTGGAACTGAGCTACCTGCAATGGCTCGCCAACATTATTCCGTCCAATACCACCAACGAAGTGCTGTCTAACGCCCGGGTACGCGCCCTCTATCTGGTCAACTCCATCGCCGATTTCGGTATGGACACGGTCTTCGTGCCCTACGTCACCTACGACACCTATTCCAAATATGTTGGCGATTTGGTGAACCAAGCCTCTTTCCTGAACGGACAGATTGCCACCTATCAGTCACAGCTGATGACCACGACCGCCAAGTTTCAAACGATGAACTCCATCGCGGCGGTAAACAAGAATGTTCAATCCATTGGAAACGTCCTCACCCAATATTTCAAGGCCCTCGCAGACGGTAGAGGATCCATCGACAAATACTACGATGGCATCATCGCTCAACTAACGTCCCAACTGAACAAAACGCTCGAAAATATCGTCCACTTGCAGGGACAACTAACCCAGCAACAGAAGCTGATCAGCAATCTTGGCTCCCCGCCGGGCATTGTCCAAAAGTTCGAGAAGGACTACGTCGAGTACGAGAAGGATGAAGTCTTCAAAGCGACGATGAGCATCGTCACCGGTTTGTTCAGCCTGGGCATGGCCTTCGCAGGTATTCCGGGCGCGGCAGAAAAGGGCGTACTGGATGCCCTGAAAGCGCTGAAAGACGTTTTCGACAAACTGCAATCCGTCATGAAGGTCCTCAGCCAACTCAGCGTCATCGAGAAGGTCACCAACGACATCGGCAAGCTGAACAGCTTGGCGAACTCCATTCAGGCGGCCTCCGAAGCGGGTACCATGCAAATGCCCAGCCTCGTGGACCTTCAGATGGTTCCCAACAACGTGGAAGCCGCGCTGACCAACGTCCCAACCAACGGCAAGCTGCAACAGGACAAGGCAGATCTGATCGCCGCCACGAAGAACCTTGTGATCGTTGGCACGGGGCTTTTGACCGCCCAGACCGAGGCCAGTCAATTGCTGGTCGAAATCAGCAACAAGCAGCGTCTGAAGACCATCAACAGCCAACAACAGAGCAGCATGTCCGCCCTGGGCAATGCCTTGAACCTGACCGACCCCGTAGTGGGGCCGAACTTGGCCAAGGTGGACCTGATCGGTATGACCGGCCAATTGCAATTCCAGTTGAAACAGGTCCTGAGCACGCTGGCGCGCGTGCTGGAAAACCAGAATGGTGCCCTGCAGTTCACCTATTTCGGCGAACCGGCGTCGATCACCTCTTTCTCCCTGGGCGCATTATTGGGAGTGATCTCCGCTCAGGACGCCAGCATTATCAACGCCATTCAGCGATTGAATCCCCCACCCCGACCGGTCCCGGACCCGATCACGATCACGATCCCATCCATTCCCCACAAGGAACTGACCGGTGGACGGTTCAAGCGCTTCTCCGTGTCAGCCTCCACCCCAGCCTTCATCAACTACGTCATGGTCCGCATCGACAAGATCCTTCCCCGAATCAAAGGGGTCAAATCGACGGACAGCGATCAATTCGAGATCGAGTTGAGCACCCAGGCCCATCCCTTCATGGACCGGGATCCGGAACGCCAAACCCGAACCTTCGCCAGCACCCAACGGTTTTTCGGCCCCTTCGTCTACGACGTGAAGACCGGCGCCCTGAAGTTCGGTGGTGAGAAAGGCGTCTTCGCGGATAATGTGACCCACATCACCCCCTTCACCGACTGGAGCATCAGCTTCCCGGCGAAGAGCACCAACGCGGGCATCACCTTCGATGACCTTTTGGTGGATATCGAGCTCGAGTTCCACATTACCGCGATCTACAACGATCCAATGGCCTCGCTGAAAGCGACCATGCAACGCGCCCTCGCGGCCAACAGGGTCGAGCCCATGACCGCCATGTTGAAGGCCAAGCCTCCCATGGGCCTCGCCCAGACCCTTGTCGCCATGGACACGAGATCGGAGCCCAGCCTGAGCTATCTGGAAGGCCAGATGTATCAGAATCAGGCCGTCCTCCAGGGGTGGGACGCGGCCTTCAGCATGCTCTCCAACCCGGTCAACGCCTTCCTGAACCAACAATTCCAGGCCTATCTGAAGACTCTGCGGCCAGGCGATGACAGTGGTCTGATGAAGATCGAGGAATCCTACTTCGGCACGCCAGCGCCCATTGGTCGCGGGTTTTGGTCCGCCACGATCACCAAGTTCAACTTCGAGGTCACGAACCCCCTGCTGCAATTCATCGCCGGGTCTGATCAGGCCGAGATCCAGCAGTACATCAAAGGCGGCAATGTCGTGGTCGGCACGGTCGATGTCACCGGCGACAACAAGACAAGCAGCAGCACCTTCCTGCCCGGCGAGGCCTATCTGCCCGACGGTCCTCTTACCTTCACGGCGGATACGGCAACGGGCGAACTGGTGATCGCCCAGGGCAACGTCCTCGGGTTGGGGATGGGAGGGATCTTCCTGAGCACCACGGGCACCCTGCCCGCCCCGCTCAAACCAGGCGATCCCAGCGCCTATACCAACGAGTACTATGTCGCGAGCTGGAGCAGCACCGGAACCGAAACCCGGATCAAGCTAACCGCCGATACCGCAGGCAAGGACGCCATTTCGGTCACCGACGCGGGCAGTGGCACCCAAACCCTGACCTTGGAAGTGAATTGGGCATCGCCCTCCGTGGTGGATACAAGCAAGTCCCCCTACATCCACGCCAACGTACAGCTCAGCACCATTCGGGGCGTGGTGGCCCCGCCAGACGACCAGGGCAACGCTGAGGACACCTTGACCGTCACCCTGGATTTCCCCAGTGGATCCTTCGTCCTGAAGGACATCACGGTGGAACCG
This sequence comes from Rhodospirillum sp. A1_3_36, assembly GCF_047263945.1. Classification (NCBI taxonomy): domain Bacteria; kingdom Pseudomonadati; phylum Pseudomonadota; class Alphaproteobacteria; order Rhodospirillales; family Rhodospirillaceae; genus Rhodospirillum; species Rhodospirillum sp. A1_3_36. The sequence continues at coordinate 52,760 of NZ_JBLAVB010000020.1, read as the reverse complement.
AAGAACTGGGACCCCAGTGGCGACGCATCCCGGATTTCCAACGCGATTGCCAATTACTACAGTCAGAACGAGATTCGCTTCGACGTTCAGACCATCAACACCACAGACCTCGCAGCAGATAAAGCGTTGACACCAACACAATTCGTGCTGCACGGGCTGACGACCCAGGCGGGCAACAACGTCCTGCAACTGTTGATCGCCACAAGTGGGAAGCCCCAGAGTTCCCAATCCCTGACTCTGACCGAACCGGTCGCCTACAATCCAGCCGGACCCGTCGCGGGGATAAGCGACTTCATGGTCTCGCTGATGATCAGTTCGCAACTGACCTTCCAGCATGTGTTCGTCAACAGCTTCAACAGGGGCAGCACGAATTTCATGGTGGACGCCGTCGCTCCCGGCACGAACTACCAAGCCTGGAGCGCCAGGATGAAAACCGGCATGGTTACCGCGCCTGTCCCCTTCAAAGACAGCTATCAAGTGAACGGCACCAAGACCGAATTCCGGATCTCAGCCAGTTCCAACGATCTGTCCTGGGACATTTCCGGCCTGACCTACACCCGGACGGCAACGGAAGGTGTCGCTCTTTACTACTCCAACGGCGAAGCCACCGGAGCCGATGGCCCCACGGGCGGAACCAACGTGGACTTCCAATACCGGCAATATCTCTACTCGCCCGGCATGAGCATGCCCGGCGGGGGTTACATACCTGGACGCTACTACTGGACCGAATGGCAAGATGCCTCGGCCATGGCCTACGTCACCATGAACGGCACCTATCCCTTGGAGGTGTTCGACCAGGGGGGCGACCAGTTGATCAAATTCTCGACGACCAATCCCGAAGTAAAGGTGGACAAGTCCAGCGAGCTGAAACCGACAGGCGCCTGTGAGTGTAATAACAACGATGTAAAAATTGCCCTCATGTCAGCGCTCTCGGACTCTATTCCCGAGCAGTTACAGGCGAACATGCAACAGATCAGCTTCAAGCCTCTGTCTGTCATGGCCCTGCAAAGCCTTTTGTTCCCTGCAGGACAGCTGATCGCCATGTCCACGGCCAAGGTCCCCGGAGACTCCCTGGTGGTGGGCCGCTTCCTCGCGCAGGTCAGGAAGAAGAGCCCGAATGGCAAATACACCATCACGATCCCCGCAGCCGCCAACGCGAAGGGAAGCTTCGGTGGCCAGGACTTCCAGAATGGGACCACCGTCAACAGCGTGACCAAATCCAACATGCCCGCATCCTTCCAGGTAACCTACGGCCCCGTGGATTCCTCCCTCGGGGGGCAGGTGACCTATGACGTGAACATTGAAACCGGCAAGATTAGTCCCTTCGTGATCGCAACCGTTTATCAATCCGACGCGGACAAGGCACCGCAAAACGTCGCCCTGTTGCTTCCGGGATATCCGAGCACCAAAGGCAAATAACCTTGCCCCACCTTATCGGGCCGCCGGAGCCTTCCGGCGGTTCCTTCATTTTCGCCCTTACGGCTCTGCCCCCGTTTCCCCTTTTCGCGCCAAAGGACCTTCCCCATGGACGACCTTCTCAAGGCGATGTCCGAGACACCCGCCGTACCCGAGGGGTGGGATCTGGCGCTCAATCTGTCCCAAAACGCCGTCCAATCCCTGCTCTTGAGCAATTGGGAGGGGGGAACTGGAAAGGCCAAGGAGCGCGGATTGACTTGGCTGGCTCCGACCCAGGTCGACGGCCAACATGATATTCTGGAGGTCCGCACGGACCTTTCCTCCCCCACCGTCGCGTTGGACGATAGCGCCTCTGTTGTCACTCTGACCTACGGCATCGACACTGGTGTCCTGCGGATCGGCAAGGTGTCTGCGGAACGGGCCGCACATATGCCAGATGCCCAGATGCTCCTGCAAACCAATGATGTGTCCTGGTCCAACCCCGTGGACATCACAAGCCAAAACCCGCTCCGATTGGCGGGTGCCATGCCCTTGGTGGTGCGCCCCACGCCGGATGGCCAGCGTTTCGCCATTGCCCTGGATATTTCAGCGAATGGCTTGACCTTGACCAGCGCCGATGAAGGCGGACTGTCCAGTCACACGGTGGCACAACCCTTGACGCAGTGGCTGTCGGCCCAAAACCTGACGGGCCAGATCGCATCTTTCGCTCGCGCCAACAAAAGCGCCACCGTCTCGAGAATCGCACCGGACGCTGTCTCCACCCGCATGGGGCGTTCCGTGGCAGGGGACCCGGTTCTACAGATTCTCGCGGGCTTGACCCCCGACGCACCAGTCGAAGGTGCGGGACGAGCCATCCCGCATCCCGATGGCTATGATTTCAGCGTCCTGGTCTCCTCGAAATCGACCATGGCAATGATCGTCAGCGGCTACAACCAGGGTACCGGGGAGATCAAGTTGGTTTCCATGGCGCCCTCCAGCGGTGACGCCCATTGGTTCGCCCAAATTCATGAGCCGATGATTTTCGAAGGGACCTTCGGCACGGAAGACGGTCAAATCTTCGTCACCGACCGGTCGGAACAATATCTGCGGTTCGGCGGCTCCCCGGACCAGGGACTCAGGTTGTTCACCTTCACCGACCCGGCGTCCTCCGTCCACCTTCACCTGGAGATCGCCGCCCATTACCCCACGGCGATCAGCGGGACCGGCGCAGACCAACGTGTTGGTCTCAGCGAAGGTGGGCAATCGATCAACGGCGAAGGCTTCTACGAGAACATCGTCAAACCCCAGTTGGAAAACTTCCTGACAGGCCAGATCCGGAGCGACATGACCCGGGTCCAGATGACCGCGATCAGTGACTTTCTGCTGCGAGACATGGTCCTGACCGGCCACAGGCCCCGGTTCGAGATCTCCGCCCTGCCCGCCGAGCTTGTCATCGCCGGTCATCTCGAGCCCACACCCTGACCTGCCCCTATCGTCCTGGCCCCACAGATCCCGCCCCCACCCTGTCCACCGAAAGGGAACAGCATGTCGAATAGCCCAACTCTCAGTTACCTGCTGGGTCAAATGGCGCAGGACAAGGAAGTTCTGAATGGGTGGGACGCGGTCCTGAACCTCCTGGAATCCTCCATCAACACCTTCTTCCAAGCCCAGTTCGACCAGATGACCGGGCATAGCGGCGAGATGACGATTTCCCGAATTTTCTGTGGCCCTCGCCTTCCCAATCCCCATGGCGACTATTCCGTCGTCACGGATTTTTCGTTTACCCTGGGTCCCCCGCACTTCGAGTTCACGGGCGGATCGAACACGGTGACCGTCACCCAAGCCATCCTGTCCGGCTCCACCCGCACGGGCAGCCTTCCCGCCTCGGCCGGTTTCGATCCCGACTCCTGCGGATGCGTGGCCAATGACAGCCGCGTCCAATGGGGCCAGCGCCATTCGATCGACCTGGGCAACCATCCCAGCATGACGGCGGTCGTGCAACTGACTACGGTGACCGGCGTCGTCGACCAGGATCAGAATACCCATACGGTGGTGTTAGACTTCGCCAATGGCGCGTTCACAGCCAACAACGTGACCATCGAGAACGTCTCGTCCCAGCAGTTGTCCGACCAGATTAAAAGCTGGTTCATGACCCATGGGGTCCAATATCAGGTGGCCTCGCTGAGCTTCTCCGGCAATTCCGACCCCTCCCTCACTCCCACGAAATTCCAATTCAAGGTTTTGAAGACCAACTCCGGCAACATCATCGTCCAGATCCTGATCGTCACCAACGGCACCTCCGGCCGAAGCGACCCCATCGTCCTGGAACCGGTGCCCACGGCCGACGGCTACAGTTGTTCGTTGATGATCAATTCGCGGATCACCTTCAAGGATATTCTGTGCGACGGATTCAACAACGCGGGCAAGCCCTTTAACCTCTATCCCCAAAGCCAATCCCCAACGGCGGGCTATACCGCCTATATCGCCCCACAAATGCATTTTTCAGGCTCGTTCAGCTATGGGAGTTGCTGCAACCGCCATACGGTCACCTACTCCCTATACTTGGGCGGGACCTACTCTGGAACGGCAAAGAACGGCTTCCACCTGTACCAATCGATCACGCCCAGCGGCAACATCGGCAACACGATCACCGTCAACGCGGACAATCCCGTCAGCCTGTCGGGCAGCGGAGAATCCCAGACGATCCGCATAACGCCCCAGCCCCCCGTCGTCAACGTCACCGGCGGGGCATCGAGCACCATCAATGACAAACTGAAGTCCATCCTCAACGACGACTTCGCGGCGGCTATGGCGGGCATTTCCTTCGGCCCCGTTTCCTATTTCGCGCTACGCAGCGTCTTGTTTCCCGGGAATCTGATGAAGATGGACGTGGTGGAGGTCCCCACCGATCTGGTCATCGTCGGCACCTTCCAACCAACTTAGAGCATGTTGCGTGAAATGTGATTCACGCAACATGCTCTAAGTTTCTGATATTGAAGCAAATCGTCATGCCTACGGCGTGCGTTCCGCCCGTCGCAATCTGTTCCAGATTGCTCGGGATTTGCTCTAGATCAAACCGCCCCAGGGTACACGGCAGTCGGGCCTCTCCCGTCACGGGGCTTTGCCCCGTCCCCCACCGGGGCCTGAGGCCCCGGACCCCCATTTGGGATCAAAGGGTCCGTGACCCTTTGCGGGTCTGGGCAAAGCCCAGAAACTGCGAAGCATAGTTTCCCGATTTTCGCGGAAATGGTGTATAGAATCATATGATTAGAGCATGCGGAGACAGGCTTGACCATCAACCTAGGCGATCCCGTCAACCTCCTGGCGGGTCTCGAATCCCATTTTCCCGGACCGACCCCACCCTGGCGGGTCCCCCCGAACCGGCCCGTGATCGCCGAGGCCTCCACGCCACCCAGCGGTCCCGTGGTTTGGGAGGAACCGACCCTTACCCTGCATGACACGCCCCAGGATCTGGTGAACCATATTCTGGACATTTCCGTGATCCCCATGGTCGGCTTGGACGGTCCCCTTTCCCTAGGCGCCGGAACGGTCATGGACCCCCATGCCCTGGCCACCCTGGGCGCACGCCTGAGCCTCGACCTCACAGAACGACCGGCGGCAGCCTTTTTGCTGGCGCGTCTAAGAGGACGGCGCGGCACCCTCTATTACACGCCCGAATGGGAAGGCCTGAACCGCAAGCATCGGATCCTGCGCTGGCTGACTGCGGAGGGGCGCAGGGCCCTGGCCCGCCTTAGAGTGGATGAGTTGCGCCAGGAAGGCCACGAATTCCACGGTGATGTCACAGCCCGACAAGCCGCCCGCTATCTCAGCTATTTTCAGGATTTCGGCACCCATGTGGTGCGCTCTCTGACCTACGGAGAACAGCTGTTCCAGGTTTTCGCGGTCCGGAACGATCTGCTCCCCGCCCTGCGCGAGACCCTGCCACCAGCCGACGCTCCCCTCCAAGGGGCGATCGCCCATGGCATGATCCCCTTCACCCGTGCTCCCTGGACTGTGGCGGCCAGCCCCATCCTCACCGCGACACCCGGCCCGGAGAGTCATGAGATCGTCACTCACCCCCTGTGGTACGATATCCAGAACGACGCCAGCGGTGGCCCCAACCTCCTGGCCCGCGCGGCCCAAGCCCCGGAGGCCCGGTCGGCGGCCCTGGATCGACTGCCCGCGACCAGCGTCATCGGCGTGACCCTGGCCTGTCAGGCCCTGTACCTGGAAGACCACCGGGCCGACGCCTGGAGCCGCCTTCTAAGGGCCGCCCTGGCCCTGCGCTTCCCCCATGCGCAGCGGGTGGGATGGAGGGACCGCCGGGCCATCCAACCGGTTCCCCTCCTGGCCAGCGCTGGCCTTCCGGCCCTGGGAGGCCCAAGTCCTGCCTTCCCTTCCCCCAACCCCCACTCCCCTTCCCCCACCCCCCACTCCCCTTCCCTTGATCCGCCCCCCCTGGCCCTGGCCCTTGATGTATCGGCCCCCGGCGCGATCACGGGGGGGCCCGAGCCCCGCCTCGCCCTCTTCACCACGACCAATCCGGGCTCCGGCCGAGCGGCCGAGCGAATGATCGACGATGGCTCCCCCGGGCCCGAGGACCTGATCTTTCCAGCGATTGACGGGGCCCTTCTCCTCAAGGGACAGGGAGGGGCCCGCGCCTGTCTGGTGGAAGGGGCCTGGATCGGCCTTGGGAAGGAAAACAAGCCGGTCGTACTCGCAGCACCACAAGAGCCGGATCCCACGATCCTCCTCCCCCATGTTGCAGGGCTCCTGGGGTATCTGCGCCTCCTGGACGCCATTCAGCCGCCCCTCTTTTCACCGGAGACAAACCGCCCCATGGGGCGATGCGCGGACTGGCTCGTCAAAGTCACGGCCAAGGCCCAGGACCCGAGCCTTCAGACACTCCACCATCGGGCCCACCAAGTGGCTTGGGGGGTTGGGAGACTGGAAACAGCCCCGGACACGACACTTTCCCCCGGCCTTCTCGAGGCTCTGTCAAATGTACTCGAAGGGGCGCTGGGCATGCTCACCGCGCCCATCACCGACCCTGGCACGGCACGGCGGATTGAGACACAAGAGACCGGTTTTCGAGAGGTCCTCCGAGGTCTGCCGGGATCCCTGGCCATCGCCCCACTGGAAACCTCCCTGTCGATCGCAGAGACCCTCTTGGAGCAGCGCATCATCCGGTTAGCCGAAACGCCCGGCCTCGCGCCGTTCCTGGCGGAAGTGCTGTCCATGGGACGACATTGGACAAGCGACCCGAATCCAGAAGCACCCCACCACCGGCCAATGCCCGGAGAGACCCCGGAAGGCCAATTATGGAACGCATTTTTGGCGATCAAGGCATGCCACGCGGAAAGCCGGGCTATCCTTGCCGCCATAAGAGGGCGTGCGGACGAAGCCAAAAGCCTATTGGCGCGGACCTGGGTCACGGGGCGAACCATCCCCCAGGACCCCACGGGCATTTTCCTATCCGCACTGGGGTCCATCTGGACCGATGCCACCCGCCCCGCCGAACCGGAATGGAGAGGGCTGGCCGAGGATCTGGTGACCCTGGATACCGCAGTCACCGCCGCCCGACGCCTCCACCACAGTGATCCCCCCAAAAACCGAGATGGTGGCCCTATGGATCCGGGGCTCCATCGCCTTGTGATCGTTCTGGAGCTATTGGCGCTCTGTCACCGTTTGGGTCTTTCATCCGCGCCCTTGGACAGCTTGGCACCGGCCGCCCTGTCCGAGCGCCTGAACGCGGCCCTGCTCACGTCCCGAAAGACCCAGCCTCGACGCAATCCACTGTGACCGAATCCCTTTTCGGGCACATTCGGCATCAAGACCCTTTTGACAGGACCAACGAGACATAATGCCCACCAAAGGCAAAGGAATTCGATAGGGCCACCTGGGCATCCATAGACCGTGTTCCAAGCGTCCCCGCTGTGCCCACGGCACAGGGCGCTTCTCCCCGGTTGAGGGACAGGAATGTGGCCAGGGCCTCCGTAGCGCTTCCCGCCCCCATGCAATGACCGAAGGAAGCCTTGCAGGCACTGATGGGCAAGGCGGAGGCCCGCTCGCCGAACAGGTCTTCGATGGCCTCCCACTCCAGGGAATCATTCAAAGCCGTCGCCGTGCCATGGGCATTGACATGCCCCACGGCATCCACCGTCAAACCCGCGTCCTTCAAGGCCCAACGCATGGCATGTTCCATGCCCTTCCTGGTGGGTTTGGTCAGGTTGGGCGTATCGGACGCCGCCCCCGAGCCCAGAACTTCACCCAGGATCGGCGCCCCCCGGGCTAGGGCCCGATCCCTCCGCTCCAGAACCAGCACCGTCGCCGCCTCGCCGATAACGAATCCCGCCCGATCGGGCGCAAAGGGGCGCATGATCCCCCGGGCTTCGTCCGTTTCGGATGTCATCACCGCCAGGGCATCCCAGGCCGCAAAGAGCGCCTGAATGGGGAAGGCATCCACCCCTCCGGCGAGGCAAAGATCCATGTCCCCCCGCTGGATGGCCCGAACCCCAGCGGCGATGGCATGTCCGGACGCCGCACAGGCGGTCACATGGGCCGAGGAGGCCCGCTCCACTCCATACCGGGCGCAGAGAGCTGCGGTGGGACTGTTCAGCATCATCTTGACGATGCTCGTAGGACGCAGACGCTGATTTCCATCAAAGCGCAGAACGGAGTCCTGAATGGACTCTCCCGGACCAAAGGCAGAGCCCATCATCACCCCGCAAATTGGTCCGATTTCCGCCGCGCTCAGACCGGCCTGTTCCAAGGCTTCGTCGGCGGCGGCCATGGCCATCAGACTGACCCGGTCGTAGAGATGACGATCCGATTTGCGGATCAGCGACGCGCCATCGAAATCCGGCACCTGGGCGCCAAAGCGACAAGAAAACCCGTCGAGGTCGAAGGCCGTGATCGGGCGAATGGCCGAGACACCCGAGAACAATCCCGCCTCGAAATCATCCCGCCCCCTCCCATGGCCGGACAGCACCCCACCCCCGGTAACCACAACGCCGGGGCTTGCGGATGCGCCCTCGGTCATTGGTTCCCACTGACATCGATCCCCGCCGATGATGCGGTATTCTGCTGCTTCCGGATCAGGGCCTCCGTCATACGCAGCACGTCTCCCAAGTCACGCAGGTTCAGCCGCTGCCCCTGCATCTCGCTCAGGACCGGAACGTCGTACTTCTCTTCCACCTCAAACATGATCTCGACGAAGGTCAGTGAATCGATCTTGAGGTCCTCAAGCGTCATGCTATCGTCCAATTCCGCAGGATCAACATCCACGAAATCCGCCACCACCGCGATGAGGTCGTCCCTCATGAGGATCTCTTCCGTTTGCCGTTGTTCTCCGCCATTTCACTTAACGTTATCCCTTGTTCACTTAACGTTGTCCCAGGCCGGACGCGGAAAAAAACCGGCGAAAAAACACCTTAAAATTATAACCACCAGCAGACAATACCATTACTATATAAAATCATGTTTCGATTGTGCTTCCACCTCGACGCCCTCGCCCACCAGGGTCGCCACTTCCAGCAGACTCTGTCCTCCGATCAGCCTGGTGATGGGGATGGCGGCCCCCAGCTCCCGTTCTATGCCGAGCTGAAACTGGATGGCGGCCAGGGAGTCCAACCCCAGCTTGTCCAAGGGGCTTTCCAAGGGCAGACGCGCCGCCGGACAGGATAAAACCTCGGCGAGCAGATGTTGCAGAAGATCGGCCAAACGACGGGTTCGCTGCCCGCCACTTAGGACGGCCAGATCTCTGCCCAGATCTCTGCGAAGATCCCCTTCTCCTCCCGCCTGAAGCCGGTCCCGGTCCAACAACAGGTCGTCCATCATCTCGGTCGCCGCGCGACGGGGATCATAGCGGGCCCACCGCGCCCCAATGATCTCTTGTGTCAGGCAAACCCGAGGGATTCCCGCCTCCAGAGCCGCGCCCAAACCGGCCAAGGCGGTCTCCGGCGTCATGGGGGGCAGCCCGGCGGCTCTCAGATGGGTCGCCACCACCGGATCCGCAGCCATGCCGCCCCCGGAAACGGCACCGAAATTCACCGACAGGGCGGGCAACCCGGCGCTCCGGCGCGCCCAGGCCAAGCCGTCCATCCAGGCATTCGCGGCGGCGTAGTTGGCCTGCCGCAGAGTACCGATGACCGCAGAAAGCGAGGACGCCAGGACGAAATACGCCAACTCCGGTGCCAGATCGAGACTGGCCCGGTGCAGGGCCAGAGCCCCCATTCCCTTGGGCTCAAGAACCAGGCGAAAATCCTCCAGGGTCATCTCCCTGGCGGACCGATCCCGGATCATGCCCGCCCAATGAAAGACCCCGGCAAGGGGCTGGTCCGAGGCGGTGATTCCCCCCATCACATTCCGAACCGCGCCCTCGTCCAGCAGGTCGAGCTGCGCCACGGTCAATTCCCCCCCCAGGGCTGCCACCGCCCGGACCAGGGGCGCCATCTGGGCCTGGGAGGCGGCGGCGCGACTGGTCACCAGGATCCGCCCGGCCCCGGACCGCGCCAACCAGAGAACCAGATAGCGACCAAAACCGCCCAACCCTCCGGTGACCATATAGGTCCGCGATCGACGGAACCTTGGTTTCCCATGAGCTCCTCCACCGGCACCCAAAGTACAGGACAGTGTCTCGTCTTCTTGGGGCGATTGCCCAAACCCATTTGGGGGCGAAGCCCCGTGACGGGAAAGCCCCGCCTGTCGTGTACCATGACCGGCACCACCAAGGGCCAAGGGAGACAGGCGCGGAACCAGACGACGCCCAGACCGGAAGGCCACTTCGGAGCTCCGGGATCCACCGCAGATTTCCCGGGCGACCGCATCGGCCCAGCCCATCTCTTCCGTCCTGTCGATCAGCGTCGTCGCGGTCTCCGGGATTTCGTTGTACAACACCCGCCCCAAACCCCAGACCGCCGTCTGGGCGGGCCGAACCCTGCCCTCCCCCGGCAAAACGGCTTGGCCGTTCCGGGTGATCAGATAGACCCGTCCCCGCCGTCCCTGGACACAGAGATCCCGGATCCGGGGAAGCTCCTCCGCCAACAGGTCGCTCTCCGCCGTGACCAAGACCACCGTGGCCCGGACATCCCCCTCCTCCTCCGGACCAACCACCTTGAGGCCCCCCCGCCCCAGGGCCGCTCGAAGCCCAGCCAGATCCGCGCCTTCTGGCCCCAGTACCGCGACGGATCCCCCTATCGGCCCCTGCTCCACGCGCTCAGCCTCCACCCAGCGCTCAACAAGGGAAAGGCCGGGGAGGGGTGGTGGATCCAAAGTGGGCTTCAAGGGCTTGGCCACAATGCCCTCCAAGCAGGCCAGACAGCCCCCCGTCCCATCCAACAGCAGGGCGTCTACGGCGAGCCCCCCCTCTCCGTCGGCCTTATCCGAAAGGGTAATCCAAGCCCAAAGGTGGGCGGGCAGTGGCGCGTAAAGCCGATAGGCATCCATGGATAGGGGGACCAGGGGGCCGGAAGCCACCACCAGTGCCAATGCAGCCTGAAACACGCCGTCGATCAGGCAGGGCGGCAATTGGTGGGCCTCCCCTTTCCAGACGGCCCGGTTGGCGCTCAATTGGGCGAGAACGGCCGAGCCGTCGGATGCCACGGAAAGGCCCCGGAGCACCTGGAACGCCGGGCCATGCGCCAGCCCGAGAGCGGCGAGCTCCGCCCGGTGGCGGTTCAGATCCAGGGGGTGGGGTGCCCGGGCGGCCAACTCCACAATGGACCGAGCCACGGGTTGGGCCTGAGGCGATTGGATCCCGGCGGAGAGGACACGAACCGCTCCCCTTGGATGGACCGGATCATAGGCCAGGACGTCCAGGGCATCGCCCAGGCATCGCCCATCCAGGACAGCCGCCACACGCCGATCCAAGGGAAAGGTCCTGTGGAAACGGATATCCACCAGGGCGAGCGCCGCATCGTCCTTCCGGCAGCCCTCCCTGGCCGCCTGCGCCGTCTGGACAGCAGCTTCCAGCGCCGCTGCTCCGGCAAGAACCGAGGCCCCTTCGAGCCGATGGTCGGTCAAAAAGGCGAAATCCTGCCGGTTCAGATCGGTGGTCCATCGTCCGGGGATAGGGCCAGGCTCAGCCCAGGGCGATCCCCCCGCATCGCCCAACCGGTCCAGGGCCTGGACATCCGCCTCGTGCCAAAAGTGCTCGCGACACCATCCCGCTCCCGGCAGAGGAATCAGCCGCCCCTCGGGAACCATCCGCCGCAAGTCAATAGCGCCACCGCTTTCGAAGACTCCTGCCAGAGCCGCCTGAACGGACCACTGATCATCCCCTCTCCCTCTCCCTCTCCCGCTCCCTCCCCCGCTCCCTCCCCCATCCAATACGGACAGAACCGTGATCTTGCGCGCCTGCTCCCCAGCCGCCTCCCGGATGGCCCCCTCCAGCACGGGCTTGGCACCGATCTCCAAACAGTGGGTGACACCCAGAGCGAAAGCCCGCTCCAAGGCATCCCGAAAGCGCACGGGCGATCGGACGTTCCTCCACCAGTAGGCGGCATCCATGAGGTCGGTGCCAAGTCCAGTAACAGGTTGTCCGGTGACCGTCGATACCAACGGACAGGTGGGCACGGCGGGCGTCAAACCCGCCAGACGCTCGAGTAGGCTATCCCGGATGGGGTCCATGTCCGCGCCGTGGTAGGCGATGTCGCCGGGCAATCGCCGATAGGCTATCCCCTGCTCTTCCAAAAGCGCAGACGCCATGGTCAGGGCCGCCCGACCGCCCGTCACGGTCACGGATGATCGGGCGTTCAAGGCGGCAATCTCCAGGCCTGGCACGCGGGTCACCATCTCCCGCGCCCGGTCTTCGGTCACCTTGACCGCCAGCATCCCGCCTCCACCTGACCGGCTGTCCTGGGACACGGATCGAGCCCAACACAAAGCCACAGCCTGCTCCAGGGAGAGATGCCCGGCGAGGTGGGCTGCAGCCACTTCGCCCGCGGAATGCCCGAGACAAAGGTCGGGCTCCACTCCCCGACTGGCCAGCAATCGGACCAGCCCCACCTGAAAGGCGAAATTGGCGGGCTGGGCAAAGCGACAGGACCACCCCCCGGCTTCCTCCCCCTGCCTCTCCCCCTGGCGCGTCAAGGCTTCGATCAGGGAAAACCCCGACAAGGGATCGAGCAACGCCGCGATCTCCTCCAGGGTCCGGCGAAAGACCGGCTCCCGGTCCCATAGAACCTGACCCATGCCCGGCCATTGGGGGCCCATGCCGGAGAAAATATAGAGAACCCGCCCCCCTTCTGCCGACAAAGCGGCGCCGCGACGATCCGGAACCCTATCCCGGACCGCACGGATCCGGGCCGCCAGGATGGCGGACGGGGTCGAGCGCCCGGTCCAGAAGGACGCCCGACAGGCGCCATGCCCCCGACGGGCCAGGGTATAAACCAGATCAGCGGGCCCCACCCCCTCTTCCACCCGCGCGGCGAGACGCCCCAGCCAGTCGCGCAAGACGTCCGGCGACTGGGCGGCCAGTGGGACCAGGATCGAAGGGTCTTCCGGCGGGGTGACGATCGGAGCGTCCCGCTCTTTTTCCGTTGGTGCCCGCAGGATCACATGGGCATTGGCGCCCCCATAGCCAAAGGCGTTGATCGCCACCCGACGCCCCACCAGCCCCTCCTCCTCCCGAGGCAGGCGGAGGTTCAGCGCCTCGAAAGGAATGTCCGGATTAGGCTGGCCGACCAAGACATGGGGGGGAACAAGGCCTGTCTCCAGGATCATCAACGCCTTGATCACGGACGCCACGCCCGCTGCGGCCTCCAGATGGCCGATGTTCGCCTTCATGGAGCCGATGGGCAGCGGTGTTTCCCGAAGCCCCCGGCCATGGACGGCGCCGATGGACCGGGCTTCGATCTCGTCCCCCCGGGCGGTTCCGGTGCCATGGGCTTCCAAGTACCCGATGTCGTCCGATGTCAGCCCCGCTTCGGCGAGAACCCGACGCATCAGCGCCTCCTGCGCCCCGCCGTTGGGGAGCGAAATCCCCGCCGTTCGCCCCCCATGCGCGCAGCCACTCCCCTCGACCACCGCCCAAATGCGGTCGCCATCGGTCCGGGCAGCGTGAAGGGGCTTCAGCACCAGCATGCCGCAGCCCTCTCCTCGTCCGTACCCGTCGGCGCGGTTGGAAAAGGGCTTGGAGCGGCCGTCCTTCGCGAGAAGCCCAGCCTTGGACATACCGATCTGAACCTCGGGTCGGAGCATGAAGTTCACGCCCCCCACCAGGGCCATGCAACAGGCACCCGAACGGAGATCCCGAACCGCCATGTCCAGGGCGGTCAGACTGGACGCGCAGGCCGTGTCCACCGTGACACTGGGGCCCCGAAGATCCAAAGCATGGGACAGACGGTTGGCGAGCATGGCCAGGGTCGAGCCGGTCGCGGAATGGCGCTCAAGCGCTCCCCGCGCCTGAGCGGAGAACTGATTCAACAGATGGTCGGAGGTAAACCCGCCCACATAGGCCCCCACGGCCTGTCCCGCGAGGGCGCGGGGGTCGACCGCCGCCTGCTCCAGAGCTTCCCAGGCGACCTCCAGCACCAACCGTTGCTGCGGATCGAGGTGGGCGATTTCCTCCGGTGCATAGGAAAAGACGTCCGGATCGAACCCCTGGTAGTCATAGTCGATGAAGGCGCCTGCGCCAGTGGGTGTCTTGCCCGCTGCTCGGTCCTCGGTGACAAAACGGGCTCCCGACCATCGATCCGCAGGAACCGGTCGAACAAAATTGGCCCCTTCTCGTAACCCCTGGAAAAAGGCGACGGAAGAAGACCTGTCACCGGGAAACCGACCGTGAAATCCGATGATGGCGATCAGCGACATGCTTTCCCCACAGATGGTTAAAGACGATAAAAGCTCGCCTTTGGGGTGGGGTCCGGTCTTTCCATGGCGGATCTCTCCAGATGACCGCCGTTGAAGAGACCCTTTCGGTCCGCCCCGGCGGGCCTCCCCTACAGGAGCCCCTCCAACGGCATACCCCTGCCACTGTATCAAATCATCAGGTTTGGTCTAAACTTTTACAGATCACTCCCATACTGGCAACCGCCGCTCAGATTTCCACTTCGACGTCGCCAATCGGCTTGGAACAGCAAGCTAAAATATACCCGTCCTCGATGTCGTCTTGCGAAATGCCGCCGTTGTGGACCATGTGGACCTGACCGGACCTCTTGTGGACCTTGCACGTTCCACAGACACCAAAGGTACATCCCGACGGGATGTTGAGACCCGAAGCCTTGGCCACGGCCAGGACCGTGTCGGTTTGGGTGCATTCGGCGCTGACGTTCGAGTTGGTGAAGAAAATCCTCGCCAAAGAAGACTCATCGGGAACCAGATCGCCGGGCTCCTCCAGGTCGGATTCCGTCTTCACCGGTGCGGAGAAGCTCTCTTGATGGTAGCATTCCATGTCATAGCCGAGGCCAATGAGCATCTCGCGCACCGCGTCCATAAACGGTTCAGGCCCACAGCAGTAGACTTCGCGCTCCAAATAGTCACCGGCGATCAGGCCAATCATGATCTGGTTGAGACGTCCACGGAAACCCGTCCACACCTGGAACGGATCATCTTCCTCGACAATAAAATGAAGCTTCAAGGACGGCACCCGAGAGGCCATCTGCTCCAAATTCTGTCGCCCGATGATATCCACAGGGCGCTGGGCGCAATGGATGATGACCACGTCAAGACCGATTCCCCGGTCGAAAAGGTAAGTCGTCATCGACAGCATCGGGGTGACACCTGACCCCGCCGAGATGAACAGGTACTTTTTTCTCTCCTTGGTCGGAAGAGTGAAAAGGCCAGCTGGCCCTTTGGCGCGAAGACGCATGCCAGGTTTCAAGTGGTCCAGCATCCAGCGCGTACCGATGCTCCCCTCCTGCGCTTTCACCGTCACAGAGATCGACAAGGGTCGAGACGGAGAAGAAGAAATCGTGTAAGTACGCCAAACAACGTTGCCTGGAACGGGCAGTTTCAAAGTGAGGAACTGTCCGGGTTCATATTTGAAAAAGGCGCCGCTTGGGGAGACAAAACCGAATGTCGCCACGTTCGGTGCCTCGGGGACGACCGCGCAGCATTCCAACTCCTCGCTGTCTCGCCAAATCGCAGCATCCTCGGATGCTGTGAGGTCGCTTTGCGTCATGACAGTTACTCCGCAGCGGCTTGGTTGGATGCGGCGATGGCACCAGACAGCACCGAGGCATACCAATTCACGAACTGGATCACGCCGCCTTCGTGGATGTCAGAGTAGCGACCTGGCTCATAGGCTGGCGTTCGGATACCGCGCTGATTGTTCTCGACGACCTCCCGATCCTCGGCGTTCGTCGCGACCCAGACTTCGGTTAGACGAGTCAGGTCATAATCCCGACCCTCCACGGCGTCCTTGTGGACCAACCACTTGGTGGTGAGTTCCGTCTCGGTTGGGCTGATCGGGGTCAACCGGAACACGATGGAGCAGTCTGACAGGAAGTGATTCCAGCTCGCCGGATAGGAGTACTTCAGGAGCGACCCCGCATCCTTAAACGGGAGAGTGGAGTTGGGTTTGGTCACGGCCACCTTGCCGTCCATGGTGTAGCTTTCGGCCGCTCTCAGAAGGGGCGTGCGGACAAAACACCATTCTCCATGGGGGCCCTCCACACGGGCACCTGGAGCGCCCACGGCTTCACATCGGGCGACATGCGCGTTTTGCGTCGAGGCGAGGACGCCATCTCTGGAGTTGCCGACGGCATGCGGATCCTCGGGGAAGGTACGGCAAAGGGCGGGATGATTCCCGGCGCAGTGATAGCACTCGCGGTTGTTTTCCCAGACCAGTTTCCAATTTCCTTCTTCGACGATGGTACTCTCGAAGGCGACCTTGGAATTCTCCAGATCATGTGGCGCGAGATAGCGGGCGGATGTGGCGACAAACGGCTCAATGTCGGGCGCCTCACCCGCGAGGCAGATGTAAATCAGGCCAGAGATGTTGCGGCAGTGGACCGCCTTCAAGCCATGTTTCGTGACATCGAAGTCAGCTTCCATGTCACGAGCCCAAATGAGGGGACCATCCAGCTCATATGTCCACTGGTGGTAAGGACAAACCAGCTTGGGATTGGTCCCCTTTTTGGTTTTGCAGAGAACAGACCCTCGGTGTCGGCAGCTATTGTGAAAGGCGCGAACCTTACCATCATCCCCTCGCACGATGACGACGGAATAAACCCCGACGGTGTAAACGACATAGTCTCCAGCCTTGGGAATTTCACAGGAAGGGATCGTGAACAGCCATTCGCGATACCAAATATGATCCATATCTGCCTTGAATACTCCCGGATCGATGTAAAGCGCTTGATCTAAGGAGTAGCCGGGTTTCCGGCGCATGAGCGTCGACAAGATTTCCGATTCGTGCAGCACGCTGGGTCTCCTGTTCACGATGCTCAACCGGCATGGACCGGTCGAACTTGGGTTTCATCCGTTTAGTTGCAGAGGGGTGGAAAGCCGTTTCGAGAGGCAGCTCTCCTCTTCCCCCCTAATAATCCGCACGAAGTTATGGTTATACACTTTACAATACGAGGCACACATTCAGTCGCTTCAGAACAAGATAAAATCGACCAATTGACAAAAACGGCACAAAATTAGTTAAACAAATAAACAAATAAACAAATAAACAAATTATATGTGAAAAAAATAATTTTTCTGAACCTACATTATTTTTTCACAAAAAAGCTCACCTTCCCTCTCACATAATTATGATCATTTAATAATGCATACTACATAAACTGATAATTTCATCACATAATCCATCATTTTACTCTCTCTCCAAAGGTCATTTCTTGTCAGTATGTCGGGCACGAAAACGATCCATTTCCCGCTGCTCAGGGAGTCGACCGGTGAAGATTTCGACGTAGTTTGGTATGCGGTCCATGCGAACTGCCTTGTCCTCCTGTGTCTGCATGGAGATGTATCCGATTTGGGTCAGGTAGATGGTCCGTGCGCGAACGTCGGCGTGCTCCTGACTCCATCCGAAGCGAAGAAACATGCGGGAAAGCGCCTCCAGACGCTGGGTGTCCGCTTTGCGCACCTCGTCCTGGATGTCGGATGATTGGAGCGCCCAACTGCGGATCGCGAATTCAAAGGGCGAATCGAACAAAGATGAGTCGAGCCAGCAATCGAATACATTCAACATGGCCTCCGTAACCGTCTCGGCGTAGGCCTCTGATTGGCCAATCAGATTGCCCGTGTTCTTGTCGCGCCAGCGCGCGACAAGCGCCTCGAGCAGATCCTCGCGGTCCTTGAAAAACCAATAGAAACTCGTGCGCGACAGGTTAAGCGTTTTCGCGAGCACCTGGATTTTAACGGAACCGACACCGGCCTCCAGCAACACCTCGTAAGCCGCGTCCAGCCACAGGTCCCGCGATCCCCGCCAACCACTGTCATTGATGATCTTGTCCATTCCCAATCTCTACGGAAAATGAACACACAAGTCAATTACCTCGTCACAGGTGCACCTAAAATTGACACAGATGAACATTTCTGTGTAGCGTCAACGAAACTTGACAGACGGAGTCGGACAGATGGCGCGTGATCCTCTTCTTCAGCCTTACCAACTTAAGCATCTGACGTTGCGCAATCGGATCATCGTGACGGCCCACGAGCCAGCCTATCCAGAGGATGGCATGCCGAAGGGGCGCTACCGGGCCTACCACGTGGAACGGGCCAAGGGAGGGGTTGCGATGACCATGACGGCGGGGTCGGCGACCGTTTCGAAGGACAGCCCGCCCGTCTTCAACAACCTTCTCGTCTACAAGGACGAGGTGGTGCCATGGATGAAGGATTTGACCGACGCCGTACACGAGCAGGGCGCCGCGATCATGATTCAACTCACCCACCTTGGTCGCCGGACCCGGTGGGACAAGGAGTTTTGGCTTCCAGTGGTCTCGCCGTCCCATAATCGCGAACCGGCTCACCGATCCTTTCCAAAGAAAATAGAAGATTGGGACATCGAGCGGATCATCAAGGATTACGCCGACGCCGCCGAACGGATGAAGGCGGGTGGCATGGACGGTATCGAATTGCAGGCCTATGGTCACTTGATGGATCAGTTCTGGTCCCCATTGACGAATACATCGGAAGGTCCGTATGGGGGGAAGCTTGAAAACAGACTGGGTTTTACCTTCGACGTCCTGAAAGCCATTCGTGGGCGCGTCGGGTCCGACTTTATTATCGGTATGCGCTACACGGGCGATGAAATGCTTGAAGGTGGCCTATCCCGGGACGACGGTCTGGAAATTTCTCGGCGCCTCAAGGACAGCGGGATGATTGACTTCCTGAACGTCGTGCGCGGCCATATCGAGACGGACGCCGGCCTCACCGATGTCATCCCCATTCAGGGCATGCCGGGCGCGCCCCATCTGGACTTCGCTGGCGAGGTGCGGGCGGCGACGGCCTTCCCCACCTTCCATGCGGCCAAAATTCCCGATGTGGCGACGGCCCGCCATGCCATCGAGTCGGGCAAAGTCGATATGGTCGGCATGACCCGCGCTCACATGACGGATCCGCATATCGTCCGCAAAATCATGGAAAAACGCGAGGACGAAATCCGCCCCTGCGTTGGGGCGAACTATTGTCTCGACCGGATCTACCAAGGTGGCGCGGCCTTTTGCATTCACAACGCGGCCACCGGGCGAGAGCTCGACATGCCCCATGTCATTCCCAAGGCCGAGACCAAGAAAAAGGTCGTTGTTAGGGGACACATGGTGTTGGAAGTACCGGGATTGGGTGGGATATAGGGGGAAATATCGGGAAAGGTATTTAAAAACGGGCTCTTATCGCAAACCAGAATTGGCCCGTCGGCTCTCCAATATGAAATTGGAATTTGCCCCAAACCCTTCCCGATAGACACATGATATTGGAATTTTCTAAGGGGCTCTTGAAGGGCTCTTGCGTGGCCCTTAGAGGTCCATAGCAGGTGGATCAGTAAGAGCAGCGCAATCAACGATATCACTTTGACAGTGAATCGTAAAAGGCCGAACGCCTCTGTTTCGCAATTGGCATTGCAAACTGGCTGGGCGGCAAGGGAATCAGCATCTTCATTCTTAAGATTGCTCCGCAAAGACAGGAGCTTACGGTACTTTTCAGACATTGGCACCCCGCGTGCTATATCCCGTGGCTGCCTCGAGGCAGGCGGGACAGTGAGTTTACACTGTGGAATCACATATCGGTCGTGTCTCACCACGACTTGTGGCTCCGGGCGCGGGGCTTCGCGTCCACCGCATTCGCGGCTCACTTGAAAGTAGAGTGCGCACTCACGAACGGCGAGTAGGGGATTCCCCCTATCTCATAACCGTCCCGATACGATCTTGATGATGTCCTTGGCCTCTGCCCGCTTCTCTGTCGCGGGGAATTTTTGGATCAATTGAGCCAAGAGGATCACGTTCTCGGCCTTCCGGATGGGGCTCAACTTGTGGCCTTTCCTTGAGTTTTCCCACTCTTCCCATTCCTGAATAGAAATCTCAATATCCGTGATGGGGATGGCGTCGCTTCCGCTGTCCTTTGTCATGGGGCCGTCACCGGTAGCTAGCCATTCAACTGAGACATCAGCTGCGTCGGCCAGAGCGATTAGTCGTGTCCGCGATGGATCGGCCACTCCGCCTTTGTAGTTGTCGATAACGCGCCGCGATAAGTGCGATCTTCTCGCCAACTCTGCGACATTTCCTACGCGAGAAACCAAAATCTCTACCCGCTTTGGAAAATCATCATGTTGGTCAGAAATCATATCTGGATCTCTGACCATTGAACTCACGCGCCTGATATTGCGTCGGAGTTATTTGATAACAATGGGTTAGTCTAACTTTTCGTGCGAGATTCCGAGAAAGAAATCTGACGCGATTTTCCTTCTTGCGAATGTGCGACTTTTCTTCCATTATCATTCCTGTTGCTGACAAATGTTAGCGTTTCAAATCGGAAAAACCGGCCTGGCGGGGCCGGT
Source organism: Rhodospirillum sp. A1_3_36 (assembly GCF_047263945.1). Lineage (NCBI taxonomy): Bacteria > Pseudomonadati > Pseudomonadota > Alphaproteobacteria > Rhodospirillales > Rhodospirillaceae > Rhodospirillum > Rhodospirillum sp. A1_3_36. Next base: position 32,425 of record NZ_JBLAVB010000020.1, on the reverse strand, counting down.
GCATGGAGATAACATGGCTAAGGCCAGGAAGTGGCATCCAGAGGATATCAAGGCCGCCGTTCGTAAGTCAGGTCCTACCCTGACCGAGCTGGCCGAAATCAACGGTTTGCCTTCCGGTGCCTGTCGCGCTGCCCTTTTCGGTCCGAACTACCGGGGCGAGATGGCGATCGCGACATGGCTGGGGAAGTCCCCCCGGACCCTATGGCCTAATCGATACAACGTGGATGGAACCCCGAAATATCGCGTTTTCTCCAAGCACCTGGATTTTGCCGCCGTCAGCCCTGGGAGTCATGTTCAAAAGGAGAAGGCGGCATGAACATCGCATTCAGCGTGGAGATTGAGGACCGTTCGGCGGTTGTCGGCGCGATCCGGCAAGCGGATTGGGCGGTTTATGAGATGACCGAATTCCAGCCAGAACCGGGGGCAACGGATGACGCTCAACGGCGGTTGGATGGTGCGTTGGCGATCCTGGTGAAGGCCGGGGTCCATAGTGCGGACGACACCTACCATCACGGCATGTACCGGGACCTTTCCCGCGTCCTTGAAACCGTGGAGCGGGAGGTCGAGGCTCTGTCGGCGTTTGATCCGTTCGGCGCCTGCCAAGCCAATGAAGTTCAAACGGCGACGGTTGGTGCCCTTCCCCGTTGGGTCAGTGGCTACCCTTATCGTGTCGACTTCGAGTGGGGTATGCCGGGGTGGGGCAGTGATCTTGATTTTGTCGACCCGGCTGGCAAGGCGTTGCCATTGCTTGTCATCGACAGCGCGCCGGAGGATGTCTGGATCCGGTTCGACGATAGAGAACTTCGCGATCATCAGACGTGGATCGTGGTGGACGGCAAACGAGGCATGCGCAGTGCGATGTCGCTCGCGCGCTGGCTGATGTCGCGGACTATGCCGAAGGGCACCACCTTGAACGTCACGGGGGTCGCGATCTTCGCGGGCCGAAACCACTGGGATCTGCCCACCTGGAGTGCCCTTCGGGAGATGGTGCCGTCCTTGGTGGATCCGATGCCGGAATGCGGTGAGGGCGAGAGCGTCCGGAAGTCCATTCAGTGGTCTTACCAGGATACAAGCGTCGCCGCTGGTTTCAAGGGTCGACGGTTCGCCCTTGACGTTGGAGGATTTCCCGCCACGGTGGCGGTCTGCGTTGATCTGCATTCCGGCGTCATGTTGGCCTGTGAAGTTGGGTCCGACACCGAAATGGCGATGGTAGGCGCCCTGCGCGCCGCAGTCGATAAGGTCGGCTATCCGGTGGAAGTGTGCATCGACACCCTTCAGCTTTCCGGTCAGCTTGAGGCCGAAGTGGCCGGATTTGGCGCGGCGCTCAGTCATGGCCCCGTCCAGTTCGTGGCCGAACGAGCCCTTCGCCGGGTGTTGGGCGAGGGGGATGCCCAATGAAAGCCGGGGTCCTGCATGATGTCGCGGTCTCCCTCATCATTGTCGAGGATCGCCTTCGCCCGGTCGACCAAGCCTGGGTCGCCATGCTGGCCGAGAACATCGCCCAGGTGGGGCTGGTCCGGCAGCCCATCGAGGTCCGCCAGACGGACAAGGGCTTGGTCCTGGTGGCCGGTAGTCATCGACTCGAGGCCGTCGTGCGGTTGGGTTGGGCATCCCTCCCCGCCCTCGTCTACGAGGACATGACCGATCTTGAGGCGGGCATCGCCGAGGTGGACGAAAATCTTGTCCGCCACGAGTTGAACCCTCTGGATCGCGCCATGTTCATGGCCCGCCGCAAGGCGCTGTACGAGGAGCTGCATCCGGAAGCCCGGGCGGGTGTCGCGGGTGGCAAGGCCCGCCAGGGATCAGCAACCGAAATCATTTCGTTTGCTGCGGAGACGGCCCGGCGCGTCGGCCTGACCGAGCGGACGATTCAGCTGGCCGTCACGATCGCGTCCAAATTGGCGCCCGATGTGCGCGCGGCCATCGCGGGCACGGTCTGGGCCAAGAAGCAGTCCGACCTGCTTTTGCTCGCCAAGGCGCCCCCGGAGGCGCAGCGCGCGGCCCTGGGGCTGCTCCAGGCGGGCACCGAGGGCACCGTCAAGGCCGCCCTGGCCAAGGCCGAGGGGCGGCGCGCGGCGGATGTCAATCCGGTTGAGGCGTCCGTGTCGCGGATGACCCGGGAATGGAACCGGGCGCCCGCCGCCGCGCGGCGACAGTTCGTCGCGCACCTTCGCGAGATCGGCGCCCTGGATGACGCCGCCCAGTTCGAGAAGGTCGCGTGATGGATGAGAAAAACAGGAAGGAATGGGAGTCCTTCATAGCGTCGGTGCGCGCAAAATGCCCAACCCTCCCGGACCTTCCCCCGGAAGCTTGGCCGTTTTTGGAGGCCGGTGACTTTCGGGGGGTCTTTTTGGCCTGGGCTGATGCCGGGAACATTAGTCCTGACGGCTGGGAAATCCTTTTCGATTACCTGACGGTCCCGTTCTTCAACGAGGATCTTCGGAGTCAGCTTCGCGGAGGCTGCGGAGATGGTTGATCGCGGCCCTGCATGTCTCGGTCAGCGCCTCGTTCATGGGCGAGGCCAGATCCGCCTCGAAGGCCGCGATCAGGTCTTCGAGATCCGCGCGCCCCGTGGCCTTCCACATGGCCGTGGCCTTATGAAGGATGGCATTCGGCGCCAGAACAGCGAACGCCTTCATATCCGTCTCCTTCATCCGTGCCGCGACCTTCGTTGCCTTGTCTTCCGATTCCTTGTTCATGACATTCCCTCTCTGGGTTGTTTGATCGCGACCAGAGTACGGGAAGGGTGTCCCGCCGTCACGCGCCGCCACGTCACGGCGGCGGGACACTCCCTTTTGGGCGGCGGCCCAGGGGGTGGGTCATGAGGTGGCGTGATCCCGACACCCTCGACCTGTTCGACGACTTCGTGCCCGTCGATCCCGTGGTGCGGTTCGATCCGGTTGATGTTCGATCCGCGACCCTGCGGGACTCCATTTCCCGGGCCGTCGCGGCGACGCTGGATAGTGCTGGCGCCGCCGGGCTGGGCCGGGAGGAAATTGCGGCGCGGCTGACGGACTGGACCGGAGAGCCGGTCTCCAGGGCCATGGTCAACGCCTATGCCAGCCAGGGCCGCCGGGACCACACAATCAGCTTCGCCAGGGGTATCGGCCTGTCGGCAGTGACCGGCGATCCGCGGTTGTTCCAGCTTGGCGCCGAGGCCTTCGGGCATATCGTCGTGCCCAAGCGGTTCGCGCACTGGGTTCGGGTCGGCCAAGCCGCCGAGGCCAAGGCCAAGATATCCCGGACCTATGAGAAAGAACTTCGGGCGGCGAAGGGGGCTGGGCTATGACACAGATCCTCCCTCAGGAATGGTTCACTGCGGATGAGATCTCGAGGCTCAAGTTGCCGGGATTGCCGGAGACTGAAAGCGGGATCATCCGCCGTGCTAAGACGGACAAGTGGAACTTGCCCGCCAAAGCTTGGCATCCCGAGCACAATCCCCTCGGCGTCTGGCGCCGCCGGGAGAAGGTCCAGGGCGGGCCGACGGAGTACCACTATTCCGTCCTGCCCATCATGGCCCAGAAGCAGCTTGCCCGCCGCGCCAAGGCTGCGGAAGCGCCGGGGGCGACCCGGGCCCAGCGAAAGGCCCGGATCGACCGGGATGCGGCCTGGGAGCATTTCGACAGGCTCCCCGACTCCCGGAAGAACAAGGCGCGGGCGAAGCTGCGGGTTCTCGACGCTGTCCGCGCCCTGGTCCTGGCGGGCACGGCCAAGGAGGTCGCGGTCTCCCTGGTGTGTGCCGAGCACGGAGTATCCACCAGCTCCTACTACAATTGGGAGGGCCGGATCGCCGGGCTGTCCCTGGGGGATCGGCTGCCGCATCTAGTGGATCACCATGCGGGTCGAACCAAGACGGCGCCGATGTCCGAACCCGCCTGGGAGGCCTACAAGGCCGACTATCTGCGGAATGAGAAGCGGAGCCATGCCGAGTCCTACGCCCTGGTCGAAGACTTGGCGAAAACACATGGGTGGTCCCCGATCCCCAGCAAAAAGACCTTCCAGCGCCGCCTGGAGCGGGAGATCCCGGCGGAGGTGATCGTTTTTGCCCGGGAAGGCGAGAAGGGTCTGGAGACCATCCTGGCACCGAACCGGCGCGATCGAACCCATTACCACTCGATGGAAGCAGTGAACTACGACGGCCACAAGATCGACCTGTTCGTCGAGTGGCCCGATGAGAAGACGGGGCGCGTCTTCCTGCTGGCCTTCCAGGATCTGCGGTCCAACAAGATCGTGGGCTGGCGGCTGGATCGGGCCGAGACGGCGGAGGGTTTTCGTCTGGCGGCCTGGACGATGATTTCCCGGTACGGTCTGCCCGATCACATTTTCTCCGACAACACCATGGCGGCGGCGGCGAAGCAGAACACGGGCGGGTCCCGGTACCGGCGCCGGTTCAAGATCAAGCCCGAAGATCCTGTCGGCGTGTTCACTGCGGTTGGCTGCGAGGTTCACTTCACCCGACCGGCTCACGGCCAATCAAAGCCTATTGAGAGGGCCTTCGGGGAGTTGTCGCGGACCATCGCCAAGGCGCCGGAATGCGCCGGGGCCTGGACGGGCAACAGCCCCGAGAACAAGCCTGCGAACTATGGCTCCAAGGCCGTTCCCTTTGAGACCTTGGTCAAGGTGGTGGAGCGGGAAATCGCCCGTTTCAATGCCCGGCCAGACCGCAATGCCAGCGTGGCCAAGGGCCGGAGCTTTGATGCGGTTTTCGAGGAAAACTATGTCAACGCCCCGGTACGCCGGGTTTCGACCCTGACGCCGGAACAACAGCGGATGTTCCTGCTGGCCGTGGAAGACGTGACCTGTCGGCAACCGGATGGCCGGGTGGAACTGCACGAGAACATCTACTGGCACGAGGCCTTGATCGGATACCGGGGAAAGCAGGTCGCGGTTCGCTACGACCCGGACGATTTGACCGCTCCGGCCCATGTCTACCGCCTCGACGGGTCGTTCATTTGCTCTGCGGAACTGCACGAAGCGGGCCGGTTCGACAGCCGCGAAGCTGCTGCGGATCGGGGTCGGCAGGAGAAGGTCTTCAAGCGGAAGGTCAAGGAGATCGCCGCCCAGGCCAAGGAACTGGGGATTGAAGACATCGCGGCCATGATGCCGGACGGGGTGTCCGAGCCGCTCCTGGATGCGGGCGTGATCAAGATGGGCAAGGGGCCGAAGCGGGCCGCCGATGCGGATGTTCCCAAGCCGGAGCCCGGGGATCGGGTGGTGTTCAATTTCGAGGATTTCGCGGCTGGCGTGGCGCTGGCCAAGGCGTCCCAGGGATAGGGCCTGGGGAAAGGGGCGGGCGGCTGGCACCGCCGCGCCCCGGATACAAGCACACGAGAAAGCAAAGGGTATCAAGATGAATACGATTGTCAAAATTCCGGTTGAAGTCGATGTGGAAGAAGTTCGGAAGCGGGCCTTGGCGGCTGTGGAGGATTATGAAAGCCGTGCTGCCGCGGGGCGCGAGGCGGATGTTCCGGAATCCACGTTCCTGGCCTTCCTGAATGACAAATACGCGGGGGACAACGAGAAGGTGGCCCGCAAGGTCGACATCTGGTTAAGGAGCCGGGAAGAGCGGGCCAAGGCATTTTCCCGCATGCCGGAAGCTCCGGCCTTTCAAATGACGCCCACAGCCCAGAAGTTCCTTCCGCTTCTAACGTGGGCGCAGGTGGCGCCGGACTTCACGGCGATCGTCGGTTCCCCGGGGATTGGCAAGACCAGGACCCTGGAGCACTACCGGGACAACAACCCGCATGTGTTCCTGGTTACTGCCGAGGAAGCGACGGCGCGGGTCAATCCGATGCTTCAGGAGATCTGTCACGTCATGGGCATCGAGGAGCGGTCCTCGACCAAGCTGTCCCGGGCCATCGGCGCTCGGGTCAAGAACGCTGGCGCCCTGATTATCATGGATGAGGCGCAGAAGCTGACCAGGGAGGCCCTGGACCAACTGCGGGCTCTTCACGACAAGTACAAGGTCGGGGTGGCTGTCTGCGGAAATCGGGCCGTCCTGGCCACCATCTACGGCGGAGGGCAGGAGAAGAACGCCCAGTTGTTCCGACGCCTGGGGATGAAGGAGCGGGCCTTCCAATCGGAGCCTGGGGACCTGGACGTGCTCATCGCTGCCTGGGGCGTGACCAACCCGAGCGAGGTCGCCTATCTGCAATCCGTGGCGAAGAAGTTCGGCGCCCTCGGCAACATAGACAAGACGATGAAGCTGGCGACCCTGCTGGCCTCCGGCGCCAAGGTCGAGCGGACCATCGCGCATATCGAAATGGCGTGGGGAAAGCTGAAATTTGACGCGACGGCAGATGTTTAGGAGGTGGACAATGCTCAGTGAGGATCTCCGCAATCTCGTCGAGTTCGTCCGCAGCCGTGTTCAGGGCGACGGCGGTGTGGTCCTGGTCAATGCGCTTGAGGACTGTCGAGCCCAGGCCCTTGGCTTGGAAGGGTGGTTCCCGCGTTCGGATACCCTGCCCGATGGCGTCGTGGACCTCGCCCAGGCCCGCCATGACCGCGAGAGCAAGCGCGCCATGAATTTTCCCCCGACCGGAGGGAGTGCCGCATGAGGCTCACCCACCGCGCCCGCCGCCGCTTCCGCTACAGCCTCCGCAATCGACTGGCCTGGGTGGCCGGTTGGTTCCTGTTTCCCCTGTTTCTGATCAAGAGGATTTGACCATGAGCGTCGAAGAATTCCACCTCCCGCAGCCGGACACGCCGCCTCAACCCGGCTATCTGACCGACCATAAGGGGCACCTTGTCCCCGAGGCCCATATCAAGCCGGTGCAAGCTCTGGAGGATCAAATGGTTCGCAGAGTGATGGGATTCGCCGTCGATCTGGCCAACCAGATCCGGCGGTTCAAGGGGCACGTCTTCGCCGACACCACCACCTACATGGTCCTGGCCGAGGAGCAATACGGCGCGACGAAGCGCGGCGCCAAGGGCAAGGGAAACGTGACCTTCCAGACCTTCGATGGGTTGATGCAGATACGGATCGCCGTCGCTGATCGCCTGACCTTCGGACCAGAATTGCAGGTGGCCCGAGGCCTCTTTGCCGAATGTATCGACGCCTGGGCCGAGGGCGCACGGGATGAGTTGCGCACCTTGGTCGATGACGCCTTCCAGGCCGACAAGGAGGGACAGGTGTCGCGGGATGCGGTGTTCCGGCTCCTTCGTCTCGACTTCGAAGATCGGCGGTGGCAGAGCGGCCAGGAGGCCATCAAGGACTCCATCCGGGTCATCGGATCCAAGTCTTATGCTCGCTTTTACATCCGGGATGGCTTCGACGCGCCTTGGACCCCGGTCCCCATTGATATCGCGGCGGTGTGACATGGCTGACACCTTCGACATCAACCAAGCCGCTGACGATCTGATCTCGCGCGCCGAAAGCATCGCGAAATCCGGAGGCATTGGCGTGGACAACGCCTTCGTGCCGCTTTTCGCAGCCGTTTGCCGTGCGTCCATGAAACATGGTACGGCCGGGTTCCTCGCCGCATCCATGATTACCAACCTGCCGCGCATAATTTCGTGTGCAGACGGTCTGGTCGAGTTCCCGACCGATGGCGAGGAGGAAGACGATGGCGAGGAAACCTAAGCCCTTCCCCGTCACGCTGGAGTCTGCATGGGAGGCCTTTTGGGTGGCCTACCCGCGCCGGGACGGCAAGGTAAAAGCGCGGGAGGTCTTTGCGACCTTGGTCGTCGGGGGAGTCGACCCGGCCTTCCTGGCCCGCGCTGCCGAGCGGCAGGCCCGGGCCTGGACGGCCAAGGGCATCGATCCGATGTACTTCCCCTACGCCAGAACGTGGCTCGGACAGCGCGTGTTTGAGGATGATGCGCTCGTCGATCCACCTGAAGGCGACCACCAGGGCGAGGACGCCTCGGGCACCCCCGAGCCGGACTATGAGCTGTGGCCCGCCTTCCAGGCCATCGGCATGGACCGGGACAAGTTCGATACCTGGATTGGGCCGCTCACCGTGGTTCGCGCTGCTGGCGGTGTCGTCGCTACCCTTGAGGCGCCCACGCCCTTCCACGCCGACTACGTCCGTGGCCGCCTGGACCCGGAAGTGCGTCGGGCCTTGGGACATTGCCCGGAAATCACGGTTCGGAGGGTTCCGAAATGATCGACGAAGCATCCCTGCAGGGATTGGTCCGCGTGGCCGAAGTCATCGCCCAGGACCAGTGCGGCGGCTTTTGTCGGGCGCATGAGGTCTTGCTCGCCGCAACCCTGATCGCGGCGGCGCGGCACAACTGCACCGCTGATCTCAATCAACTTTTGGCCGAGCGGGAGGGCGCCATCGCCCTGACCGGTCAGGGCGCCGCAACTAAGTCGTAGCCGATCAAAGGAAGGGGAAGGCAATGGAAAAGGACGTGTTGGATGTTCGGGTGAAGGTGATGGAAAGCGTGGCTGCGGTCTGCATCGGGCACCCCGAAATCTTCGCCGGTCTCTTCGCTGAGATCCTGTTCATTGTCGAGCATGGGCCGCAGGCTTCCGAGCCTCCACCTGCGCCAAGGAGGAAGTGAGAGATGAGTGGCCTCACCCTTTTCGGGCACCTGGAGGGCGTCGAACCCGCTCCTGTGTACCGTACCCTCGAAGAGCAGGCGAAGGCGGCGGAATGCTGGGAGACCGCGCCCTGGGCCGCAAGCGCGATCCTGCGGGTGGAGCTTATGACCCGCCTTGTCGTCGACCCATGTTGCGGAACGGGAATTCTGTCCCGGGCCGCGCGCGCGGTCGGATACGAGGTTGAGAGCTGGGATCTCCACGATTGGGGCTATCCAGGTACTGTCGTTGGCATCGACTTCCTGTCGGTCGAGCGGGACCTGACCGGTTACACGGTCTTCATGAACCCGCCGTTCTCACTGGCCTGCGCCTTTGTAGATCATGCTTTTAGGCTCGGGGCCAGAAAGGTCATCTGCTTCCAGCGGCAAGCGTGGCGGGAAAGCGATGAGCGCCGCTTGTGGTGGGCCAAAAACCCTCCCGCACGAATTTGGGTCTGCGGAGATCGGGCCACCTGCTGGCTGTTCACGGTTCCACCTGAAGATCGGAAGAACGGGTCGCCGGTCGCTCATGCTTTCTATGTCTGGGAACGCGGCCATAAAGGCGCCGAACTTGGTGGCGCGATCTACAAATCCGGAGGGATCGAATGATGACATCTGATCGGAAAGCCCTGATCGCCGCCGTTCACGCCGGGGCCAAGGATCTGGCCATAGACGAGGACGCGCGCCGAGACTTGATGGAGCGCATCACGGGGCACCGCTCCGCGGCGAAGTGCACCGACAGTCAGCTTGGTGCGATCCTAGACGAATACCGGAAGCTGGGCCGCAGGCCCACCGGTCGGCAGGGCTTCAAGCCCGCCGCCAATCCCTTGGCTCGAAAGGTCCACGCCCTGTGGGATGAGCTGAAAAAGCGCGGCGCGGTCACGGGCGGGCGCCCGGCCCTACGCAAATGGTGCGGGCGCCAGTTGTCGCCGGACGAAAACGTGCTGCTCGATCCGGACCTACTGCGGAATGACCAATTAAACCGCCTGATTGAGGCTCTGAAGGGCTGGGGCGAGCGGGTGGAAAAGGAACAAGGCAATGGCTGATCTGGACAGCGTCAAGCGGCGGATCGCCGCACTACTCGATAAAACCACCGCCCGAGGTTGCACCGAAGCCGAGGCCGTCGCGGCGGCGGCCAAGGCCGCCGAATTGATGCGAGAGCATGGGTTGGACGAGGCGTGTCTCGGCATGGAGATGGCCGACGCACCTGCCAGCAAGCATCCGACGGTGACAGATGCCCTGTGGGTTGCCATAGGCGCTTATACCGGCTGTGTTAGCGTGGTCGATACAGCCATCGGTATCCGCAGCTACATCGGTCGCGCGCCGGGTCCGACCATCGCCGCCTACCTTCACACCTTCCTTCACCGGTATATTGAATCGGCGGTTGATCGCTTCAAAGCGTCTGCGGAATATAAGAAAAAGCGCAAAGGTGTCACCCGGCGCCGGGCTTGCACGGCATTCCGCAAGGGAATGACGGATCGGCTGAGGTTGGCCGTGCGGGATCATTTCGGGGCACCTAACCCCTTGCTGATTGAGCAGGCCGAGGCGGAGCGGGATCGGCGGTTTTCCGGGCTGAGAACCCGGAACGTTCCTGTACCGAAGAATTTAGACCGTCATTGCAAAAGCCGCGAGGCGGGATACCAAGCAGCTGACGGCGTTAAGCTCCGACACGGCGTCTCGGGCTCGGGCTCCGGCCCCCGGATGATCGGGGGCGGGAATGGGTAGGGTCAGTTCACTTGCCCTCGGGGATCGGTTCCTTGAAGAGGAGGCCGAACTCCGTCTCGCCGCTCTGGAAAAGTCGGGCAGTCGTGACGTCCGAAAAAACGACCCGAAGCTCTTCGCGGCGCCGAACTTCGTATTCACCCTGAAACGGAACGCCGACGTCACCGACGAAGACGCTGCCGACCATCATGGTCTTGACGTCCTTCAGGTCATTCGCAAAGGAAACGGTGACCTTTGTTTCTTCCAAATTCGCGCGCGGGGCACCGCTGAGTTTCCGCTCCACGGCCGCCTGCGCCGCGCCGACCTGCTCTCGGTTCAGGGTCAGGGCTATCCTATATGCGTCACCGGCCTCGGACTCTGTAGCGGCGACAGCCATGATCGGCCAGCTGTCGCGATCCTCGCCATTCTTGAGAACGGCGATATCGAAAGTAACATCCAGCGCATTATCCATGCCGGTCTTGCGGCATTGCGGATTGCGAATATTCGGCAGATAGGGGGTCAGGGCTTCTGTAACCGTCGGCCCGTATTCTTGACACTTCTCGGCATTCGGCATGGGTACGGACAATCGGGCTTCGCTTGTCAGGACTTCGCCCGCCACAGCAGCCTGGATATCCGACAGGTAAACAGTCATCGCCGTTTCAGGCTTGCAACCGGAAAGTCCGGTTCCCGCAACCAAAAGATAGGTCAAAATTTTGATTTTCTGTTTGATCATCGTCATTACCCTCTCACCGAACACCATCAAGGTGTGCAGGATGCCATCGGGTTCGGCGGGAGTCGAGCGGGTGATTTCCCGCAGCTTTTCGCAATGGGCGAGCGCTTGATTTTCAGCCGCGCCTCCGAGGTTCGAACGGGGGCGGTTGGTCATGCGTAGGATCCCCGGGACGGTACGGCTCACCATGAGCCCCTGGTTCCGGCCCTTGCCCCTTGTTGGCGAGTACCTGGCCAGCCGGGGCAAGCGTGCCCGGCGGGCCTATCTGGTCGTTCAAATCGAGCCGGGAAAGAGCGGGTTCATCGTTGATGCCGAGCCAACCAGCCTCGCGGGGCTGGATGACGACGCCAGGATCCATCGGTTCGTTTGGCATTCGCGGAAAAGGAAACGGGGATGATGGACCTTCCTGAAATCGCGATATCCGTCCGGCAGCCCTGGGCCTGGGCCATCGTGGCGGGCTTCAAGAACATCGAGAACCGCTCCACCTTCGCCGTGACCAAAGGCGGCTTCGAGCCCCGGCGTGTGGCGATTCATGCCAGCAAGGGCATGACCCGGGAGGAATATGAGGATGCCAGGGACTTTATGGCGTCTCTCGGCGTCCGCTGTCCGCGACCCGATTGTCTTGTGCGTGGCGCCATCGTCGGCGCCGCCACAGTCACGGCCATCGTGAAGGCCCATGAGAGCCCCTGGTTCTTCGGCCCCCGGGGCCTTGTGCTTGCCGATCAGGTTGAAGTCCCCGCGATCCCGGCCATCGGCGCACTGGGGTATTTCAAATGGAGCCCGAGCGGAGCGCCTGAGTTGGAGCCTTTGCCCTGGATGAAGGCGTGGCCGAACCGACCGGGGCGCCGCGAAGCCGCTGCCGCCCTTCCTTTATTGGATCCGGGGTACGGCAATCGGTTGGGGCGAACAGGGTCATGATGAACCCATCTCACCACATCTTGATTTTCAGCCGCGCCGGGCGTACCGTCGTTGTTAAGGGCCTCGAAAACCCGAAGACAGTAGGCGGCAACGCCCCCCGACAGCGTGGTGGTTCCTTTTCCCACTGTGCCCAGGGTCCGCATGTGTATGTCCAGGGTTTCGGCCTAAAGACATGCGGGCACGACCTACTGCGTGTTTTCGAGCCCTGGGCGCCGATGTGCCGCCTCGAAAACGGCCAAGGCGCTCCCACTTTAGCCAGTAGGAGTACCCGTGATGATCATTCATCCTGCGGCCCAGGTCGCGTTTCTCGACACCACCTTCGATGTCTTCGACTTGAATGGAACTCGTTGGGTAAGGGGGGACCACATCCGGACCACCCTTGGAATCCCCCAAACCACATTCAAGCGATTGATCAAGGCTCACCGCTCAGAGTTCGGGGCGGCGATGATGGCAACGATCACGGCCCCCACCCCTGGGGGCGCCCAGCAAGTTCGGATTTTCTCTCCTCGTGGCGCGGCGCGTGTGGCCATGTTGGCCCGAACGGATCGGGCAGCGGCCTTCCGGGATTGGGTATCGGACGTACTGGAGGGCAAGGCGCAGCCGCCCCTTGCTCATCCGGAAGAACCCGCCTTGCCCGCGACTCTGGACCTCGCGGCCCGTTTGGTCCGGTCCATGGCCCTGCCATCTCCAGACGATCTGGTACCCCTGTTGGCACCGGAAGCCCGGCGGGTCCTCCGGTACCGGCGTTTGGGCTTAATGACGTCGGAAATCGTCAAGTTGACCGGGCGCCGCCCCACCTACGTCAAGGATATCACGGCCCGTCTGCGCGCCATCGGCCTGCTGGGAGCGTCCCATGTCTGACCGCTGGATCGATCCGGAAGTGGAGGAGATTATTAGGGCCTGCGTCGATCAACTGCTTGGGCAAAAGGCAGAGGGGACGGTTGTCCCGTTTCCCATGGACCGCATCGGCCACCCCGACCGCGTCGGTCTTCGCCTCCGTCACCGGCGCGCCGGACCTTTGGGGCCGCGCCTCGTTCAATGACTTTGGCGGGGGGCGGCCATGAGCCGCCCCCGCACTCTTCCCATCGGCCTTGTCCGGATCGCCGAGGTGATTGGTGAGGACAAGGCTGAACTGCTGGGCAGGGCCATTGGTGGCGTAGAGACCTATATACCCGTGCGTGCCGAAGCCGATCATCCTCTTGCCCAGGTCGTTGGTTTCGCTGACATGGAAAAATTATGTGCGGCGTTTGGCGCCCAGCGACTAGATATTCCTCGTGGCGTCTACTCTCGCATGGTCAAGGCCGCGATTCACCAGAACCCCGGCCTCAGCAACCGTCAGGCAGCCTTGCAACTGGGCTGCACCGAGCGGTATGTTTCGATGGTCCGGAATGCGGGCAAGGCCCGCGATGACCGACAGGGCGACCTGTTCTAGGTCCCCTCCCCCGGAACTGTTCCGGACAAGCCTCACCCCCCACCTCCGACCATACTCCGAACCGTAGCGCGGCCATCCGCGCCCCCGGTGTTTAACGCCGCTGTTCAATGGTTCGGAGGGTCCCGTGAATAATCCGGTGAATAGTCTGTCGCCCGACCGGGTTTGGGCCTTGGCCCGGGCCGAGGTCCTGGCCCACGAGGGCGGCTTCGTCAATCACCCCGCCGATCCCGGCGGGGCGACGAACCATGGGGTGTCCCTTCGCTTCCTCCGCTCGCTCGGCCTTGAGCTGGGCGATGTGGACGGTGACGGCGACATTGATGTCGATGACATCAAGGCCCTGACGTCGGACGATGCCGCCGAGCTGTTTCACCTGAAATTTTGGGGTCCCTGCGGTTGCGATAAAATCGCCGAAATCTCCCCCATTTTGGCCATCAAGCTCTTTGATGTGGCCGTGAACATGGGGGGTCGGCAGGCGGTCAAGCTCCTCCAGCGGGCGACCGTACCCCTTGGGGTTGGCGTGGTGGATGATGGGATCGTGGGGCCGCAGACCCTTTCGGCCATTCGCGCAATCCATCTTCGCGGTCACCTTGTTTCTGAACTCTGCCTTCAGCAGCGCCGGTTCTATCTGGCTTTGGTCAAAAAAAATCCGGCACTCAAGGCCTTCGAAGCCGGTTGGCTCGCCCGCGCCCGCTGGATTCCCTCGATCTGATTTCTCAAACATCAAGGAGAGCACTGTGAATAAAAATTGGTACCAGTCCCGCGCCGTATGGGGCGGTTTAATCGCAACCGTCGGGGGCCTTCTCCAAGCGTTCGGCTTCCCCATCGATGACCAGACGACCGCCGCCGTGGTCGATATCGCAACGCAGCTCGGGACGGCGGCGGGTGGCGTGCTCGCGATTTATGGACGGCTCAAGGCCCAGCGGCCCATCGGCTCCGGTGGCTGACGATGGCGACCGGGCGCAAGCGGCCATGGAGCGGCACCTTGCGCAAGCCTTAAGCGCCCATTCGCGCCGACCGCAGGTCAATGGAAATGGGATCTGCCGGGATTGTGGGTGCGAGATCCCGGCGGAGCGCCTCGCCGTTCTGCCCTGGGCTGCGCGGTGTGTCGACTGCCAGGACGATCACGAAAGGGACATGCGGGCATGACGGTTCAACTTGAGTTCTATCAGTTCATCGGCCTGCTTGTTGCCTTTTTTGGGTTCGTGTTTGGCGCCGGAAAGCTGCTTCTCAGTCAGATCGGGCAGCGGCTCGACGAACGGTTTTCCATCGTTGAAAAGGCGACCAACGATCTGCGTGACCTGGAAAAACAGTTCATGCAGCTCAAGGCCGATCTACCGGTCGATTATGTCCGTCGCGAAGACTACGTGCGCGGGCAATCCATCTTGGAAGCCAAGATGGACGGATTGGCCATCAAGCTCGAAAACGCCCAATTGAGAGGACTGAACCATGGTTGATCCGGCGAAGGCCCGGCGTGAATACCTGCGCTGGCTGATCATTCTGACGCTGAATAATGCCCGACCAATCGGCGCCTATGAAGGGCCGGTATTGACCGTTGCCCAGGCCGAGTATTCGGACGCCACGGCCTTGGAGCTGCGCAAGGAGTTGGACTATCTGGCCGACCGCAGGTTGGTGGATCTGCGCAAGGAGCCCACGGGCCGGTGGTTTGCCGAGTTAACCCGGTATGGGGTTGATCTGGCCGAATACACCATCGACTGCGCGCCGGGCATCGCGCGCCCCGCGAAGTATTGGTGAGCCATGGGCCGCCCTTCGACCATTCGCCGTCTCCGGCCAGACATCAAGGATCATATCGACGCGGCCCTCGCGGCGGATTCAATGACCTTGGACGAACTCATTGGCGATTTGCGGGAACGGTTTCCCGAAGACGCTGGCCAGGGCGACCTTCCGTCGCGGTCAGCGCTCGGGCGATACGGTCAGAATCTGAACCGGCGGCTTACGGCGATCCGGGCGAGCACCGAGGCCGCGAAGATTATCACGGCGGGGGCTGAGGATAGCCTAGATGCCCGATCCGAGGCCTTAACGGCCATGATCCAGACCGAACTGTTCGAGTCCATCATGGCGCTTCAGGAGGCCAAGGCCGAAGACATGGAACAGGGTGAGCGGGTCGAGCTGTTGTCGAAGGCCGCGAAGAACATCGCGACCCTGACACGCTCTTCGGTGAACCTCAAAAAATTCAAGGCCGAGGCGGAGGAGCGGGGCCGCAAAAAGGCCGAGGAGGCGGCGCACAAACGCCTCGCCGCCCTGATGCCGGAAGATGGCCGCGACCCCAAGGAGATGACAACAGCGGAGCTTGAGGAGGCGATCCGTGAACGCATCCGCCCCCGATCTTAATCCGCTTTTGGCCGAAAGGGATCGGCGCAAGTTCGAAGCAGAGCTGGCCCGGAGAACGTTCGGCGGTTTCGTCGGTTACACGCGCCGGGACTATATTTGGTCCCGGTTTTCGCGCGAAGTCTGCGCCGCTATCGACCGGTTTCTGGATGACGTGCACAAGGGCAAGCGACCGATCCTGGTTCTTCAGGCGCCGCCCCAGCATGGCAAGTCCGAGCTGGTCAGCCGCATGCTGGCCCCCTACATCTTTGGTCGCTGGCCGAATACCCGGATCGCGGCCTGTTCCTATTCGGCGGATCTGGCCAAGGACATGAACCGCGATGTGCAGCGGATCATGATGGCTTCAGAGTTCAGGGAGGTCTATCCGCGCAGCGCGCTCAACACGAGGCGGGCCGCTCATGTCGAGGGCGAGGCCCTCCGCAATTCCGACCGGTTCGATATTGTCGGCAAAAAGGGCTATTACCTCGCCACGGGCATCGGCGGCCCCTTGACGGGTAAAAGCGTCGATATCGGCATTATCGACGATCCGATCAAGAACGAGGCCGAGGCGCGCTCCCCCGCCGTGAAAAAGGGGATCAGGAGCTGGTATGAAACCGTCTTCCTGACCCGCCTCTCGAAGCGGTCTGGTCAGATCATTATGGCCACGTCCTGGGCGACGGACGATCTCGCGGCGACGATTCTGAAAGACAATCCGGACGCGGTTCACCTGAAATTCCCGGCGATCAACGACAACGGGGAGGCCTTGGTTCCGGAGCTTCATCCCCTGGAACAACTTCTTCAATTCAAGAGGCTGATGGCGCCCGCCAAATGGTCGGCGCTGTTCCAGCAGAACGCCGTCCAGGACGGCGGCAACATCTTCCAGGAAGCATGGATCCAGGAGTGGTTCCCCGCCGATCTGCCACCGGTTTTCGACGAAGTGATTCAATCCTGGGACATGACCTTCAAGGATACCCTGGGGTCGGACTTCGTCGTCGGACAGATTTGGGGGAAAAGGGGCGCGGCCTACTACCTTCTGGATCAAATCCGCGACCGCATGTCGTTCACGGCCACGGTCGAGGCCGTCCTGGTTATGACAAAGAAATGGCCCGAGGCCCTGGCCAAGCTGGTGGAGGACAAGGCCAATGGACCGGCCGTAATCAGTACCTTGAAGAATACCGTGCCGGGCCTGATCCCCATTGAGCCCGATGGATCAAAGGTAGCGCGAGCCTCGGCTGTCACGCCGTTATGGAAAGCCGGAAACGTGTATGTGCCGCGCAATGCCGCGTGGCGCAAGGACTTCGACGGCGAGGTGATCGCCTTTCCGGCCGGGTCGAACGATGATCAGGTTGATGCCATGACCCAGGCTCTGCGCTATTTCGTCGGCGATTCCCTGGCCATTTGGGAGACCCTTGGACAATGAGCCCGCCCCGCCGCGCATCAGCCGCGTCCCGTCCCGCCCGTCCCGCCAAATCCTTCCTGGGTCGCGCCCGCGTCCGTGATGGCTTCGACAATGTCACGGCCCGGCTTGGTCTTGGCGCCGACAATATGTTGGCCGGATCCACATACCGGAAAAACCGGATCGTCGACCAAACCGAACTGGAAGACATGTACCGCACCAGCTGGGTTGTCGGTCGGATGGTCGAGGTCGTGGCCGAGGACATGGTTCGCGCCGGCCTCGAAATCAAAGGCCCGATGGCGCCGGAGGATATCGACCGGCTTCATGCCGGTTGGCGCGAGACGGGGATTCCGGGGCGCCTGTCCGATGCCATCAAATGGGGCAGGCTGTACGGCGGTGCCCTGGCGATCCTGTTGATCGACGGGCAAGCTTTGGACGAACCCCTGGACCTGGATACTCTTGGTGAGGGCAGCTTCAAGGGCCTGATTGTGGCTGACCGCTGGCAGGTGACGCCGTCCGAGGAGAAAATCCGCGACCTCGGCCCGATGCTGGGATATCCGGCCTATTATACCCTTGATGACGTGGCCGGGTTGGACCTGCAAAGGGTCCACCATAGCCGGGTTTTGAGGTTTGTCGGGGTCGAGCTGCCCCGGTACGAAAAACTGCGGGAACAGGGGTGGGGCGCGTCCGTTGTTGAACGGGCGTTTGATCGGATCCTGGCGCTCGACAGCGCCACTTACGGCTCGGCCAATTTGATGATGAAGAGCTTCCTTCGGGTCTTTTCGATCAAGGATTTCCGCCGGATTTTGGCCCAGGGCGGCCCGGCGGAATCGGGCCTGATGAAAATGATGGAGATGGTCCGCCAGACCCAATCCAACGAGGGCATCACCATCGTTGATTCCGAGGACCAGGTCAGCGCGATCAACTGGTCTTTCGCCGGTGTGTACGATGCCCTTCAGGCCTTCGGCGAGCAGATCTCCGGCGCCTCGGGCATTCCCTTGGTGCGCCTGTTTGGGCAGGCCCCAAAGGGCTTCGCGACGGGCGATAGCGACCTGCAGATGTACTACGAGACGATCTCGACTGCGCAAGAGGATGACCTGCGCGGGGCCGTCTGGTTGCTGCTGGAGGTGCTCTATCGGTCGGTATTTGGCAAGCCCCCGCCGGACGGCTTAACGTTCAGTTTCGCGCCACTGGCCAGCCCCTCGCCGCTGGAGAAAAGTCAGATCGCGACGGCGGATTCCCAGGCCATTGCCGCGCTCACCGCCGGGGGCATCATCGACCATGGACAGGCCCTGGAGGCCCTGCGCGAAAGCGGGCGGGTCACCGGGCGGTTCACCGGGATCCGGGATGAGGACATTGAAGCGGCGCGGGAGGCAAATATCGCCCCGCCCCTGCCGGAGATGCCGGACGAAGATCCCCTTTCCCTGACGCCTGGCCCGGCCCATGACGCCTGAGGTCAATGCCCCCACCCACGCCAACCCGGCCCAACCCTGGCCCGGGTTGGCGTGGTCCTGGACCGATCAGGCCAAGAAGGCCGATGGGGATTTCCAGCCCAGCAAAGCTGCCGAAAGAACCTATGCCAAGCAACTGGGTTCCGTGGCCGGACGGGTCCGCCAGATCACGGCGGGCGGTGGGGACCCCGATCAAAAGATCAGGTTGCTGCGGGCCTATGCCACGACCCTGAACGCCTGGGCCGAGGCCGCGGCAACCACCATGATTGCGGCGGCGGCGCGGAAGAACGATCAGATCTGGCGCCGTCAGTCCGAGCGCATCGGTCAGGGCTTGCGTGAGCATCTGACCAGTTCGGTCAATGGCGTGACCCTGCAAAAGCTGATCGCGGTCAATGCGGGCAACATGAAAAGTCTTGCCAGCGATGCCGCCGACCGGTTGGCCAATTTGACCCAGGAGGCCCTGGTGACCGGTATGAGGCCGGAGGAATTGGCCAAGAAGATCGAAGCCGCCGGGGATGCCACGGGTGCGCGGGCGCGGACCTTGGCTCGGACAGCGGTATCCAGCGCCAACACGGCCCTGACGAAACAGCGGGCGCAGGGGATCGGCGGGACCGGATATATCTGGCGCACGGCCCGGGACGGTGGTGTCCGGGGGAGTCATGCGGCCATGGAGGGGAAGTTTATCGAATGGGACCATCCACCAACTATCGACGGGTATACGGCCCACGCGGGGGAGTTTGCCAACTGCAGATGCTATTGTGAGCCGGTGGTGCCTCGCCCCGGCACGGGCAGACCCGTGGCCCAGCCGCTACCGACCGAGGAATCCACCGGGGGTAAGCCGACGTTTCTCTCCCACTGGGAAAAGCACAATAAGCAGGTGGTGCCATATGAACCGGACCAGCCCCTGCCCGGCCATGAGCGGGCCGACCTGCCCATCGGCAAAATCGCCAACTACTCCCTCGTCAACGAGAACAAGGCCCGGGTGTTCAAATCTGCGTTGGGCATGGATGTCAGTCACGCCGAGGACCTTCAGCGACAGTTGCTGGAGGGGTTGGCTACCGCCAGGACCAAGCGGGGGAAGGTTGATGAATATGGCGAGCGGATCACGGCCTATATTCCCGTCACCGGCCCCAACGGACGAACGGTTGAGATTGAGACCGGCTGGATCTATGCTCGAGCTAATGGCAGACAGGCGGAGCATCCCCGAATGACCACGGCTTTCGTGATGGAGAAGTCCGGGAAATGACCGGCGCATTAACCGATGAGCAGGCCATGCGCCTTTGGCTCCTGACCGCCGGGTCCGAGGGTGGGTCTGAGGGGCGCTTGGATCACCTGCCCCTTAAGCTGGCCCGTCTGGCGGTTCGTCAGGGGTTGGCTCTGTCTGATGCCGGGGCCTGGGTTTTAACAGATCAGGGCCGCGCGTTTGTCGCGGCCGTACGGTTGGGGGAGGAGTGAGTCATGTATCCCGAGGAAACCCGCCTTCGCCTGAAGGAAAAAGTGATCGGAACGAATATGAGAAGTGATGCGCCCTTCGAGCTGGCCGCGGGGCTCGAGGGGACCGTCATCATCTCCAGTCCATCGGTGCCCGATACTCAGGTCCTGGAATTCGTCATTCCCGGCCCGAACAACAGCGCCGACCCCTACGACCTATCCTACGTCGAGGTCAAGCTGCACGATAGCCAGGTCGAGGCCGTGACCGGGAAAACCGCCTAGGTTCCCCGCAGGGGGCTCTTCGGTGCCCCCTGGCATGGTTGGGGCTCCCGATGCCGCCCCGGCGATCCTGCCCCGTTCAATGGGCGTTCAATGGAGCCCTTTGAGGCCACGCCCCACCCTGGGGCTCGCATCTGCCCCCAGGGCGGCCCATAAGGGGCCTTAAGAGGGTCCGGGATCGCCAAGTGGGCTCATCCCGCGATCAGGGGCCGAACACTTAGCTCCCGCGCCACGGCGCCCAAAAAAATCCCCCACCTTCCCCCTGGCCCGGAACAGTTCCGGGCAAGCCAGCCCTCGGGTCGACCGGTAGTCTCCTCCTTGTCGCAACTCAAGGAGCGAACCCGTGCCCCTCATCCTCGTTTCCACCAGATTGTCGGATCGCATTTCGGAGACCCCCGAGGGGTATCTGTTGTGCGAGGGCGTGGCCCTGGCCCGCACCGGCGACCTGGAATACCTGCCCGAGGAAGTGCCGGTCACGCCGGGCGATGGTGACATGATTTTAATCGAGCGGGGGGAGGCCGACCTGTTCGACAAGGCCACCATGGCCAGCTTCGAGGGCCGCCCCCTGACCGACGGCCATCCGTCCGACGACGTCACGCCCGCCACATGGAAAAAGCTCGCCCGCGGTGTGGTTCAGAATGTCCGGCGGGGTACGGGGCCCGAGGCCGATCTGCTGCTCGCCGATCTGCTGGTGACCGATGCGGATGCCATTAAGGCGGTCAACGGGGGCCTGCGCGAACTGTCCTGCGGCTATGACGCCGACTACATCGAAATCGCCCCTGGCCGGGGCCGTCAAACCCACCTGCGCGGGAATCATGTCGCTCTGGTGAGCGAGGGCCGTTGCGGCCCGCGCTGCGCCATCCGCGACTGGCGCACCAAGACGAGGGATCACCACATGAAGACGAAAAAGCCTGGGCTTCTGGCGACCCTCTTGGGGTCTGCGGGCGTCCGCAAGGCCATGGACGCCGACCCCAGGGTCAAGAAGGCCCTCGACGAGGCCCTGGTCGAAGGCCAGGCCGGGGACGAAGATCCGGAGGAAAAACCGGTCCCGGCGACGGACGAGGGGGAACCCGATCTGGCCGAAGACATGGCTGAGATCAAGATGCTGCTGCGTTCCTTGGTTGAAAAAATGGGCGCGACGGGCGACGAGGATCCCGAGGTGATGACCGACGAGGATCCCGAGGACACCCAGGATGAGGACCCCGAGGACGTCCAGGATGAAGACCCCGAGGTCACCAAGGACCGCAAGCCGCGCAAAACCGGCGACTGGGCCACGGCCACTCTGGTTCGGGATGCCGCGATCCTGTCTCCGGGCATGATCGCCAGTACCGGCGACCGGGCCTCGGTGGTCAAGCGGGTCGCGCTGCGTGCTGCCATGAAGGATGGCGCCGTAGCCCGGGCCGTCAAGGCCATTGCCCGCGACGGCATCGACCGGGCGACCGGCCCAACCCTCGACGCGGCTTTTTCGGCGGCGGTCGAGATCAAGCGGTCTGCGACCAATGGCCGTACCGCCGATGCTCTGACCCGGGGTGATGCCAAGGGACGCGACGCGGGGGCCTATGACACCCCCGCCAGCCTCAACGCCAAATTCGCGGAATACCGCAAGAACATGAAGGGATAACCGATGGCCGCCTATTCCACTTCCATGCCCACCGGCATCCCCGGGGGTGTCAGCCGCCGGGCCGAGGCCACCCTGGAGCCGGTCAAGCTGTCCGCCGAGACGCCCTTTGGCACTCCCCTGGCCCTGACGGCTGGCGCGGCTGGCGCGGCCGTGACGGCGGCCAGCGTCGTCTCTTTCCTCGCTCGGGCCTTTCAGACCGGCGCCGGGACCGGCGGAAATTCGGCCAGCGCCGGGTCCATTCAGGACCAGCTCCGCCGGGGCTATATGTCCGTGCGCCTGTCCGGAGCCGAGGCCACGGCGGCCGTGCGCGGTGGCTCGGTCAAGCTGATCGAGGCCGACGCGGGTGAATACGTCACCGGCGAACTCGCCGTCTCCGCGGGCGTCGCCATTCCCGGCGCCACCTTCATGGGCCCCCAGGATTCCGACGGCACCGTCGAAATCGCCTTCAATATCTAAGGAGCGCGCCGACATGATTGGAATTCGAACATACGATCGGCGGACCCGGGACGAGGCCGGTGCCTTCCTGGTCGGCGAACTGGAGCGGCTGGATACGACCTTCAACGCCCCTTTGACGGAGGTGACCTGGCAGCGCGACATCGACCTGCGCGAGGATATCGCGATGGAGGACGAGGTCGCGGCCTTCACCGTCACCGATTTCGCCGCCGCAGGTTTCGCGGGCAAGGGCAAGTCCTGGATCGGATCGGGTTCCACCGCCATTGGCGGTGTCGATATCAATACCGCGAAGATTGGTCAGCCCCTGCACCTGTGGGGCCGTGAGATCGGCTTCTCGACGATCGAGGCGGCCAAGGCCCAGCGGTTGAATCGCCCCATCGATACGCAGAAGTACGACGCCATGCAGATGAAGTATCAGCTGGACGTCGATGAGATGGTCTATATGGGCGACGGCGTGGTCGGCGCGACGGGTCTGCTCAACAACACCGCCATTCCCCCCATGGGCCTCTCTGCGGATTGGTCGACGGCGACGCCCGCCGAAATCCTGGCCGACGTCAACCTGTTCCTGACCCACGCCTGGACGCGCTCGGCCTACACCGTCGCCCCGGATCAGCTGCGCCTGCCTCCCGAGCACTTCGCGCTGCTGCTCCAGCCGGTCTCCAGCGGGGGCTCCATTTCCATCCTGGAATATGTCTCCAAGATGTGCGTTTCTGCCGCCAAAAACGGGCGGGACCTGGAGATTCTTCCCCTCAAATGGTCCGTTGGCGCCGGTGTCGGTGGTCTGGACCGCGCGGTCGCCTACACACGCAGCAAACGGTACCTGCGGTTCCCCCTGGTTCCCGTCCAGAAGACGCCGCTTGAAGTCCGCGGGCTTCAGCACCTGACAGTTTACTACGGCCTGCTGGGCTGGGTTGAATTCGTCTATCCCGAAACCGTCAGCTACGGCGATCTGGTCGCCCTCGGAGCGTAAGCCATGGATCGCCAGATCATCGTGACCGAGCCCTTTTCCCTGGGGAGACGGACCATCGGTAGAGGCATCCAGACCGTGACCCGATCGGAACAGGCGCACCCCTACCTCAAGGCCTGCGAGGTCGCGGGACGTTTTGTTTGGGCGAAGCCCGAACCGGTGTCGGAGTCCGAACCCGAGCCCGAGCCCGAAGGGGCCGCCGATCTGGTCGCGTTCATCGGCCAGCTCGATACCGGGAATTCCGACCACTTCACCAAGGCGGGTCTTCCCGAAACCAAGGCTCTGTCCGAGGCGGCGGGCCGGACGGTCACGGCGGCGGAACGGGACGCGGCCTGGGGAGCCTTTCGGGCCAAGGCCCAGGAACCCGAATAGGAATACCGCAGGGGAGAGCAGCGACGTGTAGGCCCGGTGGGCCGCCCGGGGTCAGGAGGCCGTCCGCCCCGAACAGCGCCCAGGCCGGGACCGGCCCCAGGCGGGTGAGAGGCCCGCCACCACCGGCCCCCGGGACCTGTTGATCAGGCCCCGGGGGCGCCCGGATCGAACCATGAGGTCGCACCATGACACCCGCCGAATTCCGAGAGATGATCCCCGCCTTCGCTGACGCCACCGTCTTCCCGGATGCGACGGTGACGCGCTGGCTCGCCTTCGCTGAAAAGCGGTGCCCGCTGGAGCGGTGGCAGGATCTCCAGCCCCACGGTATCGCCTTTCTCGCGGCCCACCACCTGACCTTGATCGCCGCAGCTTCCAAGGCCACCGATGGCACCGGCGGCCTGGATGCCGCCGGGGGTGGCGTGGTGTCCGAAAGCAAGACGGTCGGGTCGATCTCCACATCGATCAGTCGCGGCGGGGCGGCGGCCACAGCCGACATTCGGGGAGGTGACTACAATTCGACCAGTTGGGGAAAACAGTACTGGTCCCTGGCCGCGACCATCGGCGCTGGAGGACTCGTGGCATGATCCCCGACATCACTGTTCAGGGCCCCTCTCAAAGGGAAATGGAGGCGCGGGTCAAGCGCACCATGACGCTCCTGAAGGGCTCCGAGCTGTTAGTGGGCATCCCGGCTGAAGAGAACACGCGGGAGGGCGAGCCCATCGGCAATGCGGCGATTGGCTACATACAGGAATTCGGCGCGCCCGAAGCCGGGATCCCGGCCCGTGCCTTTCTCTATCCGGGCATGAAGGCGGCGGCGAAGGACATCACCGATCTGCTCGCTGACGCGGCGCGGGCGGCCCTGCGGGGGGACGCGGGCGGCGTCATGGCGGGGTTCCACGCCGCCGGGCAGGTCGCGGTGAACGCGGTTACAGCCAGGTTCGTCGACAATGATTGGCCTGCCCTGGCCGATGCGACGCTTGCCGCGCGGTGGCGGGCAGAAAACCCCGCCGATCCGGTTCCCGAGGGCGGGAAACGCAAGCATCGCAAAGCGGGCAAGCCCGCCCGGTCGAATCCCCTGATCTTTCGTGGCGCCCTGCGAAACGCCATCACCTACGTGATCCGGAGGCGCGGTCAATGAGCTTGGATCTGTCCGCCATTCTGTCCGACCCGGAGTTTACCGAGCCCCTGAGCCTGCGGGTCACCGCCGAAAGCGTGGATGACCATGGGCGGCTTGTGGAGGCTGCCGAGGTTTTACACGAGATCCAGGCCAGCATCCAGCCCGCGAGCCCCGACGAACGGGAAAGCCTGCCCGATGGGCAGCGCGACAAGGCAACCGTGGTGGTTTGGACCATCACGGATCTCGATGTGCTCGGCGAGGATGCGGCGATCCGCTTTAATTGGCGGGGGACCGACTATCTGATCCAGGCCGTGGAGCCCTGGCCGAAGGGCGGCTACGTCCGAGCGCTCGCGACGCAGGAAGGTGTTCAATGAGCAACGACAGCGCCACCGGCGGCTTCCTTCCCTTGGATACGGGCCTGACGGCTCATGCCCAAGAAGACGCGATCTGCGAGACCATCGCCGCTCTGTCCGGCCTGTCCGGCGGCATGGTCCGCCCGCGTTGGCAGCCCAAGCCGCCCCCACAACCCGCCGAGCATGAAAACTGGTGTGCCTTCGGTGTCATCGATGAGCAACCCGAGGGGATCTCGCTGAGCCATAAGCCCGGTCTGTCCGTCCTCCACTCCGAGGATCGGCTAACGATCATGGCCAGCTTTTATGGCCCTGAGGCCCATGCCAAGGCCAAGGCGGTCAAGCTGGGTTTGGCCGTCAAACAAAACCGTGAGGGGTTGTGGCGAGCGGGCATGGTGCTGGTCAAGGTCGGCGGCCTCGTCGCCGCGCCAGATCTGGTTGGGCAGAAATGGGTTGGCCGCCAGGATCTGACCGTCACGCTGCGGCGCGGGGACGATGTCGCCGTTCCCATTCGCGATCTGGTTGAGGCCCCGGTTGTCCTTTCCGGTGGCGCACTCACCGTCACCGCCAATTCATAGGAGCCGTCATGGTCAAGGAACTGTCTGTCGACCGCCTTGTCAACGTCACCATCAATCTACAACCGCTGGCGGCAGCCCGGCGGAATTTCGGTGTGCCGCTGATCGTCGGGGCGTCGTCCGTGATCGATCAGTCCGAGCGGATCCGAACTTATACCGACCTCAAGGGCGTGGTTGCGGATTTTGGTGTGCTTGCCCCGGAATACGCCGCCGCGACGATCTTTTTCAGCCAGAGTCCGCGACCGAAAATCCTGCGCATTGGACGCTGGGTCAAGGCCGATGCCCCGGCCATCCTTCGCGGCGCGGCATTGACCACCGAGGAAGCCGATATCGGACAATGGACCGGCATCGATGCCGGATCCTTGACCATCACCGTCGGCGGTGTTGAACAGACGGTTTCAAATCTGGATTTCAGCGCGTCCTCGACCCTGGAAGGCATCGCCGCGATTATCGATGCGGCGCTGGGTGGCGTTGGCGCGGGCCTGACCTACGACGGCGAGCGGTTCGTTTTATCCACGGCGGCCACCGGCGCCGCAGCCTCTTTGGGATGGGCTACCGGAGCCCTGGCCGCCCAGATGAAGCTGACCGTGGACACCGGCCTCGCGCCCGTGGGCGGTATGGCCGCCGAGACACCGCTGGAGGCCGCAGTAGAATTCGCCGATCTGGCGAGCGACTGGTATGGGCTGTATTTCGCCGATCCCGATTTGACCGTCGACCAACACATCGCCGTCGCCGGATACATCCAGGCCAGCGCCAAGGCTCGGGTGTACGCCGCAACGATCACCGATACCCGGGTTATGGATTCGACCTATGTCCTGGATCTGGCGACCCGCCTCAAGGCCCTGGGGTATACCCGGACCACGGTGGCCTATTCGGCCAATCCCTATGCGATCATCTCGGCCTTGGGTCGGGCCTTCACCGTCAACTTCAACATGAACCGGTCGACGATCACGCTGAAGTTCAAGCAACTGGTGGGGATTGTGGCCGAGGGGTTGCGCGAAACGCAGGCGATTGCGCTGGCTAACAAGCGCTGCAACGTCTTCGCGGCATACGACAATGATACGGCCATTTTTCAGGAAGGCGTGATGTGCGGTGACGCCTATTTCGATGAAATCCACGGTCTCGATTGGCTGGCCAACGCCATCCAGGTCTCGGCCTACAATTTGCTCTATCAGTCGAAAACCAAGATCCCCCAGACCGACAGCGGCGTGAACCAGATCATAACGGCCATTGAAGGCGTCCTCGCTCAGGCCGTGAGTAACGGCTTGATCGCCCCGGGCATCTGGAACGCCGATGGGTTCGGCCAGCTGGAGCGCGGGGATCGGCTTGACAAGGGCTGGTACATCTACGCCCAACGCGTGGATGACCAGGATCAGTCGGAACGGGAGCAGCGTAAGGCGCCACCGATCCAGATCGCGGCAAAGCTGGCCGGTGCGATCCACAGTCTCGACATCGCCATTGATGTGAATCGGTAAAGGAGAAAGGGTCATGCCTGCCTATTCATTCTTAGACGTCCACGCGGCCATCGATGGTCCGGGGGGCAATATCGCCATCGGCGGCGAAGAGTCCGGAACCGCGTCCGAGGGAATTTCGCTCGACGCAACCGGGGACAAGAACGCCATGACGGTCGGCGCCGACGGCTCGGTCATGCACACTTTACGGGCTGATAAATCTGGCACGGTCACCATCAATCTGCTGAAGACGAGCTCGATGAACGCCCAGCTCCAAAACCTGCTGACCTATCAGGAAGGTTCGTCGGCGCGGTGGGGGCAAAACACGATCACCGTTCGCGATACGGCCCGGGGCGATACCTACACCTGCACCGCTTGCGCCTTCGCCAAGGATGCCCCGAACGGCTATGCCGAGCAGGCCGGAAATGTCGTGTGGACCTTTCATGCCGGGCGGATCGACCGCCAGCTCGGCACCGGCACACCCGAAAAGTCATAAGAGATAAGAGGATACCATGGCACTTGAAGAATTCACCGCCGGCCCCCTGACCCTGAAGCCCAAAAAAATGGATGCCCGGAAGCAATTCCATATCGCCCGGCGCTTGGCCAGCCTTTTGGCCAAAGTCGACGGGCTGCCCGTCGGCTCTTTCCGGTCTGCCGGATCGGCGACCGAGGCCGAGGCGCTCAAGATCGCCGGAGCCATCGGCGAGGCCCTCTCAAGCCTGCCCGACGAGCAGGTCGACTATATCCTCGACGCCTGCCTCGACACCGTCGATGTCAAGCAAACGGGCGGGGGCTGGGCGCCCCTGCGGGCCAGAGGGGTCCTTATGTACCCCATCGATCTGCCGACGCTGCTGATTGTCGTCGGTCGGGTTTTGTTGGGTAACCTCGCGGGTTTTACGGACGCCCTGCCCGGGCTTGGGCCAGCCCTGGCGGGCCTGACATCAAATGGGTGAGCATGGCAACCGGCGAAGACTGGCTCTATCGGCCCGTCCTCGCCGGGTGCTGTCGGGTCGAAAGTCTTTTTGATGGATCCCTGACCCTGGCGGACGTCGCCGATCTGAACGAGGCCCTGGATGTGCGGGACGAAAACGAGCGGCGGGGCCGGGAGTGGGCGGCACGGAGGAGAGATTAAGTCATGCTCGGTGGCGTAATCGCGGAATTCCTGGCGAAAGTCGGGTTCCAGACCGACGACAGTTCAATGTCCAATGCTCTGACCAAGGTCAAGGGCTTCGGGATTGCCGTAGGTGTGGCCGCCGGTACAGCCGTCGCCGGAATCCTGGCCATCGCCAACAAGTACGATGAACTGGGCGCCTCATCTGATGCCCTGCGCATTTCTGCCGATCACCTCGCAGAACTGCGCTACGCGGCGGAAGAGGCGGGCTCCAGCGCCGAAGCGTTGAACGCGTCACTGGCCGGTATGATTTCGACACGGCCTTACATCACCGACACCGCCAAGGCCCTGGAAGAAGCGCGCGAGCGCATGGCGGGCATGGGCAAGGCGGCGCGCGAGCTTTATGCCCAGCGCATGGGCATAGATCCTGCGTTGATTCCCATGCTGACCGCCGACGTCGGCGCCTTGACCGCCGAATATCGGTCCATGGCCGGGGTGGCAGGGATCGGTGCCCAGGCCGCCGCCGAGTCTGCCCGGTCCCTTTTAGCGGAAATCACGCGGCTGAAGGCCATGGCCGGGCTGGTGGCCGATGCGGTCGGCGTTGCTCTTTTCGACAAGCTGCGCGAGGGGTTCGAGGGTCTGCGCCGAAAGATCACCGAAAACTTCGACCGCATCCGCGCTACCCTCCAGGCCTTCATTTCATTGGTGCTGCGCGTGGCCGGTTCAGCCATGGCCTTCATCGGGCGCCTGGTCGAATGGGTTATGGATCTGGCCGATGCTTTTTTGGGGTTGGACGAAAGCCAAAGGATCGCGGCGATGGCCGTGGTGGGCCTGCTGGCCGCTTGGCGCTTGCTCAACGCCGGATTTTTGGCGACCCCACTCGGTTGGATTGTGGCCGGGATCATCGGCCTGATTGCCTTGATTGACGATTTCCAGACCTATCTGGAGGGTGGAAAAAGCCTGATCGACTGGGGTCCCTGGGCGGGCACAATTGAAAAGGTCTGGGGCCTCTTAAAGCCCCTGGTGGGGCTTCTTAAGGGGCAGTTCGTGGGTGCGCTAACCCTGATCGGCGCCGCTGTCCGCGCCGCAGTCGACCTGATTATCGGACTGGTGGATATCGCGGGCAATGTGGTCAAGGGCGTGGTGGCCCTGGTCACCGGTGACTGGCAGGGCGCGGTTGACGCCTGGATAGCGATTGGCGAGACGATGGCGGAAACCATCCTCGCCATCTGGAGCGGTCTGGCCGAGGGGATCGCCGGGTATTTCGTCGCCGCGGGTGCGGCGTTCAAGGCGGCATTCCCCGATTTCACGGCCTGGGGCGAGAAGGCCGTGGCCGTGATCACCGGCGTGTCGGCCATCCTGTTCCAACCTATCGCGGTCGCGCTCACCCATTTGTCGGCGCAGGTTGACCGGTTCATTGCCTTCGTGAAGGCGGTCTTTTCCGGCGATCTACAAGGCGCCGTAGACGCGGGCAAGGCGATCATCGTCGGGTTCGCCGATGGCTGGATCGCAACCGTTAAGGCCATGATCGATACCCTGCTTAGTCTGTTCAAGCCGATGTGGGCGGGGATCGAAGCGGCATTCCCCGATTTCGCCGGTTGGGCGGAAAGATCAGGAAAGGCAATCGCTGACAGTATTGGCAGCGCCCTCCGCTGGGTTGGCGATCAGGCCCGGAAGGTTCTGGATTTTCTGCCGGACTCCGTGTTGGACGCGGTCGGTCTGGGGTCCGCGCCAAAAATCGACCAACCACCGGCCACTCCCGATTTATCGGCCCCGGCCTTGACGCCATCGCCTGCGGCGGTCTCGACGGGGCGCGGCGAGACATCTGGCGCGGGAAGCAGGCCTGTCACCATCAATCAAAAAACTGAAATCACCGTCACTACGACCGGCGATGCGATGGCCGCCGGTCGGGCGGTTGCCCGGGAGCAGGATGGGGCGGCGGCGAACGCAGCCCGGTATATGACCGGCGCGATGCGATGAGCTGGGCACAGCAAACCGAACCGGTGACGGTGATGCCCGAGCGCCACATCGGCGGGCTGACCGCCGATGTGGTGATTGAGGAGACCCATGAAGACGGTCTTGAGGTCACGGAATTCCCGGTGGAGCAGGGCGCGGTCATTTCCGACCATGCCTACCTTAAGCCCCAGTCGCTGGTTCTGCGCATCGGTGCTTCGGACTCTGGCGCGGATGCCACGGAAGGCGCCAAACGCAGCCAGGAGTTCTACGACAAGCTGCGCGAGCTTCAGGGTAGGCGCGAGCCTTTCGATGTCGTTACGGGCAAACGGCTTTATTCAAACATGCTCGTTATCAGCATTTCGACCACCACAGACGCGGATACCGAAAATGCCTTTATCGCGACCGTCGAGTTGAGGGAAGTGATCATCGTCTCGACCTCGGTCACCACGGTTCCGCCCCGCGCCCGGCACCGTTCTGGGAATCAAACCGGCGGGGTGTCGGACAAGGGGAAAAAACAGCCCCAAAAGGAAAGCGCACTACAAAAGGCGTTCGGATAATGGCGAGCTGGATCATCCCCCTAAGCCCCGAACCGCAGACCTTCACGGTCACCCTGGTCGGTGTCGAATGCCGCCTGACCATTCGGTGGGGGTGGGCGAATGAAGGTGGCTGGTTGCTGGATCTCGCCAAGGCCGAGGACGACGTGCCTCTCATCGCGGCCATGCCTTTGGTCACGGGCTGCGATCTTTTGGCCGCCTATGGTCATCTGGAAATCGGCGGGGCGCTGTGGGTGTCATCGGCGGACGGCGAACCGGCGGGTGAGGACGATTTAGGCACCGCCGTGAAGCTGATTTTTCAAACGGAGGATGCGGCATGAGCGGAGACCGTCAATGGATTCGAACCTGTTCTCTCCTGGTCGGAACGGCCTCGGGCGAAGGCCTCGACCTGTCCGGGTTGAGGGTCCAATTCCAAACCACCAAGGGCGACATTGAAACGCCGAACAGCGCCACGATCACCATCACCAATCTGTCGAAATCAACCGCGAGCCGGATCGGCGGTGAGTTCACGACCGTGTTTTTATCGGCAGGCTATCAGGGTAACGCGGGCCTGATTTTCTCGGGCAACATCCGGCAGGTCCGGACGGGACGGGAAAACGGAACGGAGTCCTGGTTGGAGATGACCGCAGCCGACGGCGACCATGCCTATGCCCACGCTACAGTCTCCACGACGTTGGCCGCAGGTGCGCGGCCGGTCGATCAGGTGGCTGTCGCCGGGAAATCCATGGCCGAAAAAGGCGTGACCACAGGCCATATCGCCGATATCGGCGGCCAGCCGCTGCCACGGGGGAAAGTCATGCACGGCATGGCGAGAAAATACCTGCGCGATGTGGGGCAGGATCGTGGCGCGGTCTGGTCCATTCAGGACGGCGCATTGCAAATGGTGAGGCTGGCGGGCTATCTGCCCGGCGAGGCCGTGGTCCTGACCCATGAAACCGGGCTTCTGGGCATGCCCGAGCAGACCGATCAGGGCATCAAGGTCACCTGCCTGCTGAACCCTCGGCTGCGGATCGGAGGGAGGATCAAGCTGAACAACGAGTCGATCCAGCGGGCGAAGACGCCGCTGACAATCGGGGCCTGGAACAAGTCGGCGATGATCGACAGCGATGGGATTTACCGCCTGATCAAGGCGGACTTCAAGGGTGATACCCACGGGCAGGATTGGACCGCCGACCTGCTCGCCATCGGCATGGACGACACCATGCATATTCCTCTGGACCAGATAGGAGTTTGAGATGGATCGGCGCGAGAGGCTTCAGGATTCCACCGAAAGCAACCGTATGGCCCAGGACGGTCGACAGGCCGAGATGTGGACGGCGTTGCCGGGAATTATTCAATCCTACGATCCCAAGGCGATCACCGTAACGGTCCAGCCATCTCTTAAAGGTATCCTGACCGATGAGCGTGGCAAAGCGACCGAGGTGACCCTGCCTCTGCTGGTCGATGTTCCGGTTTGTTTTCCCTGCGGAGGCGGCTTTAGCTTGACCTTTCCCATTAAGCCGGGGGACGAGGCAATGGTGGTCTTTTCCAGTCGATGCATTGATTCCTGGTGGCAGTCCGGGGGCATTCAGGGTCAGGCCGAACGGCGGATGCACGATCTATCCGATGGTATGGCGATTGTGGGTCTACGCAGCCAACCGCGCGTTTTAAACCCCGTGGCCGATCCGGAAAACGTCCAACTGCGCAGTGACGATGGCGAGCAGCACATCACC
>NZ_JBLAVB010000019.1:0-62281 GCF_047263945.1 Rhodospirillum sp. A1_3_36 | reverse complement strand
CCATGATCGCCAAACCGCATCCCTGAAAAACACCCCGTAATTTCTCACCCAGCCTCCATTATAACCTAACTCACTATTATCATTCACTCTTTCTAAGCTCAGCCGACTGCCCGGTGACTTTTCCGGGATGATCCGTTCTTTCGTGAAGTCATCGCAATAACCACAAGCGCGTGCTTCCCACCAGTAGTCTCCTTGGTCATCCCTGTGAAATAGGCCTTTCCCTTTGGCGTTTTCGTCATCGGCGGCATTTTTGAGATGGCTGTACAGGGCGGGATAGGAATTCCGGAAGAAGGTTTCTCCATCTTCGTCCCCACGGTGGGAATTGGTCCATCCGGAGGGGATGGATATCAACCAAAAACCCTGCCAATCGATGGTCCAGCGTTTGATGTCGCGACCGCGCAGCAACGGTGTCATGAATTCCACCGCTTGGGGGGCTTGTTCCACAATGCGGTTTCTGGTCATCGTGTTGATGATGAAGGCGGAGTTGTATCCGGTGGATATCCCTCGGTTCATTTCGACCCCCAAGTCCTGAAGGGCAATCCCTTTATTTATCAGTTTGTCTTGGATCGCGAAGAACATTGGGTCTTCCAGAAGAAAGACATCTCCGTCCAAACGGGTTTGCGCCATTCGTTCTTCCCGGTCACCGAAGACGTGATTCTCGATAACCAGGGTGCTGTCCGTCTCTGGGGGTGTTTTCTGGAATATCAGAATATTGGTTGAGACCGTGACATCGTCAAAAAGCGGCCTCCCGCCCAAATCGATCAACACTTTGATGGTTGTCCGATCCTTGAGGAAGGTCCGGAGAGGGCCTCCAAAGACATTTCTCAGCCAAGTGTTGGAGGAAATGTACCCAAGATAACCGCCCTTCCGCAGGATCTGATAGCCGAGGTCATGGAAGTAGACATACAGGTCCGCCGTGCCTTTCCAGGTCTCTGGGAAGCGGCCCTTCAGTTCGGGCTTCCAAGGGCGGATCAATCCGTGGCGCACATAGGGAGGGTTGCCGAGCACCACGTCGAACCCGCCCCGCCCCATGACTTCGGGAAACGCCTTGGCCCAATCGAAGGCCAGATCCCCGGCCAGGGCCGGGTCCGAGACGACGGCGTTGCCCGCGCGGATGGTGTGATTCAGGACGGGCAGGGTCTGGCCCCGCTCCGCCAGCTTGAGCCAGAGGGACAGGCGGGTGACCTCCGTGGCCTCGGGGCTCAGGTCGACTCCGTACAATACGGTCTGAACCATCTCCCGCGCCCAGTCGGTGAACAGGGGAGGGGCATCCAGGCGCGCGAGTTCCTTGTCGATCCGAACCCCCTCCGACGCGAGAGTATCGAACGTCTCGATCAGAAAGGCGCCGGAACCCACCGAGGGATCGACGATCCGCAGATCCTTCAGGCGCTGGCCATAGGCCCGCCAGAAGGCGAGATGGGTCTCGCGGGAGGTATTGCCCGGGGTGCCTCGCTCTTCTTCCGAGATCTCGGGCAGGGTCTCCCAGCCCAATTCGGCGCGTGCCTCTTTCAGGGTGGCGCCCACGGTCCGTTGAACAATATAGGAGGTCACCTCCTTCGGCGTGTAGTACGCGCCTTCGTCATGGCGCCGCCGGTCGCTCTCTGTGCCTTCCCCGCGGAGGCGGGCCTTCAGGGTCTCGATATCCGTGATGGACTGCTCGAATACCGTCCCCAGGATGTCCACCCGCAGGTCAGAGAGGAAGTCGTAATCGGCCAGCGTCTTGTAGGCCGTGAACAGGTCGTCGTCCAGGCGCAGGCCGTCCATCTCCGGGTTGGCCCTGAACAGGCTTCCGCCATAGGCCGGGATGGAAAGGGAGGGCTCTCCCCGTTCCAGGGCCCGGAACAAGCCCTGAAAGTTCCGCCAACGGGAGGCCGGGGTGAAGGCATTCTGGCTGTCGTAAGCCTTTTCGATCATCTCCCCGGGGATCAGCCCCAGATCTTCCAGGAAGGCGATGAAGACCAGCCGATCGACGATGGTCTGAGCCAGGGTTACCGCGCGCTCGATGGGGATCGACCCGTTGTTGCGTAGGATGCTTTCCGCCGTGGCGAGGCGCAGATCCCGAAAATCCCGGGAGAACTGACCGGAGATCCGGCGCAGTTCCTCCTCCCGCGCGGTATACAGTTCCGTCGTCACCGAGGGACCGGTCTCGGAGATCAAGTTGTCCCGGGACAGCAGGCGGAAAAAGAGTTTCAGGCGCTCGTCGTCGGTCGCCAGGGTGGTCAAATCGAAATGCAGGGCGTATTTCGAGGAGCCCTGGTGGTAGAGGCGGAGTTCCTGATAGTTGCTGACGATCACCCACTGGACGGCATCGAATTTGTGGGCATAGGAAAAGGCCTGATCCACGGGGGTGCGGCGATCCTGTTCCCGGTTCTGGCGCAAATCCAGGTCGGCGCCCGGTCCCTTCAATTCGATAACCGCCTGGACGTCTTCCTCGGATCGTTTGTCGCTGAAAAAGCCGAGAACGCCATCGGGGCGGGTCTTGTCGACGTCGGTGATGGTTTCGGACTGGATGGTCCAACGCCCGAAGCCATCCCGGCGCTTGGCGTAGCCCAGGGCCCGTTCGAACACCACCGTGAAGAAGTGCTCGTGCAGCTCCAATTCCGTCGGACGGTCTTTCTTGGGGAGGGAGAGGATCTGGGTGATCTCGGTCTGCCAGTCCCGCATGGCCTGGCGCTGGCTGTCCAGAGGCTCCACCCCATGGGCGAGGCGCTGCTGGTATGCGGTCGATAACAGGGTCAAGTCTTCGTTCCTGTACACTTGCGCGCGCCACGCCCTGCCAGAGGCACAGGGTCAGGGTCACGAGCACCAGGGCTGCACAAAAAGTCCGCTGAACTGTCATCGTCCGATCGGTTTCCCTTCCTTGAGACGGAATGCGCTCCTTGGCGGGCGCGCCCTGGGGCGGGCCTCACCATGGATGGTGGGATCAACTTATCGGAGCGGTCCTCTGTTTACTAGAAATGAAAGCCAGCGGTGCGGGAAACGGACCCTCGCGGTCATTCCGGAGGGGGAGGGCGGCCCAAGGCAGGGCCGGATCAGGTTGTGCGAATAAAAATGACTAAAGGTCATTGATGGGGCGTGAAAATTCGCCCGAGGCCTTGAAAGGTCGGGTCGTGACGAGGATTGCGGTGATTAATGCGATAGGTGGCTGTGGGAGCCCGGTTTGGAGCGGGAGAGAATGTCCGCTATTGGGCCATCAATTCGGCGTAGCGTCGATGAAGCAATGTCTTTTCAACATTAAATCGCAGAGTGTGCTTTCTCCCCACGGAAGTCAAGAGAATTGCGGGCTTCATTGGCCGTGCCAGCCCTTGTCGACGGACCAAACAGGCTCGCGATGAAGACGCCTTGGGGTTGCTTAATTTCTTCTGGGGTGTGTGGCTTTTGTGGTCCAACGGGCTGAAATACAACGATTTCAATCTTCCGCTTTTTCTTTCCCCCCAATGGGGATAGTGTCGGGCTGCGGTCTGTAAATCCAGATCGTGGGGCTTGATATCCCCAAAAGCAATGCGATTCGGCCATACTGGCCGGGTGGCCATGCCGCATGTCCAAGGCGCGAGCCCAAAGGGCATGGCGCCTGTGTGCATTGCTCCAGGATATCAACACCCGGCTGACAGCCGTCGGGATGCCCCAAGAACCTTTGGAACAAAGGGGCATGTACGATGGCTAAACGAAAAAACGGGCGCTGTACGGAGATCGATGTCGCTATTGGACAGCGGATCCGAACCCTGCGGCGGGTGCGGGGGATCACCCAAACCAAATTGGGAGAAGCCCTGGGCGTTTCCTTCCAGCAGATCCAGAAGTACGAGAAGGGCGTGAACACTCTGGGACCCAGCCAGTTGGTCCGGCTGTCCAGCTATTTCGACGTACCCGTCAGTCGCCTTTTCGATGGAATGGAGATCGACATCGACGGCAACGTGGTGACGAAGCCCGAGACCGAAAACGATCTGCACGAGCGCGTGTTGGAGGTTGCCTTCCGGATGAACGCCGTCCCGGACAGTGGTGTCCGGGATCGCCTGCTGGATCTGGTGGGTTCCCTGGCCGCGGCCCTAGCCGGTGACTTCACCTTGGTGCGGCGGCGGGGCAATCCGCCCCCTCAATGAAAGCCATGCTGTCTTCGGAATTCCTCCGGGCCGACGCCCAGATGTTTCCTGAAGACAAAGGCGAAATAGTTGGAACTGGAAAAGCCCAGGTCGTGAGCGATCTCCGTGATGCTCTCCCGGCTGGTCAGCAGGCGTTCCGTCGCCTTGTGGATCAGGCGTTCCTGGGCGTAGCGGCAGGGCGATTGGCCGAAGGTCTTTTTGAAGGCCCGGCTGAAATGGTGGCGGGACAAGCCCGCCTCCGCCGCGAGGGCGTCCAGACTCAGGCCCTCTCCCACATGAGCTTCGATGAACGCCAGAACGCGCCTTTGCTGGGCGGTGCCCAGCCCGCCTTTGGCCTGGATCCGAGGAACCTGGGTTTCTCCGAAGCTGGCCAGAAGGTGGCAGGCCAGGCTGGCGGAAATCCGCTCGGCGCAGCGCGTGATGTGATGCTCCCGGCGACCGATCTTGTCGTGGAGCGTGGACGTCAAATATCGAACAATCGTGTCGGATAAGGCGGCCCGTGGGGCGATCCGGGGCATGACCCCATCAAGGAATTCATCGGCGACCTTGGAGAGGAAGGCGGGGGAGAAGGTGATCACCGCGGCGGTTTGCGTGCCCGTCCAATGGAGTTGCACGGGCGTCATCGGGGGAAGGATATGGAACTGTCCGGTCTCCACCCGATGGTGGATGGGGGTTTGTTCGTCCAGATCTTGCCAGTCCAGGTCGAAGGGCGCGCCCGCGTGGCTGATCACCGCCAATTGGGTCGAGCCAAGGTAGGCCCGTGTCTCCGGTGGATGAAACCGATAGCGCCCGATGGTCACGCCATCAATCA
The DNA here is from genome assembly GCF_047263945.1 of Rhodospirillum sp. A1_3_36. Taxonomy (NCBI): domain Bacteria; kingdom Pseudomonadati; phylum Pseudomonadota; class Alphaproteobacteria; order Rhodospirillales; family Rhodospirillaceae; genus Rhodospirillum; species Rhodospirillum sp. A1_3_36. Next base: position 57,373 of record NZ_JBLAVB010000019.1, on the reverse strand, counting down.
CCATGCGATCCATGAGGTCGACAAGGGGCGTTTTTGTCACCGCCGTGAAGTCGAGCAGAGTGGAGTCCGTCATTTCGAGTCCTCACCACAATCAGGCGCGTCCCATGAGATGCTCGTTTTTAGAGCTTTTCTTGAATGGAATGATTAAGAGTGGTGTGCCTTTTAATTGTGGCGTGGATTGGGCGAATGATACTTGTTGTATAGTGGTCAAAATTTTCGACAAATACTTTGAAATGCAAATCGGGGAAATCCTTCCATGATTTCGGCAATATCTCGAAAGCACTGACGGAGTGAATCCATCGATACTCGTCGATAGCGTGGAGCCCTTGACCTTCTTCCATGATGGGAAAGGGGGTGCCCCGCTGGTTTCCTTTTCCGCAAGTGAGGACCAATGCCATGGGCTCGAAAGAGAACGCGCCAGGCACTGGGGGGCATGCCGATTGGCGTGATGACGACCACTACACCGCCTTGGCCCGCTTGGATCGGGCATCCTGGGCACGGATCTGGTTCGAGCGGGATCCCAATGCCGTCGCGAAAGAGGCGGTCGGGTATCCCCGGCGGGGACGGCTCCCCCGCGTTGTCCAGGGTGGAGCCAGGGACCATTGGGCGGCCACCTTTCATCCCGGAACCGGGAAAAGCGACCCGGGACATGCTTTGGCATCCCGAGGTCAATCCCCTTGTCCTCGCCGTGGAGGCGGTCCCCGCAAGCGCGACCGACCCGGGCACCTTCGACCTCAGCGACGTCTTCGCCCTGACCACCGTCCTTCGCGCCGAAGGCGTGGAGCACGTCCTGTTCTCCGATGGAACGCGCACCCTGCAAATGGTCGTGACCTCGGGAAGCCTACTCGACGGTCCGGTCAGTCTGCGCATTCCTTTGGGGGGGCTTCTGCATCTGGGCGCGAAAATCGATGCCCTGGCGCGGCTCCATGCCTTGGCGCGCACCGGGCGTCTTCCCCCGAGCCTCTATCCCGCCGCTCGACGGGCGCGGCGCTGGATCGAGATGGTTCGGGCCTGGGATGGGGAAATGGCCGGGGCCAGCCGCCGGGAGATCGCGGAGGTGGTGTTTGGGGAAGGCGTGATCCGGGACCGATGGGAAGACGGCTATCGGGCGCGGACCCAGCGGCTGATTCGGGCGGCTCGGTCCATGGTTCAGGGTGGTTACTTGAGCCTGCTAGGCAACGAGCCAGAGGGAGGAGGGAAGGGGCGGTCCCCGCCGAAGTGAAAGAGAGGGCGGGGGAAACGCGAAAAGGAGACCGGCCATGTTCGCCCCTACCCGCATAACAGCCGTCATCGGCGTCCTGTTCTTCGCCGTCCTTGCCTTCTGGCCCGCCCTGGACAAGGAGCACAAGGGCCCCGCCCGGGTCATCGACGCCGACACCCTGGAGATCGCGGGGGAGCGCCACCGCCTCTATGGCGTCGACGCCGTCGAAAAGGATCAGATTTGCACGAGAAAGGACGGAACAACGTGGCCCTGCGGCCAGGAGGCGGTGGCTGCCCTGACCGCCTTCTTGGAGGGGAGGACCGTCAATTGCGACGTCTGGCAGGGAGACACCCGGGATACCTATGGTCGGTTTATTTCCGTCTGCTACAGCGGCGCCGACGATCTGGCCACCTGGGTCGCCCGTGAGGGGTGGGCCGTGGCGGATCCGAACGCCAACCGGCTCTACAACTACACCAGCGATGCCCGGATGGCGAAATTCCTGCGCAAGGGCATCTGGACCGGAACCTTCGATCCTCCGGCCGTCTGGCGGGAGGCCCACGGCTAGAGGAAGAGGGGGGACGGACCCCGTGACGCGGAAGAAGGGGAGAGAGAGGCTTTCCCCGCCCCGTCACGGAGAACCGACATGGCACGGAGCCCCAAAATCACCCTCTCCCGGGCCCGGGACATTCCCTTCGACAAGCTGGTGCCCAGCGAGCGCAACGTCCGCCGGGTGCGGGCGGGTGTGTCCATCGAAACCCTGGCCGAGGACATTGCCCGGCGCACCCTCCTGCAGGGCCTGAGTGTCCGCCCGATCCCCGATCGGGAGGGCTTTTTCGAGGTCCAGGCCGGGGGCCGCCGCTACCGGGCCCTGGAACTGCTGGTCAAACAGCGGCGCTTGACCAGGACAGCCCCCATTCCCTGTATCGTCCGGGAGGAGGGGCTGGTGGAGGAAGACAGCCTCGCGGAAAACACCCAGCGGGTGGCCCTGCATCCCCTCGACCAGTTCCGGGCCTTCCAGGCCTTGGTGGACCAGGGGCTGGGCGAGGAGGAGATCGCCGCCCGCTTTTTCGTCACGCCGACGGTGGTGCGCCAGCGGCTGAAACTGGCGTCCGTCTCCCCCAAGCTGCTGGACCTCTACGCCGAGGACCAGATGTCCCTGGAACAGTTGATGGCCTTTACCCTGGTGGACGACCACGTCCGCCAGGAAGAGGCCTGGGAGACGGTTCGGGGAAGCTATAACCAGGAACCCTATACCCTGCGCCGGCTGCTCACCGGAAACGCCATCCGCGCCTCGGACAAGCGGGCGCTGTTCATCGGCATGGACGCCTACGAGGCCGCCGGGGGCGTAGTCTTGCGGGACCTGTTCGACCAACGGGAGGACGGCTGGTTCCAGGATCCGGTGCTGCTGGAACGATTGGTCTCCGACAAGCTCACCGCCGAGGCGGAAACCGTGAAGGTCGAGGGGTGGAAGTGGGTGCGGGCCGTGCCCGATCTGCCCTATGGCTTCGCCGCCGGGCACCGCCGGTTGACGGGGGAGGTGAAACCGCTCTCCACGGAAAGCCTGTCCCGGCGGGATGCCCTCCGCGTCGAGCGGGACGAGATCGAGGCCCGCTACGCCGAGAGCGGCGAGCCCCTCCCCGATGACATCGACCGCCGCATCGGGGAAATCCAGGCGGAGTTGGAATCCATCGAGGACCAGCCGGTCCTCTATGCGCCCGAGGACATCGCCCGGGCGGGTGTCTTCCTGGGGATTGATCCCGATGGCGGGCTCCGGATCGAGCGCGGTTACGTCCGTCCCGAGGACGAGGAGACGGCGAAATCGGAAACCGGGGGCGAAGCGGATCATCCGATGACCGGGTCCGAGATCACCGGTCAGGTGGAGGCGTCAACGGATGAACCCGAGGAGGACGGCATCAAACCCCTCTCCGAGCGGTTGATCATGGAACTGACGGCCCATCGCACCCTGGCCCTGCGGGACGCCCTGGCCGAGGACCCGGCCATGGCCCTGATCGCCGTGCTCCATGCCATGGCCCACCAGGCCTTCTATCGGTACGCCACGGAAAGCTGCCTGGAGATTGCCTGGAAGAGCACCGGCTTCTCCGTCCAGGGATCGGGCCTGAGCGACAGTCCCTCGGTCCGGGCCATCGAGGCGCGCCACGCCAATTGGGAGCGCCAGCTTCCACCCGAACCGGAGATGCTCTGGGAATTCCTCTGTGGCATCGACCACGACAGTCGCATGGCGCTCTTCGCCCATTGCGCCGCCCTGACCGTGAACGCGGTGCACGAACCCTGGAACAAGGTGCGGGGGCGACGGCGTCATGCCGACCAACTGGCCTGTGCCCTGTCCCTGGACATGACCGCCGCCGGATGGCGCCCCACCGTGGACAGCTACCTGGGCCGCGTGCCCAAGGCGCGGATCCTGGAGGCGGTGACCGAGGCCAAGGGCGAAGCCGCTGCCCAACTGATCGACCACCTCAAGAAATCGGACATGGCCGAACAGGCGGAACGGCTCCTGGTCGATACGGGCTGGCTCCCCGAACCCCTGCGCACCCGGGGGCTCGAACCGGAGGCCACCGCTGAACCGGAGAGTGCCGCCCTTCCGGCCTTCCTCACCGACGCCGCCGAATAGGCGGTCCGCCTTTCCCTTCCACCCAAGGCCCGGCCTCGTGCCGGGCCTTTTCCGTTCCGGGAGCATGCCCATGCCCAGGACCATCCAAACACGGGTCTTCACCCTCGACGAACTCTCCGATACCGCCCGGGAAGTGGCCCGGGCTTGGTACCACGATGGCGGTTTCGATTACGATTGGTGGGATGCCGTTTATGACGACTTCCGCCGGATCTGCGACCTGATCGGTATCACCTTGAACAGCCGCCCCGTGCCTCTGATGGGCGGGGGCACCCGGCGCGATCCCTGCATCTGGTTCCGGGGCTTTGGGAGCCAGGGGGATGGCGCCGCCTTCGAGGGGCACTACCAGTATCTCCGGGGTAGCGTCGCCAAGATCACGGCCTACGCGCCCAAGGACCAGGATCTCCAGGATATCGTCCGACGGCTCGCCGCTATCCAGCGCCGGAACTTCTACGCGCTCGAGGCCACCATTGAGGCGCGCGGGTCTTCCCATATGCGCATCGCGGTCGAGCGGGAAGACGCGGTTTTGACCGTCGGCGCCGAAGACGACGCGACCGAGGCCCTCCGGGACCTGGCCCATTGGCTCCATGGCCGGTTGGAGGCGGAATACGCCTTCCTGACATCCGACGAAGTGGTGGACGAAGCTATCCTCGCCAACGGCTACACCTTCACCGAAACGGGGGAGCGGTTCGGGTGACGGGTGTGGGCTCTGGAAGAGGAAGAGGGTGTTCCGGGACGGATGAACCGGGATGGGGAGAGAGAGCCTCCGGCCGGTTCGATCCGATCCGCTCTCCCGGAGTCATCCACCATGACCGTCGACTTCCCCTCGGTGGCCCCCGCCGCCGTGTCCCTCCGCGCGCCCGAGGACCGGGCCACCCGCATCCTGGCCGCCGCGTCTCCCATTCTCGCCGCCCTGGAAGGCGGCAAACCCCTTTCACATTCCATCCTGCGTGACGCGCTCTCTGGCGCCTTCCAGGGGACGGACGCCGAGGGCGCCTGGTCCTGGAAGGACGCCTACGAGGCCTGCGAGGTCGCCCAGGTGCTCTTCCTTCGCAAGTATGGCCGGGCCATGCGGGACCGCGCGCCCGGTCCGGAGGCCCTGCTCGCCATGTTCACCCGCTTGGCCGACCTGATCCCGACCCAGACCCGACGCACGGGGGAAAGTCAGGCTTTCCAGCAGTTCTCCACGCCGCTCCCCCTGGCCTTCGTCGCCGCCCAGGCCGCGGGCATCGGGTCCGAGGATGTGGTGCTGGAGCCCTCGGCGGGGACGGGCATGCTCGCCCTGTTCGCCGAGCTGTCCGGCGCCCGCCTGGTGCTCAACGAAGCCGCCGACACCCGCGCGGCTCTCTTGCGTCTCCTGTTCCCCGACGCACCCGTCTCCACCCACGATGCCGCCACCATTGACGACCGTTTGGCCGAGGAGGTCCGGCCTTCGGTGGTGCTCATGAACCCACCCTTTTCGGCGGCGCTGCATGTGGCGGGGCGGGTGGCCGGAGCCGATGTCCAGCATCTGCGCTCGGCCCTGGCCCGGCTTCCCGAGGGGGGACGTCTGGTGGCGATCACCGGGCACGATTTCCCTGTGGAGCGTTTCCCTGGGACGCGGTTCACCTGCGTGGTTGATGGGTCCATCTACGCCAAGCACGGAACCACCTTCGAGACCCGACTCACGGTCATCGACAAGGGTGCCGAAGCGAGTGACGTGGAGGCCTGTCCCACCGCGGGAACCGTCATCGACCTGCTCACTCAAGTGCTCACCCATCTGCCGTCGCGTGGGACCGTTGCCGGTCCGGTGTCCGTGGGGACTGTCGCCGTTACTCGGCTAAAGACCGTCGTAACATCTTCCTCTCCGAAGGCCCGGCCCATTGCACCTTCTTCCGCTCCCGAAGCCGTGGAACTTGCCTACGAGCCTGTCTCCTGGGAATCCAGCGAGGGTGCCGACCTCACCGATGCCCTCTACGAACCCTATGCCCTCCAGTCGATCCGCATCCCCGGTGCCCGGCCCCATCCCACGCCCCTGGTGCAATCCGCCGCCATGGCCTCCGTCGCGCCGCCCCATCCCACCTATCGGCCCCATCTGCCCGCGCGTCTGGTGACGGAGGGTGTTCTCTCCGATGCCCAGCTCGAAAGCGTGATCCTCGCGGGCGAAGCCCATGCCCGTCCTCTGGCGGGGCACTGGCTGGCCGACGAACCCCTCGACACCCTCCATGCCGCTTCCGAGGACACGGAAGGAGCTCTCCAATTCCGAAGGGGCTGGTTCCTGGGGGACGGCACCGGTTGCGGCAAGGGCCGTCAGGTGGCGGCGATTATCCTCGACAACTGGATCAAGGGCCGCCGCAAGGCGCTCTGGATTTCCAAATCCGACAAGTTGATCGAGGACGCCCAGCGGGATTGGGCGGCTCTGGGCATGGAACGCCTGTTCGTCCAACCCCTCTCCCGCTTCAAACAGGGCACGCCCATCCGCCTCGCCGAAGGGATCCTCTTCTGTACCTATGCCACCCTGCGCTCCGCCGAGCGGGAGGGAAAGGCCTCTCGGTTGACGCAAGTCCGCGATTGGCTTGGCGCCGATTTCGACGGGGTGATCGTCTTCGATGAAGCCCATGCCCTGGCCAATGCCGCCGGTGGTCGGGGAGGGCGCGGCGATATCGCGCCCTCCCAGCAGGGTCGCGCCGGGCTGCGCCTGCAACGGGCCTTGCCCGATGCCCGGATCGTCTACGTCTCCGCCACCGGGGCCACGGACGTCCGCAATCTGGCCTATGCCGAGCGCCTGGGCCTCTGGGGTGGCGCCGACTTCCCCTTCGCCAACCGCGCCGAGTTCGTCCAGGCGGTGGAAGCGGGGGGCGTCGCCGCCATGGAGGTCCTGGCCCGCGACCTCAAGGCCCTGGGGCTGACCATGGCCCGCTCCCTGTCCTACGAAGGCGTCGAGGTGGAGATCGTCGAGCACATCCTCACCCCGCAACAGATCGCCATCTATGACGCCTATGCCGAGGCCTTCCAGGTGATCCACCAGAACCTGGACGCCGCCCTGGAGGCTTCCAACATCACCAGCACCAGCGGCACCCTGAACGGTCAGGCCAAGTCCGCCGCCCGGTCCGCCTTCGAGAGCGCCAAGCAGCGTTTCTTCTCCCACCTGCTCACCAGCATGAAATGCCAGACCCTGATCCGGAGCGTCGAGGCGGACCTAGTCGCTGGCCACGCCGCGGTGATCCAACTGGTTTCCACCGGCGAGGCGGTGATGGAGCGAAAACTGTCGGACATCCCCGCCGAGGAGTGGGCCGACTTGACCATCGATCTCTCGCCCCGGGAGATCGTCGGCGCCTATCTGGACCACGCCTTCCCCACCCAGCTCTACGAGCCCTATTCCGACGAGGAGGGGAACCTGCATTCCCGCCCGGCCTTCGACACCGAGGGAAACCCGGTCCTCTGCCGCGAGGCCGTCGCCGCCCGGGACGCCCTGGTCGAGCGGCTGGCCCTGCTCGATCCCGTCCCCGGCGCCCTGGACCGCATCGTCCAGCATTTCGGCACGGAGGCCGTTGCCGAGGTCACGGGGCGCTCCCGCCGGGTCGTCCGGAAGCAAGATCGTCTTTGCGTCGAAACCCGCCCCCCGTCGGCGAACCTGTCCGAGACCCAGGCCTTCATGGACGACGACAAGCGCATCCTGGTCTTCTCCGACGCGGGCGGGACCGGACGGTCCTACCACGCCGACCGGGGCGCAAAAAACCAGCGCCTTCGCGTCCACTACCTGCTGGAGGCCGGGTGGAAGGCCGATACCGCCATCCAGGGCCTGGGCCGGTCGAACCGCACCAATCAGGCCCAGCCGCCCCTGTTCCGGCCCATCGCCACCACGGTGAAAGCGGAGAAGCGCTTCCTCTCCACCATCGCCCGGCGGCTGGACACCCTGGGCGCCATCACCCGGGGCCAACGGCAGACGGGCGGGCAGGGGCTCTTTCGGGCCGAGGACAATCTGGAGGGCGAGCAGGCCCGCGCCGCCCTCCGCCAGTTCTATGCCCTGCTGGTCCGGGGCGAGATCGCGGGCTGCTCGCTGACCCGCTTCGAGGAGGCGACGGGCCTTTCCCTCACCTACGAAGGCACCATCAAGGACGATTTGCCGCCGATCACCACTTTCCTGAACCGCCTGCTGGCCCTGCCCATCGCCTTGCAGAACACCCTGTTCACGGCCTTCGAGGAGATCCTGTCGACCCGGGTGGAGGCCGCCATCGCCGCCGGCATCCAGGACCAGGGCCTGGAGACGATCCATGCCGAGAGTCTGATCGTCACCGACCGCCGGGTGGTCTGGACCCACGACAGCGGCGCCGAAACCCGGTTGTTCACCATCGACCGCAAGGATCGCAACAGGCCGATGTCCACGGTGGAGGCCCTTTCCGTGGATCGGGGGCACCCCATGGTCAACAGCCGCTCGGGCCGGGCGGCGATCCGAACCTCGGCGCCCAGTCTGGTCCACGAAGATGGCAGCGTGGAACGCCGCGTTCGCCTGATCCGGCCCATGCAGCGCGACACCCTCTCCGTCGAGGCCTTCGCTTCCAGCCATTGGAAGGACGCGGATCTTGACGAATTCCGCGCCGCCTGGGAGGGAGAACTGGCCGATATTCCCGAGTTCACCACCTCCACCTTCCATCTGGTGACGGGGCTCCTCCTCCCCATCTGGCGCCGTCTGCCGGACACCAATGCCCGGGTCTATCGGCTTCAGAGCGATGAGGGCGAGCGGGTGATCGGTCGTGTGCTCACGGCGGTGGAAGCGGACGCCCTTTGCCGAAACCTGGGCATCGACGCGCCGACGCTGTCCACCGGGGAAGCCTGGGATCTGTTGCTTGAGGGCAAGGTGACGGTACACCTCGCCGACGGTCTGTCCCTGCGCCGGGTGCGGGTGATGAACGACAACCGCGTCGAACTGTCCGGCTTCACTTCGGGCATGGTCGAGGCCCTGAAGGCCCGGGGCCTGTTCGGCGAGATCATCTCCTGCAAGATGCGGCTCTTCGTCCCCGTGGGCGAAGCGGGGCGGTCCATCCTCGAAAGCGTGGTGGACCGCTGGCCGGTCATCGACCTGACCGACCGGGGATGACCCATGTCCCGCGCGAGCGATCTGGCGCGCGGCCTCGGCGCCCGAGCCGAGGCCGTCTGCCGCCATTACCTCTCCAACGGACGACGCCAGGGCCGCTATTGGATCGTCGGCGATGTCCACAATACGCCGGGTGGCAGTCTCTATGTCCGCCTGATTGGGGACCGGGCTGGGCAATGGACGGATGCGGCGACCTCGGAACATGGCGATCTCCTGGACCTGATCGCCATGAACCGGGGTCTCGCCTTCCGGGCCACCCTGGACGAAGCCCGCCACTTCCTCGGCCAACCCTGGTCAGAGCCAGAGCGGCTTCCCCCCGCCCGCCAAGGCTCCTCCGAGGCGGCCTGTCGCCTCTTCGCGGCCTCCGTCCCCATCCGGGGCACCCTGGCGGAGCGCTATCTGGCCCGGCGCGGCATTCTCTTGCCCGACCCCTTGGATGCCCTGCGGTTCCACCCCCGGTGCTACCGGCGCGGTCCCTCGGGCCGGGAGAGCGGTCCGGCCCTGATCGCCGCCGTCACCGATCTTGGGGGCCGGATCACGGGGCTCCACAGGACGTTCCTCGACCCGGATGGCGGCAAGGCGGCCATCGAGCACCCCCGCCGGGCCATGGGCTTTCTCCTGGGACAGGCGGTGCGCTTCGGGCCCGTGACCCATGTCCTCGTGGCGGCGGAGGGGCTCGAAACGGCCCTGTCGCTCAAACTCGGGATGCCTGGGTTGCCGGTGGCCGCCGCCCTGTCGTCCGCCCACCTCGCCGCCCTGATCTGGCCGCGCTCCCTGCGCCGCCTCTATGTGGCCATCGACCGGGACAGAGCGGGATCCTTGGCCTGGGACCGTCTGCGGGAGCGTGCTCGCGCCGTCGGGATCGACTGCCGCCCCCTGGTCCCCCGGGCAAAGGATTTCAACGCCGATCTCCTGACCCTGGGGCCGGATCGGCTCCGCTCCTGGCTCGCCGAGCAACTGGCCGAGGAGGAGACCGCCGCCTGTCTCCATCCATGCGGGGTCGACACCGGAGGCGGGGAGGGGGGAGCAGGGAAAGCCACGGCCTCTCCGTGGTCCGAGAGGGGCCGCGCCCCGGCCTTGTCACGAGGGTGATCTGCCGGAGGCAGGCCGGGCCGCAACGGCTCCGCCGTCCTCCACTGCGTTTCGGCCCTTTTGGGTGCGGCCCGGCCTTGCGCCCCCGGCGGGCGATCCCCGACAAGGCCGCGAGTGGTGCGGCCTCCGGAAAACCGGGAGAGCCCCCATGACCACCCCCTTCACCGACCTCCCCGAACCGCCCCACGGCGCCTCGCCCACCGCCCATCTGCTGGAGGAACTCCAGCTCTACGGCCACCGTCCCCTGGCCGACGAGCCCGATCCCCGTCCCCTGCCGGACGCCGAACAGGCCGCCGCTGGGATCGGCGCGGCCATGGAAAACCTCGCCGCCCTGCTGACCGACACGCGGCTGGAGGACGACCTCGACGACCTGCTCTGGAACGTCGTCAACGTCTTCCACCGCAAGATTTCCAGCCTGGACCGCCTGCTCGACGACAACGAGCAGGCCCAGCGGCGCGCCCAGGGCGACCAGGACGGCAGCGAGGTGAAATCCGTCGAACTGGAGCGTCTGACCGCCCAGGGCCTTTCCCTCATCGAGCGCCGCAACGCCTTCGAGGCCTTCCGCGAGACCGCCGCCGAGCACCATAGCGCGCTCACCGGCTCCGTCTGGTTGCCCCGCGTGGGCTCCCGGACCAACCGCCGGACCCTCACGGCGGCGATGATCGACAGCCGCGACTACATCGCCGCCAAACGCCGCGCCGAGATCGAACCCCTGACCCCGCCGGGCCCCCGTGTCGCCTTCACCGGCGGCGTCGAATGCAACGACCACGCCCGCATCTGGGAGGCCCTGGACAGGACCCGCGCCCGCCATCCGGAGATGGTGCTGATCCACGGCGGCTCCCCCAAGGGCGCCGAGCGCATCGCCGCCCTCTGGGCCGACAATCGCGGTGTTCCGCAGATCGCCTTCAAGCCCGATTGGACCCGCCACAAGACCGCCGCCCCCTTCAAGCGCAACGACCGCATGCTGGAGGAAATGCCCATCGGAGTGGTTGCTTTCCCCGGATCGGGGATCTCCCGCAACCTCGCCGACAAGGCTCGGGGCATGGGGATTCCTGTCTGGGCGGTGGGGTGAGGGGGGGGGCTGCTTGATATTGGCTCACTGGATAACGTTTGATGTGGGCCGGGAGCGGAATGACAGCTATCGAGCGCGAAGGCAGGAAGGCTGACGATGCTATTGGTGAGGTGATTCGGTAGAGGAGGCGTAAGGCTGGGGGCCTGGCCTCCATGGTGTTGAAAATCGCAAGCCAATCTCGGATGATTTGGCGCGCAGCCAATAGCTGAACAAGGAATCCCTCCTCATGCTGCCCGCTACTGACGAGGAAAAGGCGGACGTCGTCACGTACTACCTCGCAATCACCCGGCGCAGAGGTCTCCTTCCTGCAAAAGGTGTACGCCGAAGCGATCCTTGGTCATCGCCACGACGTCTGGGATATGCATGCAAGTGATGGCCGTTGGTGGGTGATTACCAATCCGGCCAACCTGTACTCGCAGGACCAATTTCCCAATATGGACCTCGCAGTCACATTCCATATGGGGCCGAGGTTGCGTTCCAACTGCTGAACCTGACGCGACAACCGGTCGAGGCGGCGGATGAACGCGGCTTCCTGCAGTCAGCGCGTAAGCGTCGCTTGACGGCTACCTTGTTTGGCTAAGCACGCCCTTGCTTACTGTGCCTTTGCACGGGAGGGTATGCGCTTATGGCCCACGAATGCAGTTTGACGCCTACAGGGCGTCGTCGTTGGACAGGGGAGGTGAAGCGTCGGCTGGTCGAGGAAGTTGTGGTGAGTGGGCTGTCGGTCTCGGTTGTCGCCCAACGCCATGGGATTCATCCCAGTGTCCTCGGTCGGTGGTATCGCGCCCTTGGTCCCGCCGGGAAGAAAGCCGCTTCCGATCCGACACTGGTTCCTGTCCGCGTCTTGGAGCCCCCGGCGCCGGAGGCTCCATCGTCGTGGCCCTCCATTGAAACGCGGTCCCCTTCCGTGATCGAAATCCACTTGTCCAACGGATCCAAGGTGATCGTTCCGGAGGACATTCCGTTGGATCGATTGCGGGACCTGCTTTCCGTGGTGGCCGGTCGATGATCTCCGTGCCGCCGGGCATGCGGGTTTATCTGGCGAGTGGCCATGTGGACATGCGCAAGGGCATGCAGGGGTTGTCCGCGCTGGTCCAGACGGATCTGGGGAAGGATCCCTTCGCGGGCCATCTGTTTGTCTTCCGGGGGCGACGGGGCGATCTGCTCAAGATCCTGGCCTGGGACGGACAGGGCTTTTGCCTGTTCAGCAAACGCCTGGAGCGGGGCCGGTTCGTCTGGCCCCGGGCCGAGGGCGGCGTGGTTTCGCTCACGTCGGCCCAGCTTTCAATGCTGCTCGAGGGGATCGACTGGCGCATGCCCCACCGCACCTGGCGGCCCGAAACGGTGGGGTGATGTCGTCGGGAATCTTGTTGAAGAATCGGCGGAATTCCGGGCTTTTCCCCGGGTGATGCGGTATACTTCGGCCATGCTCGAAAGCCCCTCCGATCTTCCCGATGACATCGCCAGCTTGCGCGCCATCATCGCCGCCCAAGCGGCGGAATTGAAGGATCGCACCCTGGAAGTGGAGCGACTGAAAATCCAGCTCGCCCGGCTGAAGCGGATGGCTTTTGGGCGGTCTTCCGAGAAGATTACCCGCGACATCGAGCAGTTGGAACTGGCCCTGGAGGATCTGGAGGCAGAAGCCGCCGATGCCTCTCCCGAGGAGGAGGCAGGCTCCACGGCGCCGGAAACCGACGGGGAGACGGTCCCCGCCAAGACCCGGCGCCCGCGCCGCGTGCTGCCCGAGGATCTGCCCCGGGAGGAGATCCGCCACGAACCCGATGGAACCTGCGCCCAGTGCGGCGGCGCCATGCGCCAAGTGAGCGAGGACGTCACCGAGATCCTGGATTACGTCCCCGGTCATTTCCGGGTGATCCGCCACGTGCGTCCAGCCCTGTCCTGCCGGACCTGCGAAAGCATGGTCCAGGCGCCCATGCCCTCCCTGCCGGTATACCGGGGGCTGCCCTCGCCGGGCTTGCTGGCCCAGGTGCTCGTCTCGAAATATTGTGATCACCTTCCCCTGTACCGCCAAAGCCAGATCCATGCCCGGGAAGGCCTCACCCTGGAACGTTCCCTGCTGGCGGGCTGGGTGGGCCAAAGCGCGAGCCTGATGGCGCCCCTGGTCGACGCCATTGGTCGCCATGTCCTGGCCGGGGATCATATCCATGCCGATGATACTCCCATCCCGGTTCTCGCGCCGGGCACCGGCAAGACGCGCCAGGCCCGGCAATGGGTGTATCTCCGGGATGAACGCCCCCATGGCGGCCCGGCGCCTCCGGCGGTGCTCTACCGCTACACACCCGACAGAAAAGGCGAACACCCCCAGGGCGAACTGAAGGATTTCCGGGGATGCCTTCACGCCGACGGCTACCCTGGCTTCAACAAACTGTATGAACCAGACGCGGAGGGGAACGCCCCTGTCCGGGAGGTGGCCTGTTGGGCCCATGTCCGGCGCAAGATCCACGACGTCCACGCGGCCACCTCCTCGCCCCTTGCCCGTGATGGCCTGGAGCGGATCGGTAAGCTGTTCGACGTGGAGCGCGCCGTCATGGGCAAGCCGCCGGATATCCGCCGCGCCACCCGCCAGGAGAAAAGCCTGCCGCTGCTCGAAGACCTGCGCGTCTTCTTTGAAACCTCCCTGCGTCGCCTGCCCGGTAAGGGAAAGCTGGCCGAGGCCATGCGCTATGCCTTGAACCGCTGGGAGGCCCTGATCCGCCATGCCGAGGATGGCCGATGCGAGATCAGCAACAACGCCGCCGAACGGGCCATCCGGCCCCTGACCCTGGGCCGGAAAAACTGGCTCTTTGCTGGATCCGACGCGGGCGGACATCGGGCCGCGGCCCTCTATTCCCTGATCGAAACCGCCAAACTCAATGGCATCGAGCCCAGGGCCTACCTCACCACCGTCCTGGACCTCATCGCCGATCATCCCATCAATCGGATCGACGATCTCCTGCCTTGGGGAAAGATTTTCCAATGACCGGACTGACGAAAGATCTCCAACTGCTCGATGATTTCCTGCTGAGTGAAGCGGTCCATGAAGACGCGATGCTTCTGAGTGAATTGGACGGCTACCTCGCGGGGATCATCGTCTGTCCCGAGATGATCCTACTCAGCGAATGGCTCCCCTTGATCTGGGGGGAGGAAGAACCGGTTTACGATGACCTGGAGCAAGCCGAAAAAGTCACCGGCATCCTGATGAAGCATTACAACACCATCATCAGCCAACTCAACCGGAACCGCTATCAGCCCATATACGACGTGGATATCGACAACGTCGTGCTCTGGGAAACATGGATTGAAGGATTCTGGCAAGCCACGCGTCTACGACCGACCGCCTGGAAAGATTTCGCCATGGCTCACGGAGACAATGAGGATGTCCAACGGGCCTTGTTTATTCTTGGACGGTTGGCGCAATTCACCATCCCAGGCGAAGCGGAAGTACCCAAGGATTTCGATGCCGAACTGGAGGACGCGGCGGCGGATTTGATCCCTCTCCATGTCCAAATCCTGCATCATGCCCGCCTGGATTGGAAAGACGCCCCTTCCCCATTTTCAAAGACTTCAGCCAGAAAAGTAGGCCGAAATGATCCATGCCCCTGTGGATCCGGCAAGAAATTCAAAAAATGCTGTATGAACTGAAATACCCCAAATCAAGGTAGTCCTCAGGCCACGCTTACGTCAGCGCCGTTGGGCGACAGGAAGGAGGCGACGGCGGCTTGACGCTGTCCGAGCGGGAGAGTTTGCGGCGCTCGGCCAACGCGCAGCATCGCCGGGCATCGGGAGGACCATCCCGTTCGGCGCCGATAACGCTTGACCTGCGGACTTATCGGCGATGGCGTTGTCCTGTGATGAGGATCTCTACCAAGGCCTCATTCTGAAGAGGCGGCCATCGTTACCCTCGTCGTGAAGGAGGAGGACGATCTCGGACGGATCAAAGATCGGGACATCATCGTCGAGTGGCGGCAGGTCCGAATCGATGAGGGTGATGATCGATTGCAGCCCGAGCGTGGAGTAGCGCCGGATCACTCCAAGCAGATTCACTTTCTTTCGATCGTCCAAGGATTCGAGTACGCCATCATGAAAGGCGAAGCACGGAAACGCATCGTCCAGATGGGCGCGCAACACCGCGAGGTCGAAGGCGATGCACAGGAGTTTCTTATAGCTGAACCCACGGTCGGCACTGGTGGCAATGCCCGTGTCATCAAGCAACTCCGCGCGGAAGTCCAGGTGGCCTTGTTGATTGACCACGACACTGAGCAGGGCCTTCTGATCGATAACCTCTTCGACGATCTCGTTGAAAAACAGGCGGACGCGTGAGAACAGGCTGTCCTCATCCGCATTCCTGGCCTCGACATCGGCCTCGATCAGCGCCTCCAGGTGTGTCTTTTCCTCGGTCAAGCTGCGGATGTCGCTCCGAAGCTGCTGAAGACGGTGGACGAATTCACGCTGTCGTTCGAGCCCCTCGATGTCGGCCCGCAGGGTCACCAGTTCGTTGGACAGATGCTTGTATTTGGCGAATGAGTCGGTGCTGCTGAGGAAGGCCAGCATGTCGGATCGGCGTTTGCCGAGTGTGTTCAACTCCGCATTGACCGTCTTGAGTTCCGCCTCGATCTCGGCGCGTTCCTCGATCAAATAGCCGCGCCGCTCGTCGGTGATCGCCTTGTTGAAAGCGATCAACTGCTGGAAATCGCGCTTGATCTGGCCCGCGAAGAGCACGCCCGCTTCGCGGAACAATTCGCTCGCTGCCTCCGGATCGAAGAGGATCTGGTCCTCATCAAGCGAAGCGATCACCTTCTTACGGTTCTGGGTCAGCGAGTAGCGACGCTGGTTGAGGACGGCGATCCGCTCATCGATCTGGTCGACGAGCTGCTTGGTGTCCGCTTTGTCCTGACTCCGAAAATCGAATGCGTCGAGGAGCTGCTGCTTTTTCTGAACCTCTTGGCGTTTGAGCAGGAGAAGCCCGTCGATCTTGCCGGCGTCTTCGATCTCACCACCCAGTTCCTGGCGGACCGTGGCCGCCTTCTGCTCGGCCTCCTTGAGCTTGTCTTCCTTGTCGTAATGCCGGGTGATCAGATCGGCGTCGAAACCAAGGATATGGGCAAGGAAGGGTTTCCAATCGGCGTGCGCGTTCGCAAACCGCCGAAGCTGGAAGACATCGCGGAAATCTTCTTGGGATCGGAGAAAATACCCCAATCCTTTCCGGTAATGCCAAGGTTTCAGCGCCCGCCAGTCGAGCAAGCTGTCGAGTAAGTCCTTGGCGCGGTCGAAGGGGACATCGACATGATCCCATTCGAGGTCGGGCAGTGTCGAGAAATCTTGATGCCGGGCTCTGTGCTTCTTGAAGGAGATCTTCGATGCTTCAGCGACACTGCGGCGAACCGTGACGTAGGTTCCGTCGAGCAATTCGATCTCAAGGAAGAAGACAAATTCCCCAAAACGGTCGAGATGCTTGAACAGAAAGAACTTGGCGTCCCGGCCGGCGAGGAAGCCGAAATCGATCAGGCGGCCAAGCGTCGTCTTCCCCAGGTTATGGGTGTCAAGGTCACGATTCTCCGGTCGTCGGATTTCCGCGAGGACGACGTTGAGTTCGGGTTTGAACTCGACCGGTGCAAACATCGCCGGCCGGTTGGAATAAAGCTTAGAGGGCTTCATTCTGGCCTACATATTCGATGGCGTCGGTCTTGGGATGATATTCGATCAGCCCAAGCAGATAGAGGAAGTTGAGCGATGGCAAGAACAGCACATCACCTCCGACCACGGCTTTGCGCACATAGGTGCGCAGAGCGCCATACTCGCACAGACGATGGGCGCGCAGTCGGGTGAGCAGCAGCAACGCCACGTTGACGACGGTGCGGTCAGGATGAGCATGCTTGCTAGGCTTCAGCATCGGCAACCTCCCCGATGTCGCAGTTCCAGTACATATAAAACAGGATAGCGCGGGTCAGGCGCTTGTGCTGACGTTGGCGCAGAATGGGGTCACGCTGGAACAGAAGGTCGAGCAAATATTCCATCACCGCGTCAAAATTCTGGAATCCCTTGCGTTTCGAGATGATCTTCATCTGGAACTCCTCGGTTGTCGCTTCATACGATTTGAGAATTTCCAGATTTTCAGGTGCGGCCAGGAACGCCCGTATCTGCGCGGTATCCTTCAAATAACGTTTGCGGAGTTCCCTCGCATATTCGGGAGTCATGTTGTTGAGGACGCTCTTCTGTTCGTAAGAGGTCCGCTCGCCGGGCGGCGTATCGAGGACCGACGACAGATCAGCCTCGTGGCTGGCAATCGCCTGGACGACGATTGCCAACTCGTCGGGTGACACGATGAGCGGAGAGTCGACCGGATCAAGGTCGGCCAGTGCGGCGACTTCTGGGAATTGCCTCAAATAAAGTTCAAGCTGCTCGACTCCGCAAAGGTAGATAGAGTCTTCCGGAAGACCGCATTCCTTCGCAATGTGGCTGGTGATGTTCTGATCGGCATTCCCGGCCAAACGGCGGTTGGCGAACAGCATGTAGTGATCGAGTTGGCTTCCCTTGCGGAGCTTTGCGATCCGCGGCACTTCCTTGCCGATCACCGTGTCGTTCGAATTCGGGCTGTGGAAGTCCGCTTCACCGAAATGCCGATTATAGCCGTTGGTGTGCTTGGCCTGGATGATGATCGTTCCGCTCCAGGGTGCGGCTTTGCTTGGGTGTAGTTCCGCCGTGCCGACGAATTTCGCGTCTCGGCCACCATCCGGTCCCTTGGCGAAGCCCTTCACCGACAGGCCGAGCAACCGCTGGCACAGCAGCACGATCAGCGTCTCGAACTGATCTTCGCTCAGGTCCTCATAGGCGAATTTCATACCGGGCGTCCATAGGGTTTGATGTCGATGACCGGAGACCGTCAAAACTGCGTCATTTTGCAGGTAACATATGGGCTCGCCAGCAGGGAGCAAGGATCGTAGTGGCGCAGATCGCCGTTGGCAAGGAGGCCGTTGCGCTGATCGGAGCGCCGGAATCTGTGCGGTCCCGGAGTGTGATGGTGCAATCTTGACCCGTCAGGGGGAGGATGCACTATGGCAGGAATACTTCACGGCAGCGCCCGCACGACGCCGCGTGTTCGAGCCGAGCTCCAAGCGTCGAAAGATAGTACCCGGTCCCTTGCTGAGCAATATGGCTGAATCCGAAGACCGTCGCCAAGTGGCGCAAGCGCGGTACGATCGAGGGTGCGCGCCCCGCTATCCATCACGCCCGGGCGCAAGGTCTGAGCGTGCGTCCCGCCGCAGCGAATGCGGTATGCTTGGCGGTATGCTTGGCGCTCTGCTATGATGTACTTATAACTACGGAGTTCACCAAAACAACAATTTGCATTGGCCGCGAAGCAGGAATCCGGGGTGCACCCCAATGTGACTATCTTCGGGTCCACCCACCAACCTCCCCTTTGACGATCCACCGTACAAAATAGGCGGCAAATCTTGGTTGTTGGCAATGCAATAAATCTCACTTTTAGTTGCGGGCGGCGCGTGGGAGAATGTCGGCTCCAGGGTCGCAGATGAATGCGCTGAATGACGTAACCTGGGCGCAAAGGGGACAATCCAGCTCCGCAAAGAACAGGTTTCGGGCGTCCACGTGGGGTATCCCCGCGTGCCGGGCCGTCGTGAATCGAGCCCACTTCGTGGTCTCGCTCTTTCGGGTTTCCGTCCCTGACGCAACAGGGAAAATACGTCGGCACGGATCGGTTGGATCAACGATGGGGCGTTAGTTGGGCGCGCTCTGATGACGCATTCGGAGAAGGCG
Source organism: Rhodospirillum sp. A1_3_36 (assembly GCF_047263945.1). Taxonomy (NCBI): domain Bacteria; kingdom Pseudomonadati; phylum Pseudomonadota; class Alphaproteobacteria; order Rhodospirillales; family Rhodospirillaceae; genus Rhodospirillum; species Rhodospirillum sp. A1_3_36. The sequence continues at coordinate 38,535 of NZ_JBLAVB010000019.1, read as the reverse complement.
CGGAACACGGTATCCTGAGCGGGAAAGAGAGGTGTCTCCATCGTTGGTTCCTGCTTTCCTCGGACCATTGGTGGGTTGAGACACATCGGTGGTATCGATCCGGAAGCCGGGTATGCGCGACTCGCTTTTGAACGAATGATCCCGCCAGCACCTCCACCGTTCCCATCACCGCACCGGGATTGGCGGTAGGGTAGGGCGCTCCGGGGTCCGTCTAACTAGACGGGAATAACGCGCCTGGAACCCACTCCGGCTTCGGAAATCCCGGTCCCGCCAAATCCTCCCGCATGGTGGCTCTCGCGGCGAAATGGCCAGGGGATCCTTCATCGGCTTTTCCTCCGAGCGGTGTCCATCCCGGCATGTCTCTTTCACGCGTAAATCCCGCGCCGGTCCGTTCAACCCGCCCGTCCGGAGATATGTCCCCGCCTCCCTCCGGTCGGCTCCTCGCGGCCGCTTGCGCTGCACATTTCCCCGCCGGGCGGGTCCTCCACGGTGTTCCGGCCCTCCGCTGCGCTCCGGGTGAACCGGCCCGCCTATGCGGTCTTCCCGCTGGAGACATCGCGGGGATGGTCCCCGCGAGGAACAGCGAAGGATCACCCCCATGGCCATCACCCTCGGCACGTTCACCAAGCAGGACAGCGGCGACTTCTCCGGCATTCTCAAGACCCTCAACGTCACCGCCAATCTGATCATCCACCCCGTCTCCCGGCAATCCGAGAACGCCCCCGACTATCGCGTCTATGCCGGTAATGGACAGCGTTATGAAGTCGGCGCCGGATGGAGCCAGGTCGCCAAGACCAGCGGCGAGACCTACCTGAACCTGAAGATCGCCGCCCCCGAATTCGGTCCCAACTGGGTCCGCGCCCGCCTCGTCAAGCTGGAGACGCCCCAGGAAGACGGCACCACCCACCTCGCCCTCTGGGAGCCCCGCGAACGGTGAGCCTCCCACTCCGAAAGGCCCCGCTGGAGCAATCCGGTGGGGCCTTTTCCGTGTCCTCCATCCAGACGATCCGTCCCGAAAAGAAGCGGTGTCGGTGCGGTCGCACCGACGGGCTGTTCGTCTCGACAGTCCCATCGTGCCACCCGGCCTGACGGGGCCGTCAAGGATCGCGGGTCCCTCCCAAAATCTCCAATCCGCTCCGCGGCCCTCCGATTTTGGGTCCCTCCCGCGCCCGCTGCGCGGCGGCTCCGCCGTCCTGGACCGCCCCGGCCCGGATGACCGGCGAGACCGTTCTCGACGGTGGGAACGGTCACATTCGGGAGGATATCGCCATGTCCCAGTCCATCACGATCCAGGGGTTCCCCTACACGGAGGATGACCTCCGCGAGACCCTCTGGCTGGTCACCCAGGAACTGCGTGCCGGTCTGCCCAAGCGCGAACGGATCGCCGCCCAACACCAGATCGCGACGCTGGAAGCGGCCCTGGCGCAACTGTCCAAGGCCGCCGACGCGGGGCCGTGAGCCCCGCTTTTCTTCCTCCGGCGAAGGGGGGGATCGTTTTCGACACCCCCCATTTCCGATCCTGAGCACGCGCGCCCTGGCCCGCCATCCTTTGCCCATCCGCGCCGGACACACCGCCTTTGGCGGACCGCTCTCCGGCGCTTTGATGGACACCGAAAGGACCTTGGGATGACCGATCACGGCACGCGCGCGGCCGAGGCGCGCAAGGGCTCGCCCTTCCTCTCGACCCAACAGGCCGCCTTCTATCTGGGCCTCTCCGCCCGCACCCTGGAGAAGATGCGCCTGACCGGCAACGGCCCCCGCTTCCGCAAACATGGCCGCTACGTCCGTTACCACATCGCCGACCTGGACGCCTGGTCCGAGGGGCGCGGCAAGGGTTCCACGGCGGACGACGGAGAGCCGTCATGAGCCGCCCCGTCGCCCTGGGACTGGCCGTCGGAGGCGTTGCGCTCCTCGCTTTGTCCGCTCTCCCAACGCCCCGGCCCTGGCTGGTCTGGAACGCCTCGGCGAGCGCGCCCATCGGCCTCTATCGGGTCGTCGCGGGGCCGGTGGAGCGGGGCGATTGGGTGCTCGTTCGACCGCCGGAGGATGTCGCGGTGCTGGCCGCTGAACGCGGCTATCTGCCCCTGGGCGTGCCCTTGGTGAAGCGGGTCGCGGCCAGTGCCGGAGACGCCATTTGTGCCCGGGAAAGCGCGCTCTTCATCAACGGACAGGAGGTCGCCCGCCCCCTCGTCCGGGACCGCGTTGGGCGCCCCATGCCCCGCTGGAGCGGCTGCCGAAGCCTGGGCGCGGAGGAGATTTTCCTGCTCCTGCCCCCGCCGGACTCCTTCGACAGCCGCTATTTCGGCCCGGTCCCACGTACCCTCGTGATCGGGAGGCTCGCCCCGCTATGGACAAGCTGATCTCCCTGATCGTTGCCCTTTTCGTGGTCGCCGCGCCCGTCCAAGCCGCCGAGCCGGACCCCTGGCGGGCCGCCGTTTCGGAGGCCTCCGCGCGCTTCGACATCCCCCAACCCTGGATCCGCGCGGTTATCGATGCCGAGAGCGGCGGGGACCCCCGCGCGGTCTCTCCCCGGGGCGCGAGGGGCCTGATGCAGCTCATGCCGGGCACCTGGGCGAGCCTGTCGGAGCGCCTGGACCTGGGCGCCGACCCGTTCGATCCCCGCGCCAATATCCTGGCGGGAACGGCCTATCTCGCCGACCTTCGGGACCGCTTCGGCTTCCCCGGAGTGTTCGCCGCCTACAACGCCGGTCCCACCCGATACGCCGCCCATCTGCGGGGCGAACGGACCCTGCCACAGGAGACGAAAGCCTACCTGAAACGCATCCAGGACAGGCTGTCGGGCGATCAAAAGGAGGCGCCGAACGGCCAATCCGGTGGCCTCTTTTTCCCGCTTTCCGCGGCGAAAAAAGACAGAGCAGACGACGAAAAAGTCGCCGAAAACAACCTTCTTTTCGTGCCACTCTCGACCCGAAAAGGAGACCGGAAATGAGTGGGTTTTCCTTTCGGGGCGGTCTCTTGTCGGATTCACCCTTGGGATGTTTGGTCGCCGGAGAAAGGAGGAGGGCGCAGGAGGAAAGGGGGCAAAAGGGGAGGGCAAGATAAAGCTGGGGCACCACCTTCGCCTCTGGCGGCGGTTAGGCCCTTGTCCGCACATCCTTTTTCGGAGAGGCACGGATGGTGCCATGGGATCCCCCCGAGCACCAAGCCTTCTCCAAGGTCCTGGTTTCCTTGAATTCGCATGGCACCATTCATCGGGAGACGACCCATGTCGGATGACGACGACTTCCAGCCGAAACTCGGGAAAATCCGCTCCGGTGGATCGAAGGCGGGACGCAAATATCTCCATCGCATTCTGGCCGTCTCGAACCTCGCGCGGACCGGTACGGGGAAGGCGGGCAAATCCCGCTTCTCCGGAGCGCGCATCGGGCGGGGGGCGGGCGCCGGTCGTGTCCTCGCCAGCCGGGACCGCCATGCCGCATTCCGTCGCCGCCGGGTCATCATCAAATCCCGCGTCATCAAATTGGCGGGCAAGGGCATGAAGGGCGCGCGGGCCCACTTGCGCTATATCCAACGGGACGGCGTGACCCGGGAGGGGGAACGCGGCCAGCTCTACGGCGCCGAGCGGGACCGGGTGGGCGGCAAGGCCTTCCTCGACCGCGCCGAGGGCGACCGCCACCAGTTCCGCTTCATCCTCTCGCCCGAGGACGGGGCCGCCTATGACGACCTGAAGCCGCTCACCCGTCGCCTGATGGCCCAGGTGGAGGAGGACCTCGGTACCAATCTCGACTGGGTGGCCGTGGACCATTTTAACACCGGCCACCCCCACAGCCATATCATCGTCCGAGGCAAGGATGACCGGGGCAAGGATCTCATCATCGCGCGCGATTACATCACCACGGGCATGCGCGAACGGGCCGCGGATCTGGTGAGCCTGGATCTTGGCCCGCGCACGGACCGGGAGATCGAGGACCGGCTCCGCCAGGAGGTCGAGCAGGAACGGCTGACCAGTCTGGACCGCCGTCTCCTCCGCGAGATGGATGACGACCGGATGGTCTCCGCCTCCGACCGAGACGCCTTCCGCCAGACCCTGCGGGCGGGCCGTCTGAAGAAACTGGAGCGGTTGGGGCTGGCGGAGGAAGTGCGGCGTGGCGTCTGGTGTCTGGACACGGATCTGGAGGAGACCCTCCGCCGCATGGGCGAACGCGGCGACATCATTAAAACCCTACACCGGGAGATGACCGGCAAGGACCACGCCCGGTCCGCCGCCGACTATGCGATTTATGATCCGATGGATGCCACGACCCAGCCCATCATCGGGCGGGTGATGGCCCGGGGCCTCTCCGACGAGATCAACGACCGTCATTACCTCATCATCGATGCCGTTGATGGGCGCACCCTTTACATCGATATCGGCCAAGGTGAGATGGTCGAACCGACACCGGAAGGGAGCATCGTCCGCGTGAGCCCGGCGAGCCTCCAACCGCGCAAGGCGGATCGCACCATCGCCGAGGTCGCCGCCGCCAACGGTGGCCGCTACAGCATCGACCTGCACCTGTCCCACGACCCCCGGGCGACGGAGGATTTCGCGCGAACCCATGAGCGTCGCCTGGAAGCCATCCGCCGGGCCACGGATGGCGTGATCCGGGAGCCGGACGGAAGCTGGACCATCGCGCCCGATCACCTCGACCGGGTGGTGGTCTACGAACGGACCCGCGCCCGGGCCACGCCGGTCGTCGTCGAAACGCTCTCCCGTCTTTCCCTGGATCGGCAGGTGGGCGCCGATGGCGCGACCTGGCTGGATCGGGATTTGATCTCCGACCAACCGACGCCACTCCGCGACACCGGGTTCGGACGGGAGGTCCGGGAGGCGCGGGAGCAACGCCGCCGTTGGCTGATCGCGGAGGGTCTGGCGACGGAGGATCAGGGCCAAGTCACCTATCACCGCGCCATGCTCGCCAGACTGAGGAGGCGGGAACTCGCCCGCGTCGCCGGACAACTCTCCAAGGAACTGGGCCGGACCTATGTGGAACACCACCAGGGAGAGCGCGTGGAGGGATCGCTCCGGCGCGTCGTGGATCTCGCCAGTGGGAAATATGCCCTGATCGAAAAGTCCCGCGAGTTCACCCTGGTCCCCTGGAGACCTGTTCTCGACCGCCACATCGGGAAGCAGGTCTCGGGCATCATGCGGGGCGACGGTGGAATCTCCTGGACCATCGGGCGGCAACGGGGGATGGGGGTGGGGTGATCAAAAATATGAGCGGAAACTTGGCTTGATTTGTAGAAAAAAGCTTTGTCCTTCGTGATAGGGGCCAAGAGTCACGCGGCGGTCATTGTGAGAGGCCGCCGCGTGCATCGGATCGGTTCACATCTTGTTTGCGATTGCCCGCTGGGCGCTCATCAGCGCCACCGTTCCGGCGATCACGGCGAGGAAGCCGGCGCTGGTCGTAACGGTTCCCAGGCCCAGCCCGCCGTAGTCATGGGGTTGGGCCAACAGATCTCCGAAGGAGGCGCCAAGGGGGCGGGTGAAGATATAGCAGAGCCAGAAGGCCCAGAGTTCATCCAGGCCCAGAACGAAGTATCCCAGGGCCAGGGAAGCAATGATCAGACCGAACAGGATGCCCGTCCCACCGAAGCCGATGCCGAAGTCCTCGGAAATCAGGTCGCCGACAGCGGTACCCAAGGCGAAGGTGAACAGGATCGCCAACCAATAAAACACCTCGCGGCGACCCGTGAAGACTTCGTGGATCGACAGGGTTCGTTCCGACACGTACCAGGCCGTGAAGGTTGCTCCCAGGGCCAGGGTAAATCCGATGGTCGACGTGAGAAGGGGAACCCCCAGATTGTCGGTCAGATTGTCGGTGATCAGGGTTCCGACCACGGAGATCAGGACCACGGCGCCCCAATAGGTGGCGGGCACATAGCGTTTTTGCCTGAACTGCCAGACCATGGCGGCGATTAGGACAAGGGCCATCAACAGGGAGGTCGCCGTCAGACCGAGTCCCAGATTCACCGCCAGGAAATCGGCGGCGGTTTCGCCCATGGTGACCGCGGTCAGTTTGATGATCCAGAAGCCAATGGTTGGTTCGGGAACGCGGTTGACGTCGGCGTCCCGGGCAGGGGACCTTCCGAGGGAAGCGGTGGCGGTGGTGGCGGTCATGGAAGGGGTCATCCTTTCACCAGCAGGGAGAGGGCTTGCGCGGAGAAGGCGTCGGCCCGGGCGTCGTCATCGGCGTTGCAGCGTTCCAGGGCCTTGGCCTGGAGATCGGCCACGGCGTTTGGAGGGGTGGCTTTTCCAATGCCGTCCCGAAGGTCGGACAGCATCGTCTCGCAGGGCAGGGGACGCCCGGCTTCGTCGGTCACGGGAATGCCCGCGACGGTGCGAACGGGACCGCTGGCCACCAGAGGCGTGGGTGCCTTCAAGGTCGTCATCAGGGCGGTCAGGGCCTTTTCAACCTGGGCCGCGTCGGGTGTATCGGCGCGCAGGGCGGAAAAGGCCGCGTCCGCCGCCTCGTCGACGGCGCCCCAGGCGTTGGGGGCGGCCTTGCGCAGGCGCCCGGCGTTGTCGTCCCACAGGGTTTCCAGGTCGGTGATGCGGGTCTCGGCGGCGGAAAGGTCTCCGGTCGCCGCGATCTTTTGGGTGTCGGCGACAATCGCCTCGTAGTCCGACAGGTCTCCAAGACCTGGACTGGCATGGACCTGATCCGCGGGGGCGGCGGACGACGGGGGGAGGGCCAGGTCCACCAGCGTGAACCCGGCCACGGGAACGGTGATCAAAACGGCGGAGAGAAGAAAGTTTCGCATGAAGGAGCCTCATTGAATCAATCCACGAGCGCCCGGTGGGCTCGTTCCCATGATCAATGACAGGCGCGATCCCGAGGGAAATCTCCGGGATCTTACGGATTTGTAAGATCGGTCGTTTTCCGAGCGAGAAACGGGGAACCCGGAAAGTGGGATTTCGGTCTTACGAAATTGTAAGAAGCTGGAAAATGGAACGTCGGATCGGGGCGTTAAATCCTTGGGGACAGGCAGCGACGCCTGAACCAAGTGAAAAGGAACTTTCCCATGTTGACCAAACCCCTGTTCGCCACTGTCGCCACCGTGGCTTTCGCCGTTCCCCTGATCGCCCAGGCCGAACCGATGGATCGGGCGGAGGCCCAGATGTTCCAATCCGCCACCCTGTCCCTTGAACAGGCCGGACAATCCGCCCTCAAGGTTCACGCCGGCGACTTGGCCGCCGTGGCTTTCAATGACGAGGATGGCCGGGGCGTTTACGAGGCCACCGTCGTGGGCGCGGATGGCGAGCCGTGGACGGTGAAAGTGGACGCGAAGTCCGGTGATGTCCTGGCGTCGGGCATGACCGCCCTGATGGTGGGAGACCACCCGGATGGGACCCCTCTCGACGACCACGAGGATGGAGAGCGGGACGACGATTGATCCCGGACAGGTGGCGACAAGCCATGTCCGCCCGGTCCGCCTAGAGCATCGAACGGAAAAGTGGTTCCGGTTTTCCGGTCCACGCGATGCTCTATCTATATGATCCTAGATCAAACCGCCTTAAATCGGATCCGATTTAAGGCGGTTTGATCTAGGATCGGGCGGATTGTCCTGTTCTTGTCTGGTAAGATGCGCCCATGAATATTCTTCTCGCCGAGGACGACGTGGAAACGGCCAGCTACATCCTGAAAGGATTGAGCGGCGAAGGCCATGTCGTCGACCACGTCACCGATGGGCGCGAAGCCCTGACCCAGGCAACGGTGCAACCCTTCGACCTGATCATCTTGGATCGGATGCTGCCGGGGCTGGATGGACTGTCTATCCTGAAGGCTATCCGGGCCGCGCGGATCAAGACTCCGGTCATCTTGCTGACCGCGATGGGCGCCGTCGACGACAGGGTCGAGGGGCTGAGGGCCGGGGCCGACGACTATATGGTCAAACCTTTCGCTTTCGTCGAACTGCTCGCCCGCATTGATACCATCGCCCGCCGCCCGGCCCTGAAGGACGAGGTTACCGAACTTCGGGTGGGTGACCTCAAGCTGGACCTGCTCCGGCGCGAGGTGACACGGGAGGGGCGGAGCATCGAACTGCAACCGCGGGAATTCCTGTTGCTGAAGTATTTCATGGAGCGACCCGGCCGGGTCCAAACCCGGACCATCTTGCTGGAAGCCGTTTGGGGGCTGAGTTTCGATCCCAAGACCAGTGTCGTGGAGACCCATATCAGTCGTCTGCGTAACAAGATCGACAAGCCCTTCGCCAAGGCCCTTCTGGTCACGCTGCATGGCGTGGGGTATGTGCTTCAACCATGACACGGCGCCGCTCCTGGTCCATGCGCTTCGCCTTGGGCGTCTCGGCGGTCTTCGTTATCGGGGCGATTACCTCGGGCGGCGTGACCTATGCCTTGCAGTCCCGGGAGTTGGAACAGCGTCTGCGAACCGATGTGAAGGCCATGGCGGAAGGGTTGAGCCGCACCGCGCTGGGCGGAGATCGGCAAGATCTGGTCGAACAGGTCGAAGTCCAATCCCGCGTCTGGCGCGACGGCACGACATTGGTTTCATTCATCGACGGCGCGACGCATGAAACCATCGGTAATCTGAGGGTCAAGGCGCCCTTCGAGGGGCCTCGTCTGTTGGTCGTGGGGCGCGATATCCTCTCCGCGTCGGCCAACGGGGGCGATGATCCCGATGCCTATTATGCCTATGGGGTCCGCACCCCCCTGGGCTGGGTTCTGGCCGCCCGGGACGAGGCCTGGGTCGTGGACAGTGGCGAAGTCCTGTTGCAGACCACGGCCTGGGGTTTGGGGGGAGCCCTGTTGTTGACCATCGCCTTGGCCGTCGTTGTCGCCCGCAAGAACGAGGGCAGGCTGACCCATATGGAGGGGGTGCTCGATCAAATTCGCACCGGTCACCTCGGGGCGAGAATCCGCGACACGGCCAGAGACGACCTGGGGCGGATTGGCGAACAGGTGGATGCGACCTTGGATCGGTTGGAAGCGAGCATGGGCGCGGTTCGTCAGGTCTCGACGGATGTCGCCCACGATCTGCGCGCGCCGTTATCGCGTTTACGCATGCGTTTGGAATCCCGTGTCCTGGATTCGGATTTACCGGAAGAGATTCGAAGGGAGATTGGAACGGCCCTTTCGGATTTGGACGGGGTGACGCACATCTTCGACGCGATCCTCCGCCTGGCCCGTCTGCAATCCGGTTCGATTGATCGGAAAATGGAAGCCATCGACCTTGGGGCCTTGGCCTCTCAGGTGCACGAGATCCTGCAAGCCTCCGCCGAGGATGCCGGGCATATCTTGCTGCTGGAGGTGGCGGATGGCGTGACTCCGGCGCGCGGCGATCGGGAGCTTCTGATTCAGGCGGTTGTCAATCTCGTGGACAATGCCCTCCGCCATTGCCCCGTCCCGACGCGGGTGATCCTGTCGGTGGACCGGGGGGCGACGGGGGCGGGGCCGGTTCTGTCCGTTCGGGACAACGGCCTGGGAATTCCGAAGGGAGACCGCGGACGCGTATTGGAACGCTTCGTCCGTCTGGATCGTAGTCGTTCCACGCCGGGGACGGGGTTGGGGCTGAGTCTGGTGGCGGCCATCGTGGATTTGCATGGGGGGCGGCTTGAGCTTTTGGATGCCGAGCCGGGACTTCTGGTTCAAATGACGTTGCCCCCGCCGGATGACGATATCTCGAAGGCACTCTAAGTCGAAGGGGTGGCGCGCCGGGAAAGGAGCCCGATCAAGGTGAGGACACAGAACCCCAAACCGCCGAGGAAGGTGGCCGATGGACCGAAGTGATCCCATAGAAGCCCCGCGACGACACTGGCCAGCAATAGGGCGAGACCACTCACCAGATTGAAGAGGCCGAAGGCTGTACCGCGTAATTCGGAGGGAGCCGCTTCGGCCACCATGGCCGACAGCAATCCTTGGGTCATGCCCATGTGCAGTCCCCACAGGGCGACGCCAACCAACACCGTGGCCCAATGACCGTTCCAGGCCAGTACGCCATTGGCCGCGACCAGGACGACCAAACCCCACCCAAGCAGTTGACGGAGGCCGATCCGATCTGACAGCTTTCCAAAGGGATAAGCGGATAGGGAATAGACGATGTTCATGGCCACCATGACCAAGGGCACCAGAGCGAGCGGGATCCCGGTTCCTTGGGCGCGCAGGACCAGGAAGGCTTCGCTGAAGCGGGCCAGTGTGAAAACAGCGCCCAAGGTCACCACGCTCCAATAGCGACTGTCGAGGCGTCGTAAAGCCGCCCGGGTGATGGGATTATGTCGCTTGGTTGCCCGCGTGGCTTTCGGCTCCCGTAGGCCCAGGCCGAGCAACGCGACGGCGAGCATGCCTGGGATGACCGCGACCCAGAAGACCGCGCGAAAATCGTCGGACCACAGCACCATCAACCCCACCGCCAAGAGGGGCCCGGTGAATGCGCCGACGGTGTCCAGGGATTGGCGCAATCCATAGGCCGCGCCTCGGATGGGGGGAGGTGTCAGGTCGGCCACCAGAGCGTCGCGGGGGGCGCCGCGGAGGCCCTTTCCGACGCGATCAATCAGCCGGGCGGAGAGCACCACGCCGATCCCCGGAGCCAAGGCGAACAGGGGTTTGGAGACCGCTCCCAGGCCATAGCCGAGCAGGGCGAGACCTTTTCGGCGGCCAAGATAGTCGCTGAAGGGGCCGGAAAAGACTTTCACGCAAAGGGCCGTGGCTTCGGCCAAGCCTTCGATCAGCCCCACCAGACTGGCGCTTGCCCCCAGGGTGGTGACCATGAATAGGGGCAGGAGAGCGTGGATCATCTCCGACGAGATGTCCATTAACAGACTGACAAGTCCCAGAATCCAGACACCGCTGGGGATACGGGGAGACGAGTGTCCGCCCGTCCTTGCTCCGTTTGCCACGAATGTCACCTTTGCCCTGGGGTTGTAAAACGTTTGGTGCGCGTTCTGTCCCATTGTGTCAAGTAGAGACGGTGAGGACAGGGGCATGCGCGGTGGCTTCAATCATAAATCTCTATGGAACGGAGATTGGTCCGCTCTTTCCGACAGCGTAATTGCGCGCACATAAAGCCCATAAGCGTTCCCGCCCATCCACGCCACCCTCGTTCCGTCCGCCTCAAGCAACGGAGCGATCCCCATGACCCCCACCAAACTCCTCGTCGGCCAGATCCTGGTCGTCTTCGCCATCGTCCTCCTGGGTGTCTGGTCCGCCACGCAGTGGTGCGCCGACATGCTGGGCTATCAGGCCCGGTTGGGCGTGCCCTGGTTCACTCTCCTGGGCTGGCCGGTCTACGAGCCCTGGAAGCTCTTCGAGTGGTGGTATTTCTACGAAGCCTACGCGCCCGAGGTCTTCGACAGGGCGGGGATGCTCGCCGGGGCCAGCGGGTTCATGGGCTGCGCCGCGGCGGTGGTCGGGTCCCTCTGGCGGGCGCGGCAGAGCCGTCTCGTCACCACTTACGGGTCCTCGCGCTGGGCGCTCCGGCGGGAGATCCGCAAGGCCGGGCTGTTCCGCGCGGCGGGGGTGTTCCTCGGGCGGCATGAGGATAAATACCTGCGCCACGACGGGCCGGAGCATGTGATGGCCTTCGCGCCGACGCGCTCGGGCAAGGGCGTGGGGCTGGTGGTGCCGACGCTGCTCTCCTGGACCGGATCGGCGGTGATCCACGACATCAAGGGCGAGAACTGGCAGCTCACCGCCGGGTGGCGGGCGCGCTTCTCCCACTGCCTGTTGTTCAATCCCACCGACCCACGCTCCGCCCGCTACAATCCCCTGCTGGAGGTACGCAAGGGGCCGGACGAGGTTCGCGACGTCCAGAACATCGCCGATATCCTGGTCGATCCCGAGGGCGCCCTGGAGCGCCGGAACCACTGGGAGAAGACCAGCCATGCCCTGCTGGTGGGCGCGATCCTCCATGTGCTGTACGCCGAGGAGGAGAAGACCCTGGCCCGGGTGGCCGCCTTCCTCTCCGATCCCCAGCGGACCTTCACGGCCACCCTGCGGCGGATGATGGCCACCAACCACCTGGGTACGCCCGAGGACCCCCGGGTCCATCCGGTGGTGGCCTCGGCGGCGCGCGAGGTGCTGAACAAGTCGGAGAACGAGCGGTCCGGGGTGCTCTCCACCGCCATGTCCTTCCTCGGGCTCTACCGTGATCCGGTGGTCGCCCGCACCACCTCGGCCTGCGACTGGCGCATCGCCGACCTCATGGACGCCAAACATCCGGTGTCCCTCTATCTGGTCATCCCACCCTCGGATATTTCGCGGACAAAACCCCTGGTACGGCTGGTGCTGAACCAGATCGGGCGGCGCCTCACCGAACGACTGGAGGGTGACCCAGGGAAAACGCGAAAGCACCAGCTGCTGATGATGCTCGACGAGTTCCCCGCCCTGGGGCGGTTGGATTTCTTCGAGACGGCCCTGGCCTTCATGGCCGGATACGGCATCCGGGCCTACCTGATCGCCCAGAGCCTCAACCAGATCTCCAAGGCCTACGGGGAGAACAACGCCATCCTCGACAACTGCCATGTGCGGATCGCCTTTTCCTCCAATGACGAGCGCACGGCCAAGCGGATCTCCGATGCCCTGGGTACGGCGACGGAACTGCGGGCCATGCGGAACTACGCGGGCCATCGGCTGGCGCCCTGGCTTTCTCACGTCATGGTCAGCCGCCAGGAGACCGCCCGTCCCCTGCTGACGCCGGGGGAGGTGATGCAACTTCCGCCGGAGGAGGAACTGGTGCTGGTTTCCGGCCTCGCGCCGATCCGGGCCAGGAAGCTGCGCTACTACGAGGACGGCAATTTCACGGAGCGGGTGCTGGCGGCCCCCTCTCTGTCGGACGAAGCCTATCTGGATTGTCCCGCGCCCCGTCCCGACGATTGGAGCGGACAGGTGCGCCCCGTGGACAGTCGTCTGATGCCCGACGACGGTCGGGAGGAAAACGGCTCCACGGACGAGGGCGGCCACCGTAAGCAGCTCCAACCGGGCCTGGGGGAGGAGGCCGCGAAGCCGCCCGAGCCCATGCAAGCGGATCTGCCGAACCTCCTGGACGACGACCCCGACATCGCCGCCGACAAGGCGATGATGGACCGTGCCGACCCGCCCTCCCGGGTCTATGGCGTCAATGAAGCCATGGGACCCGAGCGGGACCTTTTGGACGGCTTCTGATGCCGCTCCGCACATGAGCGTGCGTCGTCGTAGAGTGGCGCTGTAAGAGATTCCGACGACCTGTCCGATCCTGTCCCGAGCCTTCTTTCGCCGGGGTGAGGATCCATGAAACCGCGCCACAACATCTATCTCGACGACGAGATCAGCGCCCAGTTGGAGGCCCTCGCGGCCAAGCCAGGGGTCTCCAAGTCCGCGATCATCGCCGATGCCCTGCGCCAGTACATCCGCCATCGCGGCGCCTCCGGGATCGACGAGGCCTTCCGCATCCGCTTCGACCGGGTGACCCGGGATCTGGGGCTCGTCCGGCGAGATCTGGACGTGCTGACCGAAAGCCTCGCCTTCTTCGTCAAGCTCTACCTCACCTTCAACGCCCATGCCCCCGTGCCCGACCGGGCCGCCCAGGCGGTGGCGCGTGATCGCTTCCAGCAATTCATCGAGCAGGTCGGCCGCCAGATCGCGGGCGGGAAGCGGTCGCTCGACCAGTCCCAGGGAGAGGACCGATGACCGATACCTCCGAAGAGCGCCGCCGGGCCATGTTGCGCACCGCCATGGGGCCGGTGATCGCCCAGGCCCTGGCCGATCCCGCCGTCATCGAGGTGATGGTCAATCCGGACGGCTCCCTGTGGATCGACCGCCTGGGCGAGGGGAGGGGGAGCGCCGACGTGCGCATCCACCCTTCCGAGACCGAACGGATCATCCGCCTCGTCGCCTCCCACGTCCGGGCGGAAGTCCACGCCGACAATCCCATCGTCGGCGCCGAACTCCCCTCCGGAGAGCGCTTCGAGGGGCTGTTGCCGCCCGTGGCGACAGGTCCCTGTTTCGCCATCCGCAAACCGGCGTCGCGCATCCACCTGCTGGCCGACTACCTGCGAGATGGCCTGATCCTCAAGGTCCAGGTGGATGTTCTCGCCCAGGCCGTGCGCGACCGGAAGAACATCCTGATCGTCGGCGGCACCTCCTCGGGCAAGACGACACTGGCCAATGCCCTTCTCGCTGTCGTCGCCGCCCGGAACGAACGGGTGATCCTCATTGAAGACACCCGCGAACTCCAATGCGCCGCCAAGGACTGCGTCGCCCTGCGCACCCGGCCCGGGGTGGTGTCCCTGGCCGATCTGGTGCGCTCCACCCTGCGGCTCCGGCCCGACCGGATCATCGTCGGCGAGGTCCGGGGCGCCGAGGCTCTGGAGATGCTCAAGGCCTGGAACACTGGGCACCCCGGCGGCATCGCCACCCTGCACGCCAATTCGGCCCGTTCGGCCCTCTACCGCCTGGAGCAACTGGTCCAGGAGAGCGTCACCGTTGTGCCCCGCCGTCTCATCGCCGAAGCCATCGATCTGGTGGTCTTCCTATCCGGGCGCGGCTCCGCGCGGCGGGTGGAGACCATCGCCGAGGTTTCCGGCCTGGACGGTGACGGGGATTACCGGATGACCGACCTGTCCCCGGCACCACCGTCCCAGCGTTGAAAAGGAGTTTTCGTCATGCGCAAAGCCCTGGTTCTCGCGTCGTCGGTTGTTCTCTCCGCGATCCTCGCCGCCCCAGCCCATGCCGCGGGGTCGGGCATGCCCTGGGAGGCGCCGCTCCAGCGGATCCTGGAATCGGTGCAGGGTCCGGTGGCGAAGATCATCGCGGTGATCATCATCATCGTCACCGGTCTGGCCCTGGCTTTCGGGGAAAGCTCCGGCGGGTTCCGTCGGTTGATCCAGATCGTCTTCGGCCTCTCCATCGCCTTCGCCGCGTCCAGCTTCTTCCTGTCCTTCTTCTCCTTCGGCGGCGGAGCGCTGGTGTGATGGCCGGGGGACACATCGACGGCTTCGAGATCCCCGTCCACCGCTCCTTGGCCGAGCCGATCCTGCTGGGCGGAGCGCCCCGTTCGGTGGCCATCCTCAACGGCACGCTGTCGGCCGCCATCGGCCTGGGGCTCCAGCAATGGATCGCCGGGCTGGGCCTGTTCGTCGCCGGGCATACCCTGGCCGTCCTGGCCGCCAAGCGGGATCCCGACTTCCTGCCCGTCCTGGTCCGCCACCTCCGGCAGAAGGGATGGTGGCGATGCTGAGCCTCTCCGAATATCGCGGGCGGGCCGACCGCCTCGCCGACCTGCTGCCCTGGGCCGCCCTGGTGGCGCCCGGGGTGGTCCTCAACAAGGATGGCAGTTTCCAGCGGACCTTCGCCTTTCGCGGCCCCGACCTGGACAGCGCAACGGAAGCCGAACTGGTCGCCCTCTGCGCCCGGGCGAACAATGCCCTGAAGCGTCTGGGCTCCGGCCGGGTGCTGTTCTTCGACGCCGAGCGCCGGGAGGCCCAGGATTATCCCACATCCACCTGTCCCGATGCCGCCTCCTGGCTGGTCGACGAGGAACGGCGCGCGGCCTTTGAAGACGGCAGGCAAGGGAGGCACTTCGAAAGCCGCACCCATCTGACACTGACCTACCTGCCGCCGCCGGACGCCCAGGCCCGCACCGAAACGGTCCTGCTCGAGCGCGACCGGAAGGGAGAGGGAAACGCCCGGGACTGGCGGCGGGAGCTGGAGCGGTTCCGGGAGGAAACGGACCGGGTCCTGGACCTGTTGTCCGACCTGCTGCCCGAGATCCATCCCCTGGACGATGGCGCCACCCTGACCTTCCTGCATGGAACGGTGTCCACCAAACGGCACCCGGTAAAGTCGCCGGACATCCCCATGTGCCTGGACGGCGTTCTGGTGGACACGCCCCTGACCGGCGGTCTCGAGCCCATGCTGGGGGAGACGCATCTGCGCACCATCACGGTGCTCGGCTTTCCCAATACCACCCGGCCCGGGCTGCTGGACGCCCTCAACCATCAGGATTTTGCCTACCGCTGGGTGACCCGCTTCCTGCCCCTGGACAAGACGGCGGCCACCCGGGCGCTGACCCGCCTACGCCGCCAATGGTTCGCCAAGCGCAAATCCATCGCCGTGTTGCTCCGCGAGGTTCTGACCAACGAACCCGCGCCCCTGGTGGACAGCGACGCCGACAACAAGGCCCTGGACGCCGACGCGGCTCTCCAGGCCCTGGGCGGCGATCATGTGGGTTTTGGCCATCTGACCACCACCATCACCCTGTTCGACGCGGATCGCCAGACCGTCGAAGATCAGGCCCGCACCGTGGAGCGGATCCTGGGTGGCCTGGGGTTCACCTGTATCCGCGAGAGCGTCAACGCCGTTGAGGCCTGGTTGGGCAGCCTGCCCGGACATGTCTACGCCAATGTGCGCCAACCCCTGGTCCATACCCTGAACCTCGCGCATTTGATGCCGCTGTCCTCGGTTTGGGCCGGACCCAGTTGGAACCGGCATCTGGACGGTCCCCCGCTTCTCCATGCCGACACCTCCGGCTCCACGCCCTTCCGCCTCTCCACCCATGTGGGCGATGTGGGGCACATGCTGATCGTCGGTCCCACGGGAGCCGGGAAGTCCGTGCTGCTCGCCCTAATGGCCCTGCAGTTCCGGCGCTACGCCGGATCCCAGGTGATCCTCTTCGACAAGGGCCAGTCGGCCCGGGCCGCCGTTCTCGCCATGGGCGGAGAGCACCATGTCCTGGGCGCCGAGGGCGGCTTGGCCTTCCAGCCCCTGCGGGATATCGACAAACCGGCCATCCGAAGCTGGGCGGCCGATTGGATCGGCGGCCTGCTCCTCCACGAAGGCGTCCCCGTCACTCCCGAGGTGAACGAGGCCCTCTGGTCCGCCCTGGGCAATTTGGCTTCGGCTCCACCCGAGGAACGGACGCTCACCGGTCTCTCCGTGCTGCTGCAATCCAACGCCCTGAAGGCGGCGCTCCAGCCCTACACCCTGGACGGCCCCTTCGGTCACTTGCTCGACGCCGCCGAGGACCGTCTGGCCCGGGCCGACGTCCAATGCTTCGAGACCGAGGAGGTGATGCACCAGCCCGCCGTGGTACCCCCGGTGCTCACCTATCTGTTCCATCGCCTGGAAGCCCGCTTCGACGGAAAGCCGACCCTGCTGATCCTGGACGAGGCCTGGGTCTATCTCGACAATCCGCTCTTCGCCGCGCGCATCCGGGAATGGCTCAAGGTGCTGCGCAAGAAGAACGTGGCGGTGGTCTTCGCCACCCAGTCCCTGGCCGATGTCGCCGACAGCGCCATCGCCCCGGCGATCATCGAAAGCTGCCCCCAGCGCATCTTTCTTCCGAACGACCGCGCCGTGGAACCCCAGTCCCGGACCGCCTATGCCCACTTCGGGCTTAACGACCGGCAAATCGACCTGATCGCCCAGGCCACCCCCAAGCGCCACTACTATCTGCAATCCCGCCGGGGCAACCGGCTGTTCGACCTGGGCCTCGGGCCGGCGGCCCTGGCCCTCTGCGGCGCGTCCGATCCCGCCTCCCAGGCTTTGATCGACAGGCTCCTCACGGAACAGGGGCCGGATGGCTTCACGAAAACCTTCCTGGAGGCCAAGGGCCTCGCTTGGGCCGCCGATCTCCTCGATTCCTTCCCCCAGACTGGAGAGAGCCCATGAGACTCCCGCTCCTCGCGGTCCTGGTGGCCGCGCCCCTGTTCCTGTCGGAACCCGCGCCGACCGAAGCGGCCTGGCCGGTCTTCGACGCCACCAACTACACCCAGAACCTGCTCCAGGCCGCCCGCGCCGTGGAGCAGATCACCAATCAGGTGAAGCAGATCCAGAACCAGGTGACCATGCTCCAGAACATGGCCCGCAATCTCCAGAGCCTGGATTTTTCCTCCCTGGGCCAGATCCAGGGCGCGTTGACCCGCATCGATGGCCTGATGACCCAGGCCCAGGGCCTGAGCTTCGACCTCGACCAGTTGGACAGCCAGTGGTCGGCCCAATACCCCGACGGCTACGGTACCGACGCCACCACCCTGGAGATGGCCGAGGCCGCGCGGGCGCGTTGGCAAAGCGCCATGGGCGCCTACCAGCGGACCATGCGGGTGCAGTCCCAGATCGTCGCCAATGTCCGGGCCGACGAGGGCCTGCTCGCCGATCTGGTCAACCACAGCCAGGGGGCCACGGGCGCGCTCCAGGCCCAGCAGGCCGCCAATCAGCTGATCGCCCTGTCGGCCAAACAGCAGATGCAGATCCAAAGTCTGCTTGCCGCCCAGGGCCGTGCCCAGGCGGAAGACACCGCCCGCAAGGCCCAGGCCGAGGAAGCGGCGCGCGAAACCACCCGCCGCTTCCTCGGCTCCGGCACCGCCTATTCCGGCCAATGAGGGGGCGCGGCACATGGGGGACCTGGGCATCATCGACGGCTTCATGGCCACCTTCAGCCGCTATATCGACAGCGGTTTTGGCTTCCTGTCCGGGGACGTGGCCTTCCTCACCACCATTCTGATCGGCATCGACATCACCCTGGCCGGTCTCTTCTGGGCGCTGGGGGGCGAGGACAACGTCCTGGGGAAACTGCTGCGCAAGGTGCTCTACGTTGGCGTCTTTGCCTACCTGCTGAACAATTTCCAGGATCTGGCGGAAACCCTCTACCAGTCCTTCACGGGTCTGGGGATCGAGGCCGTGCCCGGTCTGCTGGCCGCCGAGGACCTGCTTCACCCGGGTCGCATCGCCGCCATCGGTTTCGAGGCCGCCTGGCCCTTGCTGGAGCAGGTCAGCCGCCTGGTGGGCTTCCCGGAGATCTTCGGCAATGCCCTGACCATCTTCGTGCTGCTGCTCTCCTGGTTCCTGGTGCTGATCGCCTTTTTCATCCTCTCCATCCAGCTCTTCATCACCGTCCTGGAGTTCAAGCTGACGACGCTCGCGGGTTTCGTCCTGGTGCCCTTCGCCCTGTGGAACAAGACCGCGTTTCTGGCCGAGCGGGTGCTGGGCAATGTCGTGGCCTCCGGCATCAAGGTGATGGTGCTGGCCGTGATCATCGGCATCGGCTCCACGCTGTTCGCCACCTTCACGGAAGGGCTGCAAGGGCAGGAGCCGGATCTGGCGGCGGCCATGTCCCAGGTGCTCGGCGCCTTGTCGCTTCTTGGATTGGGAATTTTCGGACCGGGCATTGCATCGGGACTGGTTTCCGGCGCGCCCCAACTGGGCGCGGGCGCTGCCTTAGGCGCCACCGGTGCCGCCGCGGGGGCCGTGATCCTGGGAGGAGGCGCCGCCGTGGCCGGAGCCCGTCTCGCCGCTGGCGGCGGCATGGCCGCGATCCGCGCCGGGACGGCCATGGGATCGGCGGCCTCTTCCACCTATGGCCTGGGACGGGCGACCTCCGGCTCCGGCTTGGCCGGTGTCGCCGGAGGATTGGGCGGCATGGCCCGAGGCGCGGGTGGTGCCGCCGCCCGAGGCGCCCGCGCCGCCGCCGAACGGGCGTCCTCTTCTCTCAAGCAACAAGTCGACCGGGGTCGCAAGACCGCCTGGACCGCCACCGGCGGCAAACCGACAGCCGCTATGGCGGAAGAGGCGTCCTCCGGATCGACCGCCAGTCCCAATGGCCCTCCCGATTGGGCGCGCCGTCTGCGCACGGAACAGCGGACCCGAGCCCATGGCCATGCGGTGGCCCAGGCGGTCAAGGACGGCGACCGCTCCGGCGGTGGCGCCAGCCCCTCCCTCCAGGACAAGGACGATTGAGCCATGCTGTTCAAACGACCCATCCAGCGCTACGGCACCACGCCGGAGCCCGTCACCCGCTATCAGAAAGCCGCTCAACTCTGGGACGAGCGCATCGGCACGGCCCGGGTCCAGGCCCGCAACTGGCGCCTCATGGCCTTCGGTTGTCTGGCCCTGTCGGTGGGGCTCTCCGGCGGGCTGCTCTGGCAGTCCCTGCAAAGTCGCGTCACGCCCTATGTGGTGGAAGTGGACCGCTTCGGCGAGGCCCGGGCCATCGCCCCGGCCGTCCAGGACTACCAGCCCGTCTACGCCCAGATCGCTTGGCACCTGGCCCGCTTCATCACCAAGGTGCGCTCCATCTCCACCGACCCCGTGCTGGTGCGCCGCGACTGGCTGTCCGCCTACGACTTCGTCACGGGGCGGGCGGCCCTGTTTCTCAACGACTACGCCAAGGCCAACGACCCCTTCGGCCAGATCGGCACCCGCAGTGTCTCCGTCCAGGTGACCAGCGTGGTGCGGGCCTCCGACCAGTCCTTCCAGGTGGCCTGGACCGAACGGGTGTTCGAGCGGGGAAGCCTGACGGGCACGGAGCGCTGGACCGCCATCCTCTCCATCACCCTGCGGACACCGCGCTCGGTGGAGCAGTTGCGGGCCAATCCCCTGGGCCTCTTCGTCACCGCCATCGACTGGTCGCGGGACCTCGATACGACCGCGCCCGGTCCGGCTCCCGACCCCACAAAGGAGAGCACGCCATGAAAGCCCCCCTGATCCTCTCCGCGTCGGCCCTGGTCCTGGCCGCCTGCGCCACCCGGACACCACCGCCGGTGATTTCCTATGACAGCGAAGAGTTTCGCCCGGCCCAGGTGGAAGTGGAACCACCGCGCCCCGTGACCGTGGTCGAGGTGCCCAAGGTTCTGCCCCTGCCGGGACAGCTCCAGCCGCTACCGGGGAAGAGCGCCGAGGACACCCGCCCGCCGGAAGAACGGGTGGACGACGCCAACAAGGCCGCCACCCGGGAACCGACCAAACACGGCTACATCAACGCCATGCAGGTCTATCCCTATGCCGAGGGCGCGCTTTATCAGCTCTACGCCGCGCCGGAGCGGGTAACGGACATCGCCCTCCAGCCCGGGGAAACCCTGACCGCCGTCTCCGCCGGCGACACGGTACGCTGGGTGATCGGCGACACCGTCAGTGGATCGGGGAGTTCCGAGCGCACCCATGTACTCGTAAAACCCTTCGCCCCGGATCTGACCACCAATCTGGTGATCACCACCGACCGGCGGGCCTATCATCTGCAACTGCGCAGCACCGAGACCACCGCCATGGCTGCCCTGTCCTGGACCTATCCCCGGGACCAACTCCTGGCCCTGAACCGCCGCAATGCCGCCGCCGAGGCCGCCGCGCCGATTGCTCCCAACGTGGCCGTGGACAGCCTCCACTTCCGCTACGCGATTTCCGGCGACAGCCCACCCTGGAAGCCGACCCGGGTCTTCGACGACGGCCACAAGGTCTACATCGCCTTCCCCCGCCGTATCGATCAGGGCGAGGCGCCGCCCCTCTTCGTGGTGGGCACGGACGGGGAGGCGGCTCTGGTGAACTACCGCATGCGGGGGTCGTACTACATCGTCGACCGCCTCTTCGCCGCGGCCGAATTGCGTCTGGGCACCGACCCCCAGCAGGTGGTGCGGATCACCCGCATCGATGGCCGGGAGGCGGGCCGATGACCAAGCTCGACCTGTGCGGTGGCCCCAAGCCCCGGGTGACGCGCTTCCGCAAGGGCGTGGTGATCGGCGGCACCGCCATCGCTGCGGCGGGGGTGCTGGGGCTGGCGCTCTTGGCCCTGCAGGCGCCGTCCTTTCGACAGGGACAATCCTCCGTGGACCTCCTCCAGACGGGCAGGGCGCCAACGCCGGATGGTCTCGCCGCCTTGCCGGGGGATTACTCGGAGATAAAGCCGGAGGCGCCCGACCTGGGGCCGCCTTTACCCGGCGATCTGGGTCGTCCGATCTTGGCTCAGCAAAAGGCCCAGGGGTTGATACCCCGGGGTGAAGGCCCCTCGGAAGCGGAACAGCGCCTGGCGCGCCAGGCCATCCAGGCCCGGGAAGCGGGCGTCTTCTTCCGCATCGAGCAGAGGGCGCCTCAGTCAGCGAAGGCCATGCTAGGGCAGGGTGGTTCACCGGACCTATCGGCCTTCCCCGTGTCGGAGAGCACCCAACTGACCCTCGATCCCGAGCGCGACCAGAACAACCAGCAGCGCAAGCTCGACTTCCTGAGCCAGCGGGACGGGGGCGGCATCTATAATCCCCATCCCCTCCAGACCCCGGCGTCCCCCTATCAGGTGATGGCGGGCAGCGTCATCGCCGCCAGCCTGATCACCGGCATCAATTCCGACCTGCCGGGTCTTGTCGTCGCCCAGGTGACCGAGAACGTCCACGACACGGTGACCGGCCGGTTCCTGTTGATCCCCCAGGGATCCCGGCTGATCGGCACCTATGACAGCGTCGTGGCCTTCGGCCAGTCCCGGGCGCTGCTGGCCTGGCGGCGGATCGTCATGCCCGACGGCTCTTCCATCGAGGTCGACAACCTCCCCGCCACCGACGCGGCGGGCTACGCCGGGCTGGAGGACGAGGTCGATTACCACACCTGGCGGCTGGTGAAGGGCATCGCCCTGGCCACCCTGCTGGGCGTGGGCTCCGAACTGACCTTTGGCGAGGGTGAAAGTGACCTTCTCCGCGCCGTCAGGGAATCCAGCCAGTCCAACGTGAACCGCGCCGGGCAGCGGATCACCGAGAAGAATCTGAACATCCAACCCACCATCACCATCCGCCCCGGCTGGCCGCTGCGCGTCATTGTCCAGCGGGATTTGGTGCTGCGCCCCTACCAGGGATGAGGAGACCGACCATGGCCAACCTGAAACTGGGAAAACTCCCCGACCGCACGCCGATGAAGATCACCATCTCCGTCAACGCCGACCTGGGACTGGCCCTGCGGGACTATGCCGCCCTGTACAAGGCCACCTATGGGGAAGCGGAACCCGTCGCCGACCTGATCCCGTTCATGCTGGAGGCCTTTCTGGACAGCGATCGCGCCTTCGCCAAGGCTCGCAAGGAGGATCTGCCCGGCTTCGATGAGGGGGAGCAACCCAGGCGAAGGGGACGAAAACCACGGATGGATGAAACCCAACCGTCCGTTGGTCCGCCCCCTTTCGAAGGGGATGATCGGACATGAGCATCATCGGTCAATTTACAGCGACCAGGGATGGTGGTTGGACGGGTGTTATCCGAACCCTGTCCCTGAATGCCAAGGTTTCTCTGCTTCCCAATGATGCTCGTGACCACCAAAACGCACCCGCGTTCCGCGTCTTGATGGGAAACATTCAGGTCGGGGACGCTTGGGAGGCCCGGACACGTGACGCCGAGCCTCGGGACTACTTGCGGGTGCGCCTCGACGATCCGGGGTTTCACGAACCCATCACAGCCGCCTTGTTCCCTTCGAGGGATGGGGGGAGGGCGCGATTAACCCTACTTCAGACGCCCGTGCAACCGCACTCTACGCGCCCGTACAAACGAAGGCCGCCCAAAAGAACGGGTGATCCGTTGGAACATCGTCAAATGGGCCTGGGCCGGAGTGTTCCCTAGGGGCCACCGGCACCGGAAAGGGTCCGTCCATATCGCGAATATCCCCGGCGCGAGCCATCGTCCTCGATACGAAATTAGGGCCATCACGCTCACCCGAGTCTCGCCAAGATGCGCTCCGAAGCCACAACTGGGCCTCCCTTAGCGCTCGGGCTGGACTATCCGATGATGGCCAGTTCTGGTGGAACCGGCTAACAATTTCCGAGGTGGCCCGATTACTCACGGTCCACAGGGGGGCGACAACGGCGGCGACACCGCTATGAACGAGGGCCGCAGGTAAACCAATTGCTTCGTGTGGGATGTCCCTTTTCGATTCCAAACCGCTCTCGCAGGCAGAGAGCACGCAAGCGCGCAGCGCAATGGGGTGAAGCAGGATTTCCTTGACTGTCAGCCAATCTTCCGCGCCACCATTTAATCCGACAAGAAGGCCTGCTTTGTTCAACGGGTCGTCCAAATCACTTTTCCCATGGCCGGAAAACTGCAAGACCGACGCCGATCCACCATCGAGGAGCGAGAGAAAATCCGCTTTGCTGTCCGGGTGACGGGGATCCGGCGCAGCCACTTCGTGGTGCGGAGGGGGATAACATTGAAGTGCGGCTTTCATTTCGCGGTCGAACCCCGCGTAACCCGTGGACAGCCAACGAAATCCTATCAAACGCTCGGAAGATCGCGTCGACGCCCGCGCTCGTCGGGCGGTCTCTAGGGCAAAGGCGCTCGCCGCCGTGCCGAAGCATACGGATTCAATGGCATAGGACCGTCGCGGGCTCGCCAGGGGAGGAGGGTGCTTCCCGTGGCGGAGAAAGAAGACGAAGCGCGCGAATCTTGATGAGGTATGGGCCGCAGCCAAGGGTAAGACGCGCAATTGGCCTCCGCCCACTATGGTCGCCTGCCGCGCGTCCAGACTTTTCAACTCCCGAACCAACCGTCCTATGGCGGTGTCCCACAGCCACGCCAGGCACTGGTCCATTTCCCGCAGCCAACGCACGAGCGTTCGTCGCGTCTCGTGCTCGGCGGACGGGGCAGGGTCTGTTTCAGCGGCGGCCAAGGCCGCGCGATACCGGCGGTAATGGAAGAGGTAGGTGTTGATTTTCGCTGACACGGCCGACGTCGTGAGAGACGGGAGGGCAATGGTCTTCAGTGATTTTCCGACGATGAAGACGACTCCACCTTTTGACGAATACAGAATATAGACCAGGGGGCCTTCCATGGCAGCGGACCTGATCTCCCCGTATCCCGGCGGGGCGAGGAATCCATGCAAGCCCGGGCATTGACGCAACTCTTCCACCGACCGCGCCAACTGGTCGCGGACGTCGCGCATAGCGCCCAGGGATGTCCGATTGGCCTCGCCATCGCCAACGCGATTGCCCAACCGCTCTTCCCAACAGCGCGCCCATTCCAGCCGGGCCGTCTCGAACGTCGCGAGCGCGTCCTCCAGCCGAGGCCCATCTTCTTCCCGCCGCCGCTCCGCGACGGCGCGCCTAAGGTGGTCAAGTTCCAGATCCCGAAGAGCCAATTCATCGCGCATCAATGTCGCGAGGCCCCGCTCATGCGCAGCCACCGCCTCTTCCGGTCGACCGAGTCGATACAGGGCATAAGCGGCGTTCGAGAAATTTTCCTGTGTCGTTGACAGCCACGTCTCCCGCTGACCCCAGGATGGCAGGAGGTTTCGCAATCGGTCGCCAATCTCGCCCACGACATTGGCCAGGGCGACGACGTCTTCCCAGCGGTCTCGCTGAAACAGTCCGCGGATGGCCGCGCCGGATTCTAGCATGGCCTCCCGCAGGTAACTTTCCTCTCCCCGGTCGATCATGTCCCGGCAGAGGGTAATGACGCCCGCGACCACATCCGGGGTGGGGTCGACCTGAACCATGCGGAAGAGCAACCGCGCCAATTCGGAGGTATAGGTCTGGCGAATGACACTGTCTTCGGCCGTCAGAGATAACGCTCGCTTGAGGTAGTCGACCGCGAGAGAGAGATGAAGCGCGGGAGATCGACCGCTCTCATAGGCATCCAGCCATTCCCTCGCTTGCTCCCTCGCCTCCTCGGGGTCGATCATCGCCATCCATGGAAGGAACACCGGCTCGGCGACCGCCTTGGCGAGTGCTTGCCGTTCCTCCGGATCATTCAAGCGGTCGAAGAGGTCGAGCGCCATTGTCGCCATTTGGTGGCGGCTGTTGTGCAGGTTTCCCCGAGGGAAGCGGCTCAGAAGCATGAGCGCCGGCACAAGGAGCGCTGTCCCACCGGACTTGTTGCCCAACCGATGAAGCGCATGGGCATACAGGTGGCAAAGAGATTCGGCGGCACGGAGGTGTTGGTGTTCCCTGGCCGCGTTATCCAACAGGGCAATCGCGTTCTCGTCGCCACCACCAAAGCCCGTCACTTGTCCGAAAAGGCGACCAAGCGCCTTAACATCATCGGGCTTCAACTCAACCGCTCGACGTAAATTTTCCAGTGCCCGGTCGTTCTCGCCCAGAACCTGTTGGTACATTCCGAGCATATATCGTGTCTCGAAATTCGAGCCGTCCAGATTTACCGCTTCTTGATAGATTTCAACCAATCGCTCGGCGGTGCGCCGCGCGCCCAGTCCATCCCGAACCGCGTTTTGACATTCATATACTTTCCTGAGAAGATCCGGCCTATTCTTATATTCATCAAAATAACCGCGCAGTTTATCATGCGCTTCGTTCTCTGGGAGATTCTTCGTATCCGTTATCAAAAAGGATGGATGTTGGGAATTAGGGGGGGCTATGGAAGCCTGATAAACAGCTGCTCGCTCATTATTACCTCTTGAGACATGATATTTTATAAGTCGGGACCCGATCAGCCGATTTCCCGGCCACTTGTCCCAAAGATCATTCAGGAGTTGGAGATACTCCCGGTCGCCTTCCGTATCGGCAAGGAGCTGGAGGAGCATGTTGTAAGACTCAGGTTGACCCGGATGGCAATCAATGTAGCGTCGCGCCTCCCGGTAGGCGGACTGGCTATCTTCCGCCTCGAGCCAAGCCTGAATAAGCGTTCGGATATACGGCCTCCGCCACTGACTCGAGACGGCCATGTCAGTGAGAATTTCCGCCCGTTTCCGTAACAGGCGGGCCGCTTCATCGGAGTTCCCGCGCTGACGCGAGACGCCCGCCTTGATCTGCATTACTTGCGGTTCGTCACCGAGCTCGCTTTCCAACCACTCAATAAGGCGGCTAACGTTTTCAGACTGGGGAATGAGCGAGACCAAGGTTGAAGATAAGGCGATAACCTCGTCCAGACCCTTCGCATCCGTTCCCCGTTCACAGGATAAAAGTCCCTCCAGGGCCTCATCCAATTCCACAGGATTTGGCCGCTCCAATAAAGCCAAAATGTACATGCAGTTCACCGATACATTTTGTCGATGAGAGTCCCGGAATGCCCTCAACTCATCAAAGGCTCGTTTAGATTCCCCCAGTTTATTCCACAACATAAAAACTTCACGTGCCCATTTCCTTTTATCATAATAATCACCTTTTAACAGTGACGTTACACATTCTGCCTCCATTCGGAAGCTATCGTTGGCCTCGTCATTCCTCCCGAGCTCCTTTAAGCAAATACCCCTATTTTTGTACAATTCTGCTCCATCTTTACGTAAATCCAACTGTTTATCAGTCAACAACAGAGCTCTTTCGAATTGATTCATTTCTTGGAAAAATTTCGCCGCCCTATGAAGCGCTGGAATCGACCAATTATTGTTGGTCTCAAGATGGTCTTTAAGCACATCCCAAATTTCATCGGCAACATCGACGTTCATTTCATTTGAATAAAAATCCATCGCGAATAAGCAAGCTTGAATGTTATCTTTGTGATATTTCAGCACATCCGCGACAATCCGCTTCGCGGCGGGCATTTCACCAGCTATCATCAATGCCCTTGTTAATTTTTTTGCCTTGCTTAGCCAGCCTTCCATGCCCGGATTCCAGGATGCCTGAATGATATCAGCCTCCTGCTTCGCATTTTCGCGCTCTCCTTTTGAGTCGCCAATTTTATTGCACATAGTGCTAGCGTAACTATAGACCTCGTCATCATTTGGAGCTACGGTGATAAGATAGGAAATTATTTCTCTCAATCGGTCAACGCGACAAGGAGACGTATCCAGTAAAAGCTTTAATATTTTCTTCGCTGACTGGTAGTCACTGGCCTTCAATGATGTCAGCTTGGATGAGAACTGGGACCAAGCTCTCTCAAACAGCTTCTCGTCCACAACAACCTGAAGGACCCGGAAAACGGGCAAGAGGGCATCCAGCGCCTCGGGATTCCTTTCCCACGCTTCCACCGCCACGGCCACCGCTTCCTTTTCTCTGTTCCTGGACAAAAGATCTGAAACAATCTCCACATCTTGCGAACTCGGTTGACCATTGTTGGATTTTACCATTTTCTTCAGGAGATCTATTTTCTTTTCGTAGAACTCCGTTTCGCCGTCGGATTCACCGAGCTGCTGGCACAGCGTGGCACCTTGCGCATAAAAATCGGGGGTAGGAACAATCAACGGCTCGATAATTCTCAAGTATTCGTAAGCCTCCCGATTGAGTCGCAGTTGCCTCATTTTTTGCATTAGGTCGGGAATTGACCCGGAAAACGGTATCGTCAAAGCGCTCAAACGAGGTTGGTAGCGTCGCCACGCGTCTTGCAAATCCGTCGCTTCGGGAATGGCGGCAAGGCATCGCAAGGCCCAAAGGTGCACGTTCGGCCTGTCCGGATGTTCGGCGACGAGCGCCAAGGCAAGTGCCAAGCCCTGTTCCCAATCCCCAGCCGAAAGCCATGACTGGATCGCGCGCTCCGCCCCCGTGGCCCAGGGTCGTGGCATCTCGATCGCCTTGGCGAAGGCGCGGGCGGCCCGCCGAAAGGCGTCCTTGCGCCGCGGGTTTCCATCGCCGTGAAGGTGAGCCAACTTATTGAAGGTCTCGGCCACGTCCGGCGCAACCTCGCCAACCTTCTCCAAAAAGGCGATGGCTTCGTCCTGCGAACAGGCCGTCGCGAGGGCATCGGCTATTAAGCGATAGTCGGGGCCGTGAGCTGTCACCGCTTGCTGGCTCATGGTTTCGAGCACCGAAGCAACGAGAGTGCGGAGCCCCTCCGCGTCCTTGGCGCCAGCCAAGGCGGCGGCATAACATAGCTGAGCCCCGGAATTCCCCGGGAAACGATCCAGAATGCGCCGCCCCGCGGCTACAGCCGCCTCCGGTTCGTCGGCGCGCAACCAACTGTTCACCATATTCATGACATCCGGCCTGAACAGGCTTGGGGCTTCAAACGTCTTTGCCGTGAGAAGCTCGGCGTGCCGTCGGCTGAAGGACCGCGCTCCCTCTTTGTCTCCAACGCGCTCCTTCTTCAAGGCGAGCTGTAAGTGGAGTCCGATGTCTTCGGGAAATGCGTCGATGAGGCCAAGAAGAATTTCCTCGCCTTCCTTCTCCAGCTTCCCATTCATCAGTTCAGTAGCAATTCTCGTCGCTGCGGCCAGGATTTCCGGTGTGGGATTCTGGAGCAAGGGCCGCAGGTTTTCGTAGGCCTCTCGCAAAGCCTTTTGACCTGCCCCTCGAGTGCGCAATGCCACAATCAAGGCCGCGTGAACAAAGACGTTACCAGGCCAACGGTCGACCCAGGAGCGCATGATTTCGAGGGTTTCCGCCCCATCGGTCGCCGAGAAGAGCGCGCTCTGGGCATTCTGCATCGTGGCCCACGACGCTGGTTGGGTCTTGGCGATCCGTGCCGATACGACCTCCAGATAAGGGCGGCGGGCCGCCTTGGCGTCGTCGACACGGCCACACTCCCACAGGAGATGCGCGAGGGCATCGGTTGCGTTTTTGTCCGATGGATCCAGGGAAATGGCCTGCCGATAGGACGCCTCGGCTCCGGCCGCGTCTCCCAGCTGTAGGCGGACCTCTCCGATCTTGCGGTGAACGTCGGCGTTCGGCCGAGGCCCCTCGGCGGCGCGGTCGAACTCGGCCAGCGCCTCCGGGTACATTCCGGCGACGAAAAACACCTGACCGAGCCGCAGGTGAATTGGGAAGGGGTCGGAGGCCCCCTCCGCAGCGGCCCGAAGGAGATTGATGGCCTCCTCCCGCCCGCCACGTGCCAACAGGTCCTCGGCTTGGTCCAACGCGGATTGTTTCATGTCGCCCTCCCCCCCCATGACCACACCCACGATTTAAACGCGAGAACAGGCCAGTAGAGCTTGAGGAGCCTTGGCAAGCAATCGTCGATTGCGCCCAGGTCTCGCATATTTTGGGGTCCCAGCGCTTTTTCCGTTCGACCGAGCCGCAGCGAGCCTTTGGTGTCTTTTTGCAATTACGGGGAATAACGACGGTTTGTCGGGGTTTAGCGGACTAGAGACCTTCTCGCAGCAAGGGCAAACTCCTTCTTGACAGCGCGATTGACGCGGTCAAGCGGAACCCAAAAGGAACGTAAAGGAGAGTCAAATGAACTCGAAGACAAACGGCCGAATTGAACCCGATTTCTATCTCGGAATCGAACCGGATCCCTATCATGCTGTGGAAAATGATCCGTATCACGGAGTTGAGAACGATCCTTACCATCGCTGATGGAGCCATGGGGTGCGGGAGGGTGGCGACCCTCCCGCGTTCCGCGAGGAAGACTTTCCAAGCCAAGGAGATTACCCATGTCGATCGAAAATTACAACGGCTACACCTTCCGATACGTTAAGGATCTCGGATCCCCCGGGAAGGTCAAAGTCTACATCGAAAGCCAGCCCTCCTACGGCGGTCGCGACACGTCCCTGGACGTCATTCACCGGTGGCCGGCCAAGGACGGAGCTCCGCCTTACATCTGCTTCAAGGAGGCCTTTAAGCCGTCCTCGTTCGCCGAGGCGCAGCGCCTAGCTCGAGGTTGGGCTGACAAGACCGACGTCTACATTCGGACCGGCGTCTCGATCAGCCAGCAGATCAGCCGCTAACCACATAGCCCCACATTCCGGCGCGTCCTTCGGCGAGAGGCCACCCCGCCTCTCGCAATGGGGAGACTTGTGCCCGAGGAGAGCAAACATGCACGACAAACAGTTGATTTCATCGGACGTGGACGACGCGAAGGCAGGTATCGGGACAGACGATGTCGCGGTCATCCCGCCGGAATCGACCGACCGTCCCCCCGTCATGTCCCCTGAAAAGGTCGCAGCAGCCTACGAGAACGCGGGCACGATCGTCATGCCCCGTCGCGATCCAGACATGCTCCAGGAGCGGTTCTGGCGGCCGGGAGACACCGAGACTAAGCCGAAACCCGCGCCGAAGCGGAAGGCGCGCTGGACACCACCACGGGATAATGGCCCCCCTGAGTCTCTCCATAAAATGGGTCGGCGGCAGGTCGATCCATGGGAAGAAAAGCGGGGGCGAGCGCCCAAAACGCCTCCGCCGCTCGAACAGATCGCCACGATGCGGATCTCTCGGTATGCCTATGACGCCATCCGAAACACCATCGGGCAGTATCCGGCGGAGAGGGGCGGCATGCTGCTGAGCAGTACGGGCGACTATACGATCACGGACTATGTCTTCGATGCCGGTGCGGCGACGACCGGGGTCGCTTACAATCCGAACACCGCCTTCCTCAACCGGGAGCTCTACGGTCGCGACGACCACTTTGTCGGAATCGTCCACTCGCACCCGCCGAGCTTCCGCCGACTGTCGGGCCAGGATCAGCGCGCGGCCTGGTCAAACCTGACGTCGCCCGGAAATCCCCATCTCCGTGCTTACTTGATGCCGCTGGTGATGACTGTTCCCGACACCGGTTGTTTCGAGCTGATCCCCTTCATTGTCGTGTGCCACTCGGGTGGCGATGGCGAGGTGGTGGTGAGCGCGGTTGACCTGACCGTTCTCGATTAGAAAGGAGAGTCCCATGACGATCGATACTTCCGTGATCGAAGAGCTGAACGATCGGTATGTTCGTGTCAGCGGTAATGTAGATTTCAACGAGATGACATCCACGACCCTGGTGGTCGTCGGGACCGGGGCGTCCGGTCAGATGATCGAAGGCTTTGTCCGCCTTGGGATCAAGCGCCTCTATTTGTTTGACCTCGACACCGTGGAGGCGAAGAACCTCGCGGCCCAGAACTTCACCTGCGACGACATCGGCCTGCCCAAGACCGAGGCGCTGAAGCGTCGCCTGGAGGCCTGTGAATTCGAACGCGACAATTCGGCCGTCCCCGCCCTCGAAGTGGTGACCGGCGGTGATTTCCTCGCCATCTCCGATGACGACATCGATGAGCTCATCAGGGGAGAAAAAGCGGCCGGGAACCGCGTCCTCTTCATCATGGCTAGCGACCACCACCCCGTTCAGGCGCGGGGAAGCCGGATCGCCCTGTGGTACGATGTCACCGTCTTTTGGGTGGGAATCTACCGGGGTGGCATGGCGGGGGAAATTATCTTTTTTGATCGGGAACATCCCCTCCCTTGCTATCGATGCATTACCAGAGAGCGCTATGAGTATTGGGATGCCAATCACTTGGTCGACCATCGAAGCGGAACCACCAAGACGGGCGCGGGAAGGTCGGCCGGGCTGCCGATGGCCGCGTCATTCATTGATGCCATCCTCGGTCACCTGGTGATCGGCGCGATCCATAAGGTAATCCCCGACAACCCGCACGGCGCCTTCTATCGCCGGTTGCTGGCGGAGAAGCGCAATTTCATCCAAACCCAACTCGATCCGACCTACCGGCTCGGCGACGAAGATCTCTTCGCCCAGATCGAGGGTAAGGACATCATCTCCTTCAACACCCTCTTTCAGACGGAGGCGCATAAGGCGGATTGCCCTGACTGCGCGACAGTGGAGCAAAACTGGGGAGGCCACTTCGGCATGGTCGCCGTCCTGCCGTGGAAGCGCACCGATTACACCAACACGATTCCTGTTTCCCCGCACCTTGACGGGCAGGCCCCGTTGGCTTCCGCACCCTTGGCGGTGCCTCCTTTCGTTTACAGGGGGGCATGATGCCGAATTGGCGATCAATCCTCGAGTTGGACATGCTGATAAAGCGCAAGCTCTACGGCATTTTCAATGGCGGCTCGGGCAAGGCCCTTATCTGGGACGCACGAAACCGCCGATATGTGGCTCATATCGAGCCTTCGATGAGCCTGGGTGACGACGGCTGTCCCAATCGACCCGACAACAGGGGCGAAGGCACGGTCCGGAAGTCACGCCGACGCGGTTCTTGACTGCGGTCGCAGCCGCGGGGGCATCGAGAATGATGATAGGGGGGGGGCGGAGGTGACGGCCTATGACCTTCGCCCCTTCCCAACCAAATCCGAAGATACCGTTCCCCGACCGACAATCGCGGGATCGACGACTTCGGAACTTCCAATGGCACGGTCTAATATGGGAGCGACCATCATGACCTACAGCAGCAGTATTCAAGTCATCTCATCCGACGGAACGCCTCGAAAAGGCGTTGACGTCACGCTCGGCTTTGGTGGCTTTCCTGGTCGAGTGTGACCAAGGAGGTCCGCACCGACGACAGCGGGATCGCCCAAGTCGATCACGCGGCTCGGGGATCGGCGACGATCATCGTGTCGGGACGTCGCCGCGGGCAGTTTCACGCACCGGGCCGCGCTCTGGTCCTGGCCTGATCCTCTAGACCCGCCATGCTCCTTCGATTACGGTAAGCAGAGGAGAGGCATGGCGGGCAACGGCGACCGTGTTCCAAGCCCCAGAACATCCGGAGGGATAGCATGGTGAGACCGAACAACCCCTCGATGCCTTTCGCGCGGAGCAAAATTTCCGCAGCCCTCGACAGTGACATTTATAGGGGGAAAAAAGCCAAGGGAGAATGGCGTCTAAAAGAATTCGCGGAAATTCTCTCCGACAATAATGAAGAAAAGTTCAAATACATATTTAGTTTAATTAAAAGTAATAAATTAAATACGAAGGTCTCTGTCCGTGTCGTTGAGTATTTAAAGAGGGAATATGGGTTCACAGAAGAAATTCGTGTTGAAAGTAACGAGGATCGCGCCATACAGATGGTCCTTGACCTGTGTCAGCCTAAGGCTGGAATCGAATATCTCAGAGCGAGGGCGAAATACAAGCGGTTCTATAGCCCCCTTGAGAACGGCGAGAAGGAAGTTGATATCGTTGGAAGTCCATCGACGGGGGACACGATCAACTTTGGTGCTGCCCTCCGACGCCAGCCGGACCAAGATCCCGGCCTTTACAAACTGAACCGCAGCAAGGAATACATGATCAAAATTGATGTATGGGATGACACTGGCTTTTTCTATCTCATCAGCCGCGAGCCGAATGGCGATTCGATATGGGTCTATCCTTCTTCTTGGGGACGGGAGAACCACCGAAAAGGGTCTCTGCTGATTCCGGACAACCCTCCACCCGCACCCATAAGCACCGCGCTTGGCGGTAGGGAAGTATACGGGATCGTGGCGGCGATGTGTCTCGATGTTCCCGACGCCTTTCTTGAGAATGAACCGACGTTGCTAACTCCCGAGGATCTGCAAAGCATCGTCGGTCAGTTGAAGCGGATGGGGGACTCGTGGTCGGCCCGAAGATACGACTACATCGCGGACTGACCCGGCTCCACATTGGAGTACACCTCATCTAAGCTTCCAATAGGGAGCGGAGAGGTGAACGATTGTCGCGAGCCCGGGAAAAGTTGGTGGATCTGGTCAAGGAATGGGATGTTTCCCTCCGCCATAGTTCTGTCCGGGTGGACAAAACCATCCAGATTCAGCAAGGCTGCTACCGGCACGCCAAACAGCACAAGCGTGCCCGGCGGGAGATGTGTCGGATCAAAACATTGTAGGGACAGTGGTCATCCCCGCCACTCCTTCGAGGGAGATGGGGCATTTCGCTTTTCCTCATTCATGGCGATACCGATGAAATCCGAAACCTTGCTGGCGGCGGCTCTCAAAGGATCCTTCGCCAAATGGGCATAGCGGGCGGTGGTTTGAACCTGCGTGTGTCCCAAAAGCTTGCCAATCATGGGCAACCCCTCTCCGAGCGCAAGGGCGCCACTGGCGTAGGAATGTCTCAGGTCGTGGATCCGAACATCGGTGAGCCCGGCATGCTCACGGATGCGTCGCCATGGATGTTGGAGGTCCGTCAGTCTGGCCCCGTCTTTCCGTCCTGTGATGACCCAGGGATTTCCCTCGATCTTCTCCAAGTCCTTGAACACATTCGCGACGGCTTCCCCAAAATGGACGACCTTCGCTCCGGTTTTTGAATCGGGTAGTCGGAGTTCGCGGGCATCGAGGTCCACATAGTCCCATTGTAGCGTTGTGATTTCACTCAGCCGACAGCCGGTGAGTATCAGCAGCCGGATGGCGGTCACGGAGGATTTCGTTTCCGACCCATTGGCTTCGACCTCCCGAAGGGCTTTTCCGAGAGAGGCGTACTCCTCGGGGGAAAGGAAACGCTCCCGTTTTTGCTCGGGATACTTTTTCACATGAAGGCATGGATTGCTGTGGTCGGGGCGCAGCCCCCAAACCTCGGCGAGGTTGAACATTTTGGATAGGACGCCCAGGGTCCTGTTGGCCTGATAAGGGATGTCCCGGAGATTGTGGTGAAACTCGGCGATATCTTGACGCTCGATGTCGCCGACCCTCCGGGTGCCGAGTTTGGGGTTGATGAACAGGTCCACTGCTCGCTTGTACTCGTATTGGGTGCTTGGTTTGCAGCGCACGGCGACATGATCCTGGAGGAAGCGTTCGCCCAGCCCCTTCATGGTTGGTGATTTGCGTGCCTGGTCCAGAACCTTCACGGGATCATTCCCGGCCTTGGCCTCCGAAATGATCTGGTGCGCCTTGATCCGGGCCTGCTCCGCCGTCACCGAACCATGGCGACCAATTGTCACCTTGCGTAGACGCCCCTTCACCCGGGTCGTGGCGATGTAGACCTTGCGACCGGTGGGCCAGACCCGCAGTCCAAAACCGTGGAGTTCGCTATCCCAGTGGGTTGTCTCTTTCTCGCTGGGAGTTATCTGATCCACAAATCGCTTTGTCAGCTTGGACATTGATTGGATCTCCTCGTTATGTGGAGCGGTCTTCAGGGCGGATTTCCGGTATTTCGGGGCGTCGCTTTTCCGTTGAACCTAGGTAGCATATAGGTAACAGTAGAGGGTAAATTCAAGGTAACATGGAGGATCTTTGAGGGGAGGAAAAATAATATAAATTATTGAAAATAAGTGAATAAAGGCTGTTTGGTTGGACGTTATCATAAATGGGCGTATCGCGATTATTGAGGCTCATAACCTGAAGGTCAGAGGTTCAAATCCTCTCCCCGCAACCACTTCCCCGCTTTCCTGTGAATTCGCAATATATACAGGAAAGTGGGATTCGCCTGCAAGTGGAAACTCAGGGACCGCGCCTCACAGAGAGGAGGCGGCATAACTTCCTAGCCCCAAAATAAACGAAACCCCGTAGCGGGAACTACGGGGTCTCACGCGTGAAACGCGCTCATCCAATTAGACGTTGGTGAGCCCATTTTACGCGACGGCACCCTATTGTCAAGTCAAAGGTGCCCGGCGCGGGAAGGCCGGAAAGATGTATGAACACAAAACCATGCCAATCGGGGCGCGCAAGGCGCTCCGATACGTTCCCCGATCTTGAGCGGCGGGCGAGGGGAGCTACCGCCCATGGGGTAACGACCGCATCCGTGACCGGCCTGGTCCTGAAGGGCGTGAAGGTTTTGCAACCCGCCCTCTCCCCGGCGGCTGTCCATTTGCTTGCCCTGCTCTGCGAGCATGTCTACGGGGATGACAGGTGGAAAAGGGGCAAGCTCCTGGTGAAGCCGGGGAATGCCCGCTTGGCCGTGATGCTCGGGGTCACCGAGCGGGCCGTCCGCCGCCTCCTTACTCTTCTCGAAGACAATCACTGGATCATCCGGCGCTACAACGCCGCCAACCGCCGCGCGCATCAGGCCGGGATCGACCTGGCGCCCGTCGCGGCGCGTCTGCACGACCTCCGTGAGGCGGTGACCTTCGCCGAAGAGGAACTCCGGGAGACCCGGCGCCGTGCCGAGGAGCTTGTGGTGGAGGGGACCGATGGGTGGACAGATGCGTCCTCCCAGGGGGACAGATCCTTCCGCCTGGAATCCCTTACAGGAAATCCTAAGTTTAAAAAAACTTCTGTACAGGGCGAGGGCCGTGATCGCGATCTTTTGCTCCTGATGGTGACCGCTTCGCCCCGCCTTCAGGAAAGTCTCCGGGGCGAGGATCTCAATGCCCTTCTGTACGGGGATCCTCCGCCCCAGGCGCTGAACCAAGTGGCCCGGGCCGTGTCCTATCTGGCCCAAGAAATGGGTTTGCCAAGGGGGATTTGGGGCGAGGGTCTCGCTCGCCATGGCTTTCCGGCCCTCGCCGCAGCGGTCGTGAGTGCTGAACGACAGGGGGTGACGCGCAGGGCGGGCTATCTCCGGTCCATGCTGGCGCGCGGAAACCTCGGGGAGACCGTGGGGCACAGCCTTCGGGTTCTGGCCGGGGGCAGGGGCGCATGACCTGGAGAATCGCCTATCTCACCACAATGGCCGCCCTCCTGCAGCGCCGG
This sequence comes from Rhodospirillum sp. A1_3_36, assembly GCF_047263945.1. Classification (NCBI taxonomy): domain Bacteria; kingdom Pseudomonadati; phylum Pseudomonadota; class Alphaproteobacteria; order Rhodospirillales; family Rhodospirillaceae; genus Rhodospirillum; species Rhodospirillum sp. A1_3_36. The sequence goes on along the minus strand of NZ_JBLAVB010000019.1, from coordinate 1,741 downwards.
AAAGACCTCAAGATCACACAGGCGACCATGGCCGAGCGCCTCGGTGTTCACCTTCGCACCTTTCGGCGGTGGGAGAACGGCGAGGACGATCCCCAGGCCATGCTCCTGTTCAAATGGGCCGGTCTCCTGAATGTGCCTCTTGGGGCAAATTCGCCCCATTCCGAGGATGGGGGAGGGGGGAGATGATGGATCTTCTGGCCTGGGTCGTTGCCGGAGTGGCATCCCTTGGCGTGAGTGCCTCCGACCCGGCCTCTCCGGCGCCCGGGGATATCCTGGCCGGTCTCCCGGGCCGGGTTTCCGATGGAGACACCTTTCGCATTCAGGGTATCGCTACCCGGATCCGCATCTGGGGGGTCGATGCTCCGGAGCTTTCCACAAGGGAAGGCCCCGCCGCCCGGGAGGCGCTCCGCGCCCTCCTCGGGGATGGTCCTGTCGCCTGTCGGGTCATTGATACGGATCAGTATGGCCGGGCCGTGGCTCGGTGCTTCGCCGGGGACCGGGATTTGGCCGAGGACCTGGTCCGGCGCGGCTGTGCCCGGGATTGGCCGCGCTACAGCGGCGGCGCCTATGCCCGGGTGCCTCGGGCCAGGGTGTGCCGATGATCCACCAACAAACCAGGGAATGGAGAACGACGATGCAGAAGCCTGTCGGCTGTGTCGTGGTGGTCGCCGCCTGCCTTTTCCTGCCTGCGGCCTGTGATCTGAAGCCGTCGGGATACGAGGTGGTGGGGGCCGTCGGGACAACCGAAGGCGTAATCACCCAGGGAACGACCATGTTTGCGGTGATCGACGCCGTGGACGGAGATCAACTCACCCTGCACATGCTCCATTCGGCCATGAGCCGTGATGGGAAAGGAATCGTGTTCGTCGGTGACGAGATCCGGGCCTCCGTCCTGCCTCTCGAACCCGGAAACACCCGTCGGGCGGTCTGCGCAACCGAGATTATCGGCTTGGAGGGGAAGGCTGTGCCGGTCTCGGACCTTCCCGAGGGTGGTTGTATTGCGTCCCTGAACGACGTCCTGGGCCGTGTGGGCTTGCCGGTCGATGAGATCTCTGTCGATACGGTGACCTGGGTCAGCCTGACCGGCGACATCGTCATGGATGACCCGAAATGACGGGGCGCCAGGGGAAAAGACGGTCACCGCACCGTATTGGGACCGATTGGAGGAATGGGATGCTGAAACGAGTCATTGGAGCCGTAATCCTTGCAGGTTCTGCTGTGATCGGGATTTCTCCGGCTGGAGCCGACCCGATTACCGAGGACACGGCGATCTTCGCCTATATCGATAAGATCGAAGGGGACCGGATGATCCTGCGTCTGCCAGCCTCCGTGATGAGCCGGGACAGGGAGATGGAGACAATCCTGTTCGTGGGAGACAGGTTCCTGGCGGAACGGTTGGCTCCGACCTCTTCGGATGATCGGATGCGATGGTGCGTCACGGCTATTCTTCCCCAACAGGATCAGGGCGTGCCGCATATCGTGGGTATGACGGATCCTCCGTGTTACGCCATGCTCGGCGACCACCATGGCTTTCTGGAGTTGGATGCACCTGTCCTTGACCAAGTCGTTCGGGTTATGTTGGTTGGAGATCTGGTGTTTATCGAAGGTGATCCTGATGAAAAGGAAAGTCGGGGAAAGCTCCAAGTCCAGGACTCTTCTGGAGCGATCACGGAAGATGCGACGTTGTTTGCGGTGATTGATGCGGTGGATGGTGATTGGCTCACTTTGCACATGCTGCATT
>NZ_JBLAVB010000018.1:0-68094 GCF_047263945.1 Rhodospirillum sp. A1_3_36 | reverse complement strand
AGTGATCGCCGGAACCGACACCGAGCGTGCCGTGACCCCGTTTGGTCTTGAAGCCTGGTCTGTTGCCAATCCAGCGACGGAAGCCGACCGTGGTCTGATCGAACTGGCGACGAATGCAGAAGTGATCTTCGGCACCGACACCGAGCGGGCGGTCACCCCGGCAGGTCTTAAGGCATGGTCTATCGCCAATCCTGCGACGGAGGCAGAGCGAGGCCTAATCGAACTGGCGACCGATGCGGAAGCCGTCGCCAATCCAGAGGATTTGGCCCCTTGCGCAATCACGCCGCGGACGCTTGGTCGCTACAGCGGTCTCCTCCCGGCTATGACAGAAGTCGATGAAGACGACGTGCTCATTATGCGTGACGTCAGTCAGAATCGTGACGTGGCTCTCACGATGAAGGAGCTTCGCGTTGCCCTAATGAAGGAGATAGGAACAGTCATGAGCAACCAAATGGGTGACACCGAGATCACTGGCAGCACCTCCCAAACGATCTTCTCCAGCTCAGACAATTTAAACGGTTGTCGGATCGCGGTGGCAAACGTCTGGGTTGCGCAGAGCGGCTATGGCAAAATCCTGTCCGATGGGTTTCCGGTATGCGTTGCCCATTCTGGTGGCGGTGCGGCCGCGTCAAGCATTACCGATCTCACCATTCCCGCAGGTCGCGGGTTGACAGTAGAGGTGGCCCTTTGGGCGAGGTGGTCCATAAGCTATGAAATGCTCTGATGGTCACCTGTGAGTTGCATTGACTGAGTCCGTAGCCGTGATCAAACCGGCGCGGATCACCCTGTTCTCGACATTTCTGGACCAACCATCACCACCGCCACCCACGACGGGCCGATGATGGCGGTGGTGCGTCCGGTGTTAACCCAGTGGTTATCAGTTGGTCCTGGAAGAGATATAAGCCTCTCCTGAACGCGCAGACTCTTCAAGCAAACATCTTATGAGGAATTCCCCATGAGCAACGAATGCGGTAACTCGTACTTAGTCTCGCCCATGCCCTTTACGGGCAATCATACCCATCCCGTGGCCACGACCTGTTACGCTGGTGTCGTCGAACTGGCAACCGAGGCGGAAGTCGTCGCCAATCCAGAGGTCATGGACGCCTTGGTGGTCACGCCCTATACCCTTGGCCGGTATACCGGCTTGGTGGATCAGGTCACGACCGTCGAGACGTCGGACCTTCTGTTGGTGCGTGATGTCAGCGCCAACAAGGACGTGTCTTATACCTTCGGTGCCCTGAAGGATGCCGTGACTCCACCCCAGGCGACAACCGAAGTCCTGGGTATCATCGAACTGGCGACCGACGCCGAAGTGATTGCCGGTACCGACACCGAGCGCGCCGTTACTCCGGCTGGTCTTGAGGCTTGGTCCGTTGCCAACCCGTCGACGGAAACCGAGCGTGGTTTGATCGAGCTGGCGACCGATGCCGAAGTGATCGCCGGTACCGACACCGAGCGTGCCGTTACTCCGGCTGGTCTTGAGGCTTGGTCCGTTGCCAACCCGTCGACGGAAACCGAGCGTGGTTTGATCGAGCTGGCGACCGATGCCGAAGTGATCGCCGGAACCGACACCGAGCGCGCTGTTACTCCTGCAGGCCTTGAGGCTTGGTCCGTTGCCAACCCGTCGACCGAGACGGAGCGTGGTCTGATCGAACTGGCGACCGATGCCGAAGTGATCGCCGGGACCGACACTGAGCGTGCGGTTACTCCTGCGGGCCTTGAGGCTTGGTCCGTTGCCAACCCGTCGACCGAAACGGAGCGTGGTCTGATCGAACTGGCGACCGATGCCGAAGTGATCGCCGGGACCGACACCGAGCGTGCGGTTACTCCTGCGGGCCTTGAGGCTTGGTCTGTTGCCAACCCGTCGACGGAAACCGAGCGTGGACTGATCGAGCTGGCGACGGACGCCGAGGTGATCGCCGGGACCGACACCGAGCGTGCGGTTACTCCTGCGGGCCTTGAGGCTTGGTCCGTTGCCAACCCGTCGACGGAAACCGAGCGTGGACTGATCGAGCTGGCGACCGACGCTGAAGTGATCGCCGGAACCGATACCGAGCGTGCGGTGACTCCGGCTACCTTGGCCAGTGTGCTGTCGATGATTAGTCTTCAGGGACAGTGCCGTTTGGTCTTGGACGGGACGACCCTGAAATTGATCCCGTACAATGGGAACCGGATGTGGGTCGACGGGGCTGCCCGAACCGTGCCCGGGTCGGGAGTAACTTTGTCTCCCAGCGGTGCAGGTGTGAAATCCGTTTACTATATCTACGCCGCATGGGTATCGAATACCTTGACCCTTGAATACAGCACCACGGGTCATGTCATCGATCCCGCAACCGGAGTCCAAGTCAAAGATGGCGATGCCTCCCGGTCCCTTGTTGGCATGGCCATGACCAAGGACCAGGTGGTGGAGTGGGACCAGGTCATTTCCTGGTTCAACACCCGTCTCACGACGGTCGCCACTCAAGGCTTCGAAGAGACGATCTCCGCAACGACGCCGACCGATATCACGGGGTCATCCACGACCATCTTGGGGTTTGCCGGTCGGACAACAATCATTCTCTGCGCGCCGGTCGCAATGTCCCCAACCAACGTCAGGGTGGCAGGCTACGTTTCCTTCGCGGTTAATGGGACACAATTGTCTGGCGAATTCGGTGAGTCGATGGCCAACTTGGGCGGTCAGGTGGGCATCACCGATTACTCGTCCTTTACGCCAACAGAGGACGGCGCGTTTTCCTTTACGGTGAGGGGGAGTACAAATGGCGGAAGTAGTGTGTACTTCAAAGGCGACTTTTTTGCCACGTATGAGGGCTAGAGTATTCCGAGCTTCACCCTAGATCACGATGAAATCAGGTCTGTCAGACCTGATTTCATAAACGTGATCTAAATCATATAGTTAGAGCGGAATGAGACGGAAAACCGCACATACTTTTCCTCATTCCGCTCTAGAATACCGCCTCTGATCAGGCGGGCGCTGCCCTTCCCTACACCTGTTTCCATCCCCACCAAGACTTTGTTTTGGTGGGGATTTTCGTTGGAAGTCAACGATCACATCAGTTCAAGGAATGCGATATGACAACGGAATGCAGTGACTTGATCCTTCCCATGCCGTTCACCGGAAACCACACCCATCCATTGGCCAGCACCTGTCACGCGGGTGTCGTTCAATTGGCCACCGAAGCCGAGGTCGTTTCCAACCCCGACAGTATCAAACCCCTGGCGGTCACGCCCTACACCCTGGGCCATTACACCGGCTTGGTGGATCAGGTCGCGACCGTTGAGGCCTCGGACCTTCTGTTGGTGCGGGATGTGAGCGCCAATAAAGATGTGTCCTATACCTTCGGCGCTCTGAAGGATGCCGTGACCCCACCCCAGGCAACAACCGAAGTCCTGGGTATCATTGAACTGGCAACGGACGGCGAGGTGCTCGCGGGCATTGATGCCGAGCGTGCGGTGACCCCTGCTGGCCTGGAGGTTTGGGCCGACGGCAACCCGTCGACCGAGACCGAGCGTGGTTTGATCGAGCTGGCGACCGACGCCGAAGTGATCGCCGGGACCGACACCGAGCGCGCCGTTACTCCCTCCGCTCTTGCCACGGCAAGACGGCATACGGATGCCACATGGTTTTCCATGGTGGGAAGTGCGATAATGAATGGCACTGGTCTAGGAAGTAATGGTGGCGTAGTAATGGTTCCAACAAACTTGGATAGTGAAAATCCAAATGTCATCAATGGTGAGTTCTTCGTTCCGGTTGGGGGATCAGGGCTTTGGTGTTTTACTGGACTTGTTCACTACCCACATACAGTAGAAATAATGAACGCATATGCGGTGCTAATGGTGAATGGTGAGCCAAATATATTTGGCTCTCGAAGCGGAACCACTTATCCAACTTTGCAAGCCATGTCTTCTGTGAGCGGAATTTGGCCAATGGAAGAAAATGATAAGGTTTCTATTGGTGTTTGGTGTGAATCTGGAAGTGATGGAGCTGAGTGTCCTCATGTTATGCTTCGCGGTGCACGGATTGCAATTTAGATAAGGGGCTTGGAAAAGAAAGTGTCTTTTTGATCTGAGGAGAAGCTGGATCATCTTAAGTCAAGATGGTCAAATTTTACTATAGTAATACTCGGTCTCCTTGAAAAACCGAAAAACGCGGGGCTTTGCCCCGCCCCCCACCGGGGCCTGAGGCCCCGGACCCCCATTTGGGATCAAAGGGTCCGCCGACCCTTTGCGGGTCTGGGCAGAGCCCAGAAACTGCGAAGCAGGTTTTCCGGATTTTCGAGGAAACGCTGTCGGCGCTCAAACGCACTGGCGGTGCGGGCTTTGCCTCCGTTGCCTGTTCCCACCCTGGATTCCTGCATGCGCGGGAATGACGACTAAGGCTCAGTTCCAATGGTCCCGTTCCAGTGTCTTGGAGCGGGACTTTTCTTTTTTTAACGCCCGGACTCCTCCCATGACCGATGCACTCCATTTTGCCTGGGTGGCCGAGGGCGAGGCCTTCGACGCCACCACCCATGCCCGCGCTGACGAGGCCCTCCGCGCCCTGCGGATCGAGGCCGAGGAGGGGGGCGCTCCCCGAGCCCGGGTGACGGTCGCGAACGCCGGACATGCCCTCTGTGGGCCGAACGGCGAGCGCTTCGTTCACCTGTCCACCACCCTTGATGGCTCCATAATCCATCTGTTTCATGGGGTCTTGGCCGAGGTGCCTGACGGCATGGTGGGCGCGTTCCTCACCCTGCTGTTCGATAGCCGCCACGGTGATATGGATGCCAAGACCGCTGCGGCCCTGGCTCCCCATAGGATTGCCCCCGCCTATGATCCCCTTTTCATCTCCGAGGGAGAGGAGGACGATCCCTCGGAGATCCTGGAGGGGTGGTTCGCCAGCCTGACCGTGGATCGGTTGACCGGTGCAGTGGGGGTTTCCGATGGCCTCACCGGGCGAAAAACCCTGACCTTCGGCCCCGAAGCCCTGGCCGAGGGGTCCGTCGACCTGAAGCGTCCCCAAACCCGCCCCCCCGCCTGGGTTGAGGGAACCCTGGATGTTCTTTGGACCCAGCGGGGGGGCGGTGTGGCCGACATTGGCGCTCTCATCGCCAGGGAGGCCGGTGGCGCCCTGGTTACTCTTTCGCCGCCCGAGGATTTCGCCGACGGTTGGCCCCAGGCCGGGTCCCGCATCGGCGGCGACAGCGGATATCGGGTGCTGGAAGGGGCGCTGATCACGCAGGAGCCTGCGGCCCTGGAAGAGGACCTCACCGCCAACCCCTTCGCCCGTTTCTCCGAGGAGGACCGGGTGATCACCATCGCCGCAGGGCGGGGTCTGGGCACCCAGGGGAGCTTCGATTTCGGCCCCACGGCGGCCCGCTCCAGCCTCTTTCCGATGGGTGTCTTTGCCGGGTGGATGGCCTTCGCCAAGCGGGCCTATTGGCCGGTCCTGACCCTGGCCTGGTCCCTGAGCCAGCGGCGGAAACAGGTCGCCGTCCTGCGCCTGGACAGCCATCTGGCCATCGACTTCCCTGGGCCGGAGGAGGGGGAGAGCCTCTCCTTCCATTTGCGGGACGTGGGTCTGGGCTCGGACCCCGCTGAACAGGAGGAGGACCCTGCCGGAACGGATTGCGAAAGCATCCTCGCCATCGCCAGGACCACGGGGACCAGCGAGATGTCCGAAAGGGCCGCCGCGGGGGTGACCGGTGGCGCGAGAGAGGGGGCGGTCATCGGCGATACCCTGTTCTGCAGCTTCCTTCATACGGTGCGGGGGCGTTTGGCGCTCGCCCATATGGCCCGGGTTCTGGCGGTTCGTCTGGCCTTCGCTCAACGCTGTATTCGGGTGTCCGCCCGCCTGCCGGGGTGGAGCGCCGAGGCCTTGTCCGTTGACCTGGACACGACGGTTACCCTGAAGGCCGCAACCCTGCCAGGGGGACAGGCGACCGGCAAGGTTGTGGCCTATGCGGTGTCCTGGGATGAAGCCGGGCGGGCGGTCACCCTGGAGATTGCCTGTTCCATTGGCGGAGGGGGCACCATGGCCGAGGCCGATCCGGGCGTTGAGACCCTAAGCGATGACTATACGGACGATTACGCTGCCCGAACCGGAGAGGTCTGGCAGACGGACATGGGGGACCACCTGACCCTTTCCCTGGCGGGATATGACGAACAGCTGCCCGCCGACCCCCTGGCCGCTGCGGCCACATGGTCGGCTGAAGATCTGTTGGCCGGTCTGTGTCTTCGCAACCTTTGGGAGGAGCAGGACGCGGCCATTTGGGCCCAACGAAAGGGAAGCCTCTCGCCCCGGCGGTTGCTTGCCTCCGTACCGACAGATGTGTGTCTCTCCCTGCGCTCTCTGGCGGCCTCGGACCAGCGGGTTCAGTCCCTGACCATCGCGGCGGTGGGACGTTTTGGTCTGCCGCCGACCATTGATTTGGAGGCTCCCCGTGGGTGAAGCTGTTTATCTGGGGCCTTTCGCAACCATCCGGGACCTGTCCTGGGGGGGAGAGCCGGTGTTGATGGTGTTTCGTCACGACGCCGGAGCCAGCGGAGCGGCGCGCTCCGTGGCTTTGGTCCTGGATCGGGAAGGGCGCTATCGGAATGCCATCGAGGGGGTGGCGGATCTGGTCTCCTCGGGGCCTGGAGAAGTTACCGGGTTGCGGGCGACGGAGGAGGGCATGGCCCTGTTTCGCCAACCCACCAGCCGCCCCTTTCCCTCGCCCGATGCCCAGGGCGTTGCCTTTCCCTGGATGGAGGGGGCCCACCTGATCGCCGAGAGGGCTGGGGGGTGGCTTGTCCAAGGCCTTTTGAGCGGTCTGTCCCGGTGGCGTCTGGGTGTGGCGGAAACGGGGGATACTGCGGTTTCCCTTGCCGTGCCTTCAGTGGTTCGCGACCCCTTGGACAACGCGGTTTTGGGATCGGTGGAGGTCAAGGCCGGGGTTGCGGCCCTGAAGGACCATCTGGTGGTCGGGACCCAATGCTCAAACCTCACCGATCATCAGGGCCGCACGCCGTTGGCCCTGGAAACCTCCGACGACTGGGTGAGCCATCGCTTGGTGGAGGCGGAGGGACCCAGGGGGGACGGCCCGGTGACGTGGCGGACCTCAGCCGTTACCGCCTGGGGTGGGCGCTTCTGGGTGGTCACGACCCGAACCACCGCGTCCTGGACCCGCCACCGCCTCTATGCCTTCTCACCGGGTGGTCCGGCGGTGCTGGTCTCCGAGACCGGGTGGGTGGACCGGAGGGGAGCCACGCCGCATCCCCATGGTCTCATGGTCCGGGCGCCCGCCGACAGCTCGGGACCTTTGGACCCGTCCGGTCATGGGGGAGCCTGGCCCGGCGATCGCCTTGTTCTTGGCGCGCTCCGCTGTACCGAGTCCACCTCCCAAGGCCTCTGTGTTGCCGGAGGGGCCGATGGCCTTCTGGTGGTGGGAGGGGAGGGGAGGCTGACCTTCCACCCCGGTCCCGATGGGGTCACCCCGCTTGCCGCCCTACCCCTGGGGGAGGGCGATGGCGGGCCGGTTTCCTGGCTTTGCCGGACCCGGGACGGGCAAGGGAGCCTTGCAAGCGCCCTGACGACGGATTTCCAAAGCTGGACTCTCGACCCCTATCCCGGTGATCCCCCACCGCCCGGAGGCCGTCTCGTTTCCTATCGTTGGGGCCAGTTTGGCCCGGGAGCCCTATCATGACCAATGCCTTGACCCGTGCCGTCCGTGCCCTGCGCGACCAGCCCAGGCTTGTCGGCGAGTGGCCAGCCCCCACCGCCCAGATCAATCCGGACCCACCGGTGGTTTGCGCCGGCTCCTTGACGCCCTCCGTTCGGAAGCGGACTGACCCTGGCTTGGACGCCGGGGCCGACGTGGTCTGGACGGAACTGTCCCGGGTGACCGAGGTGGTTCGGGTCACCGCGACCGACGGCTCCGGCGCCTGGGTGGATGTGGAGCGGCCGACGCGTCTGGTGTTCCGGGACGGGGATGGTCGACGTCTTGTTATGAACCTGAACCCCTGAAGGATTCACCCCCATGGTTAGCATTACCTATCGCACCGCCCATGCCGATTGGGGCGCGGGCAAGGGCACCAACTTGACCGCCGCAGAGGTGGATCGCAACTTTCACAGCCTCCGCCTTGCTGTGGAACAGGCAGCCGGAACTGCGGGGCGGGGGATCGCCTCCATGACCCAGTCCGGCTATGTCCTGACTGTCACCTATACGGATGCCACCAGCGAGAGTTTCACCCTGCCCGCACCGGATACGGAAGCTCGGGGGGCTTGGGCGGCGGGACCTTCCTACGCCCGGGGGGATCTGGTGAGTCGACTGGGGGGGAGCTACCTTTGCATAGCCTCCCATGTGGCGGTGGATTGGTGGACCGACCTGCGGGCCGGGCGCTGGGCCACGCTGGCCGGGACCCTGACCGACAGCCCTACGGCACTGGAGATGGCGACGGGTAAGACCCTGGCCTGGGAAATCCCGGGCGGTTTGGGATTCACCGAAGGCATGCGTCTGCGGGTGATGAGCCGGGCCGACCGCTCCCGCTGGATGGAGGGAGTGGTCTCCGCCTATGCTGTTCAATCCGGTGTTTGGTGGCTGTCTGTCGATGTGGAGGCCGCATCCGGTGGAGGAGTTCTCTCCGACCCGATCCTTGCTCCCTCTGCCGAGGGGGTGCTCGCCTCGGGTGGCGGGGGAGGGGCTTGGACGGCGTCGGTCCAGGTCTCGGGCTCCCATACGGTGACGCCTTCGGATATCGGACGCAAACTTACCGCCCAGGCGGGAAGCTTGATTTCTCTGCCGGGAACGGGTTTCCAGTCCGGAGATGCCTTCTGGGTTGAGGCCCCCTCGGATGGAACCGTCACGGTCCAAGCCACCGAGGGCGGGCTGGAGCCTCCCTATGTGATGATGGACTTTTCCTCGGAACGGGTCTGGTTGGTGCACCAGGGCGGGGGTGATTGGCTGGTTGCCAACCGGGAGGAACTGCCCGGCACGCCGCCCCGTATCTCCCCCTGGCGCTATGCCCTGGCCTTGCCCGGGGATATCACGGTGTCCCTTGCCGATTTGGGAACCCTGATCGTTTGCGAGGACGGGGCCAGGGTCACCCTGCCGGGGACCTATGATGGCGTGCAGGAAGGCGACATGATCTGGCTCGCTGCGGGGCAGGATCATAGGACCCGCATCACTGTTCACGCCCCTGGGGGCGTGGACTACACCGGAGGGGGAGACATTTCCCTGGACGGTCAGATCGCCCAGTTCGTTTCCCTGGGCTATGGGCGCTGGATCATCGCCTCGGCCCGGCGCTTGAACATGGCGCGGGATTGCCCGATTGAATGGGTGGCGACGATTGATGTGGCCTCGGGTGCAACCCACGCGCTCGCCGTCTTGGAAGCAGGGCACCGGTTCCGGTTGGGGGTGGGGGCGACCCTGGCCCTGCCTGCGGTCGAGGAGGCTCCCGATGGGGCGGTGGTCTGGGTGCAAGGGGAAAGTGGAGCTCAGGTGACAGGACTCTTCGTGGACGGGGGAACCCGTCGCTCCCTATCTGGGAGGTGGGCGCGGTTGATCGCCGACCATGCCGGGAGCGCCTGGTTCCTGGCCGAAGACCGGCCCAATCGACCCGGCAGTCTGCCCGCCCTGAATGCTGAGACCTTGGCGGCGACACCTACTGGGAGTCTCGCCGATGCCCAGGCCAATTTGTCCACCGGGGATAGCTATTCCGACGCGGCCGTTGTTGCGGCTGTCAATGAAGCCCTGTCCATCCACAACAAAAACGTGGCCGAACTGGCCGGTCAGATGGAGGCCCTGAGAGGGGTCCTGCATGACCATGGCCTGTTGAGCGTATAGAAGGAATTCCGACCATGTCCATTCGCGCCCAAGCCATCTGCCGCAACGTGGCAAGTGGGACCCATGACCTGGATTTGACGCCCGCGCGTGGCGGAGGGCGCATGCCCCATCTCGACGGTACGATTTATGTGGAGGGGACTTTCGATGGAGCCTCGGTCGGTGTGCTGATCCGAGGCCTGGATGAGTGGCATCACGTGGAAGGAAGCCCTTTTTTGGCAGGATCGGTCGCCCGCATCGATGCCCATGCCTTGGGCATAAGGGCGATGTTGGCGAGCGGGGGGGCGGATACCGATGTTTCCGTGGCATTGCTGTGCGATCTGGTTCCCTTGGTCGAGGAGTCAAGCTGATGCGCAATGGGCAAAGAATTATACGATTTTCCGCTACCCGGGTCGCCCTGAAGGTGTGCAATGGCTTCAATGATTCCCTGCCCCTTTATCGACCGATGAAGCCCCTTGACCCCTATGTCCTGGTGATTGAAGGGACCCCGGTAACCGTGTGCGGCGTGGGCATAAAGATGGGAGATCCTGTAAATGGCTGACTTCGATTTGACGACAGCCTCGCTTAAGCAGACGATCGATGGCATGGAAAAAATACCGGTCTGCAGTGATGGCCAAGCCGCCGCCGTGACCGTGGATCAAGTGCAGGGCCATCTCGTCGAGCAGATTAAACCCCTCGTCGACGCATCCGAGGCGGCGCGGGCCGGTGCGGAGGCGGCCCAGGCTGCGGCCCAAGCTGCGGCAGAAGCGGTCGACGCTACGGGCGTTCTGCTGATTGATGGCTCTCGTGCTATGAATGCGGCCCTTGACCTGGGGGGGCATGGGCTGGTGAACCTGTTGGAGCCGGTGAATGCCACGGACGGCGCCACCAAGGACTATGTCGATGGCAAGGTCGGAGGTGGCGGGGGAGGGCAGCTGTGCAATTTGCTCATCAATGCCCGCGGACAAGTGAATCAAAGGAGATATGTCTCGGGTACGGCGATCTCTGCTGCGGGTCAATACACCCTGGACCGGTGGCGGGTGGTGGCTGCGGGAGAGGCCTTCGTCTGGACCACGGTGGACGGCACGGCCGTTTTCACCGCGCCCGCCGGGGGGGTGGAGCAGGTTATCGAAGGCGCCAATATTCTTACGGGAACCCACGTGCTTTCCTTCACGGGGACAGCGACTTGCACGGTTGATGGCGCCTCAAAGGTCAGCGGTGACACGGTTGTCCTGACCGGGGGGCAAAATTGTACCGTTCGGTTCTCCGGAGGCACGTTTTCCCTTCCCCAAATAGAGCGTGGCGCCGTTGCTGGTCCATTTGATAGCAGACATGTTCAAACCGAGCTCGCACTTTGCCAGCGCTATTATTGTCGCTCCCGTGCGGGCGCCAGATTTTACTCGTCAGGGGCGGGAGCCTCCATTGAGAATATTGTGTACTGGCCGTCTGAAATGAGAACCGCTCCGACGACGATCGGGCCTGTTGGCGGCTCCTACGTGAACGTCGCATCTGGTGTTTTGTATAGCCCGGACCAATACGGGGTCAGGTTCTATCTGTCCTCAGCCTCCTCCGGTGACTGTTATGCAGTCGGCCCCCAGGTAACAGCGGATGCGGAGATTTGACCATGCCCTCAATTCTTGCAAAATACACGGACGCGACAGAAACCGCGCTTACGCGGTCGGATATGCCGGGCGCCATCATACCGGCAGTGCCGGAAAACCGGCATTTTGCGGAATTGCGCGCCCTCGGGTTGGAGATCGCGCCATCGGATGTGGCTCAGACGGATAGGGCTTCGGTCAAGGCTGAGGCGCGCAACCGTATTTTGGCGCGCTATCCAGAGTGGAAGCAACGGAATATGGCCTTGTTGGCGGCGACCTTGACCGCCAAGGGGGAAATGAATTGGAGCTCTGATGAGCAGACCCAATGGGAGAGTATCGCTGTGGCTTGGGATGCGATCAATGCCATCCGAAGCCGATCCAATGAAATCGAAGCATTGGACCCGCTCCCGTCCGATTTGTCCAACGACGAACTGTGGTCTTGAAGAAAGACCGGAGCCCTGCCTTTGAGATCAAGTTGGGCCAAAAAGGGCCCAACTTGATCTCGGAATACTCTACCCCCTTGCCCGGTACAGCTTCAGGGCCTTTTCGTGGGGCGGAGGACAAGGGTGGATAGGGGGGGCAGGGTCAGGGCCATGGAATGGGTGCGGCCATGGCTTTTCACGGCCTCGGCTTCGAAGGTCCCGTTGCTTTTGCCTGATCCGCCGTATCGGGCTTCATCGGTATTGAGGATTTCTTCCCAAACGCCGTCCTGGGGCAGACCCAGGCGGTAGTCTTCTCGCGGGATTGGAGTCATGTTGCAGATGACCATGACCACCTCGCTCGGCTGCTTGCCCTTGCGGACGAAAGACAGGACCGAGTTGTCCGCATCGGAGCAATCCAGCCACTCGAAGCCCTCTCCTTCACAGTCCAGGTCATGCAGGGCCGGGGTGTCGCGGTAGACGCGGTTCAGGTCTGTCACAAGATCCATGACGCCCCGGTGCCAGTCAATGTCCAGTAGGTGCCAATCCAGGCTTGCGGCGTAGTTCCACTCCCGGCCCTGGGCGAATTCATTTCCCATGAACAGCAGTTTCTTGCCCGGATGGGTCCACATGAATCCGTAGTAGGCCCGCAGATTGGCGAATTGTTGCCAGGTGTCACCGGGCATGCGGCCCAGGATCGAGCGCTTGCCGTGCACCACTTCGTCGTGGGAGAGCGGCAGCACGAAATTCTCCGAGAAGGCATAAAGCAGGCCGAAGGTCAGGTCGTTCTGGTGGTAGCGCCGATGAATGGGATCCTGGCCGATATAGCCCAGGGTGTCGTTCATCCACCCCATGTTCCATTTGTAGCCGAAACCCAGGCCGCCCAGGTGGGTTGGGCGGCTGACCATGGGCCAGGCGGTGCTTTCCTCGGCGATGGTCACCGCGCCGGGGAAGCGGTCATAGACCAGTTCGTTCATGCGGCGCAGGAAGTCGATGGCCTCCAGGTTTTCGCGGCCACCGTATTTGTTGGGAACCCACTGCCCATCCTCCCGGGAATAATCCAGGTACAGCATGGAGGCCACGGCATCGACCCGCAGTCCGTCGATGTGGAACTCATCCAGCCAGAACAGGGCGTTGGCCAGCAGGAAGTTGCGCACCTCGTTGCGGCCGTAGTTGTAAATCAGGGTGCCCCAATCCATGTGCCGACCCTGGCGCGGATCGGAATGTTCGTACAGATGCGAGCCGTCGAACCAAGCCAGACCGTGGGCGTCTTCCGGGAAGTGGCCGGCGACCCAGTCGAGAATGACTCCCAAACCGGCGTCATGGCAGGCGTTGACGAAACGGCGGAAGCCATTCGGATCACCGAAACGACTGGTGGGTGCAAACAGCCCGATCGGCTGGTAGCCCCAGGATCCGTCGAAGGGATATTCGCTGACCGGCAGAAGCTCAATGTGGGTGAAGCCCAAGGCCTGGACGTGGGGGATCAACTCTGCGGCCAGTTCGTCATAGGTGAGGGGCTCGTTGCCCTCCTTGCGCTTCCAGGATTCCAGATGAACCTCGTAGACGCTGATGGGCGCGCTTCGGTCGACAGAGGCCGCACGCCGCGCCATCCAGTCCTGGTCGGTCCAGGTGTGACTGCCCAGGCCGCAGACGATCGACGCCGTATGGGGCGGTTTTTCCGCGTGGAAGGCGTAGGGATCAGCCTTGGCGGGAAGCAGGGCCCCATCCGGTCCGGTCAGTTCAAATTTATAGACGGCACCGACGCCGACGCCGGGCAGGAAAAGGTCCCATACGCCACTTCCGGGGTGCTGGCGCATGGGGTGGACCCGGCCATCCCAGCCATTGAAAGCGCCGACGACGCTGACACGGCTGGCATTGGGCGCCCAGACCGCGAAGCTGGTCCCGGCCACGCCATCCACCTCCATGGGGTGGGCGCCGAGTTTGTGGTAAATCTCCAGGTGGGTACCTTCGCCCAGCAGATGCCGGTCCAACTCGCCGATCACGGGGCCGAAGCGGTAGGGGTCCTCAATCTCCCTGGATTGGCCATCCTCTTCCACCCGAAGGCGGTAGACGGGAAGGCCGGGCAGGGTGGCGGGCAGGTCGATGCCGAACAGGCCGTCTGGATGGAGCCGCTTCATCGGGCCAATTTCCGCTCCATTGCCCTGGGCAAGAAGGGTCACGGCGGTTGCCTTGGGCAGGAAGGCGCGCACGCAATGGCCGCCTGTTCCCCCTTCGGCTTTGCCTTCATGGGGACCCAGGAAGGCAAACGGGTTGCTGTGGCGGGCTCCGATCAGGGCGGTCACAGCGTGGGCATAGGCTTTCTGGTCCATGGATTTCCTGATTTCGGTCTCGGGTGCGTCGGGCAGGGCGGGCGGCAAAAGCCGGTGTCGCGGAAAACAGGGCTATGACCTGGTCGCTTGGATCCGATCTTGGGGCATAGCCTAGCATGATCTCGATGGATTGGCCTGATCCGTCTCGAAAGGGATCGTTTGGTTGGAAGGCCTTCGGGATCGGTGCGCCACCACCCTTGGGTAACGGCATGGTGGCGCGAAGGTTCCAAAAATTTGTCGAGCTTTCCGAGACCCAAGGGGCGTGTTGTCGGTCCAACGGCTCAAACCCTGATGGCGCGCAGCTCCGTGCGTCGCGCCTCAGCCTTCGGAGGGAGGAGCCTTTGGAGTCGTCTTGCGGGGGGCGGCTTTCTTGGCCGTTGTCCCTTTTGCCGAGGTCTTCCGGGGGGCCGCCTTGGGCTTGGCCGCAGGCGCGTCTCCTGTTTCTGTCCCTGCTTTTTCCGCCGCGGCTTTGGCGGCCGTCTTCCGGGGGGTGGCCCGGCGTGGGGCGGGCTTCTTGGGGGCTTCGGATTGGAGCGCGGGCTCAGGTTGAGGGGCAGGCTCAGGTTGGGGCTCAGGTTGGGGCTCGGGTTCGGGCTCGGGTTCGGCCAGGGCGGCCATCACCTCTGCCTCCGCCCTGACCCAGTAGTCGTGGGAGCGGCCTTCCGGACGACCATCCTGCTCCCACAGGTAGTAGGCCGTGTCTTGAATACGTTTGACCAAGGCTTCTTTCATTGTGCCGAACTCCCGACGTTTGAGGCATGGGGGACGCGATCAAGACCTCGCGAGGGGAGGTCGAAAGCGTCCGGGACTGTGCTTGTTTTGACCGTTCCGCCGGAGCGGTGGCCGGAATCGCGGCGCCCATGATGCCGAGTGTAAAGTGAATACCGCAAGTGGCATCCGCCCATGAAATGACCCTTTCATAAAAACCGCACGCTTTGCGGGCTCTTCCCACCCCAGCCCCAGGTATTCCGCCGATTCGCCGCACCGCATCAGAATAAATGATAGTGATTATCAATAGCGTGTAATCAGAGCCCATTCCGTCTTCTTTTGTGTTTTTGGGCTATTTTATAAACATGGGGTCAAGTCATTGTCATAACTTAGAAATAGGGCGTTTCTGACACGCAGGCCTCAATGAAAAGGCATGGACAAAAACGGGGAAACGATTAAACGCTTGAAATCGGCGTCGCAGACCCTTATTCAATTAGGACCAATTTAGTCCTGAATTAACCGAAGGGACGCGACCTCGGATGTTCCGCATCAACAAACTGACGGATTACGCTGTTGTCCTGCTGGTCGATATGGCCCGTACCGACAGGGTCCGTGCGGCCCAGCAGATCGCCTGTGATACCGGTGTCCCCTTGCCCACAGTGGCGAAGGTGATGAAAGCGCTGGTGCGCGGCGAATTGGTCGTATCCCAGCGGGGGGCGTCCGGCGGTTACGGTCTGGCCCGCCCTGCGGTCGAGATCACCGTAGCCGATATGATTCAGGCGTTGGAAGGCCCGATTGCCCTGACAGCCTGCGTCGAACAGGCGGAAGACGCCTGCGGCCTTGAGCTTCTCTGCCCCATGCATGGCAACTGGAACACCGTGAACCGCAAGGTGGAGGAGGCCCTTCGAACCGTCTCCCTTGCGGATATGGTTGAAGGTGCCGAACCCGACTTCCCCCTGCCTTTCGCCGATGGCCCCGCGTTTACGCGCGGCCTGCCCCAAGACTCCTGATAGAGCGCGAGATAGAACCATGGCAGCCACGGATACCACCGTCGATACCGTCCGCGAGGTTACGGAGCAGTACAAATACGGCTTCGTCACGGATATTGAATCCGACATGGCACCCAAGGGCCTGAGCGAGGACATCGTCCGCTTCATTTCGGCCAAGAAGGAAGAGCCGGAGTGGATGCTCGAGTTCCGGCTGAAAGCCTACCGCCATTGGCTGACCCTGAAGGAACCCGATTGGGCCAAGGTGAAATATCCGCCCATCGATTACCAGGACACCTATTACTACGCCGCGCCCAAGAAGAAGGAGGGCCCGGCCAGCCTGGACGAGGTCGATGCCGACCTTCTGGAGACCTACA
This sequence comes from Rhodospirillum sp. A1_3_36, assembly GCF_047263945.1. Lineage (NCBI taxonomy): Bacteria > Pseudomonadati > Pseudomonadota > Alphaproteobacteria > Rhodospirillales > Rhodospirillaceae > Rhodospirillum > Rhodospirillum sp. A1_3_36. The sequence goes on along the minus strand of NZ_JBLAVB010000018.1, from coordinate 51,900 downwards.
AGAAGCTTGGCATCCCCATTCAGGAACAGGAAATCCTGGCCGGTGTGGTTGCCGTTGACGCGGTCTTCGACAGTGTCTCCGTGGCCACCACCTACAAGAAGAAACTCGCCAGCATGGGCGTGATTTTCGGCTCCATCTCCGAAGCGATCAAGGAGCATCCAGAGCTGATCAAGAAGTACCTGGGGTCGGTGGTGCCGTACTCTGACAACTACTTCGCCACGCTGAACTGCGCGGTCTTCACCGACGGATCCTTCGTTTATGTACCCAAGGGCCTCCGCTGCCCCATGGAGCTGTCCACCTACTTCCGTATCAACGAGAAGAACACGGGACAGTTCGAGCGCACGCTGATTGTCTGTGACGAGGGGGCCTATGTCTCCTACCTGGAGGGCTGCACGGCGCCCCAACGCGACGAGAACCAGCTCCATGCCGCCGTGGTCGAACTGGTGGCCTTGGATGACGCGGAGATCAAGTACTCTACCGTCCAGAACTGGTACCCCGGCGACAAGGACGGCAAGGGCGGCATTTACAACTTCGTGACCAAGCGGGCGCTTTGTAAGGGCAAGAATTCCAAGGTGTCCTGGACACAGGTGGAAACCGGATCTGCGGTCACCTGGAAGTATCCCTCCTGCATCCTCCAGGGCGACAATTCCTCGGGCGAGTTCTACTCGGTGGCCATCACCAACAACGCCCAGCAGGCCGACACCGGCACCAAGATGATCCATCTGGGCAAGAATACCCGCTCGCGGATCATCTCCAAGGGCATTGCTGCGGGCAAGTCGGACCAGACCTACCGGGGCTTGGTGCGCATGCAGGGCAAGGCCGAGGGCGCGCGGAACTTCACCCAATGCGACAGCCTGTTGGTTGGCGACAAATGTGGCGCCCATACTGTGCCCTATATCGAAAGCCGCAATCCGACGGCCCAGGTGGAGCACGAGGCGACGACCAGCCGCATCAGCGAAGAACAGTTGTTCTACTGCATGCAGCGGGGATTGGACGAGGAAAGCGCCGTGGCGCTGATCGTCAACGGCTTCTGTAAGGAAGTGCTGCAGACCCTGCCCATGGAATTCGCCGTCGAGGCACAGAAACTGGTGGGGATCAGCCTGGAGGGGAGCGTGGGGTAATCCACGACTGGGCTGCTTAACGGATCAACGAGAGTGAACCGCCCGCCAGATCGGGCGCGTGACGAGACATAAGGGGACTGACCAATGGCGCTTCTGGAGATCAAGGACCTGCGGGCCCGAGTCGAGGAAAAGGAAATCCTGAAAGGGCTTTCGCTGACCATCAATCCGGGCGAAGTGCATGCCATCATGGGGCCGAACGGGGCGGGCAAGTCGACCCTGTCCAGTGTCATCACCGGCAAACCCGGCTACGAGATCACCGAGGGCTCCATCCTGTTCGAGGGCAAGGACCTGACCGAGCTGGAAGCCAACGAGCGCGCCTGTGAGGGCCTGTTCCTGGCCTTCCAATACCCGGTGGAAATCCCCGGTGTGAACTACACCACCTTCCTGAAGACGGCGATCAACGCCAAGCGCAAATACTTCGGTGAGGACGAAATCGATGCCATGGAGTTCCTGAAACTCATGAAGTCGAAAATCAAACTTCTGAAGATCGCCGACGACATGATGAAACGCCCGGTCAACGTGGGCTTCTCCGGCGGCGAGAAGAAGCGGGCCGACGTGTTGCAGATGGCCATGCTGGATCCCAAGTTGATGATCCTCGACGAAATGGACTCCGGTCTGGACATCGATGCCCTGCGCATCGCCGCCGATGGCGTGAACACCCTGCGCTCGCCGGACAAGGCGATCCTGTGCATTACCCACTACCAGCGCCTTCTGGACTACATCGTCCCCGACTTCGTGCATGTTCTGGCCGGGGGGCGGATCGTCAAATCCGGCGGCAAGGAACTCGCCCTGGAGCTGGAAGAGAAGGGCTACACCGAGTTCGAGGAAGCTGCGGCCTGATCGGCCCCGTGAGCAAGGGAACCATGACCATGAGCACGACCGAAATGCCTCCCTTCCTCGACGCGGCCCTGCCGGTGCCCGTGGAGGAAACCGGCTGGCTGGCGGATTTGCGCCAGGCCGGGCTGGATATCTACAAGCGCAAGGGCCTGCCCACCCCCAAGGTGGAAGCCTGGAAGTATACCAACCTGGGGGGGCTGGCGAAGACCGAGTTCAAACCCGCCGCCCTGGACGTGACCGTTGCGGCGGACAAGCTGCCCCTGTCTTCGGCCCTGTCCCTGGACGGGGTGGCCCTGGTCTTCGTCAATGGCCGCTTCGCCCCGGAGCTATCGGATCTGGGAGCCCTGCCGAAGGGTCTGCGGGTGGAGAGCCTGTCCAAGGTGCTCCAGGCCGAACCAGCCCTTGTGGAGCCCCTGTTGGGCAAGCTGGCGACCATGGAAGATTTGCCGCTGGCGGCGCTGAACACGGGTCTGTTGACCGATGGCCTGTTCGTCCGCCTTGCCAAGGGCGTGGTTCTGGACAAGGCCCTGCATGTGGTCTCCGTGGCCACCGGTGGGGACACCCCCGCCGCCTTCCACCCGCGGAACCTGATCGTGTTGGAAGAGGGCGCCAAGGCGACCATCGTGGAAAGCCATGTGGGTCTGTCTGACGTTCCGACTTTCGAGAACAGCGTGACCGAGGTCACCCTGGGTGACGGGGCGGAGCTGAAGCATTACCGCCTGCTCAATGGGCCGGACAATTCCTACCACGTGGGCGTGACCTTGGCCGATGTGGCGACCAAGGCCCGCTACGAGTCCTTCGTCCTGGCGATCGGTGGGGCGCTGATCCGCAACGAGGTTCGCGTGGTCCTGTCCGGCGAGGGGGCCCATGGGTCTGTCAACGGCAGTTATGCCGTCCACGAGGGGCAGCATGTGGACAACACGGTGTTGGTGGACCATGCCGTGCCCCGGGCGACCTCCAATCAGCTCTTCAAGGGCGTGTTGGATGGGACCGGCAAGGCGGTCTTCCAGGGCAAGGTTCTGGTCCGCCGGGATGCCCAGGAGACCGACGCCCAACAGCTTCACAAAGCCCTCTTGCTGTCGCGTGGGGCCGAGGTGGACACCAAGCCCGAGCTGGAAATCTACGCAGACGACGTGAAATGCAGCCACGGCGCCACCGTGGGCGAGATGGACGCGGATCAGCTCTTCTACCTGATGGCGCGGGGCATCGACGAAGAAACGGCCCTGGCCCTGTTGGTCGAAGCCTTCGTCGAGGATGTGGTCCACGAGATCTCCGACGAAATCGTCCGCGAGGCCTTCATCCATAAGGTGCGCGACTGGCAGACGGGCCGGGACAAGGCGGTTTGGAGCGATTGATGGGGCCTGCCTGCCCCGGGGGTAATCGGGGCAGGGGTGACCTTTTTCTGGGTAGGGGGATTGAGTGAGATGAGCACGGCGACGATGACAAAAGACGAACCGGTCTATGACGTGGACGCCTACCGCGCCGACTTTCCGGTCTTCTCCAAGGACATTCGCGGTAAGCAGGTGGTCTATCTGGATAGCGGGGCCTCGGCCCAGAAGCCCCAGGCCGTGCTTGACCGCATGATGGAGGTCTACGCGGGCGAGTACGCCAATGTTCACCGGGGCGCCTATTGGCTCTCCGAACGGTCGACGACCCTCTATGAAGAGGCGCGGGAAACCGTAAGGGCCTTCATCAACGCCGAGAAGACCGAGGAAGTGGTCTTCACCATGGGAGCAACGGACGCCATCAATCTGGTGGCCATGACCTTTGGCCGGGGGCTGCTGAAGGCCGGGGATGAGGTCATCATCACCGAGCTGGAACACCATTCCAATATCGTGCCCTGGCAGATGTTGCGTGACGACAAGGGCATTGTGCTTAAGTTCGCCCCGATTACCGACGCGGGAGAGCTGGATATGCCCGCCTTCGAGGCCCTGTTGACCGACAAGACCAGGCTGGTTGCCATGGCCCATACCTCCAACGTGTTGGGCACGGTCCTGCCGGTGGAAGCGGTCATCGAGAAGGCCCATGCGGTGGGCGCCCGGGTGCTGCTGGACGGCTGCCAGGGGATTGTCCATTGCCCGGTGGACGTTCAGGCCTTGGATGTGGATTTCTATGTCTTCTCCAGCCACAAGCTGTATGGGCCGACGGGCGTGGGTGTGCTGTACGCCAAATACGCGTTGCTCGACGCGATGCCCCCCTTCCGGGGGGGCGGTGACATGATTGCCAGCGTCACCAAGGAAAAGTCCGAATGGGCCGAGCCTCCGGCCAAGTTCGAGGCCGGGACGCCCCCCATCGTCCAGGCCGTTGGCCTTGGCGCGGCGATCAATTATGTCACGGCCATCGGCATGGACGCGATTGCCGCCCATGAGCGCGACCTGTTGCTCTACGCGACCCAGCGCATGGCGTCTGTGCCGGGCTTGACCATTCATGGAACGGCGACGCACAAGGCCGCCGTGATCAGCTTCACCATGGAGAGCGCCCACCCCCACGATATGGCGACGATCCTGGACCGGGCGGGCGTGTGTATTCGCGTCGGCCACCATTGTGCCCAGCCGCTGATGGAGCGCCTTGGCGTGTCCGCCACGGCCCGGGCGTCTTTCGGCCTTTATAACACGCGGGCGGACGTTGACGCGTTCGTCAAGGCGTTGGAAAAGGTCAACGAGTTCTTTGGGTGAGACCACAATCTCGCGGTAGCGAAGATAATGAAAGAAGCCTGCTATGATGCCTCCTTATGCCATGCCCGCCGCCTCCGAGGACCCTCCCGAGGAAGGTGAAATCGCTCGCGCCGGTTCCCCCCTGGCTGAGGGGACGCCTGTTGCGGAAAAGGATGCCGTGATCGAAGCGCTGAAAGAGGTCTACGATCCGGAAATACCCGTGAATATCTATGACCTGGGCCTTATCTATGAGATAGACCTGAGCGAGAAGGGCGATGTCAGCATTCTGATGACCCTGACCGCGCCAGCTTGCCCCGTGGCGGGTATCCTGCCCGGTGAGACCGCCGAGAAGGTCGCCGCCGTTTCGGGCGTGGGTGAGGTTGTCGTCAACCTGACCTGGGAACCGGGCTGGACCATGGACCGCATGAGCGAAGTGGCCCGCGTCGCGCTCGATATGTTTTAAGAAGAGTTAGATCAAACAAGTTGAGCATCGAGTGGACTGGAAAACCGGTGCCCACTTTTCCGCTCGATGCTCTAGACCTGGAGGAGACCCACCATGTCCTTACCCCCCCCGATCACCCTGACCCCCGCAGCCGTGGCGCGCGTCAAGGACCTGATGGGCCGCGCCGACAAAGAGGTGCTGGGCCTGCGGGTGGGCGTCTCCAACAAGGGATGCTCCGGCCTCAGCTACACGGTGAACTATGCCGAGGACGGTCCCCGTATGCTTGAAGAAGTCGTCGAGCAGGACGGCGCCCGGGTGTTCCTCGAGTCCAGCGCCGTGATGTTCCTGATTGGGTCCGAGATGGACTACAAGCAGGACAAGCTGCAGGCGAGCTTCACCTTCACCAACCCTAACGCCGCCAGCACTTGTGGCTGTGGAGAGAGTTTCTCTGTGGCGTAAAGGCGGGGGCGTGATTCGGGTTTAAGAAGGCCGTCCCGATGGGGGCGGCCTTATCGTTTGGGGGGGGATCCTTGGAGCCAACGGATAGGAGAGTGAGCGGCGTTCTGTTCGATCTGGATCAGACCTTATTGGATCGGGATGGAAGCCTGGACCGATTCCTGTCCTGGCAATGGCGCACAGATCCCATTTTTCAGGGGATCCCCGAGGAACGCTTCAAGGCCGCTTTCGTGAGTCTGGATGCCAACGGGACGGTTTGGAAGGATCGGGTCTACCTCCGTCTCCTTGATCTGTTCGGCTTGCCCTGGGAGGCTGTTCCCCCGTTGCTCGAAACCTATCTGTTCGCTTTCGCGCAATACGCCCAACCGGTGTCCGGCTGCCGGGAGGCCCTCCGAAGCTTGAAAGCGCGAGGGATTTCCCTTGGGATTGTCACCAACGGGCGGGAGGATCTTCAGTCGGCGGTGATCGCGGCTTTGGGGCTGGATGACCTGATGGATGTCGTGGTCATTTTGGAGGAAGCCGGAGTGAAGAAGCCGGATCCCCGCATTTTTTCTATGGCCCTTGATCGGTTGGCGCTCTCCGCCCCAGAGTGTGTTTTCGTGGGCGACCATCCGGAATCGGACATCCGAGGCGCCAAAGCGGTTGGCATGCGGGCCCTGTGGCGCAAGACCCATTGGTTTCCGCCTCCGGATCCTGGCCTTGTGGATGGGATCATCACGGATTTGGGGGAGGTGGTGGAGGCGATTGATCTCCTGCCCCGCCGGTGACGAAGTGCATGCCCCAAGGGGCCTTGGCCAAAAGAGAATCACTTTCGTTCAAAACAATTTCTGAAACGTTCAATATCCCCGGGGCCCGTTCCCCGTAGTCTTTCCCTCGGCGGTCACTCATCAAAAAAACAGGCAAGGACCGCGACGTGTGGGTGTTCCACGCGGACCATGGGAGGAATAGATGAACAAAACGATCGACGCGTTGATCATCGGCGCGGGCGTGGCGGGGCTTTATCAGCTTCACCAACTCCGCCGCGAAGGGCTTACGGTACAGGGTGTGGAAGCCGGTTCGGATCTCGGTGGCACCTGGTATTGGAACCGCTATCCCGGGGCCAAATTCGATTCCGAAAGCTATATCTATCAATATCTGTTCGACGAGGACCTCTATAAGGATTGGACCTGGAGCGAGCGCTTCCCCGGCCAGCCCGAGATTGAGCGGTGGATGCACTACGTCGCCGACCGGCTCGACCTGCGGAAGGACTTCACCTTCTCAACCCGGGTCACCAAAGCCGACTTCAATGGTGAGACCGGGCGGTGGCGGGTCGAGACCGACACGGGCGACACCTACGACACGCGCTTCCTGATCGGCTGCACCGGAATGCTCTCCGCCCCGCTGGAGGACCGCTTTCCCGGACAGGCGCGCTTCAAGGGGACGATCCTGCATACGGCACGCTACCCCAAGGGTGGTATCGCCTTGGAGGGCAAACGGGTTGGGGTGATCGGTGTCGGCGCCACAGGCATTCAGGTGATCCAAACCATCGCGCCGGAGGTGGCCGACCTGAAGGTCTTCGTGCGCACACCCCAATATGTGCTGCCCATGAAGAACCCGAAATACGGATCCGAGGAGGCGGCTTGGTACAAGTCCCGTTTCGAGGAGCTGAAAACCAACCTGCCCAATACCTTCACCGGCTTTGAATATGACTTCCAGCATACCTGGGCCGACCTGACACCCGAGGAGCGCCTCGCGGTGTTGGAAGATGTCCATGCCGATGGCTCGCTTAAACTCTGGCTCGCCTCCTTCGCAGAGATGTTCTTCGATCCGGAGGTTTGCGAGGAAATCTCGGCCTTCGTGCGGGCGAAGATGGCCGCGCGGTTGAAGGATCCGAAGCTGATCGACATCCTGGTTCCCAAGGCCGAAGACTACGGCTTTGGCACCCATCGCGTGCCCCTGGAGACCAACTATCTGGAGGTTTACTTGCGCGACAATGTCGAGGCGGTGAGTGTTCGGCAGAATCCGATCAAGGAAATCGTCCCCGAGGGTGTGATGCTTGAAGATGGGACGGTGTATGAACTCGACGTCATCATTATGGCGGTGGGCTTCGATGCCGGGTCGGGAGCATTGACGCGCATTGACATCACCGGGCGGGACGGGATGAGCCTGCGTGACGAATGGGCCAAGGACATCCGCACCACACTTGGGGTGCAAAAATACGGCTTCCCCAACCTGTTCATGACCGGTGCCCCCCTCGCGCCCTCGGCGGCCCTGTGCAACATGACCACCTGTTTGCAACAACAGACGGAATGGATCACCGACTGCATCCGCCATATGGAGAAAGCCGGGAAATCGGTCATTGAGCCGACGGAGGATGGCGAGGACGCCTGGGTCCGTCACCACGACGCGACGGCGAACGCCACGCTGATCTCCAAGACGAACTCCTGGTACACGGGCTCGAACGTGGCGGGCAAGCCGCGCCGGGTCCTGTCCTACACGGGGGGAGTCGGGACCTATCGGAAGAAATGCCAGGAGATCGCCGACGCCGGTTATCCTGGCTTCGCCATGAGTTGATCCGTCCGGATCGAAGTGTCAGGGGGCTGCCCGCCGTCGGAAGGCGGCGGGCGTGACTCCGAAGGCGGTTGAGAACATACGGGTCAAATGGGCCTGATCGGTAAAGCCGCAGTCCGCAGCAACAGCCTTGACCGGGAGATCCGTCGTCGCGAGCAACTGTTTTGCCCGCTCCAGCCGCCGCGCCGTGACGAAGGCATAGGGCGGTTTGCCGAAGCTCTGGCGGAAGCGTTTGGCGAACAGGCAGGGGGTGAGCCCAAGCGCCTCGGCCATACCCTTGAGGTCGAGTGGCATGGCCAACTCGGCGTCAATGTAGTCCAGGATCAGGCGCTTTTCCCGGGGCGAAAGGGCGCTGCTCGGACGGGCGGTGGGCAGGCGGATCGAAGCGTAGCGGCGCAGCAGATGCACGACCAGGCCCCGGGCCATGGCGTCCACATAAAGCGGTCCGCCCAACCCGTGGACCTGGGTTTCCTGGGCAATGGCCCGGATTGCCGCCGTCATGACCGGATCGTCAGCGCGCAGCACATCGTTCAACGTCACCTTGCTGACCGAGCAATCCATGACTTCACTGGCCACCTCTGCCACAAGGTCTCCGGACAGGTAAATATGGGTCACATCGATCGGCTCGTGCCAATTCCAAGAGGCCTGCTGGGCGCGGGTCAGCAGGGAGGCCGCGCCGGGCCCTAAGGTGTCGTGGGTCCACCGGCCTTCAAACCGGCGTCCCATCGGGGTCGTGCCCGCTTGGTAACCCACCAGCATGAAGTCGCGCATCGCCGGAACAATCACATCCTGGCCGTCATAATGGTAGGACCGCGACGCCACATGCTTCCAGCCGAGGCCATCACTGGCCGAGAGCAGGCGGCCCGGTACCCATTCGGGCAACTCTTCATAGGAAATCAGTCCGTTCATTCCGGTTCCTCCTCCCTGAACGGCGAAGGGCGACGGCGCTGCCCCCAAATCCTCTTTTTTCTTCTATACTTGGTCCCCCTGAAAAACCGAAAAACTCGGGGCTTTGCCCCGCCCCCACCGGGGCCTGAGGCCCCGGACCCCCATTTGAGATCAAAGGGTCCGAGACCCTTTGCGGGTCTGGGCAGAGCCCAGAAACTGCGAAGCACATTTTTCGGATTTTCGAAGAAACGGTGTATACAAAGAAGAGCCTGGGGTCTGGGGTCTTTCGGTCCCAGTCTCGCCAAAGAGGGGGGGACGGGGCAAAGCCCCGTGACAGGCAAACAGCCCCTATGCCCCCTTCTCCTCATTCCGCTTGAGTGGCCAGGGACTGGTAAACGGCGGTTTCGAAGTCCATATACCCGGTGAAGGACACGGGGTCGCCGAACGGCAGGATTTGGGTCGCCCAATAGCCTCCCAGTCCGTTCTCCCGGTCGATCCAGAAAAAGCTGTTGGCCAAGCCCGCCCAGCCGATCGCCCCCGCCGGGCGGCCGGTGGGGGCCGTCTCGGAATTGACCATGAAGGTGTAGGACCAGTCCTTTTGCAGACCCGGGAAGAATTCGGCGTCGTTTGACAGGGAGGGGATCACGCCGGGCAGCATGACGACCTTTTGGGGGGGAACCAGGGCTCCCTTGACCGCCCAGGCGACGGTTTCGGGCTTCAAGACCTGGCCATGGGGGCCGACCCCGTCGTTGAGCCACATGCGGATGAATTTCATATATTCGGGGACCGTGGCGTAAAGCCCATGCCCCCCCATGTCGATTTCGGGATTGTCGGGCAGGAAGAACTCATCCATGGGCGAGAGGGTGCCGTCCTCGGCCCGGGCGTGGATGAGGGCGGTCCGCGCTTTCATCGCCTCCGTGCGTGTGAAGGCGATGTCCTCCATCCCCAAGGGGTCGAAGACGCGCTCGCGCATCACCGCGCCCAACCGCTTTCCACGGATTCCCTCGACGACCTGACCGACCCAATCGATATTGGTGCCATATTCCCAGTGGGTGCCGGGGTCGAACAGCAAAGGGGTCTCGATACTGGCCCGCGAGGCGGCCACCACGGACGGCTGTCCATGCTCTTCGGCCAAGCGCTTATAGGTTTCGTTGAAGAAGTCATAGCCGAAGCCTGCCGTGTGCAGCAGAAGCTGGCGGGTCGTCACGTCGCTTTTCGGTGGGCGGAGCATGGGCTGTCCGGCGGCGTCGAAACCGTCGATGACCTGGAGGGCGCCAATGGCCGGGGCGTAGTCCTTGGCGGGCGCATCGAGGTCGAGAAGACCCTCTTCCACGCATTGCAGGGCCGTGGTCCCGGCAATCGCCTTGGTGGTCGAGAAAATGGCAAACACCGTATCCTCGGTCATCGGCGTTCCGTCCAGGCGGCGCTCGCCCGCTGCCCCGGAATAGAGGGTGTCATTTCGGTCCGTGACCATGGCCACCACACCGGGAACGCGGGGAGCCCCCGTCACCAAGCCGTTCAGAATGTCGTCGCATGTCGCTTTCAGATTACTCATTGTGTCCTCCCTTAGAGGGAAATGGGATCAGCTTGGAACAAACTGGCCCCATTTCACTCTCATTCTATAAGTTTTAGAGTATCTTCGAGGCCAAGTTTGGTCGCAAAGCGACCCAACTTGATCTCGGAATACTCTAGGCTTTTGTTTTGCGAAGCTTGGGGTGTCTCGCTAAGGACGTCTGTCCTGGATCGGTGCGCCCTGTCCGGCTTCGGAAGAATACGGCGCCGGGGCACCGCTTTTCGCTGCCCTTATCGAACAGCACGGGCCCGGGCTCGGGTATGGGAGGGCAATTCGCCGTAACGCTCGCGGTACAGTCCGGCCAATGCGCCGAAGTTCGTGAACCCCCAGTCCGAGGCGATATGGGCGATGGTCCGGTCCGCAGGCGCTGTCTCCAGATCGGCGCGCAACCCCTCGAGCCTGCGCGCTGCGAGGAAGTCCCTTGGCGTGATGCCGCGGAAGCGACGGAAGCCACCCGATAGGGTACGGGCCGAAACACCCACGCGCCGTGCCACCTCGCCGATGGTGGGGGCCTCGCGCGCTTCCGCTTCCAAAATCTCCTCGGCGCGACGTACGTAGGACGGGGCGGCGGTCCGCGCTCCCTGGTCCAGGTGAATGCCCGCCCCGGCGGCCCATTCGCGCAGAAGCTCAAGGCAGATGATCTCCTCGAGATGGCGCCCCAAAACCCCGTCTCCGGGCATGGGAGTCAGTCTGTTCAGGGCCTGGGCGGCGTATTCAAGGAGTCTGAGCCAGGGCGAGTGGGGGCCGCCGAATTTAAGTCGTCGGGTCCAAAGTCGGTCGTCGGGGACAAAACTGAACCACCGTTCGGCGGTTTCCTCCATGACCCGATGGGGAATGGTCAGATTGACCTGCATGTGGTCTGGATCGCCGTCCAGCCAATAGTCTGTCCGGGAGCAATCCACCACCAGGCTTTCCCCCGCGCGGGTGGTCGTGGGGTGGCTGTCGTACTTGTGGTTCAGGGCGCCGCGCAGTGTGGTCAGGACAAGGATGTTTCCCGCGTCCGGGTCGAATTGGTCCAGATGAATGCCCGTGCCATAGGAGAACCGCGTCATGGTCACGCGACCGGCCTTGGCCGAAAACATCGTCGCGTCAGGGCGGGATAGGGGCTCCAGCGGCCGGACACGGTAGGGCATGTAAACGGTCTTACAGAATTCCTGAACTTCGTCCCAATCCGTCGAATGGCTTCGACCGGGCCAATCCGTCGAATGGCTTCGACCGGGTCCGGTCGCCGAAGGGCTTCCATCGGTTGGTGCCGATGCTCCGGACCCATTCCAGTTGAATGCCTCCTCCTGCATCCCACGCCTCCTTTTTTGCGAAGCGATTGCAGGCTCACGATACCATGGGCGTGGGAGGGGGACGGTTTTTTTAACGGTCTCTGGACCGCGACTTTAGTTTTGGGTCGGTGGAGTCGAGGCGGGCGTTTGGGCTGATTGGCTCTTGCCATTGCCCAGCCCTGTGCGCAGGGCCACCAATCGGCGCAGGGACTCATACCAGAACTGACTGCCCAGGGAGGCAGCCAGGGCTGTCAGCAGCCATCCCACGGTGAGATGGAGCCAGGTCCAATTCTCCCAGAATTCATCTAAGTCCTTGTTTTCCCATCCGATGGGAAGATTCAGGCTTTCCAGGCTGCTTCGCAGCTCTTCGACGGTTTCCATTTTCACCAGTGGTTTCTCGGGGCCATTCTGGTGGCCTTGAGTGTAGCTTTCCGCTTGGGCGGTGATGATGTCGCGCAGGTCCTTGTTGACCCAAAGCGCTTCACCTACCGATAGAGCGCTGACGTTCAGGGCCGCAGACAGGGCAAAGCCAATCAGGAACAGGAAGAGTTTCGCCTTGGAGGCATACCAGCTTGAGACCGAGGTCATGGTTTGGTTGTACCATTGGGTCATTTCCTCCTGGAATTTGGACAAGTCATCCAAATAGGGCTTGAGGAAGGGAGCCAGGGGGCCTTGCAGGGCAATGGCCTGCTTATCCGGATCGGCCATCATCTCCGCCAAGGCCTTGGCGAAGGTGGTTGCGGGGATCGCCTCCGGCAAGCGGTTGCCCGCTGTCAGGGTGTTGATCCGGGGATGGTCGCGAAGGGCCTTGGTCAGGTCGGAATCAACCCCACCCAGCAGTTTGGCGAGAAAAGCCCATAGGGTCTTGCCCCGGAGTTGGAAGGTCTGAGCAAGCAATTCCTGACAGACGGTGGCCATCAAGCTCAGGGTTAAGAATGTGAAAATCAGGCCAATGGCCACGTCGAGAATCGCGAAGCTCATGTCGCCCCTCCATAGAAAGTGATCACCCGGTTTGAAGGTAATCTCTATTAGGGCTTTTTTCGATAAAATATATTTTTAAGTGTTTTTTCCCGATATGGGAGTGAACGTTAAAAAAGGCGCGAGACCGGATGATCGCGCGCCTTGGTCTTCCGCTTGCCCAATGGGGCAGCGGGTCAGTTCGGATTGAAAGCCAGGAAGGTGTCCACGTCCAACACCACCAACAGTTCCCCGTCCAGGCGAACGACGCCCGTTGAGATGGATCGCCAGCGGGCGTCCAGGGTCGTGGGGTTGGGTTCGATTCGGGCAACGTCTAAATTCTGCACGTTGCCGACGGAGTCTACCATCAGGCTGTAGAGCTCGTTCCCCTGCTCCACGGTCACGCACATGATATTGCCGCCTCCCTTCTTGGCTTTCAGGCCGAGACGCTTGCGCACATCAATTACGGTGACGATGCGGCCTCGCAGGTTGATGGCACCGGCCACTTCGGGGGGGGCCAGGGGGATGCGGGCGATCTTTTCGGGGATCAGGATATCTTGCACCTGCTCTACGGGGATGCCGAAGAGTTGCTTCTCCACGTAGATGGTAACGAAGACCTGTTCGTCTGAGGTGGCGATGGCGCCACCAGCCGGAACGGTGGTCAAGGAGCGGCTTTCACTGGCCGGGGTGAGCTCATTCATGGACTTGTCCTCGACATGGTCGTTCCCTGGAACGGCCAACCCTGGCTAGGTTGGTTCCGTCGCGGGGTGCAAGAATTGCCTGTCTCCTCCCCGCCCTTTGTTTATAGGCCATAGACCAGGGCAACATCAAGATCTCCGCTGCGAAACTGCACTTACGTCATGATTTGGGCTAAAAAAGCCACGTATGCGCTCAGCAGCAGGCCACATATCCCGACGAATGCACCATTGTACTTGACGCCAAAGCCCAGGGGGGTGATCCGAAAAACCTTGGAATGGGCGATGCCTGAGGCAATCAGGACCGAGGCCGTGAAGGGGGAGGAGGCGGCAACCAGCCCCCAAGCTCCGGCATAGGAGACGGCCATCAGAGCCGGGGGCAGGCCCAGAACCTCCGGTGCGGGCATGGCTGCAGCCAGCAGGGTGACCGAGAGGACAGGGCTCATACCCAACTGCCCCCCCAGAAGGGCCAGCCAGGGCACCAGGGTCAAGGGTACCCAAGCGGGCATGTTCAAATGGGTCAGCAGGTCGACGATTCGGTCCACGGGGATGAAGGCCGAGACGATCACCCCCAGGAAGGCCGCAGAACCGACGATGGCCAACTCGTGGTGATAGGCCGGGAAGGTGTCGCGGACATGCAGTCCCAGGCGATGGCCCGTCTCGGCGATGGCCCGACCCAGGCCCCTGTCCGCTCTCGATTGGGTGAACAGCCAGCCTGCGGCGACCAAGGGGATCATGAGCATGACTGAGACCACCAGACGGGCGTCGATGAGGCGGCTGAGTCCCAGCCCCAGGCCCAACAGGCCGACCACCAGGGCGAGAATCGGCAGCACCAGGGCCCAGGACCCCTCTTCTTCCTCTTTGCTGTCGGGAAGTGGCGGCCCGACCTTGAAGCGGGCCCGGGCGATTCGGTCCAGGGTCCAGCCCACAAGGGTGAAGGCCGCAGCCAGGATCAGCAGCCAGGGGATTTCCTCTTCCCAGGTCAAACTGGGCAGGGCGGTGAGGATGACCGCTTGGCTGACGGTCAGCGGAGACCAGGCGAGGGTGGTGGAAAAGCCCCGGTTCACGGCCTGGACCATGCGCAGACGTCGTATGGCGGCCCGGCGGGCGCGGTCGGCGTCCTTCTCCGGCCTGTCGGCGTCCCGCGTTCCTTCGGTCACCATGGCACCGAGCAGGGGGATGACGCCGAAGTTCAGGATGATGCCGAACAACTGCCCCCCCAGATTCAGGGCGATATAGCGCCAGCCCGGCTTGCGGCGGGAGAGAAACAGGCCGCAGCGTCGCACAACGCAGGAGGTGGCCGCCGCCTCCCTGAGCATGCCAAAGGCGGTGAAGAGCGCGCAGATGAAGCCGACCCGGTGGATGGCACCGCGCAGGTCGTCAGCGGACAGGGCGCCGGACCAGAGTGCGTAGCTCGATAGACCCAAGCAAAGCCAGACGAAGGTCCGCCCCGAGCGTCGGGTGCGGGGCCAGACCAGCAGTAGAAAGACGACGAGAGCACCCAGAGTTCCCCAGTCCAGGGACCTGGGCGCACCCAACTCCACCGCCAGGGTCAGCAAGACGGCGATGAGCAGAACCGGACCGGCGAGGCCCCTCATCACGGCGCCGCTGTGGCGTCGGTCAGCGGGGGCTCAAGACGGGTGATGCTCCGCCCCGTGGGGCGCAATGTCACAGACACATCGATGGTTTGGGCCCCGCCGCCAAGCATCACCCCCTTGATGGGGCTGACATCCTCGAAATCCCGCCCCCAGGCGACGGTCACATGTTCGCGCGTGATCATCTTGTCGTTGGTCGGATCCAGATCCACCCAACCGCCATTCGGTGCCTGGGGACAAGGTACGAAGACCGATATCCAGGCATGGCTTGCGTCACCGCCCTCCAGGTGCTCGCCGCTTTCCTCAACATGGGTCAGCACATAGCCGCTGACATAGCGGGCGGCCAGTCCCAGGGAGCGAAGGCAGGCGATCTGCAGGTGTGCAAAGTCTTGGCAAACCCCTCGACGCTTGGCCAGAACCTCCTGCAGGGGGGTGGCAATGGTGGTTGCCGTGGGATCATAGGTGAAGTCGCGGTGGATGCGGCTTGTCAGTTCCAGTGCCCCCTCCAGGATGGGACGCTCGGCGGGGAAGGAGTCCTTGGCGTAATCGCGGATATTGGACGTGGTGACCACATGGGGGCTGTCGTACAGCACCTGACAGGCGTCCAGGGTATCGGCGCCGAACCCCTCGCGCAGGCGCAGCGCAACCGTCTCCCAGGGCGGGGTGCGGCTGGCATCGGGGCGGGGCGGGGGGATGACCTTGACTTGACACTCGGATATCACGGTCAGGCTGTCATGGGGCTCGGACAGGGAAAAGCTGGTGACCGTATTGCCGAAGTAATCCTGTCGCTCCGATCGCATCTGGGGCAGGGGGCTCGCTCGCAAATGGGTCGACAGAACCTGTTGGGTCGCAAAGCTTCGGGGACGCAGGTGGGCGCTTTGGTGGGAAACCGTTACCGATCTGGAATACTTGTAGGCGGTCACATGTTCCACGTCGTAAGTGACCGGCGTAGGGGCCGGAGGGGTGGATGGGGGAGTGCTGGACTCGGGGGGGAGGGTCATGGGGTCCGATCTCCGGAGGGGGCAGTGGCCTCGGCTTGATCTTGATCTTGATCTTGGGCTTGGGAGGCACCTTGTTCCTCCTCCGCCTGGGCAGGCTTTCGCGGGTCCGAAGGCGTCGGTTGGCCTGGACCCATTTCCACCAGGTTGGATTCAGCGGCCAACCGCTCCTCTTGGTTGGCCTCCTCTGCGTCTTCCTCTGGCTCGGCGGAGAGCATTTCTGGCCGACGGTCTGCGTCCTGGGCGGCCTTGGCCACTTCCAGATCCGGATGTCCGGCCAATTCGGGGCGGGTCTCCACGGCATGGGCGAAGAAATGCAGGGTCAAGGCATGGGCCAAGCTGCCCAGCCCCGCGCGCAGGTCGTACAGCAGACCCGAGAGGGCTTCCAAATCATCCGTGGCCTCGCCCAGGGTCACGCGCGTTGGGTCAAGGGCGGTGACCCGGGCCGCCAGGGGGCCGATCAGCCGTTGTTCCTCGCTGGGTGGGGAGAAGGAGGGGTCGGTGCCCAGTTTGTCCATATGCTCGCGCAGGCGAACCAACTGGTAGGCCAGGGACCGTGGGTTGCTCTCATCGCAGATCAGGATGTCCAGTGCCGGCGCCAAGGTCGGTAGGGACAGGTAGCGCGACCGGTAGGTCATGGAGGAGTCGGAGATGTCCAGAATGACGTCCAGACCCGGTCCGATATCCCGATCATCTACCATCAGAAGGCCGGTCAGCAGGTCCAGGGTATGGATGGCCCGTTCCATGCGGCGCCCGATGTCCAGAAAGCGCCAGCCCAGGCCCCGGGTCATATTCTCCAGGGCCAGACCATCCAGGCCCAATAGGGTCATGATCAGGCCGTCCACCTGACTGCGTTGGGCTTCCAGGTCGAGGGGAACGTCCTTGGGGGGCTTGGTCAGCGGGTCGTTGGTCAGCAGGGAAATGGCGCGCCAGGTATCATTGGATAGACGGTCCCGCACCGCCGTCGTCGTGCGTCGCAGACTGATCAGGGTCGAAGACAGGCCGAAGACCCCATCGGGATCGGCATTCAGCGTCAGCAGATCGCGCAGAACGGCTTCCTGGACCTCGGGGGCGCCGAAATCCTGCTCGATTTTCGTTTGACCCAACAGGGCGAAAACGGAGAGGACGAGGCCCAGCTCCGGCCCGCCGTAGCCGTTTTCCATGGCCAGGATCAGGGCCTTGCGCAGTAGCCGGGCGGTGTCTTCGCTGCGCTCGGCGTTGCGGCCCAGCCAATAGGTGTTATCTGCCACCCTTGAGGGCAGGTCGCGGGACCCGCGGCAGGGAATCTCCTGCCCGGCGCGGATCAGGGTCACCGGGGCCACGGGGGATTCGGACAACACCCAGGTGTCCTTGCTGCCGCCACCCAGCTGCATGGAGACCCGGCCCGGTTCTGACATGGAATCCGGGGCTACCCGGGTCAGTCCACCGGGCATGACCATGTAACCGCCCTCATGGGCGGCCACATGGACACGCATCAGCATGGAGCGGGGGTGCAGTTTGCCGTCGACCCAGACCGGAGCAGAGGAGAGGGGGACATCCTCCTGTCCGACGAAGGTCCAGGGCCGGGCACGGATGGAGTCCCGTAGCTTGTCCCGCCCCTCCTCGGTCAGCAGGGCGCCCCGGGTGAAGCCAACGTTGGCCTGGAAAGCCGGACGCATGGCCAGACGGTCCAGGTTGTCGAGAACATAGGCGGCCTCCCGTTCCTGTCCACACCACCAAGTGGCGACCGAGGGCATGACCAGATTGGCCCCCAGCAGGCGACGACACAGGGCGGGCATGAAGGGCATGAAGGCGGGGGCTTCGACCAGACGGGAGCCCAGGGCATTGGCCAACGTCACATTGCCCGCGTGAACGGCCTCCACCATCCCGGGTACGCCCAAGGCCGAATCGCCGCGCAGTTCCAGGGGATCACAGAAGGCACCGTCGTTGCGCCGGATGATCACGTCGATCTGTTTGAGGCCTTCCAGGGTTTTCAGGTAGATGCGCCCGTCCCGGGCGGTCATGTCTTCCCCTTCCACCAGGGTCAGACCCAGATACCGGGCGAGGTAGACATGTTCGTAATGGGTCTCGTTGTAGGGACCCGGCGTCCAAACCACCACCCGGGGGTTGTCGATGGGCCGGGGGGCAAGCGCCGTCAGGCTCTCCCGTAGCTTCATGAAGAAGGGCGCGAGGCGGTGGACGTTGATGGACCGGGTGAACTCCGGAAGGATTCGGCTGATGATCAACCGGTTTTCCAGGGCATATCCGGCGCCGGAGGGGGCTTCGGTCCGGTCGTTGACCACCCACCATTGCCCATCGGGGGAGCGCGCCAGATCGGCGGCGTAGAAATGCAGAAAAATGCCATCCTTGGGCTTGGCCCCATGCATGGGACGCAGGAAACCCGGATTGGCGTGGACCAGGGCCGGGGGAATTTGCCCCTCGTTGAGCAGGTGGCGCGGTCCATAGAGGTCAGCGAGGATGGCGTTGAACAGGGTCGCCCGCTGGATCAGCGCCCGTTCGATGAAGCGCCATTCCTTTGCCTCGACCAGCATGGGAATGGGATCCAGGCTCCAGGGACGGCCATGGCCGTCCGGGGCGCCGTAGATCGTATAGGTCATGCCGGAATCCCGGATCAGGCGCTCTCCCCGCTCCCAGCGGCGTTCCATCTCGCCCTCAGGCAAGTTTTCGTACATCTGCATGAAGGGACGCCAGCGGTCCCGGGTGACACCCTCTGGCGTCATCAGTTCATCATAGCCCGGTGGGGCCATGTAGGGCGTCGGCGCGAGGCTGGGTAGATAGTCCCGAGGGTCCACCGTTGGGGGGCTGGTCATCTTGATCTCCGGTGGTTCGTTCGCAGGATCCCCAAGGGGGGGGAGGCGAAGCCTCGGTGGGTATATCGGGTTTTAAACACCACGTTGCTTGGATCGACGCAAGCTACTCAGTATCCGAAATCCTGAAGAAACGCCGTTTTGGCGGAAATAAGCCGGAAAATCAGAGGGTTGGTCCGGAGGAGCTTGCTTTTCGTACAAGATAGCTTCCGGTCAAAAAAGAACCGGAATCTACCCAGGCAGCGACTCTGGATCCAAAATGACCGTCCGCAGGTCGATCACCCCATCGGCACGCTGGCGGAGCTGAACCCGGTTCCGGATCCCCCAAAGGACAGGCTGCTGCAGGAGGGGAATATAGGCCACGTCATCGCGGAGAAGCATCAGGATTTCCGCAGCCGCCGCATCCCTGAGGGGCTTGTTCTGGGCTTGAGTCATGCGCGGAATCAGCCGACTGACCCGGGGATCGCAGAATCCGCCCAGGTTTAAGGCGCCGGGCCCAGGGGGAGGGGCGACGCCGTCGGGTGTGTCGGGAGGGCAGGCGGCCAGATTGAGGATCGGGTTGCCGATTTCCAGGGTGTTGGGCAGCCAGCCGAGCAGATAGAAGTCACTCTTCCCGGTCAGGATATGGGGGAAATAGGCCTGTGGCGTCATACTGTTGATGGTTACGCGGATGCCGACCTCGGCCAAGGCGTCGGCGACTGCGCCACAAATCAGGGTGTCGCGGAGATAGTGGCCCGCCGGGCAATCCAGGGTCACGGAGAACCCCGTTCCGGGCAGTCCCGCTTCGGCCAGCAGCGCCTTGGCCCGGCGCGGATCGGCGGCGGGGCGGATGTTCAGGGCTTGAGGGAACCCGTTGATCACCGACGCGGCGATCAGGGCGGCAGGTTCGGCCTGACCGGCCAGGACGGTCTGGTTGATGGCTTCGGCGTCGATGGCCCGCATCACGGCTTCCCGGACCCGCTTGTCGAGGAAGGGGTTCCTTGTCGGGCGGCTGGCCAGGGCGCCGTTCAGAAACTGAGGCCGGGCCTGGCTCATGCCCAGCATCAAGACCCGAGGCCCCGGCGTGCGCAGAGCGAGGACCCCCGGCGTCCGGCCCAGGGGCTCCATCATCTCCGGATCCAGGTCCTGGGCGAGGTCGACCCGATCCTGCAACAGAAAGCGCAGGCGGTCCCGGGCCCGGGGTGTGGGGTAAAGGGTTGCGCTGGTCACCGTCGTCGGCGGGCCACCCCACCAGTCGGGATTGGCTGTCAGCGTGAGGGGGCCGTTGGGGGTGAAATCCGTGACCTTAAAGGGGCCGGTTCCATTTGCGGAAATCTTGGGGTTGTTTTGACTCAACCAGGTGTTTTCCATGATGGGGGCGAAGGTCAGGCGATCGGGGAGGTCCCCCACAGGGGTGTGGGTGTAGATGTCAACGGTCAGGTCATCCATGCGGCGGATGCGATACAAGGGAGCCAGAAGATCCCCCTGGCTTTCCGAAGCGGCCATCGCCCGCTCAAGGGAGGCGATCACATCGTCAGCGTCCAAAAGAGCCCCGTTGTGGAACCGGATCCCCCGGCGCAAATGGAAGCGCCAGCGTGTTGTCGTGACGGGTTCCCACCCCTCGGCGAGCCCGGGGCGAAGGCTCAGGTCCGGTGCCCGCCCCACAAGGGATTCGTAGACCTGCCCGATGATCCCCTGTTCGGTCAAACTGGGCAAGGCATGGGGGTCCAGGTTGGGCAAGGAGGCAGGCGCTGTCCATCGGAACTCAGCGGCTTGGGCTTCCCCCCAATGGGGCAAGCCCGGGACCAATCCGGACAGGGCGACCAAACCCAAACCCAGGACCAGTCGCCGAATCAGGTGCGGGGCGACAGGGGCTTTGAACCAGGCTGTGGTGGGGAACAAGGTCATGGGTGAGGATCCGGCGAAAGTATACGGGGCAGACGAAGGGTGAAAGTGGTTCCTGCCCCAAGAGTAGAGGTGACAGCGATGCTGCCCTTCAGAGTCTGGGTAACCAGATTGTAAACAATGTTGAGGCCCAATCCCGTTCCGCCCTCGTTTCGACGGGTGGTGAAAAAGGGGTCGAAGATTCGGGTCAGGTGTTCGGGGGCGATACCCTGGCCATCGTCAGAAAAGGTCAACAGGACATGGTCGGGACCGTCGGGGCGGGCGGTGAGAACCATGGAGCCTGCCGGTCGGTCCGGGTTCCCGTCAAGGGCGTGGGTCAGGGCATTGACGACCAGATTGGTGAAGGTCCGGAAGAGGGCGCCGGGATAGCTGTCCATGAGGATATTTTCCGGACAGTTCAGGGCCAAGGTGTGTTTGCCGCGCTTCAGTCGGGGGCGCAGACTGAGGAGGATCTCCTCGAGATAGTCATGCAGGTCAAAGCGCCGCCGCTCGTCGGACGTCTGGTCGACGGAAACCTGCTTGAAACTCTGGATCAATTCCGCCGCCCGGGTCAGGCTGGACAGGATGAACCCGGTGCTGTCCCGCGCCGTTTCGGTATAATCGGAAAGCGTCGACCGTTTTAGACGATTGGACGTGATGGCCTCCTCCAGATCTTTGGTTTTCTCGGAGAGGAAGGAGGCCGCAGTGAGCGCGGTTCCGATGGGCGTGTTGATTTCATGGGCGACACCGGCCACGAGCTGGCCGAGGGAGGCCATCTTTTCGGCAACCAGAAGAGTTTCCTGCGTGGCGGTCAGGCGGTCCAGGGCGTCCTCTGCCGCATCCTTGGCCGCCCGCAACTCCCCTTCGGCCTGTTTGGCTTCGGTGATTTCCGTAAACGTGCGGACATAGCCGCCATCGGGCAGGGCAAAGGTGTTCACCGCCAGCGTTCGACCATTGCCCATGTCCCGTTCGTAGGCCATGCGGGAGAAGGGGTCGCCCCGGCGCAAGGTGGCTCTCATATCCTCGGGCATGCGGTCGAAATCCTCGCCAAAATCCCCCCGTCCGTATTGGTAGGCGAGGAGTTCCGAAATCAGGGGCAGGCGATTTCGGAAAAGGAAGTCGGGCATCTGGAGAAGATCCAGATAGCGTCGATTGTGCTGCAGGACACGACCCGTGCTGTCGACCAGCAGGATGCCTTGACTCATGGCATCGAGCATGGTGTCCAACTGGCGTGTTTGTGTCGCGAGCTTCTCGTCCGCCCTCTTGGCTTCAGTGATATCGGTGAACGTCCGCACATATCCCCCTTGGGGTAAGGACACGGTCCGGACCTCGAGAACCAAGCCTCCGGGATGGCGGCGTTGGTACACCAGGGCCGTACGTTGGGATGCGGGAACGCTGAGCCATTTTGCTATACTACTGCGGACCTGATCCACCTCTTCGGGCATCAAGGTGCCATGGCGAACCATATAGGCCATGACTTCCCCATGGAGTGGGTGGGTCTCAAGGAGAGGTTCGGGAAGGTCGAGCAGCTCCAGGGCCCGGCGGTTCCATTGAACGACACGGGTGTTCGCGTCGGCAACGAGAATCCCCTGATCCATGGCGTTGAAAATGTCATGAATCGGCAAAGGGCTGGACACCGAGACTCCACTTTGTAAAAAGGGCTCGTCGGTCGAAGGGGGCAATGGGGGCGATGAGGGTGTCACGATTTTTTATTTTCCTTGACATTGCCACAGGTAAACCAAGGTTATCCTTCAACGGATTGGGGCTCAATCCCTTTGAGGACATGGCTTGTCTTGCCGACCATGGCAAGGGCGTCGCGCTGCCTTGTGGGGAATGTGGGGAAAGTCCGTTTCCACTTTCGCGTATGGGGCTCTAGAGTGAAGCTGCATCAGCGTGAGTCAAGCTGGCCCAGTTTCGCTCTCATTATAGTGATTTTAGAGTATCTTCGAGGCCAAGTTTGGTCGCAAAGCGACCCAACTTGATCTCGGAATACTCTAGGCAAGGCGCCCTTGTCCCGGTATCGTGCGGGCTCGCAGGCGGGCGACACCGTCGTGGTCAGTTACTCACGGTTTTTGCGTGGGTGGTCAGGGGGAACGCTGCCCCTTGGTCCGGGAAGGGGGTATCATGGTTGTTGGTTCCGTTCGGTCGTTTTCATTCCTGCGGTTTGTGACGTTTCCTTCTGTGGTCTTGGCCGGGACTCCCCGGATTTTGGCAGTAGCCATCCTTGCCCTGGGTCTTGCCGCCGCTCCTCTGGCAAGCCGGGATGCAAAGGCCGATCCCGCCTTTAATATTGTCTGGATGTCGGCTGCGGGTTTGCTGGCTGCGGGCATTGTCGGTGACCTGTTGCGTGGCAACGAAATCAGCGCCGATACCATGCCCGACGAGGTGGATACCCTGACTTTCGGTATGGGTGCTTACAACGTCTGGAAAGATAACGAGGGCGATTTTGACCAGATGCCCGCCCTGTTCCGCTTCGAATACCGCCCGGCCTACTACCTGTGGATCGCTCACCCCATTGCGGGGATCGAGGCGACTCATCTGGGATCTACCTATGTCTATGGTGGTTTCATGGCCGACGTGCGCTTCGGCGAGCATATCATTCTCTCTCCCAGTGCGGCTGTGGGCTGGTACAACCAGGGTGGCGCCCGGGATCTGGGCGGGCCGTTGGAGTTCCGCACTGGGATCGAGGCCGCCTACCGCTTCGAGGACGGTCTGCGGGTCGGTATGGCCTTCCACCATATTTCCAATGCGGAACTCGGGGATATCAATCCGGGTATCGAGGAAGTGACCCTCAATGTTTCTTTGCCCATTCAGTATTTCCTTGGGAAGTAGGGTGCCGGGGAAGTAGGGAGCGGGGGGAAGTAGAGGAAACTCTGGGGAAATGACTCATTTCCCCCAAATATCAGTTTGACAGAGCCGGATGCCGGACCTATTTTCCCGGCTCCCAATTCATCGGGGTTGGCATACCCATCCGGGGCGCGCGACGTCCGACGGGTCTAGAAACCTTCCCAGCCGTGCGAGGAAAGAACCATGCGTGTCCGCAATTCCCTGAAGTCGGCCAAAGTGCGCGACAAAAACTGCCGCGTCGTGCGCCGCAAGGGCCGCGTCTACGTGATCAACAAAAAGAACCCCCGTCTTAAAACCCGCCAGGGTTAAGGGGCTGGCCCAAGGGCTGGTTCTTGTCCCACGGCGCAGACGCCTGGGAGTCACGTTGCGAATAACGCATAAAGCCGCATTTTTCTTCTGGATGAAGAGAAATGCGGCTTTATGCGTTTGGACCTATGAATTGACCTGTGCTTTTCCGTATCGTGGAAAGGGCGCCAATCCACCTTGTGATTTATCGAGGGGCTTCGTACAAATCTAAACAGACCCGGGGAATCGGGCGGAGGAGGGGCGGAAAACCGCTCCGTTTCTTGGGAGAGGAAGGGAACCGCCATGCGCATGCCCGAGCCGGATGCCGCTGTGATGGGGCGCCGCGAGTCCATCGTGGCCGACCTGCGCCGTATCGTCCCCGGGGAGGGGGTGATCTCCTCCATCGACGAAATGCGCGCCTACGATTGCGATGGGCTGTCCGCTTATCGCCAGCTTCCCCTGATCGTTGTCTTGCCGTCGACCACCGAACAGGTGGCCCGAGTCCTGGCCTACTGCCACAAGAACGGCGTGAAGGTTGTGCCCCGTGGAGCGGGCACGTCGCTGTCCGGCGGCTCCCTGCCGCTGGCCGATGCCGTCACCCTTGGCCTGGGCAAGTTCAACCGAATCCTGGACATTGATCTGCCCAACCGCTGCGCCGTGGTTCAACCCGGTGTTTCGAATCTGGCCATCTCCAACGCTGTTGCCGCCGATGGCTTCTATTACGCGCCGGATCCCTCCAGTCAGATCGCCTGTTCCATCGGTGGCAACGTGGCGGAGAACTCCGGCGGCGTGCATTGCCTGAAGTACGGCCTGACCACCAACAATGTCCTGGGCGTGGAATTCGTCACCATCGAGGGCGAAATCCTGCGTTTGGGGGGGAAGTACCTGGATTCGGGGGGACTCGACCTGCTGGGGATCGTCACCGGGTCTGAAGGCCTGCTGGGGATCGTGACCGAGGTTACCGTGCGCCTGCTGCGTCGACCGGAGACGGCCAAGGCCGTGCTGATGGGCTTTCCCAGCAACGAAGACGGCGGCGATTGCGTCGCCGCTATCATTGCCGCAGGCATCATTCCCGCCGGGCTGGAGATGATGGACAAGGATGCCATCGCTGCGGCCGAAGATTTCGTCCATGCGGGCTACCCCCTTGATGTGGAAGCCCTGCTGATTTGCGAGCTGGACGGTCCGGAGGTGGAGGTGGACCACCTGATCGAGCGGGTTGCGGCCATCGCCAAGGATCACAAGGCCTCGACCCTGCGGGTGAGCACGTCGGAGGCGGAGCGCATGCGCTTCTGGGCCGGGCGCAAGGCGGCCTTTCCGGCGGTGGGGCGGATCTCGCCGGATTACATGTGCATGGATGGCACCATTCCCCGTGGGCGCTTGCCGGAAGTCCTATCCCGCATGCGCGCGATGAGCGTCAAACATGGCTTGCGGGTGGCCAATGTCTTCCACGCCGGGGATGGTAATTTGCATCCGTTGATCCTGTTCGACGCCAATAAGGAAACGGAACTGGAGCGGGCAGAGGCTTTCGGTGCGGATATCCTGACCCTCTGCGTGGAGGTCGGCGGGGTGCTGACTGGCGAGCATGGGGTGGGTGTGGAAAAGCGCGACCTGATGCCGACCATGTTCAACGAAAGCGACATGGCTCATCAGCAACGTTTGAAATGCGCCTTCGATGACGGTCACCTTCTCAACCCCGGCAAGGTCTTCCCGACGCTGCACCGCTGTGCCGAGTTGGGGAAGTTGCATGTCAGTGGCGGCAACTTGCCCTTCCCAGATATTCCTCGCTTTTGATGCCCGCCGGAGAGTCTGAGAGATGACGGATACCGCCTTTCGCCCCACGGACGACGCTCAGCTTGTCGAGCTGATCGCCTGGGCCTGTGCCGAACGGAAACCCCTGGAGATCCGGGGAACGGGTACCAAGCGGGGCTTGGGCGCGCCGGGTAATGCCGAACAGAGCCTCGACATGATGGGCTTTTCCGCCATTTCCCTCTACGAACCCGCTGAACTGGTGATGTCCGCAGGCGCCGGTATTTCCCTGGCGGAGGTGCAGGCCACCCTGGCCGCCCAGGGCCAGCACCTGGCCTTCGAGCCGCCGGACCTGGGGCCTCTTCTGGGCACCGAAGGCGCGGGGACTTTGGGGGGCGTTATCGCCTGTAATCTGGCCGGACCGCGACGGATCAGCGTTGGGGCGGCCCGAGACCACTTCCTGGGATTTCGCGGGGTCAGTGGCCGGGGCGAGGCCTTCAAGTCCGGCGCCCGGGTGGTGAAAAATGTCACCGGGTTTGACCTGCCCAAGCTGATGGCCGGATCCATGGGGACCCTGGTGGCCTTGAGTGAATTGACCATCAAGGTTCTGCCCGCGCCGGAGACCCTGGGAACCGTTCTGATCCTTGGCCTGAGCGACGAAACAGCCGTTCACGCCCTGTCCCGTGCTCTCGGCAGTGCCCATGAGGTCAGCGGTGCGGCCCATTTGCCCGGCTCCCTTTTGGCCGGAAGCGCCTTGCCGGACGAGGTTCTGTCCCTGGGGAGGGCCGTGACCTTGGTCCGGGTGGAGGGCCCCGGCCCGTCCGTCGCCCACCGGGTCGAGGCCCTGCGGAGCGAGCTGAAGGATCTGGGCGAGACCCAGGCCCTGGACAGCACCGCCTCCGACGCCGTTTGGGCCGCTTTGCGGGATGTGAAACCCCTGGTCGAACCCCGGGATCGGGCGGTCTGGCGGATCTCGGTCGCGCCCACGGCGGCCCCCGGAGTGGTGGAGGCCATTGGCGCCCAGCGGTCCGTGGAGGCCTTCTATGACTGGGGCGGTGGCCTGATTTGGCTGGCGACGGGAGAGGACGGAGATGGCGGGGCTCGGGCGATTCGGGCAGCGGTGGCGAGCCAAGGGAAGGGCGGCCATGCAACCCTGCTGCGGGGCTCCCAAGCCCTGCGTGCGGCGGTACCGGTCTTCCAGCCCCAGCCGGGCCCCCTGGCCGCCCTGTCCCAGCGTCTGAAAGATCAGTACGACCCCCACGGCATTCTCAATCCCGGCCGTCTGTAAAAGGTGTTCTTCAGCCATGCGCACGAATTTCTCCACCGAGCGCCTTGAGGCCGATCCCCTGCTGCAGGAGGTCAATGACATCCTGCGCAAATGCGTCCATTGCGGGTTCTGTACGGCCACCTGTCCCACCTACACCATCCTGGGCGATGAGCTGGACTCTCCCCGGGGCCGCATCTACCTGCTCAAGGATATGCTGGAGGGGGACAAGCCCGCCTCCGAGGGGGTGGTGAAGCATATCGACCGCTGCCTGACCTGCCTGTCCTGCATGACCACCTGTCCTTCGGGCGTGGACTATGTCCATTTGGTGGAGCGGGGGAAAGTCCACATCGAGAAGACCTATGCCCGGCCCTGGCTGGACCGGGCGACAAGGAACATGCTGGCCTGGGTCCTGCCGCATACCAACCGGTTCCGGATGGCCATGCAGATGGGCTGGCTGGTCCGCTCTTTTGCCCGCCCTCTGGCGCCTCTGATGCCCCGCAGCCTCCGGGCCATGCTCGAACAGGCCCGGCATCCTCCCCATGGGGTGCGGCAAATCGAGCGCACCGGCGTCCACTCTCCCGCTCCCTCCCCTGGGGCGAAAGGAGCCGCCTCGCCCAAGGCTCGGGTGATCATGCCTGTGGGCTGCGTGCAACCGGCCCTGATGCCCCAGATCAACGAGGCCACGGCCCGCCTGCTCACCCGCCATGGGGTGGAGGTGGTGGTACCCAAGGGGCAGGGCTGTTGCGGCGCCGTGGTTTCCCATATGGGCAAAGAAGCCGAGGCCAAGGATTTCGCCCGGGCCAATATCGCCAGTTGGTGGATGGAGAAGGTTTCGCGGGGGGTGGATGCCATTGTCGTCAATGCGTCGGGCTGCGGATCGACCTTCAAGGATTATGCCCACCTGTTGCGGGACGATCCGGAGTTCGCCGAAAAGGCCCGGATCCTGTCGGACATCACCTTTGACATCACCGAATACATGATCATGTTGGGTTTGATGGAGCCTGAGGAAAAGCCGGAGTTGGTGGTGGCCTACCATGCGGCCTGTTCCCTGCAACATGGCCAAAAGGTCTTGGATGCGCCCAAGGCCCTGCTGCGCAAGGCGGGGTTCGAGGTCAAGGAGATCGCCAACGCCCACCTCTGTTGCGGTTCGGCGGGGACCTATTCCATCCTCCAGGCTGACCTGTCCGAGGAATTGCGCATCCGCAAGGTGAAGACGCTGGAGGACACCAAGCCCCATGTCATCGCCGCGGGCAACATCGGCTGCCTGACCCATATTTCCGGCGGGACCGAGTTGCCGGTGGTGCATACGGTGGAACTGCTCGACTGGGCGACCGGTGGGCCAAAGCCTCAGGCCCTGGGATAATTGTATGAAGCACGGGTGGGCGATCTTGTCCCAGTGGCATCGGACGGTGACCGCCGCCACCGGATCAAGCTCGGTCGCCAAACACTCGGCGACCCGCTTGAGCCATATACACATACCGCAGGTATAATACCAAGGTGCGGTCAAGTGGCCGCCGCGCCTTATGGCGCGTAAAAGCCCGCCTAGCGTTTGAACGCAAGAAAAGCGGCGTGGGTTTCAACCCGCGCCGCTTGGTATAAGAACGCTACCGCGCCCCTGCGATCCAGGTTGCCAACCGGGATCCGAAGATGAGAATCGTCAGGAAACGCCCGATCTGCATGGTCATGACGAAAGCCGCATCGACATTACTGGAGGCGGCGATAATGACCATGGAATCGGCCCCGCCTGGGCTCATGGCCAGATAGGCGGTGAAGGGATCGACCCCGGTGGTCCAGGACAAAAGGGCCGCGAAGCCGCCGCAGATGGCGATCAGGGCAATGTTGGCCAGGATCAGCAGGGGCAGGGCGCGGGCGGCATGGGCCAGGATCGGACGGGTAAAGCGCAGGCCGATGGACCAGCCCACCACCGGGAAGGCCAGGGCTTGCAGCCAGCGGGGGACTTCCAGGGGCAGGGAGGCCACATCCTGGGCAAGGACGCCCAGCACCATGGGGATCAGCATGGCTCCCGCGGTGATCTTGCTTTTCCGGGCGATTACGATCCCAGCGGCGATCACGGCAAGGGTTCCCGCCAGCGCCAGCCAATCGACGGGAGGGAACCAGCTTGGTGGTACAGGCGGTGTGCCTTCGGTCATGGACCAGACACTCGCCACCCAGGAGGCCACGGCCACGACGATGGCCACCCGCAGATATTGCATGATGGCCACGAGGCGGAAGTCGGCGCCGTTGGCCTCGGCCATCAGGGTCATGGCGAGCGCCGCGCCGGGGAAGCAGCCGAAGACCGCCGTCTTGCCCGGAAGCACCTTGAGGCGGGTAATTGCCCAGCCCAAAAGACCACCCGCAGCAATGACCGAGCCAACGCCCATCAGGAAGACCGGCCAGTCGCCCATCAGGTCATGGAGCAGGGGGCCGGTGATGGACTTTGCGATCAGGCAACCGACGACGCCCTGGGCCATTTGGATGACCAAGCCGGGGGGCTTGGCGGTACCATCGCCCAAGGCAAGAAGAATGGCGGCAATCATGGGGCCGATGAGCAAGGCCGCAGGTATGCCCGTTGCCGATAATAGCAGGGTGAAAACCAGGGAGAGGCCGAGCAGCAGGCCCCATTGGACCCCGAGCGGACGGCCCCCGAACAGGAACCGCATGCGTTCCGCCTCGAGGTGTCGAATGAAAAGAAGGTAACCCCAGAGCGTCTGACCTGATTTGTGACTCCACGGTACACGACAGTGTCTCGCCCTTTTTGGGCGATTGCCCAAGCCCATTTGGGGACAAATGCCCCCAACCCCCTTTTTTCTATGGCCTGGGGTCTGGGGCCTTTCGGCCCCAGTGGGGGACGGGGCAAAGCCCCGTGACGGGAAAACACCCCCTGTCGTTTACCCTGTTGTGACTCAGCTAGGACGCTCCAAGATTTTGATTTCTCGCCTTTTATGCGCAAAGCGCTTTATAGCCTCTCCCGGTTACCAGCTTCCGGTGTTTTCCATGCTCGTCCAGGGGGCCTGGGGCGGCAGGGAGTCGCCCGCCTGCAACAATTCTATGGAAATGCCGTCGGGGGAGCGGATGAAGGCCATTTGACCATCCCGGGGGGGGCGGTTGATGGTCACTCCGGCATCCATGATTTTCTGGCAGGTGTCATAGATGTTGTCCACCTGATAGGCGAGATGGCCGAAGTTCCGACCACCGGTATAGGCTTCCGTATCCCAGTTATAGGTCAGCTCCAACAGGGGAGTCTTTTCGGTTTTGGCCTGCTCAAGATCATCGGGAGCCGCAAGGTAGACCAGGGTAAAGCGACCTTTCTCGCTTTCCGTCCGGCGAACCTCCACCAGACCGAGGATACCCTGGTAAAAGGCCAGGGAGTCGTCCAGGTTCTGGACCCGGACCATGGTGTGCAAATAGCGCATGGGATGGACATCCTCGTCTTTTCTTAGAGTGGTCCGAGATCAAGTCGGGCCACGAAATGGGTCAACTTGATCTCGAAGACACTCAAAAATTCATGGAATCAGAGTGAAAAGATAGGGTGCGAGGCGGAGGAGATCTACCCCCGCCCCTCACAAGTCAGCGTCCTGTCAGGAAAAAGACCAAGTGGTCTTCCCTCTACTCAGCCCAACTGTCGTCGCCCTGGACCCAGGCGATGCGCAGGACGTTGGTTGTCCCCGGGGTGCCGAAGGGAACGCCTGCCGTGATGACGATGCGCTCGCCGACCTGGGCGAAACCCTCCTCCCGGCTGGCCTTGTTGGCCTTTTCGATCATCTCGTCGAAGTTCGAGATATCCCGTTCCAGCACCGAATGGACGCCCCAGACCATGGCCATGCGCCGGGCGGTCTTCACCTCGGCCGTAAGGCAGAGGATGGGCACGCTGGGGCGCTGACGCGCGGCCCGCAGGGTGGTCGAGCCGGAGGAGGTGTAGGTGACGATCGCCGCGGCCTTGATGGTGGCCGCAACCTGGCTCGCCGCGGCGCTGATGGCATCCGATGCCGTGCCCTCTGGCCGCTCCCGCCGATTGTCGTGGAGCATGCGGTAATGCTCGTCGTTTTCCACCTGGTGGATGATCTTGTCCATGATCGCCACGGCTTCCAGGGGATACTGGCCAACTGCCGTTTCCGCCGAGAGCATTACCGTATCGGCTCCGTCGTAAATGGCCGTCGCCACGTCGGAGGCCTCCGCCCGGGTGGGCGTGGGGGCGGTGATCATGCTTTCCAACATCTGGGTGGCCACCACAACCGGCTTACCCAGGGTATGGCAGGCGTTGAGAATGCGCTTTTGCAGAATCGGCACCCGTTCCGGCGGGACTTCCACGCCCAGGTCGCCGCGGGCAACCATG
Source organism: Rhodospirillum sp. A1_3_36 (assembly GCF_047263945.1). NCBI lineage: Bacteria > Pseudomonadati > Pseudomonadota > Alphaproteobacteria > Rhodospirillales > Rhodospirillaceae > Rhodospirillum > Rhodospirillum sp. A1_3_36. The sequence goes on along the minus strand of NZ_JBLAVB010000018.1, from coordinate 20,712 downwards.
ACGGCGTCGGAGAGTTCGATGATTTCGTTCAGGTGCTCGATGGCGCTGGGCTTCTCCAGCTTGCTGATGATCGCGGCCCGTCCGGCGATCAGCTTGCGGGCCTCGGCCACATCCTCGGGGCGCTGCACGAAGGAGAGCGCCACCCAGTCCACGCCCAGGTCCAGACCGAATTGCAGGTCCCGGCGGTCCTTTTCCGTCAGGGCGGAGATGGGCAGGATGGCATTGGGAACGTTCAGTCCCTTGTGGTCGGACAGGGTGCCGCCGGTGATGATCCGGGTGATGGCGTGGTCCGGTGTGACGACCTCCACCCGCAGACGGATTTTTCCGTCGTCCAGAAGCAGGTCGGTGCCCACCTCCATGGCCCGGAAGATTTCCGGATGGGGCAGTTGGACCCGATTCACGTCGCCCAGTTCGGGCTCCATGTCCAGGCGGAAGGTCGCTCCGGTTTCCAGCTTGACCTTGCCGCCGTCGAATTCACCGACCCGCAGCTTGGGTCCTTGAAGGTCCATCAGAATGCCGATGGTCCGACCGAGTTTCTTTTCAACGGCTCGAACCATGTTATAGCGGCGGCGGTGGTCTTCATGGGCGCCATGGCTGAAGTTCAGGCGGACCATATCCGCCCCGGCCCGCACCAGGGCCTCCAGGGAGTCTTCTGTCGGCGTTGCAGGGCCGAGGGTCGTTAGAATCTTCGCGCAGCGATTACGTCTCATGGGGTCTGTCCACGGGGCTGGAGCACATCCCGCTTCGACCGGCGTGGTCTATGCGAAATCCGCTCGTATTGTTGTGACGGGGCCATCAAGGACCCCAAGCCCGGGTGACGGGGCGCGTCACGGGAGCTGTCCTTAAAGGGGTTTGGTCATCGGATAGGCGCAGAGAGTTGCGTCACGCGCACCCTAACACGGAACCTCGGCCTTGTCCTGCTCCTCCGCGTAAGAAGGTTTCGTGATGATGTATAATTGTCTCTTGGTGCAAAAATGACACTTGACTATTTTGGAATGATAAGGATTGCTCGAAAGTCGTTCACGTTCGTCAGGGTTGGTCCGGTGACCACCAGATCCCCCAAGCCTTCAAAGAAACCGTAGGCGTCGTTGTCCTCCAGGTGGGCTTCGGGGCGCAACCCCAGGCGCGTGGCCCGGGTCAGGGTATCGGGGGTGAGGATCGCCCCGGCGTTGTCCTCGGAGCCGTCGATGCCGTCGGTGTCGCAGGCCAGGGCCCAGACATGGGGGTTGCCGTCCAGGTGCTGGGCGAGGGAGAGGGCGAATTCCGCATTGGGTCCTCCCCGGCCGTCGCCCCTTATGGTCACGGTCAGCTCTCCACCCGATAGCAGCACGCAGGGTGGGGCGACCGGGTCCCCATGGCGGGCACAGGAGGTGGCCATGGGGCCGAGCGCCTTGGCGATTTCCCTGGCCTCGCCTTCCAGGGCGTCGCCCAGGATCAGCGGTTTGATCCCCGCCGCTGCCGCGAGCCGGGCGGCCGCCTCCAGTGCGGCGCGTGGGGTGGCGATCATGGACAGGCGGTTGCTGGCGAAGACCGCATCTCCCGGTTTTGGGGTCTCGCAGGCCTTTGTCTTGAGGTGGCGGATCAGGGAGGCGGGTTCGCTGATGCCGTAGTGGGTGAGGATCGACAGGGCTTCCCCCGCCGTGGTCGGATCGGGGACGGTCGGGCCGGACGCGATCACCGCCGGATCATCCCCGGGCACGTCGGAGATTACCAGGGTGACCACCCGGGCCGGGGCTGCGGCTGCCGCGAGCCGACCGCCCTTGATGGCCGACAGGTGCTTTCGCACGCAATTGATCTCGCCGATATGGGCGCCCGAGCGCAGCAGGGCCGCATTCACCGCCCGCTTGTCCTCAAGTCCTACGGCCTCATGGGGCAGGGACAACAGGGAAGAGCCGCCACCGGAAATCAGGCAAATCATCAGGTCGTCAGAACCAAGCCCTTTGGCGATGGCCAGGATCTCCTGCGCAGCGGCAAGGCCGTGGTCATCGGGGACAGGGTGCCCGGCTTCCACCACCCGGATGCGTTCGCAGGGGACGGCATGGCCGTAGCGCGTGACCACCAGCCCCTCCAGGGGGCCGGGCCAGTTGGATTCCACCGCAAGCGCCATGGCCGCCGCAGCCTTGCCTGCGCCGACCACCACCGTCCGGCCCTTTGGGGGCTCCGGCAGATAGGCAGGCACGAGAAGGGCCGGATCAGCCGCCGCTACCGCAGCATCGAACAGGGACGTCAGGAAGGAGCGAGGGTCTTTCATAAACAGGAATTGGGATGGGGGAGGGGGGCTTTCAAGATGGGATGTTTCATGAAGTCCTACCCTTGGGGTACACTGTTTCCCCCTTCCTTCCCCAAGCCCCCAGGACACCCTTTCTCCGCCATGTCCGATTCTCTCTCCTCTCCTCTCCTCACCGCAGACGAGCCCCCCCCCTTCACGGTTCTGAATGGGGAGTCCAACCGACCCGTCCTGTTCCTCTGCGACCACGCCAGCAACGCCATCCCCAAAAGCCTCGGCAATCTGGGCCTTGGCCCGGCAGACTTGGCAGCCCACATCGCCTGGGACATCGGTGCCGCAGCGCTGACCCGTCTGCTTGCGGATCGGTTCGAGGCCTGTGCGGTACTGACCAACTACTCCCGGCTGGTCGTGGACTGCAACCGGCCCCCGGGGGAGCCCACGGCCATTCCTCCTGTCTCTGATGGCATTCCCGTGCCTGGCAACCAGGACCTGAGCGAGGCGGAAGCGGTGCGCCGGACAGAGGAGCTGTTCTGGCCCTACCACCGGGAGGTGACAGAGCGATTGGCCCACCTGTGGCGGCAGGGGAAACCGCCCGTGGTGATCTGCATTCACTCCTGCGCCCCCTCCATGGATGGCTTCAATCGGCCCTGGCACATCGGTTTGATGTATGACCACGACGACCGGGTGACCAAGGGCATGTTGGGCGCACTCGCCCGGTTGCGACCCGACGCGGTGTTGGGGGAGAATCAACCCTATTCGGGCAAAGACATCGGCTTCACCATCAATACCCATGCCGAACCCGCGGGTCTGCCGAACCTGGGGGTGGAATTCCGCCAGGATCTGGTGGGCACGCCCGAGGGCGTGGCCGATCTCGGCGGTCTGTTCGGAGATGCTTTGGAAGAGGTGCTTTCCGTCGAAGCCCTGTATACCTGCCTCATGACCTGATCCATCCCGTCTTCCCGCAGGAGGCCACCCCATGACCCGCGACCCAGGCTTTACCGTTGGCATCGAGGAAGAATATCTGCTGGTGGACCGGGAGACACGGGCCTTGGCGACGGATCCTCCGGCCTCGCTGATGGAGACTTTGACGGAGACTTTCTCCGGCGGCCAACACGGTGCCGTGACGCCCGAATTCCTGCGCTCCCAAGTGGAAGTCGGAACCAAGGTCTGTCACTCGACGGCGGAGGCAGGGCAGGCCCTGGGCGCGCTCCGCCATATCCTGGCCGAGGAAGCGGACAAGGTTGGACTTGCTCCCATTGCCGCCTCCACCCACCCCTTTGCCGAATGGTCCGACCTGAAACATACGGACAAGGACCGCTATGCGGTGCTTGCCCAAGACCTGCAAGGGGTCGTGCGGCGCTTGGTGATCTGTGGCATGCATGTGCATGTGGGGATCGAGGATGCGGACCTGCGCATGGATCTGATGAATCAGGTTACCTATTTCCTGCCCCACCTGATGGCCCTGACCACCAGCTCCCCTTTTTGGCGGGGGGAGGATACGGGGCTGAAGTCCTATCGCATTGCTGTTTTCAGCGAGTTGCCCCGCACTGGTTTGCCCGACCCCTTCAACAGCTTTCTGGAGTACGAGCGGCATGTGGATATCCTGGTCTCTGCGGGCTTGATTGAGGATTCTTCCAAGATCTGGTGGGACATCCGGCCAAGTCACCGCTTCCCCACCCTGGAAATGCGCATCGCCGATGTGTGCACCCGACTGGAGGACGCCATTTGTGTGGCGGCGATTTTCCGTTGCCTGTTACGCATGCTTTACCGGTTGCGGCGGTCTAACCAACGTTGGCGGCAATATGCCCGCATGTTGCTCGCGGAAAACCGTTGGCGCGCCCAACGCTACGGTATCGATGAGGGTTTGGTGGACTTTGGCCAGGGCAAGGTGATTCCCTTTTCCGACCTGATCGAGGAAATCCTTGAACTGATCGCGCCCGACGCCGAGGCGTTCGGTTGCCAGCGGGAGGTTCTCCATGCGCGAGAAATCCTCGCCCGGGGGACCAGCGCCCACCAACAGACAGCGGTTTATTACGACGCCAAGCGGGCGGGCGCGTCGCGGGAGGAAGCTCTGAAGGCCGTGGTGGATCACTTGATCGGAGCCACGGTGGGGCATTAAGGGCTTCGCCCTTGTGGGCTCCTGCCCACGCCCGGCCAGGGACGATGTCCCTGGACCCTCTTTTTCTAGTCATTTGAGGCGCGATAGGGCTCTGGGATGATGAAGACCTCGTCTGCTCGGCCATAACCGCCGTCGGGGACTTCTTCGATCAGGACCATGGTATGGGGACGGGCAGCTTCGCTGAAGTAGCTCACCAGCATGTCCGTGGTCTTATGGATAATCTCCTCCTTCTGGCTTTTGGTCAGAGAGGCTTCCGGAGTCTTGATGTTGACGAAGGGCATGGCTGTTTCCTTGTGGTTGGACTGTGATTTGGCGAGAAGAGGGGGTTAAATCATGCCGCCATTGGCGCGCAGGACCTGGCCGTTGACCCAGGCCCCATCCGGTCCGGCCAGGAAGCTGATCACACGGGCGATTTCCTCCGGTGTGCCCAGGCGGTTGAAGGGGCAGCTTGAGGCGATCTTGTGAATCAAGGCCTCGCTTTTGCCCTCTAAGAAGAGGTCCGTTGCCACGGGGCCGGGCGCGACGCAATTGACGGAGATCCCCCGGGGGCCCAGTTCCTTCGCCAAAACATGGGTCATGGCCTCCACCGCCGCCTTGGTGGCGGCGTAGATGCCATAGGTGGGTTGATAGACGCCGACCACGCTTGAGGAAAAAGAGAGGATCCGTCCCCCGTCGCGCAACCGACGGGCGCCTTCCCGCATGCCTCGGAAGACCCCTCCCAGGTTCAGGGCGATCTGACGGTCGAAGCTCGCGTCATCGGTCTCGACAAGGGGCGAGACTGTGAGTAATCCCGCGTTGTTCACCAGCACGTTGACCGGGCCGAAGGCCTCCTCCGCCGCGTCGAACAGCGTGGGAACCCCCTCTGGAGAGGCAACGTCGGCGGCAACAGCGAGGGCCTGTCCGCCCACTGCGGTGATCCTGGCCACAATGGCCTCAGCGGCCTCGCGACCTCGGGCATAGTTGACGATGACGGCGAAGCCGTCTTGGGCCAGGCGTTCGGCGGTGGCCGCGCCGATGCCCCGGGAGGCGCCTGTGATGATGGCGGTTCGTATCGGGTTTTGGGTCATGGGATGTCCTTTCCGTGTCGTTCGTGTCCTAGACCTAGGACCTGGGCACAATTTGAACAATCACCGGAATGTTGACATTACTATTCGGTTATGCTGAACAAAGGGGATGGACCGTCTCGATCAAATGCGTCTGTTCGTTCGGGTGGTGGAGCGGCAGAGCTTCTCCGCCGCCGCCGCAGACTTGGGGTTGGCTCGCTCCACGGCGACGGAGGCGATCAAACGCCTGGAGGCGACCCTGGGGGCGCGTCTGCTGGAGCGGACCACCCGCCATGTGACCCCAACCCTGGATGGGCGGGCCTATGTCCGTCGGTGTCAGTCTATTTTGGCGGAGGTCGAGGCGGCGGATGCGGCCTTTCGTGACAGCCAGCCCCGGGGGCTTCTGCGCATTGATGCCCATGGGTTGCTGACCCGGACTTTCGTTTTGCCACGTCTACCGGAGTTTCTGGACCGCTACCCGGGCATCAATCTGCACCTGGGGCAGGGGGACCGGCTGGTGGACATGGTGCGGGAAGGGATTGATTGCGTACTGCGCGCGGGTCCTCCGGAAGACAGCAGCCTGATCCAGCGCCGCCTCGCCTTGATCCCGGAAATCACCTGCGCGAGCCCCGCTTATCTGGAGCGCCACGGACTCCCACGCCATCCCGATGACCTGGAGGGGCATTGGATGGCGGGCTTCGTCTCCTCCCGGACGGGGGAGGTTCTCCCCTTGGAATTCACGGGGGAGGGGGGCCTACGGGAGGTGCTGTTGCCGTGTCGGGTGACGGCGAACAATTCCACCACCCTGGCCGATCTGGCCCGCCTGGGATATGGCCTGATCCAGGCACCACGCTATCGGTTTTTGGATGACCTGCGGGAGGGGAAGATGGTGGAGGTGTTGCCCGATTTCCCGCCGACGGCGACCCCATTGCATGCGCTCATACCCCAAAACCGCCATTTGGCACCCCGGTTGCGGGTGTTTCTGGATTGGGTGGCGGAGGTGTTCAGAATGGCGGAGCTTTAACAAGATGCGGAAAAACTCTTTTTCCGTCGTCCCCGCGAAAGCGGGGATCCAGGTTTTGTGTTTTTGTGCAGCAACCGGCAGCGCATCTGGATTCCCGCGTACGCGGGAATGACGACGAGTAATTGAAATAAGGAGCGTCATTTCGGGTGGGCTCTTGGACTGGGGGGGGATCTCAGGGATCCAGGAGAAGGACCTCGAACTGGGAGACGGTTACAATGCGCCAAGCCTGTCCCAAAGGAACCGCCTTGACATCAATCGAACACTGCGGGTGGAGTGCCACCCGCCCCAAATCTCCGATTGTCGCGATCAAGTCGGGATCATCCCGGGCCACCAACCGACTCAGTTGCTCCGCGTCGTCTGCAGACTTTCCTCCCCCTTGATGGGGCAAGGAATAGCTGTAGTCCTTCTTGCGACGCATAAAGTCCTTCACCCCCTCTTCACTAAGAAGGAAAGGAACTTCATCTGCGACAACAATATTCGTATATTGCATTGCGGCATTTCCCGCGTGTTGTTTTGATTTCTCCCTTCTTTTTGTTCTATCATTTTTTCTGGAATCCGCACAGCCTTCTAAAGGCGATGTGAGAGCCCAAACCAAGGTTCACACTGTGATTTTAAAGAGCTCCATCATGCCCGTAAAACGGGCATCCAAGGTTGATCTCGGAGCACTCTAAGCCATTGAAATAATGAAAGTCATTTCGGGGTCGCGTCTAAGATCGGTGGGAACTTGGGCATCCCCCTCATCATGCCATCACGGCTTGACGGGCTCGTCCTGCTTGGTCAGATAGGGTCGGGTATGGTTGACCAATTCGATAATGCAATCGGTGATGCTGCGACCGGTCGTATCAAGAATAGAATTCGCCAATCTGTACTCCGGCTCTCGTTCCTTGAGGATCTCCCGCAGGTCGTTGATGGCCTCGTCGTTCCCGCTCATGGGGCGGAGATCGCCTTGATCGATCACCCTTTGCATATGCTCCTCTGGCGCCGCCTTGATCCAGACCGTGTGATAGGAAGACAAAAGCAATTTGAAGGTTTCCGTCTCCGATACCAGACTGCCTCCGGCTTCCACGACGGCACGGGGATGCGTTTCAATCACGTGTTTAAGCGCCTGCAATTCAACACGGCGAAAGGCCTTCTGGCCCCCCAGGGAAATCAACTCGCCAATATCCATCTGGGCGAGCTTCTCGACCACCGCGCCAAGTCGGATGAATGGGACCTTGAATTCATCGGCCAGAAGGCTTCCAAGGCGTGTTTTTCCAGCGCCGCGCAAGCCAATCAGGGCCACGCCGTGACCGGCTGCGGAAGAGTTCAAGAAACGCTCCCTCAAAAGGTCGACGGCCTCCTGACGTTGGACCGGAGACAAACCGCGCACGAGGGTGTGCAAGGCGCCAGGATCTTCCTCGGCCCCTGGAAACAGATCGGGAATTTCCACGTTCAAGGCATGGGATATGCGCCAGAGAATGGCAATGGAAAAGTTGGCCTTGCCCTTCTCCGCCTGTGCAAGATAGCGCTCTGAGACGCCGGAATGCCTGGAAAGATCTTTCCGGGTCATGCCACGCCGGGACCGGATCACCTTGATGCGCTCTCCGATGCCCGTGATGTAGGTCTCCAGAAGGGCAAGATCTTCGGGGTTCAATTTGTCGATGGACTCGGCGGCAAGATATCCGTTCGTGGCCATGTGATTTTCTTCGGTCCACCAGGGAAATAGATTAAGCCATGAGCGGACGCGGACAACCGGATTCATAGTTCCGCTTACCGTTCCCGGTCAGGGGATCGAGCCATCAACCTACGTTGGAACGCTGGGAATCGTCAATGTTTCCGGCACCAAACCTCATGCCAGTGCGCGACACCCCGTCGGCCGTATCGCGCAAGGACCAGCCCCCTATCCCAGTCCGTGGGGAGAAGGCGCCCGATTGACAATGGCCGTCAGCAAGGATTCATACTCTGCCCGGGGTTTGTCACCGAAAATCGGATCCTCGTGGTCCGTGAAGATCGCGTCCAGCCTGTCCCAATCGGCGGACTCCAGGGCCTTCTGGGCGAGGGGCAGGATATCCCGTTCCTCCAGGGCCATATGTTTCCATTCCAGATCCTGGTAGCTTTCCGCCGCCGCTAAATAGGCGCTCAGGTCATCGGTCGCCCCGGCGCGGAGTGCCTCCAGCGCCCGGTCGAGGTTGTCCAGCATCTCCAGGCCCCGGGCGTGTTCGCCTTCCAGGCGGTCGATGACTTCGGCCAGGGCGGGCACCCGCGCCGCCAGGGAGGGAAACAGGTGCTCCTCTTCCTTCGGATGGTGGAAGGTATAGAGAAAAGAGCGGAAATAGTTATGGATCGATTGGAGGAGATCGACGTCAGGAGCCGCTTTGCTTTTCCCCGAATTCAGGTCCCGCAACACCCCGACAAAGCAGTCGATGACGGCCGCGAGACGCCGATGTTCGGTCCTGATGATGGTGACGGTTGGCCGCATGGTCTGTCCCTTCCCCTAGAGTATTCCGAGATCAAGTTGGGTCGCTTCGCGACCAAACTTGGCCTCGAAGATACTCTAAAATTTATAGAATGAGAGTGAAATGGGGCCAGCTTGTTCCAAGCTGATCCCGTTTCCCTCTAAATCCCGATATTTTTAGCCAGCACCTCGGGATTGGCCCGCAAGGTGTCACTGTCCCCCTCGAAAACGACGCGCCCTTTGACGAGGATCACGTTGCGATCCGCCATGTCGAGAATGGGACCGATGTTCTTGTCGACGATCACCGTGGAGATGCCATCGTTTTTGACGATCTGTATGATGCGCCAGATTTCCTCGCGGATGAGCGGAGCGAGTCCCTCCGTTGCCTCGTCCAGTATGAGCAGTTCGGGGTTGGTCATCAGGGCCCGGCCGATGGCCAGCATTTGTTGTTCCCCTCCGGAAAGCTGGCCGCCCATGTTCGATAGTCGCTCCGACAAGCGGGGAAAGGTTGCCATCACACGATCGAAGGTCCAGCGGCGCGCTCCGTCGATCCCGGTGCGTGCGGGCATGAGGAGATGCTCGCGGACGGACAGATTGTGAAACATGCCCCGCCCTTCGGGGACATAGGCGATGTGGCGGCGAGTCACCTTGTAGGGGCGGGCCCCGGTCATGTCGTCGCCCAGGATCCGCACCCTGCCTTGCCGGGGGGGCACGAACCCCAGGATGGAGCGCAGGGTCGTGGTCTTGCCCATGCCGTTGCGCCCCATCAGGCTGACGGTCTCGCCCCGGCGGACCGTGAAGTTGACACCATGCAGGACGTGGGACGCACCATAGTACACCTGCAGACCCTCTGCTTGGACAATGGGATCGCCCTGCGCGCCGTTTGGGACGATGAGGCCGCTACGCGCGCCGTTGCTTGCTGTTCTCATGCCAGACTCCTCGCTTCGCTGCCGAGATAGGCCTCCTGGACCTGGATGCTGGAGCGGATCTGGTCCGGACCGCCGGTTTCCAGAACCCGTCCGTTGACCATTACCGTGAGACGATGGGCGACGGCGAAAACGGCATCCATGTCGTGTTCGATCAACAGAATGGTGTAGTCGTGCGCCAGGGTCTTGATCAGCTCCACCAGCATTTCGGATTCCTCCTGACCCATGCCGGCCATGGGCTCGTCCATCAGCAGGAGCCGGGGTTGGGTCGCCAACATCATCCCGATCTCCAACTGGCGCTGTTCGCCATAGCTCATGGCCGTTGCCGGGGTGTCGGCCCGATGGGCGAGGCCACATCGGCTTAAACTGGCCTCCATGAGGGCGCGGACATCGTCCATCCGGGACGCTGGCCGGAAGAACCGCAGCGAGGTCGGCTGACGGGATTGCGCCGCGAGCCAAATATTTTCTCCGCAGGTCAGGCCAGGAAAGATGTTGGTCTTCTGGTAGCTTCGCCCGATCCCCAATCGGGAGGTCTTGTGGGATGGCAGGCCGGTAATCTCGCGACCTTCCAGGGTCACCGTTCCCTCCGTGGGCGCCAGATCCCCGGAGAGCAGGTTGACCAGGGTGCTCTTGCCCGCCCCATTCGGGCCAAGGATGGCGTGCACCTCGTTTTGCTTCAATTCCAGGTCGACCCCGTCCACCGCGCATAGGCCGCCGAAGCGCTTTGTCAGACCAGTGGTCTTCAGGACGAGCTTAGACATGGGTCGCCTCCCCCGTTGAGCGTGGTGGTGTCTCCGCCCGTGGGTCTTCTTCGCCCTGGACTGCTGCGTCCGCAACCTGGGTGGCTTTATCCCCGGTCCGCCGCTCGGCGAAGACCCGCAGCGCCAGACCGGACAGGCCAGCGGGCAGGAACAGGACGACGCCGATCATGACGCAGCCCATCAGCGTCGACCAATGGTCGGTGAGGCTTTCGAAGACGTGATGGAGAATCTCGAAGGTGAAGGCCCCCAGGATGGCGCCGAAAATGGTCCCGGTTCCCCCCAGGATCACGGTCATCAACGCATAACCCGAGCTATGCCACCCCAGTTGGGACGGGTTGACGAAGCCGTATTGGGTCGCTCCCAGGAATCCGGCCAGTCCGGCCAGGACGCTGGCGATCACGAAACACCAGATCTTGTAGACGACGGCGTTGTATCCCAGGGCCCGGACCCGGTGCTCGTTGGCGTGGATCCCGACCAGGACCCGGCCGAAGGGGGCACGGATCAGCATACGCAGGATCAGATAGACCGCCACCATGGCGCCAAGCGCCAGATAGAACATGCCTTCTCGGGTTTCCAGGTCGATCAACTGAATCCCGGCGATGGCCACCTCCGGTTTCATCATGATGTACATGCCGTCCGAGCCCCCGGCGAAGGAGGAATCGTTGAAAAAGTAGAACCCCATCTGACCGAAGGCCAGGGTGGCCATGATGAAGTAGACCCCAGAGGTGCGGACACAGAGCACCCCGACGACGAGGCCTACGACTGCGCAGATCGCCAAGGTAGCGGGGAGGACGATCCAGATGTTGGCCGCCTCGTATTCCGGGGAGAGGAGCCCCAGCGCATAGCCAGCCACCCCGAAGAAGAGCGCATGTCCCATGCTGACAAGGCCGGTTACTCCCACCAGCAAATCCAGGCTCATGGCGAAAATGGCGAAGATGATGATTGTCGTCAGCTTCTGCAGGTAGAATTGGGCCTGGTCGCCGAAGACCATGTCGGCATAGAGCGGATAGGCGGCCAGCAGAAGCACCATGAGACAGAGAAACAAGGTTACGGGGCGGGGAACGGCGGACATACGGATCACTCCATCTAAGGCGGGCCAGGCTCGGGCAAATTGGCTCAGGCGAACAGGCCGCGGGGCTTCCACAGCAGGACCAGCGCCATCACCAGGTAGACGACGACGGAGGCGAGCGCGGGGAAGAGGACCGGTCCCAAGGTGCTGACCAACCCGATGATCATGGCCCCCAGGAAGGCGCCCTTGATTGAGCCGATGCCCCCGATGACCACGACCACCAGACAGATGATCAGGATGTTGTCGCCCATACCGGGGTAGACCGAACTGAGCGGCGCAGAAATCATTCCGCCAAAGCCCGCCATGGCAACCCCCGCTGCGAAGATGATCGTGAACAGGGTCCGGATGTTGATCCCCAGGGCCTCGACCATCTCCCGGTTGGAGGCTCCGGCTCGGATGACCATGCCCAGGCGGGTGCGTTGGATGACCACATAGAGGCCGATGGCCAGGACGAGGCAAATCCCCGATACCGCGAGGCGGTAAACCGGGTAGTTGAGCGTTTCGGTGAGCGGAATCGATCCCGAGAGCAGTTCGGGCACGGCCACGCCGTGGGTGTCGTTGCCCCAAAGAATGCTTTGCATGTCGTTCAGGATCAGGATCAGACCGAAGGTCAGCAGAACCTGGTACAGGTGATCGCGGTTGTAGATCTTGTCGATCAGGAAGCGTTCTATGAGGACACCGAGAACCAACATGACGGGCAGCCCGACAAGGATGCCGGAGAAGAGCCCTCCCGTGAGTTCGGCCAGGAAATAAGCCAAATAGGCGCCCACCATGTACATGGCGCCATGGGCCAGATTGATCACGCCCATGATGCCGAAGACCAGGGTCAAGCCACTGGAAACCAGGAACAGCAACAGGCCGTATTGCACGCCATTCATCACTTGGATGAGCAGAAACAGGGGATCCACGGGACCCTCCTTAGGATAGCGGATGGGCGGGGCGACGGAAAAACGCGGGTCGGGGAAGGCTGGGGCCCACCGGTTCATCCGTGGGCCCCAGCCTCCGCGCGGAGGGGTTACTCCGCCATCGCGCATCCGGTCGCGGGATCGTTCACCGCCTCTCCGGCGACCCTCAGGACCACGTTGGCACCGTTCTGGACCTCGCGGAGGTAAACGGGCTGGATCGGGTTGTGGGCCTTGGAGAAGATCCAAGCGCCCCGCGGACTGTCAATCCAGGCGCCTTCCATGGCGGCGATCAGGGCCTTCTGATCGTCGGTGGCACCATTCACGGCCGCAAACGCCTTCACCAAAAGCAACCCGGTGTCGTATCCCTGGACGGCGTAGATGTCGGCCTGGGTGCCGTAGGCGTCGGCGTAGGCTTTGCGGAAGGCTGTGTTGGTGGGATTATCCAGCCCATCGGCATAGTGCAGCGTGGTCAAGACCCCCGTGGCGGCGTCTCCCTGGGCCTTCAAGGTGCCATCGGTCAGGAAGCCCGATCCCATGAGGGGAATACTGTCCTTGAGGCCGGCTGCGGCATAGTCCTTGACAAACTTCACCGCTCCCCCGCCTGCATAGAAGGCGAAGACGGCGTCGGGTTTCAGGGAGGCAATCTCGGTCAGGTAGGACTGGAATTCGACCTCGGGAAAGGGGGTCAGGATCTGCTTGACCACTTCTCCCCCGGCGGCCTTGAAGCTTTCCTCGAACGCCTCCAGGGATTCCGTGCCGAAGCTGTATTTCCAGGCGATGGTGACCACTTTGCGAAAGCCTCGGTCATAGGCCATCTGGCCCATGGGGTAAGCCGTTTGCCAGGCGCTGAACGAGGTGCGGAAAATATTGGGGGCGCATAATTGACGGGTGGCCACGTTGAGGCCGGCATTGGGGATGATCATCAGGGCGCCTTCCTGACGTGCGACCTTGAGCATGCCCATGGCCACGCCCGAATGGACCGGGCCGATGATGACATCGGCCTTATCACCCACCACCAGACGGTTCATGTTCTGGGGCGCCTTGCCGGGATTGGCTTCGGAATCGACGACGACATACTCGACCTCCCGGCCCCCCAGACGGTTGCCGGATTGCTCGATGGCCAGCTTCAGTCCGTTGGTGATGGCTTCGCCGAGGGCCGCGTAGGTTCCGGTATAGGGCAGCATCAGCCCCAGCTTCACCGGTTCAGCGGCGCTGGATGCCGTTGAGAAAAGGGCCAAGGCGCCCACGACCAGAGCCCGCGGGCCCCATCGGCGCGCCATTGAAATGGGTCTACGGATATCCACGGACATAGAAACCTCCCTAACGGTTTATCGATTGTTCTTTTTCATGAAACGGCGACGTTGCGCCGCTATGCGCTTTCGGCCTCCCGCCGGGGCGCACGGGGGGTGATCCCCCCACCGGCCCCGCAGTAGGCTTCGATGGGGGTGCGAAACTCCGGGGGCACGGGGATCGCCGTCATGCTTTGGCTGTTGACGAAACAGCAGGTGTGGCGGGCGTCAAAGCTCTCGGTGCCATCCTCCTTCCGGCCCAGAACCCTGAGGGTCAGCGAGGCACGGCCCAACCGTTCCACATGGACGGCGCAGCACAGGTGGTCGCGGGGGGTGAGCGGAGCCGAGATGTCCATGGCGACATTCACGAAGGGCGTGCCGATGTGTCGGTCTATGTTGAGCGCGTACCAGTCCAGGCCGAGCACGCTGCGGAACCAGCCCTCGATGGCCTCCATGGCGAAGTCGAAGAACCGCACGGTGTACACGATCTGGGCGGCATCGGTGTCTCCCCAGGTGATCACGCGATGATGGAGGTAGGGTGCCGTCATGTCCGCGCGCCCCTAGTAGGTTTCGACATGGTAGCGACCGGCCACGCGCATCTGGCGGCGCAGTTCCTGCCAGTCCATGCCGTGGTCGTCGCAAATCTTCTGGAAGGCCGCCTCGACGCCCACCTCCATGCTCTTCAGGCCGCAGAGGAAAACGTAGGTGTGTTCATTGCGCAGCCATTCGGCCAGTTCATCGGCGCAGGTCAGCATGCGATCTTGTACGTATTCCTTCGGCTGGTCCCGTTCCCGCGAGAAGCAGAGATCCTTGCGGATCAGGCTGTCGGGCAGCTTCTGCAGGGGGCCAAAATAGGGCAGTTCGCCCCGGGTCCGGGCGCCAAAGAACAGCCAGATCTTGCCCGGATCACCGTGCTTGCGTTTGCGCCTCCGTCGTTCCGTCATGGCCCGGAAGGGTGCCGACCCGGTGCCGGTGCAAATGGTGATCAGATTGGCTTCGGGGTGATTGGGCATCAGGAAAGTCGACCCAAAGGCACCGGTCACCTGGACCGTATCCCCGCGCTCCAGATCGCAGAGGTAGTTGGAAGCGACCCCACGGGTGGTGATGCCGTTTTCCTCGGTCACCACCCGTTTGACGGTGAGGGAGAGGTTGTTGTGGTTGGGGCGCTCGCCGTCGCGTGGGCTGGCTACGGAATAGAGGCGCATCTGGTGGGGCTTGCCCCGGGCATCCTCGCCCGGCGGGACCACGCCAATGCACTGCCCCTCCAGCACGGGAAAGGTGGTGGTGCCGAAATCAAGAATAATGTGGTGGATGTCCGAGGTGCTGTCCGGCTCGGTGATCCGGTAGTTGCCGACGACCCGGGCGATGGCGGGATTCTCGCGGGTGTAGATGTTGATGAAGGGATGCGCGGCGGAAAAGGGCGGGAGAACCTGACCTTCGCCACTATGGGCTACGGCGAGGATCGTGTTGGCCTCGACTTCCTTGGCTTGTTCCGCGCTACTGGTGACCTCGGTGTCGGAAATTTCCTGTTCATCGGGGAGTTCGTCCCAGCCGTATTGCTCCACCAGAGGATAGGGTGTTTTGACCGTGCGCCAGTTGTCGATGGCCCCCGTGGGGCAGGGAGCGATGCACTTCATGCAGTAGTTACAGATGTCGGCATTTACAACGTAGTTGTTCTCGTCATGCTCGATCGCGCCCTCGACGGGACAGGTTTCCTCGCAGGTATTGCAGCGAATGCAAATCTCCGGATCGATCAAGTGCTGGCGTATGACGGACATGAGACCTCCGGCTTGAGTCTTGGTTGGAAACCGACGAGAAAAGGGCCGGAGACGGGCTTCAGGCCCGTCTCCGGTGAGTTCAGGGAGAGATCAGCCGTACAGCTTCACGTATTCGAAATCGCCGGGCTGTTTGTTGACCCCGACCTTGGGTGCGGCGATCCAGGAGGCGTATTGGCCCTGGCGGCTTTCCGGCTGCATGAGGTTTAGCAGGAAGGTCAAATCGTCGTCGGAGGGCAGGAACTCGTTTTGGCGCTCCATCCAGGTGGCCGCGTCGATGATCTCGCCGTCAGGGGTCACGGACACTTCGGAAAACTCGCCAATTCGCCGGTTGAAGGCCATATGCGGCATGGTCAATTCAAAATCGATACCGATCTTCTTGATCAACTTGTTCCACCGGCCAACGCCTCCTGCGGCGTCGTTGATGTAGTCGTAGACCAAGCGGGCGTTGACCGCGTTCAGGGCGGGCTCCTCGACCCAGTCCAGGGCGCCGTCCACCACCTTCAACACCTTGAAGGTGTCATTGTAGAGCTGGTGGTCGTCGTCGATCTTGGTTTCCTGATAGCGTCCCTTCAGACCGGCTTCGAAGGCTGCCGCGCCATTGGTCGAAACTTCGGAACCAAACAGGTCCTCTGTGACGGAGACATGGAAGTTGATCTTTTTCTGGATCGTCGGCAGGTCGATGACGCCCAGGGCGCGCACGGCCTCGATATCGTTGGCGTCGGTGATGCCGGCCTCCTTCATGGCCTGACAGGTGCGCTCCACTACGCGTGAGACGCCGCTTTCACCGACGAACATGTGGTGGGCTTCCTCCGTCAGCATGAAGCGGCAGGTGCGCGAGAGGGGATCGAAGCCGCTCTGGGCCAAGGCCTCCAGCTGCATCTTGCCGTCCCGGTCGGTGAAGTAGGTGAACATGAAGAAGGACAGCCAGTCCGGCGTCTTTTCGTTGAAGGCACCCAGGATGCGGGGTTTGTCTTCGTTGCCGGAGCGGCGCTGCAGCAGGGCTTCGGCTTCCTCTCGGCCGTCACGACCGAAGTATTTCTGCAGCAGGTAGACCATGGCCCAGAGGTGGCGGCCCTCCTCGACATTGACCTGGAACAGGTTGCGCATGTCGTAGAGGGACGGCGCGGTCTTGCCCAGATGGCGCTGCTGCTCGACGGATGCCGGCTCCGTATCGCCCTGCACGACGAGCAGGCGCCGCAGCAACGAGCGGTACTCGGCGGGGACCTCCTGCCAGACGGGTTCGCCCTTATGCTTGCCGCAGGGGATTGTGCGCCCCTCTTCCTTCGGGGCCAGAAGGACGCCCCAGCGGTATTCGGGCATCTTGACGTAGCCGAACTGGGCCCAGCCTTCCGGATCCACACCCACCGCTGTGCGCAGGTAGACCTCGGATTCCTGGAACCCGTCGGGACCCATGTCCTTCCACCAGTCAATGTAGCCCGGGTGCCAGTCCTCCAGCGCCTTTTTCAGACGACGGTCGTTGGACAGGTCGACATTGTTCGGAATCAGGTCATCGTAATTGACCTCGACAACAATGTTTTCGGCGGTTCCTTCGGACATTTGCCTCTTCCCCTTGGTGATTGCGTATTTTGGATCAAACACGATTGTGGTCGTAGGTGGGACGCGTGCCGGTCCCATAGAGCTTAAGCGCTCCCCCGTCGGAGACGGCGTTTGGACGCTGGAAGATCCAGTTCTGCCAAGCGGTCAGGCGCCCGAAGATCTTGGTTTCCATCGTTTCGGGGCCGGGGAAACGCAGGTTGGCCTCCATGCCGGTGAGGGCATCGGGCGAATAGCCGACCCGTTCCTCGACCATCATGCGGATTTCCTCTTCCCAATCGATGTCGTCGAGGGCTTCTGTCACCAGACCCAGGGTGTCTGCATCGGCGGCGAGCAGATCGTCGCCGATCCGGCCCTTGGCGGTTTCCACGCTGTCCGGTTCACCCAGGAAGCGGGTCTCCAGGCGCGTCAAGCCGTTGCTCATGGTCATGGGGCCGAAGTTCGCGCCCGTCAGGAGGATCCGCGCCGGGGGCCGGTTGTCACCCTCGAACTGGCCGTCGAGCATGAAGGAGCGGTCGGCGGCGAAGATCAACTCGGCCAGGACACCGGCGTAGCAACTGCCGGGTTCGACCAGGGTCACCAGGGTGCGGGAGGAGAGGTCAACCCGCTTCAGGGTGCGCTTCCAGTAGAGCAGAATCTCGCGAACCAGCCAGTTCTCGGCGTTGTCCGCCATCAGACGGTCGTAGTCGACGGCGGCCTTGGGATCGCCCAGGGTCTTGAAGATCAGGGTGCCGATCTCGGTCTCGTTGGTGCGCAGGTGCAGCAGGGCGTCGTCGAATTCCCGCGCCAGGGCGAGCGGCCAAAAATCAGCCCCTTGGGCGGCCACCGCCGCGACATCGGCGGGCGCGGCTGTTTCGGGGCCCATAAGGGTGATGGTGGCGACGCGGCGGGCGCGATCGATATCCACCCGGACATGGGGGTAGATCACCGTATCCGGGCCGACCTCTCGCTTCAGCGGTGTCAGGGATATGCCCTTGGCATCGGTTGGCCGATCGGAGGCGGCGGCAAAGTCCTTGGCCCGCTCCGCCACCACGTCTGCGAAACGCGACCCGGGCACCACCTCGTCCACCAAGCGCCAATCCACGGCCCGGGAACCCCGCACGCCTTCTTCGATGGAACAAAAAATGTCGGCGCGGTCGCGACGAACCTTGCGCTTGTCGGTCACGCGGGTCAGTCCGCCGGTGCCGGGCAATACCGCGAGCAGGGGCACTTCTGGCAGGGAGACCGAGGCGTTGCCGTCATCGATCAGCATGATGTGGTCAGTCGCGAGCGCCAACTCGTAGCCTCCACCGGCCGCCGTGCCGTTCACTGCGCAGATATAGCGCTGGCGGGAATACTCGGTGGCGTCCTCGATGGAATTCCGGGTTTCGTTGGTGAACTTGCAGAAGTTGACCTTATGGGCATGGCTGGATTTGCCGAGCATGCGGATGTTGGCGCCGGCACAGAAGATCCGCTCCTTGCCGGACCGCAGCACCACGGACCCGACTTCGGGATGTTCGAAGCGCAGGCGCTGCACGGCGTCATACAGCTCGATATCCACGCCTAGGTCGTAGGAATTCATCTTCAGCTCATACCCGGGTACGAGGGTCCCCTCCGGGTTCACGTCCATGGTCAGGTAGGCCACAGGCCCTTCGAACGAGAGCGTCCAGTGCTTGTAGGCCGCCGGGTTGGTCTGAAAGTCGATCACGATTGATCTCCGATGATAGCTCTTGGAATGATTTTTCCGATCTGAGAGAGACTATATTTCCTTTTGCGGGGATCAATCAAGCAATAAATTGCATATTGAAGGTTTTGGGAGGCTCGCTGCCCGGCACCCCATTTCCGTTCCGCCCCATACCCCACCTAAACCCCTTGATGGTCGGTCTCTTTTTTTTTAAGCGGCCTGTGGAAGGCAACCATACGGAAAGAGCCGCGACTGGGAGTCGCGGATCTGCAATATAGTGCTTGTTTTGAAGGCAAGGAAAGGAACCGGTGACTCTTCCGTCGTCATCCCCGTCTATGCGCACTGCTGCCCGGGATTTTTTCGAGGAGATGCGGTGCATGGCAGACACAGCCTGTCTTTCAGCCCAAAATCATGTCGCCAAACTTAATTTTGAGGTCTGCCATGCCCTTCACTCCTAAAGCATTTCATCGTCTTCTGAAACCACTCGATCGCCGCGGTCTGAAAGCGATCGTCGCAACCCATTCCGGGGATTGAGGTGTGGGGGAGGGGATGGCGCCTGGACCTGCGAACGCCATCTGAAAACCTTGCTGTTCGCCCAATTCGCGGGGTTGAAAAGCTTGCGGGAAATCGTTGAAGTCCTCTCTTCGCGCCCCTGTGCCCTCTATCATGTCGGCCTACGTTTTCCTAAGCGTACGACGCTCAGTGACGCGTCGGCCTCTCGCCCGGTTGCCGTATTCCGCGATGTCGCAGCCACCCTCATGGCCCAGCTGGCCCGTGGCCCCAAGCAGGAAGGCGAGGAGTTGGTTCAACTGATTGACACCTCGCCCATTCCCCTCCGGGACGGGCGGTTTGACTGGGCCCAGGCCGATTACCGGTGTCGGGGCCTGAAGCTACACATGCCCTACGATCTGCGGGCCGCCCGGCCCGTGCATTTCGCCATCACCTCGCCGAAAGTCTCTGACCTGACCGAAGGGCGGGTCATGCCCCTGGAGGCCGGGACAACCTATGTCTTCGACAAGGGATATACCGATTATGGCTGGTGGAAGGAGATTGTCGAAAGCGGCGCGCTCTTCGTGACGCGTTTGAAAAGCAATGCCCATCGCCGAAATGTTCGCCCCCCAGACGCGCGGGGAGAAGCGGTGCTTGGTGATCAACGCATTCGGCTCGGCCACAAGCAACCCAGGGGTGGGGCGAAAAACCCGCTTTTTGACACCGATTTGCGGGAGGTGATCGTGTTTCGAGAGGGCAAGGCGCCTCTCCACCTCATCACCAATGACCATGCCCGGTCCGCCGAGGAAATCGCCGCGCTTTACAAGGAGCGGTGGCAAATTGAACTGTTCTTCAAGTGGATCAGTCAGAACCTGAAAATCAAAACATTCCTGGGCCGGGGCGAAAACGCTGTCCGTATTCAGATCTACGTGGCGTTGATCGCTTATCTCGTTGTGATCGAGGCCGAGTTCGTTCTTGGCGGTTTCGAAGCTGTCCTCGATGGCCCAGCGATGGCCTTCCACCGATACCAGCTTTTCCATCGGCGTGCCCGTGAGGCACCATGTGGAGAAGAAGGCGAGATCGCCGTCGGCGATGGTGCGGCGGATCAACAGGCCCCGTGTCCACTCCCCGGTGAGGGAGCTGTTGTATTCGTTGGCCTCGAGATCGGCCAGTTCGAGATAGGCCCAGTCGTGCAGGCGCGGCCCTTTGGTTCCTTCGCCTGCCGACAGCCGCCGCCAGGCGCTCTCGGGAAGGTGTTGCGCGATCTCGGCAGCGGTGCCGCCGACGGGCTGCGGTTTGCCCCGGGACCGGAACACATGATTGGCGGCGACACCCAAGACGTAGCCCTTGCCCCCTTGCCCAGCACTGTTTCGATCTCTCCCGTGCCATAGACGCTGTCCGCCGCCACGAAGGAGAACGGCACCCCCGCAG
>NZ_JBLAVB010000017.1:0-79318 GCF_047263945.1 Rhodospirillum sp. A1_3_36 | reverse complement strand
ATTGTAACGATGGACCCAGTCTCGAAGCGTTTGACGGTCCATGCCGCAAGTCTCCGCCGCCGACTTGCGGTCCGCTCCCTCCAAAACCAGAGCGATCGCCAATATGCGGCGGGCAGCATCGCCATCCGAGGTCCGCGACGCCGCTCCGCGGAGATCCTTCACCGTCAAATCCCTTCGAGTTATCGCGACAACCATGGCTCCCTCCTTCTGCCTCAAGGAAGGGAATCACAATCCGAACCGCTTGGGAATCTCCGAGCCGCCCCCAACGAGTCATAATCAAGGGCCTTTGGTATCAGAGGTTTAGAGCATGTTGCGTGAATCACATGTCACGCAACATGCTCTAGCCTCGAAGGCACTCGACAATCTATATATACACTGTGTCCTCGAACATCCGGAAGAGGCACCTTGGCCTGACGGGTACTCACGAGGACAGAAATCGTCTGACCGCCTGCTCAACGCCCCGCACTTCCGCAAGTCCTTTGAGCCGACCGATGGCGGGATAGCCCGGCGTGGATGCCCGGCGCAAGTCATCCAAAATCTGATGTCCATGGTCCGGGCGGAAAGGAATGGCCCGGTTCAACCGTCGCTCCACTTTCACCAGAGCCTCGACGATGGAGACAATATCCAGATCGCCATCCAGATGCGCCGCCTCATGGAAGCTCATCTGGTTCTCCTCCCGACGCGTGGACCGCACGTGGACGAAGTGAATCCGCTCGGCGAAACGCTCGATCATTTTCACGATGTCGTTATCAGCCCGCACGCCATAGGATCCCGTGCACAGGGTAAAGCCGTTGGTCGCACCATCGGTCATGGCGGAGATGGTGGCCATATCCTCAAGTGTCGAGACAATGCGCGGCAGACCAAACAGGGGCCGTGGGGGGTCGTCTGGATGGATCGCCAGCAGCGTGCCCACCTCCTCGGCGACGGGTGCGACAATACGGAGGAAGTCCCGCAAACGATCCCGCAAAATGTCCGCGTCCACACCGTCATAGGCGGCCAACCGCTCGCGGAAGGCCGCCAAGGTGTAGCTTTCCTCAGCCCCCGGCAAGCCCGCGATAATCGTCCGTGTAAGCGCTTCCTTCTCCGCTTCGCTCATGGCGTCGAAGACGGCCCGGGCCTCTGCGATCGTCTCCGGCGTATGCTCCGCCTCAGCGCCCGGCCGTTGCAGGATGAACAGGTCGAAGGCAACGTAGCGTGTGTGATCGAAGCGAAGACACCGCGCCCCGTCGGGTAGCTCATAGGTCAGATCCGTGCGGGTCCAGTCCAGCGCTGGCATGAAGTTGTAGCAGATCACATGGATACCGCATGCGGCCAAGTTCCGCACGGTCTGGGCCCAGGCCTCCGCATGGACGCGCCAGCCCGGAGCGGCCGTCTTGATATCCTCATGGACCGGAATGCTCTCCACCACGTCCCAGCTCAGGCCCGCAGCCTCAATCGCCGCCTTGCGTGCGGCAATGGCCTCGACCGGCCAGACCGTGCCATTGGGTAGGTCATGCAGCGCCGTGACAACGCCCGTTGCTCCGGCTTGCCGGATATCCCTGAGGGATACCGGATCCTGCGGTCCAAACCAACGCCACGTCTGTTTCATCGTCCTATCGCCTTTCAATGTCACGCAAACCACGGAACCCATCACGCGACTTCGGGTCAGCCGGTCCGCGCGATCACCGGATCTGTGTGAAAGAGGTACCCATCGAACTCCGGATCATCCACGTCGGACAGTTCGAGAAGGGTTTGCCGCACGTTCTCGAGGTGCCGCCACATCGCATCGCGGGCCTGCACCGGGTCCCGGCATTGGAGAGCCGTCAAAATGGCCTGGTGATCGTCCAGCCAGCGGGTGCGGTAGCCCCGGTCGAAGATGCGCTCGTGCAGCCGCGCCCACATGGGACTCAACTCACGCTTACGCCAAAGCTGATCGAGCATGTCCACCAACACGGCATTCTGCGAGGCTTCGGCGATCAAACGATGGAACAACTCATCACCCGAATAATCGTCGGAGTCGGCTTCGATGGCCTTGCGTTCCATGTCCAGGGCCTCGCGCATCCGCAGCACGTCGGCCTTGGTGACCATCGTGGCAGCGAAGGCCGCAATGCTGCTTTCCAGAATTTGACGGGCCTGGAGCAATTCGAACGGGCCAATGTCTCCCCGGGGCTGACTGGCGCCCGGTTCCGGTGTCCGGGCAACATAGAGACCCGACCCCTTGCGCACATCGACCAGCCCCTCGACCTCCAACATGATCACCGCTTCGCGCACAATGGAGCGGCTGACCTCCAAATCCGCTGAAATCTGGCGTTCGGTCCACAGGCGGTCACCGACACGGTAGCCCCCTTCGAGGATGGCCTTCCTCAGATCCTCCGCCACATCCTGATAGCGCCGTTTCCCCCTGCCGCTGTTCATTCCCGCCGCCCCTTTTCCGGGCTGGCCGCACGCTCCGCGTAATAGGCCGCAAGAACGTGAAACGCCGCCTTTTTCGTGGACTTATCTGCGCCGATTAGTCCCTTCCGATTGTAACCGCGCTGAAACACGTTCTGCCGTCGCTCCACCCGGAAGTCATAGAGAATCCAGGGCGACATGCCCTTGACGTAGTCAAGATGCCGCAGCGTATCGATCTGCTTTTCATACACCTCGCGCATGTAGTCCTCGCTGAACAACCCCCGACTGGGTCCCTCCGGCCCGATGCCTCCCCCAATGGCCCCATCGGCCCCCGTTTCGGAGATGAGGACGGGCTTGTCCGGCCTGGAGTTGCGACCGATCTCCCCGAGATCCTCGAAATTCTCCTCGTACCACCCGTAATATTCGTTCAGGCCAATCACATCGATATGTGCGGCTAGGCGGTCCTCAATACATTTGCGCGCGTGGTTGACAAGACAGGCCGCGGAGGTCAGCCGCGTGGGATCGACCCGCTTGGCCGTTTCCGCGAGACCGCGCATGAAGGCGAGGCGCGCATCCGTATCGGGGTTTTCATTGCCCACGGACCAGATGATGACGCTCGCCCGATTGCGGTCGCGGCGGATCAGTTCCAGCAGTTGGTTTTCCGCATCCCGATAGGTCTCCGGGTTGTCGAAGGCGATGGCCCAATAGACGGGGATCTCCTCCCACAACAGGAACCCCAGTTCGTCGGCCAGTTGGGCGGCGCGTTCGTGGTGGGGATAATGGGCAAGGCGCAGGTAGTTGCAGTTCAATTCACGGGCATGGGCAAACCGGCGGCGCAGATCCTCTTCGCTGGTCACCTTGCCGGTCACCGCGTCGTCCTCGTGGACGGAGATGCCCCGCAGGAAGAGCGGCGCACCGTTCAGGAGAAGATCCGTTCCCTCGCGCTCGATCCGGCGGAACCCCACCCGATCCGTGACAAGATCCCCACCTGCGCTCAGTCGCAGGTCATAGAGCTTGGGATTGTCCGGCGACCAGAGCGTCGGTGCGGCGTCGAAAACAAGCTCCCCCTTCCCGTCCCCATCCAGCGGAATGGTTTGGTCGATCCCCAGCTCTGCAATCTCCAGGCGGGCCTCGGCGGCGGGTCCGTTGACCTCCACCTCGGCGCGGATCCGATTGAAGCCGGGTCCCTCTGCCAGGGAAACGAACAGGTCCCGGATCACCGTCACCGGCGTCTCATACAACGACACCTCGCGATAGATCCCACCGTAGTTGAACCAATCGGTGTTTCGCATGGGAACGCGGGTCAGGCTGCGGGTATTGTTGACCATCAGCATGAGCCAGTTGCGGCCGGTCTGCAGAGGGCCGGTCAACTCGGCGAAAAAGGGGGTCGACCCGCCCAGGTGGTTGCCGATGAATTGGCCGTTCAGGAAAACCTTGCAGTCGTATTGGGCTGCGCCAACCCGCAGGAAATAGCGGCGATCCGTCGCCACGGTCTCCATGTCCAGGGCACGGGTGTACCAGGCACTGCCTTCGAAGAAGTACCATTTTTCCTTGACCATGGCCCAGCAGGAGGGAACCGGCGTGGTCTCTCCGACATAGGGATCGTAATCCCAGGGCTCCGTCCGCTCGTCCGCCGCCAGGGGCTCCATGGTGAACCACTTTTGGCGCAGCCCCGTGTCGAGCAGGTCAACGCAGAAATTCCAGGAGCCATCCAGGGAGCGGGCCTGCCGCCCCCCGGTGAAGATCATGGTCCGGTGGTTGAGGGATTGGGTGTTGAACGGGACATCATAGTCCTCGTCATGGAGCGCCTGGAGGGCGTTTTCCGCCAATTCGGATCGTTCAAGCACGGTGGACCTCTCTTTTCCTGACCCTGAAAGCTGCCCCACCGAAGGGAGAGCGGGGCGGCCGTCACGTATACGTCGTTTCCTCGAACATCCGGAAAACCTGCTTCGCAGTTTCTGGGCTCTGCCCAGACCCGCAAAGGGTCGCGGACCCTTTGATCCCAAAGGGGGTCCGGGGCCTCGGGCCCCGGTTGGGGGGCGGGGCAAAGCCCCGCGTTTTTCAGTTTTTCAAGGAGACAGAGTATAATGTTACTCGTCGAGTGCCTTGATCCGCTTGATCAGATCGGCGACCCGCGGTGACTTGGCCGCAGCTTCCTCATGCATGGGCAGAACCGCCTCGACGAAGGGCCCCTTGTCGACTTCGATGAACTTCACGCCCAGCTCTTTCTTGGCCTGCTCGATGCCCAAGGCTTCCTGCTCGTTCCAGAGCTTCCGGGCGTAATCCATGGACTCCCGCCCCGCCTGCATGAGTGCCTTCTGTTCCTCCTCGGACAGGGAGTCCCAGGTCTGGGTCGAGATCATGACCACCGAGGGAATCATCGTGTGCTGGTCGTTGGAATAGACCTTGGCAACCTCGCCATGGCGAGAGGTGGTCAGAGCCAGCGGATTGTTCTCCGCTCCGTCGACCACACCAAGCTGGAGAGCGCTATACAGTTCGCCATAGGCGATCGGGGTGGGAATCCCGCCCAGAAGCTCGACCATGCGGATGGCGGAGGGGCTGGGCTGCACGCGGATTTTCATTCCCTTCAGATCGGCCGGAGATTTGATTTCCTTGTTGGCGTAGAAGGACCTTGCGCCTTCCACATAGAAGGCCACGCCAATGAACCCCTTGTCCTTCGACGAAGCGAGAATATCAGCGCCAATATCACCACTGAGCACGTCGTAGTAGTGTTGTTCATTCTTGAAGATATACGGCAGATTGAGAGCGCTGTAGGACTCCTCGAAGGCCTCCAACTCGCTGGCGTTGGACCGCGCCATGTCCAGAAGACCGTTCTGGACCATCTCCATCGACTCGCGCTGGGTCCCCAACTGGGCGTTGGCATAGACGCGGATCTTCAAATCACCGTTCGTGAGTTCCTCAAGGCGCTTCCCCATGAACACCGCAGCCTTATGAACCGGGTGATCTTCCGGGTTGTTGTGATTGAGCCGCAGCGTTCGCGCCTCGGCGATCCCTCCCGTCGCCAACAGGGCCGCTCCAACCAACGCACTAAGGCAATGGCGCAGTTTCATATCCGTTTCCTCCGTCTTTTCAGATGCTTTTCACGACCGGCACCCGACCTGCCCCTCCGCCTGGTCATCAAGCGCGGTGGTGTTGACTGAGCAATCGGATTTCACGGCGGCCTTAAGGGTTGGCCAGTCTGGCCATGTAGTCAACCAGTTTCGCAAAATTGGTTGACCAATTTGCCGTTTGGGGGAAGGGTATGGGCAAGGGGGGGCGCGTGCCCCATCCAACAAACCAATCAAGAGACCTGAAACGCTCCCCATGGGACAGCCAGGTCCGGGAGGCGAAAGATGCCAAGGCACCCCTGGCCAAGATGGTCATGGACCCGTTCCGTATGGGCAAACGGGAGGACTCCATGAAACGGATGACCGCCGTCGTTGACGCCGTCCTTGGGACGTTGATTGTCCTGGATTTCGTCCTTCTGATCGCCTGCGTCTTCTGGCAGGTCTTTTCCCGCTTCGCCATCGGGGCGCCAACCACCGTCACCGATGAGTTGGCGCGGTTTCTTTTCATTTGGGCAGCCCTGTTCGGGGGCGCCTACACCTATGGCCGGGGGCGCCACCTCGCCATTGATTTCCTGACGGGGTTCCTGACCGGGGTCCGGGTCAAGATCCTCCATGCCGCTGTCGTGCTGGCCATCGCCGCCTTTGCGGTCCTGGTGATGATGTACGGCGGCCAGCAATTGATGATGAAGACTCTGGCCTCGGGTCAGGTCTCCCCCGTTCTACGCTTGCCCATGGGGTATGTTTACGGCGCCATACCGCTCTCCGGCGCGCTCATCGTCTTTTACTGCCTGGGGTTCCTGATCGACATCCTGGGGTCCAAGGCCCCCCCTAAAGACGGAGACACAGACGCGGGAACATCCCCCGCCTCTCCCGCGGACACCCTGGCTGCCAAAGGGGAGCGGACCTGATGGAACTGCAAAGCGCTCTGGTCCTGTTCGGGACATTTGGCCTGCTCATGGCCTTTGGGGTGCCCATCGCCTTTGCCATCGGCATCGGCGCTACGGTCACCTTCATGACCTTTATGCCCTTCGACAAGGCAGTTTTCATCACCGCCCAGCAGATGGCGTCGGGCCTGGACAGCTTCACGTTGCTGGCCATCCCCTTTTTCATTCTGGCTGGCAATATCATGAACCGGGGCGGCATCGCCCTGCGTCTGATCGAATTCGCCAAATTGTTGGGAGGACGCCTGCCCGGTGCCCTGGCCCATTGCAACATCCTGGCGAACATGATGTTCGGGGCGATCTCGGGATCCGCCGTGGCTTCGGCGGCGGCGGTTGGTGGCGTTATGGCGCCCTTGCAGAAGAAGGATGGCTACGATCCCAACTTCTCCGCCGCCGTCAATATCACCTCCTGTCCCACGGGTCTGCTGATCCCCCCCAGCACCACCTTCATCGTCTTCTCCCTGATCACCAACGGCACGTCGGTTGCGGCCCTGTTCGTGGCGGGTTATCTGCCCGGCATCCTCATGGGTCTGGGGCTGATGATCGCTGCGGGCGTCATGGCGAAGAAGCGGGGGTATCCCGTGGCCGATCGCCCCAGTTGGCCAGAGGTGCGCCGCAAGACCCTGGACGCCATGCTTCCCCTGGGCCTGATTGTCATCATCATGGGGGGGATCATCGGCGGCATCTTCACCGCCACCGAGGCCTCCGCCGCCGCCGTCCTGTACACCCTGTTCCTGGCCCTGGTCTGGTACCGGGAGATTTCCCTGAAAGACCTGCCGGGGATCATCCTGGAATCCGCCGTCACCACCTCCATCGTGCTGCTGATGATCGGCTGCTCCATTGCCATGTCCAAGGCCATGGCCTTCGCCGACATTCCCTACACCATCTCGGACATCCTGCTGTCGCTTTCCGAAAACCCCCTTGTGTTGCTGCTGATCATCAATCTCCTGCTGCTCCTGGTCGGCGCTTTCATGGACATGACCCCGGCACTGCTGATCTTCACGCCGATCTTCCTTCCGGTGGTGACCGATCTGGGGATGGATCCGGTGCATTTCGGCGTGATGATGACCCTTAATCTGTGTATCGGCATCTGTACCCCGCCCGTGGGATCGGCCCTGTTCATCGGCTGCTCGGTGGGCAAGACCTCGATCAACGAGGTCCTGAAACCCATGCTGCCGTTCTATGCCGTCCTCATCGTCCTGCTCATGGTCGTCACCTACGTTCCGGACATCAGCCTCTTCCTGCCCCGCCTGCTCCTCGGCTACGGACTCTGATCATGAAGACTCTCAAAACCTGGACACTGGCCCGGGTCCTCGACAATGGCCTGGAGTTCCGCGTCGAAGACCGGCATCTCTTCACCATCCTTGTCCTCGAAGACGCACTGATCCGCGTGCATCTGCGCAAGGACGGCGCCTTCCGCCTCGACCGGACCTGGAGCATCGCGCCCGATGGGGATGTCCCCTGGAGCGGCCGCCCCCGCGAGAGCCTGGACGGTTTCGCTCTGCCCTCCTTCTCCCTGGAACAGGAGGCCGACCGGATCACCCTGACGACGCAAACCCTGCGGGTCACCATCACCCAGCCCCTGGCCCTGTCCTGGGAGGCACGGGGAGCCGACGGTCTCTTCCGCCCGATCGCCCAGGATCGGCCCACGGGGGCCTATATGCTCGGTGTTCGGGACCATGCCCATGCGCACTTTCTGCTGCGCCACCCCGGGGAACGGGTTTATGGCCTGGGCGAAAAGGCCGGTCCGCTGGAGCGCACCGGTCAACGCTATGAGATGCGCGATCTGGACGCCATGGGTTACGATGCACGGACCACCGACCCCTTGTACAAACATATCCCCTTCACCCTGACGCGGACGGAGGGCGCGGGGACGGTCGGGCTGTTCCATGACAACCTCGCCACCTGTTGGTACGACCTGGGCAACGAGCTGGACAACTACCACAAGCCCTTCCGCGCCTACCGCGCCGAAGACGGGGATCTGGATTATTACCTGAGTTGGGCCCCCAGCCTGCTGGAGGTCGTCAAAACCCAGGAGCGTCTGACCGGCGGCACCGCCTTCCCGCCCCTTTGGAGCCTGGGCTATTCCGGTTCGACCATGCTGTATACCGATGCCCCCGACGCCCAAGCCCGGCTGGAGGGTTTCCTTCGCCTGATCGACGAACACGACATTCCCTGCGACAGTTTCCAAATGTCCTCGGGTTACACCTCGATCGGCGCCAAACGCTATGTGTTCAACTGGAACCACGACAAGGTTCCCGACCCCAAGGGCATGGCCCACACCTTCGCCGAGGCCGGTGTTCATCTGGCGGCCAACATCAAGCCCTGCCTGCTCCAGGACCACCCCCGCTATGACGAGGCGGCCAAGGCCGGTCTTTTCGTGCGAGAGGCCGAGACCGGCGCCCCGGAACGCTCCGCCTTCTGGGACGACGAGGGATCCCACCTGGATTTCACCAACCCCGATACGGTCGCCTGGTGGCGCGCCAATGTCACCGAGAAACTGTTGGATCTGGGGATCGGCTCCACCTGGAACGACAACAACGAATATGAAATCTGGGACTCCACCGCCCTCTGCCAGGGGTTCGGCAAGCCGGTGGAGATTGGTCTCATCCGTCCGCTGATGCCCGTCCTGATGACCCGGGCCTCCCACGAGGCCCAGGTGACCCATGCCCCAAACAAGCGGCCCTACCTCATCTCCCGCTCGGGCTCACCGGGCCTCCAGCGCTATGCCCAGACCTGGTCCGGAGACAACCGCACCTCCTGGGAGACCCTGCGCTATAACATCCGCATGGGCCTGGGCATGTCCCTCTCGGGTCTGTTCAATGTCGGCCATGACGTGGGCGGCTTCGCCGGGCCGCGTCCCGAGCCGGAACTCTTTGTCCGCTGGGTCCAGAATGGCATCTTCCATCCGCGTTTCACCATCCATTCCTGGAACGACGATGGCACGGTCAACGAACCCTGGATGTTTCCAGAGGTCACACCACTGATCCGGGACGCCATCCACCTGCGCTACCGGTTCATTCCCTACCTGTACTCGGTCCTCCACCGCTGTGTGACCGAGCGCGAGCCCATGCTCCGCCCAACCTTCCTCGACCACGAGGCGGACCCCCGTTGCTTCGAAGAAACCGATGATTTCCTGATCGGTCGGGACCTTCTGGTCGCCAATGTGGTGGAACCGGGCGCCGTGACACGGTCGGTCACCCTCCCTCAAAACGACACGGGCTGGTGGGATATCGGTGAGGGCCGTTGGCACCCTGGCGGAGAGGGGCTGTCTCTCACCGTCGACCTGTCGAGCATCCCCCTCTTCGCCCGGGGCGGGGCGGTCTTGCCCCTCGCCGAGGGATTGACCCGAGCCGACGCCAGCAAGGACACCAACCGGATCTGGGCGGTCTTCCCGCCCCCTCCGGGTCAGGTTGGAGAAAGCCGCGAGTACTCAGACGACGGCCTGTCCGCCAACGCCTTGGCCGAAAACCACAGGCTGACCCGCTTCACTCTGCGCGGAGAGACCGAGACCATCTCCCTCTCCTGGACCGCCGAGGGGTCCCATCGCCCGGCCCATGACCGGATCACGATCCTGTTGCCCCAGAGCGAGACAAGGCGACTGGCCGTCAATGGCTCGGACGTCCGCTCCGGGGAGAGCATCGCCCTCTTTCCGTGACATCGCTTGAGAGTGAATCGGCCAATAAATGCCTGGGGTCTGGGGCCTTACGGCCCCAGTGGGGAGCGGGGCAAAGCTCCGCATTTTTCGCGTCTTCAAGGAGACCGAATATCTATAAGTTTTTGAGCATCCTCCAGGATCATGTCCGCGCCCTTTTCCGCAATCATGAAGACTGCGGCCTGGGTATTGCCCGAAACCATGGCGGGCATGACCGAGGCATCCACCACGCGTAGCCCTCGGATCCCGTGGACCAGCAAACGGGGATCAACCACGGCGTTCGGATCGACGCCCATGCGGCAGGTGCCTGCGGCATGGTAAATGGTTTGCCCCGTTTCCCGGGCGAAGCGAAGCCAGTCCGCATCCTCCTGGCAGCCCGGGCCGGGGCTCATCTCCCGCCGCCGATAGGCATCCATGGGCGCCTGCTCCAGGATGGTCCGGCCTAGGCGCATCCCCGCCACCATGCAGCGGCGGTCTTCCTCCAGGTCCAGAAAGTTAGGCCGAATGGCCGGCTGGTCGAAAGGATCGGGGGACCGCGCATGAATCGTCCCACGGGATTTGGGGCGAAGCTGGGTCACCCCCAGGGTCATCCCCGGTTTCCGTTCCAGCTTGCGTTCCGCAGCGTTGGCGTAGCTGGCATGCATGAAGAAATACTGGATATCTGGCCCCTCCAGTCCATCCCGGGTCCGTGCAAAGCCATGGGCCAGCCCCGTGCCGAAGGTCAGAACACCCCTGCGTTGGGTCAGATAACGCAGAACATTGCCGACAAGGCGGAGACCCCGGGTTTCTTCGTTCAAGGTAACAGGCTGGCTCACCCGCCAATTCAAGCGCGTGCAAAAGTGGTCCACATAGTTGGTCCCCACACCGGGTAGGGCATGGCGGACATCAACACCGATCGCCCCCAGCACCGCCGGATCTCCGATGCCGGACAGCTCCAACACCTGGGGAGACTGGATGGCGCCTACGGCCAGGATGACTTCCCCTTGGGCGGTGTAGGAAACCCGACGCCCCCCCTTTACGGCGGAAACACCTGTCACCCGAGACCCATCGAAGGTCAGTCCCGTAGCATGGACGCCCGTTTCCACCCGCAAATTGGGCCGGTTTCGTGCCGGAGCCAGGTAGGCGGCTGCGGCACTGACCCGCTGACCATTGTGTTGGTTGACCTGATAGAAGCCAACGCCGTCCTGGGACGGGCCGTTATAATCGGAGGTGCGGGGGATACCTGCCGCTTCTGCCGCATCCAGGAAGGCCTCGGCGATGGCTGGACGTTCCACGACTTCGTTGATCGGCATGGGACCCGCGTCGCCCCGGAGCGCCTGGGTGACCGGCCCCCTATAGTGCTCGACCCGTCGAAAGATCGGCGCCACGTCCTGGAAACTCCACCCCGGGCAACCGGATTGGGCCCAGGCGTCATAATCCTGGGGTTGGCCCTGGACCCAGATCATGCCGTTGATCAGGGTGGATCCCCCAAGCCCCTTGCCCCGGGGAATGGCAATTTCCCGGTTGCCGGTACCGGGTTCCGGATCGGTCTTGAACTGCCAATTGTAGCGGGGGTTGGTGAGGAGCTTGTAGAACCCTGCGGGAATGGTGATCCAAGGATTACGGCCCTCGCCCCCGGCCTCTAAAAGAAGGACGCGGTACCGGCCGCTGGCAGTCAACCGATTGGCGAGCACACAGCCCGCTGTCCCTCCGCCAACAATAATGTAATCGTGGGTTTGGTCCGCTTTGGTGTCCATGGCTTGCTCCCGCATTCCCGGTAATGGATCAGTCGGTGAGCCGCAAATGGCGGGCCATCAGCGTGATTTGGGACTGAAGCATGGGTAACCCCGGTTGAAGCCGACAGCCCCTGGCCTCCGCCGCCTTGAGCAACGGTGTCATGGACGGCGCCATGATCGCCTCGGCCACCACTTGAGCGGCGTGGAGTTGGTCCAGGTCCAAGGCCGCCCCCTCCCCGTCAGCCATGCCCACCGAGGTCCCGTTGACCACCAAGTCCTGGTTGGCCACGGCCGCAGCATCGGTGGAGAGCCGCAGATCCGGATAGGACCGGGCGATGCGTTCGGCCAGGTCTTCGGCCTTGGCTTTGGTTCTGTTGCCAATGGTCAAACTGGCCACGCCCGCCCCGGCCAGGGCAAAAGCGATGGCACTGGCCGCCCCTCCGGCGCCCGCCAGATAGGCTCGCATGCCCTTGGGATCGATCCCCGCGTCCTTCAGTCCCTCGACAAAGCCAATGCCGTCGAGAATGGTGCCCACCAATCGCCCATCCGGATCCCGACGGATGCAATTCACGGCCCCCACTCTCGCGGCCTCGTCGGTGACCGTATCACAAAGATCGACGATGGCCGTTTTGTGGGGGACGGTGACGATGATACCGCCACAGTTCTCCAGGTGCCGCAGGCCCTGACAAAAGGCGTCCAAGCCGTTGGGCTGGACGTGGAAGGGCACCAACACGCCATCGATCCCCCTCTCACGAAGGAAGGCGTTGAAGACTTGGGGCGTTTTGACGTGATGAATGGGGTCGGCGGCGATCCCGAATAGACGGGTGGTACCGGTGATCTCGGTGGTCATGACATCACTTCCTTGAAGGGCTCCGTGTCGGCGAGCGAGAAACTGTATAGAGGACGGCGGTGGGAAACATCGCGACGCAATCGAAACACCCGCTCAGGTCATGCCGAGACCGCCGGCCACATCTATGGTCTGGCCAGTGACGAAGCTGGATTCCGGACTGGTCAACCACAGGGCCACGTCGGCCACCTCCTCGGGCTGGCCCAGGCGGCCCATGGGAGTCATACGCACCTGCTCGGCGTTCACTTCCGGTGCCACACCGCGCACCATCGGCGTTTCGATCCGTCCAGGAGCCATGGCATTGACCCGGATACCATGGGGACCGAGTTCTCCCGCCAGATGCTTGGTGAACCCGATGATAGCCGCCTTGGTGGCGGCGTAATGGCTGGCCACTATGGGAAAATAGGTCTGCCCGGCAATGGAGGACATGTTGACGATCCAGCCCCGCCGGGCCTCAACCATAGACGGTACCAAGGCCCGCACGGTGTTGAAGGCCCCCGTCAGGTTCACATCCACCACCCGGCGCCATTCGCCGGGATCCAGCTCCCAAATCCTGTGGGCAACTCCGTCGTGTTTGGGAGAGATGCCCGCGTTGTTGATCACCGTGTCGAAAGCCCCTCCCATTGCGCTGGCCGCATTGGTCAGGGCCGCCTCAAGGGCATCGTAATCACTCACGTCGACGGTCAAGGGCACAGCCGTTCCTCGGCCCAGGGCCATGATTTCAGCATGAACCCGACTCACGTCGTCGGGCTTCATGTCGGCAACACCGACGCTGGCCCCCCGCGCGGCAAAGCCCAAGGCGATGGAGCGACCGATGCCGTTGGCTGCGCCGGTCACCAGGACCCGGCGGCGCAGGTGGCTGTCCCGGTTTTTCAGGATGTTGGGAATATTGTCCCGTTCACTCATGATCTCAGATCCCCAAATAGGCTTGGCGGATGTGGTCGTTGGTCAACAGCGCGTCGGCCCTGTCGCTCAGAACCACTTCGCCATTTTCCAGGACGTATCCGCGATGGGCGGCCTTCAAGGTATGGAAGACATTCTGCTCGACGATCAGCACCGTCGCCCCCGTGGCCTTGATGCGCGCGATCACATCGAAGACCTGGGAGACGATGATGGGCGCCAGACCCAAGGAGGGTTCGTCGAACATCAGAAGTTTGGGTTTGGCCATCATGCCCCGGGCGATGGCCACCATCTGCTGCTCGCCACCGGACAGGGAGGAGGCCTGCTGCTCCGACCGCTCCCGCACCCGGGGAAAAAGATCCAGAACCTCCTCCAGGGTTTGCTTCTGGCTGGCCCGGGCACCCTTGCGATAGGCGCCCATCAGGAGGTTTTCCCGCACGGTCATATCAGGAAAAAGCTGGCGCCCCTCGGGGATCAAGGTGATTCCCAGATCCACCACCTCGTGGGCTGCCAAGCCGGTGATATCCTCGCCCTCGAACAGGATGGCCCCCTTGGTGGGTTTGATCAGCCCGGCGATGGTCCGCAAGGTCGTGGTCTTGCCTGCCCCATTGCCGCCAACGATGGTGACCACTTCGCCCGCCTCAACGGTCAGCGAGACACCGTGAAGGATGGAGGTCGGCCCGTAGCCCGCGTCGATATCCCGCAGTTCAAGCATGGGCGAAGTCCTTTCCAAGATAGGCTTCCACCACTTCGGGATCGCGCACCACATCCTGGGGCTTGCCCTCGGCGATGATGGTGCCGGAGTTGAGCACAATGACCCGGTCGGACAGGGACATGACCGCCTGCATCACGTGCTCGATGGCGATGATGCTCACCCCCCTGTCCCGGATGGACAGCATCAGGTCGATGGCACGGCGCACATCGGTCTGGTTGATACCGGCCATGACCTCGTCGAGCAGCAGGATACGGGGCTCCATGGCCATGACCCGGGCCACCTCCAGACGTTTCAGCCCGCCAATGGTTAACCCCCGCGCCTCCGCCTGGAGATAGGGAGCCAGCCCCATGCGGTGGGCCGTCTCCCGGGCCGCCTCGCGGGCGTCGGATGGATCCTTGTGGCGGTGGAAGGCACCGACCATGATGTTTTCCTCAACGCTCATGGCGGCGAATGGCTGGACGATCTGGAACGTCCGGCCCAGGCCCAGGGCGGCGCAGTCCATGGGGGTCTCGGGGGCGATCCAGGCGCCCTTATCGTCCAGAACCGTGACACTGCCCCGGTCAGCCTTCAGAAATCCGGACAGCATGTTGAACAGCGTCGTCTTGCCCGCTCCGTTGGGACCGATCAAGCCGAGGATTTCCCCTTGATGCAGGGAGAAACTGACCTCGTTTGTCACATGCAGGCCGCCGAAATACTTGTCCAATCCCTCGACACGCATAATGGCGTCACCGATCGGCGGTGGCTCGGACGCCCGGGGCATGGCAACCACGGCCTCGGCCTGACTGGAGGGGACGTTCGTCTTGCCCTGCGTGACACGCTGGACAAGGCCCATGACCCCGTTGGGCATGAACAGGGCCGCCAGCACCAAGACGACGCCATAGACGAAACCGTGTAAGCCCAAACCATGTGCCCCCAAGGCGCCCCGAGCCAGTTCGGTCACGGGCACCAGAAGCAGCGCGCCCAACAGGGGTCCCACCACCGTTCCAATGCCACCGATCAGGGCAAACATGGCAATCTGGATGGACATGGTCAGCGAAAAGGCGGAGGCGGGCTCAATAAAGGTGAGGTACATGGCGTGGAAGGTGCCAACCATGGCTGTCAATGCGGCGGAGGTGGCTACGGCGATCAACCGCACCTTCACCGTTGCCACACCTGCGGCCTTGGCTGCGGATTCCCGTTCGCGGGTTGCCACCAATTGGAACCCCAGCCGACGGTGGCGGATCATCCAGGCCACGGCCAGGCAGAGCAGCAACAGACCAAAGGCGATGATCAAGGCCGGCAGACGCTCGCGGAAGACCATCCAGGCCCAACCCATTTTCAGCTGGATCATCAAGCCCGTCGCCCCCCCGGTCAGATCCCGGAAATGCAAGGTGAGGACCCGGAAGACCTCGAGCATGGCGATGGTTGCCAGGGCGAAGAAGGGGCCGTGCAGCTTGAAACAGGGGTAACTGATCGCCACGGCCACCACCACGGCCACCGCGGCGCCAACAAACATGCCGATCCAGGGGCTGATGCCATGTCCCATGAGAATGACGCCCACATAGGAGCCGATCCCGTAAAAGATCATATGCCCCAGGGACAACTGCCCGGCGAAGCCACCGACGATGTTCCAGGCCGTCGACAAGGCCCCAAAGACGCAGATGGTGATGAAAACGTGATAGATGAACTCATCCCCGATCACGACAGGGGTGAGGAACAAAGCCGCCAGCAGGGCCACCAACGCCAGGGACGTTTTGGGGATTGGGAATTTCATCATGGCGACACATGCGACAGGGTCGTGTGGGAGCCGAACAGTCCCGACGGTTTCAGAATGAGGATGAGCAGGAACACACCGAAGACGACGGCCTCACGCAGGTCGGAGCCGATGTAAAAGCCCGACAAGGAGTCAATCAATCCGATAATCATCGCCCCCAGAAAGGCGCCGGTAATGGATCCCAACCCGCCCAGCACCACGACCACGAAGGCCGTCAGGACGAAGTAGGTGCCAATGGTGGGCGATGTGGGGTAAAGGGGCGCGACCAGGGTCGAGGCCACACCGACGCAAGCTGCACCGATACCGAAGGTCAGGATGTACATCCACTGGACATTGATGCCCATGAGTTGAGCCGCTGCCCGGTTCTGCGAGACCGCCCGAATGGCCCGGCCCGTGCGCGTGTGGTTCAGCATCATATGGAGAACGAACACCAAAACCCCAGCCGCCACCATAATCCAGAGCTGCCCCGCAAGGATCCGCA
This sequence comes from Rhodospirillum sp. A1_3_36, assembly GCF_047263945.1. Classification (NCBI taxonomy): domain Bacteria; kingdom Pseudomonadati; phylum Pseudomonadota; class Alphaproteobacteria; order Rhodospirillales; family Rhodospirillaceae; genus Rhodospirillum; species Rhodospirillum sp. A1_3_36. The sequence goes on along the minus strand of NZ_JBLAVB010000017.1, from coordinate 62,873 downwards.
CGGGCCCCAACTCGATGGCAGACCGCAGGCCACTGGCAGGCGTATTGGCGATATCAGCTCCGAAAATCATCAAGGCGAGATTGATCAGCGCCGTGGACAGGCCAACAGTGGCAAAGATCTGGACATGGTCGTCCTTGGCCGCCAGCAATGGCTGGATGATGAACCGTTGGGTCAAGGCGCCAAAGACGAACAGCGCCGGGGCAACCGCGACCACAGTGAGATAGGGGTGCACCCCCCAGCCGACGGTCAGCAGATAGGTTAAATACATGCCCAGCATCAGGAATTCGCCGTGGGCAAAGTTGATGACCTTGACGATTCCAAAGATCAAGGTCAGCCCGATGGCGACGATGGTGAACAGCCCACCGAGCATCACCCCGTTGACCACCACTTGCAAAAAAGTGTCCATGGCGTCCCGCTCTCCAAAAGAAAGGGGAGGCAGAGGAGCTGGCAGTGCTGCCCCCCTGCCTCCCGCGATGGTTATTTCGCGAAACGCATCTCGGCCACGGCCGCAGCGTCAGGGTAGACGGTGACCAACTTTCCGTCCTGCCACTGCATTCCCATCATGAAGGCCCGCTCATTCTGGTTGTTCTCACCGAATTCAATGCCATATCCCGTGGCTGTCTCTCCCACCGGCAAGTCCACGGTCTTGGCTGCCTTAATGATGGCTTCCGCATCGAAGCCCTGCCCCTTGTCGATGGCATGCAGCAGGGCCAAGGCACCCACGTAGTTGTTCAGGGAGTGACCCGAACGGGGTTCCTCGCCGTATTTCGCCTTATAGGTTTCGACAAACTGTTCCAGACCCGGGGTGAAGGTGGTGTTCACGGCGTACTGGGTGAAGTCCGCGTCGAAAACACCGTCGATCACATCCTTGCCCACGGCCTCGGCCGTCGGAAGCATGGAGTATCCGCCGCCGCCGCCAATGATGGCGCCGGGCTTGAAACCGGCTTCATGGGCCTGCTGGAGAAACAGAACGGAGTCATTCTGATAGGAGGTCTGAAGAACGACATCCACGCCCTTCTGCTTCAGGTCCAGAACCAGAGAGGACATGTCCACGGTGGAGGCCGGATAGCCCTGGACGGAGACGATGTTCAGTCCGGCCTTCTCGCCATAGGCCTTTTCGTGACCGGCAACGGACGTGCCATAGGCGCTATCTTCGTGGATGATACCGATCTTCAGATCGGTCGGTGCCTTGCCCAAACCGAAAGCCACCTTGTCGACAATCATGTCAACGATGGTCTTTCCCATATCTTCTGCGGTGGGGTTGGTGCGGAACAGATGGGAGAGTCCCCGTCCGGTCACCTCGTCGGCCACCGCACCCAATTCGAAATAGGGAATGCCAGCCAATTCCGCCACCTGACTGGCGGCGATGGAGCGGGAGGAGGAATAGGTGCCAAAAATCGCCTTGACGCCCTCCAGGGAGATCAACCGCCTGGCCTCGCCAATGGCTTGGTTGTTATCCACGGCGTCGCCGCGCACGAGCACCACCTGTTCGCCCTGCACGCCGCCTGCGGCGTTGATCTCATCGACGGCGATCTCCAGGCCCCGGGCGCTTTCTTCGCCCAACAGGGCCAACTGGCCGCTGAAAGGATACAGGGCTCCGAACTTCACATCCGCCATGGCCTGGGATGCAAGCACGGACAGGGCCACTGCAGTGGTTGCCAAAAGAGTCTTGAACGACATGAACATCCTCCCAATGAAAACTTTGATTTCTTCGTTTTTTTAGAACATTTCATTAGAATGCTCCGAGATCAAGTTGGTCTATTTCTTGGACTGACTTGATTTTGACGGCACTCTAAAGTCTATTTATACTCTGTCTCCTTCAAAGTCCGAAAAACGCGGGGCTTTGCCCCGCCCCCCACCGGGGCCTGAGGCCCCGGACCCCCATTTGTTTTTTACCAATGGGATCAAAGGGTCCGTGACCCCTTGCAGATCTGAGCAGGGCACAGAGTATAACGAGGGTGAAACCGGGCCAGCTTGCCTCAAGCTGATCCCGTTTCACTCTCGTAGGCGGCGGAAAACTCCGAGAACTCTCCAAAATCGTCATTCCCCCGTGCACAAGGCATTCTTGTCTGTGAAACGACGATGCACGTTTTGAACGATGGCCAGGAACAGGGCCGAAGAGATGAACTGGCCCCACGTCGCATTGGTCTGCTCAGATGCGGTCTCGGGACCAGACACCGGGAGGGACGAGGGAGATGAGGAGGAAGACATGGGAAAGGAGTCCTCGTTGTGCTTATTGGGGCGCCACCATCGTCAGGACGATCTTGCCCACATGGGCTCTGGCGTCCATACGGGCATGGGCCGAGGCCACCTCTTCCAGGGGGAATGTGGAGTCGATCAACGGACGGGCCTGGCCCTTGGCCAACAGGGGCACGACGTTTTCGGTGATCGCTTGGGCCAGGGCCGCCTTCATGGGCACCGGGCGGGCGCGCAGGGTCGAGCCCACCAAAGTCAATCGCTTGATCAGCAGAGGTTGCAGGTCCAGGTCCGCACGGCTCCCGTGCTGAAACGCGATCTGGGCGATACGCCCATCCACCGCACAGAGATCCAGATTCCGCTGGATATAGTCGCCGCCCACCATGTCGAGGATCACATCCGGTCCGGCACCCCCGGTCAACTCCTTGCCTCGGGTGACAAAATCCTCGCTCCGGTAGTCAATGGCGTGGTCGGCCCCCACCTTCAAGGCGGCGGCGCATTTCTCGGCAGATCCACAGGTGACGATGACCTTGGAGCCCAGGGCCTTGGCCAGAAGCGTCGCCGTTGTCCCGATGCCCGAGGTTCCGCCGTGGATCAGCACGGTCTCGCCGGGGGCGAGGCGGGCCCGTTGGAACAGATTACTCCAAACGGTGAAATAGGTCTCCGGCACGGCCGCCGCCTCCACCAGGGACATGCCATCGGGCACGGGAAGGCAAACCGGCGCGTCGACCACCGCCCAATCGGCATAGGCCCCACTGTGAACCAGAGCCATGACCCGGTCACCGGGAGAGAACGTCGAAACCTCCGCCCCCAGGGTTTCAACCACGCCGGCCAGTTCCAGGCCGAAGACATCAGACGCGCCCGGTGGAGGCGGATAATTGCCTTGACGCTGCATCACGTCGGGGCGGTTGATTCCCGCAGCATGAACCCGGATCACCATCTGGCCCGGACCCGGAGACGGGCGGGGGCGATTCACCACCCGCAGGACCTCTGGTCCCCCGGCACCCTCGGCGACAACGGCGCGCGTTTCTTCGATCATGCCAAGCATCCTTTCAATTCCTCCCTCGGGAAACGCATCACCTTGACCGCCTATTTGCCTCGGGCTAGCGTCACGGCCTCCTCGGCGTGATCGAGGGGTTTACGGTGTGTGATGAGGCGCAACAGAACCGCGCCTTTGGTATCCAGAAAGCGGAGAACCTCCGCGAAGGCGCGCACAGTGGTATCATGGGCGGCGCGCAGCTGTTTTTTCTCCCGCAGGAAGCGGGTCAGATCGAGGCCATAGGACTCAGTATGGATCCCCGACACCACCAGGATTCCCCCAGGCCGCAGCAACGGCAGGAACTGGGCAAGGGACGCGACCGCCCCAGCGCCCACGGAACGGACGGTTATGGCCTGGATCTTGCGCAAGGCAAGCATGTCACTGTCCTCCCATTTCCACCCTCCCAGGTGGAGCGACGCCGGTTCTGTCTGTTGTTGCCTCTTTGGGCTCCGGCGTCATATGTTATTTGTAATTACACTTTTCCAGTGACCAATACGCGATGTCAAGAACTATGAAGAAGATCAAAGAAAATCCAATAAAATCAGTTGATTGGGCCCAACCCATCGTGAAGGAGAACCTGAGCGACCGGGCCTATTCCGTTTTGAGAGATGCCCTTATGCGCGGGCAGTTGAAGCCCGGGGAGCAGATGCGTCTGCGCCCTATGTCGGCGCGTTTCGGGATCAGCCCCACGCCCATGCGCGAAGCCCTTTTAAGGCTGGTGTTTGAACGGGCGATGGTTCTGGACTCTCGGGGAACGGTGACGGTCCCCCGTTTGACACACGAACAGCTTCTGGAAATTCGCGCGATTCGCGTGGACCTGGAAGGTAATACCGCCGCTGCCGCCGCCAAGTTGGCGACCGAAGAGGAGATCGCCGATCTGGAAGCGATCCACGAACGGATCATGGCCTGCCACCAAGCGGGCACCTTCAGCGAAGCCATCGACCTGAATACGGAATTCCATCTGGCCCTCTGCCGCCTGGGTAATCTCCCCATCACCTATGATTTGGTAGCCGGACTCTGGGTGCGGTGCGGCCCCATTCTCTCCCACCTGTACGACGCGGGCGTGCCGGAAAACTGGGATCCCCATCCCCATACGCGTATCATCAACGCGCTGAGGAACAAGGACCCGGACGGCGCGCGGAAGGCTGTCCAGATCGATATAGAACAGGGGGGGAAGGGCTTGATCGACCATGTCCTCCAATCCTGACAGGGCACATGACAGTGTCTCGTCTTTTTTGGGCGATTGCCCAAGCCCATTTGGGGGCTAATGCCCCCAAACCCCCCTTTTTCTTCTATAAATAAGAGCCCGGGGTCCGCCCAACACTCTAAGCAGTCGCCATAACCATGGGTCAGACTCCCACGGGCTCGGGCAGGTCGTTCCGATAGGCGGCAAGGTCACCGTATTCCACGAACTCCAGGACATTGCCTTCAGGGTCTCGACCAAAGACCAGGAAGGTTCCGGGGCGGACCTCGATCACCTCGGATCCGGTCAGAATCTCCATGCCGTTGTCCAACAGATGGCGCAACAGAGCTTTCAGGTCATCGACGATGAAGGTGATATAGGCGGTGTTGAGCACATCGAGGATATGCTCGGTCTTTTCCGGGCCGGGCCGGGCGCTCTTGGAGGGTTCGAGCAGCTTGATCCGCTCGCCCCAGGGACTTTGCAGGCGGGTAACGCGATAGGCCGCGTTGGTCAGGGCCGTTCCCGCAGCTTTTTCCGTGGGAACTTCGATGACATTGATCTGGGTGAACCCCAGAACCTCCACATAAAAGGCCGCGAGGCTGTCCAGGTTGGCACAGCAGAGGCCGATTTCCATTGGGGCAACCATTTTCATTGAACTCTCTCCCTTATCCATCCGGTCAAACGAGCGGCAAGCCCTGGTCAGCCATAACCTGACGCAGACCCACCTCAATTTCCTCGGTACCCACATAGGCTGCCCGTTCCAACACCTTGGAGATGCTGGGCGAGGCCTCACCCCCACACAGATGGGCAACCGGCTGATCCAGCCAATCGAACAGGCGCCGCTGGATCTCGCTCGCGAGCATGGGGCCATAGGTCGTCCCCAAGGAGCCTTGCTCAACGATGACCACATTGTTGGTCTTCTGCACGGAGGCCTCGATACAGGCCCAGTCCAGACCGGCCCGATCCAGGCAGCGCAAGTCGATCACCTCGGCATCCAGCCCCAGGCGGTCCACCACCTCCAGGGTTGGTTTGACCATACCCAGGTAGGTGAGGACGGTCATCTTGCCACCGGTCCGCACCACCTTGGCCTTCCCCAGGGGAATGAAGTAGTCCAGGTCCTCCAAAGGGGCCGGACCCTTGCTGGCGTAAAGATCCACATGCTCGAGCACCAGAACGGGGTCCTGGCATCGCAGGGCGCTGTTCATCAACCCCACATAGTCGAAGGGGGTGGAGGGCGCGACGATCCGCCAACCGGGCGAGGTGGCGAAGATCCCCGCCGGATCCATGGAATGCTGGGAGCCATAGCCTGTTCCCATGGCCACCTTGGTGCGCAGGACCAGGGGAACGGCGCCATCGCCACCGAACATGTGGCGAGCCTTGGCGATCTGGTTGAAGACCTGATCGGCGGCCACCCACATGAAGTCCGGATACATGAACTCGATGACCGGGATATAGCGACCATCCATGGCCATGCCGCCCCCCAGTCCGGCGAAGGCATTCTCGCTGATGGGCGTGCCCAGGATCCGGTCGGGGAACAGGTCGGACAGGCCCCGGGTGGCCCCGTTGGTGCCGCCCTTCAGGCGGTGCACGTCCTCCCCCAGGACCACGATGCGATCATCGGTTTCCATGCGCCGCCCCATGACATCGGCGACCACATCCACGAACTTGGCCTCACCAACCTTGCCCTGGAAGGTCTCCAGCTCCTCGGTGCGGACCCCGGCGAATTCGGACAGGTCCCCGCGCACGCCAAAATCCCGGAAATCCGGCGAGGGCCAAAGGTTGGCCTTAATGGCGCGCTTGCCGTCAACGGTCTCCACCATGGTTGCGGCGATCTCGTCCATGACGGCGACGCAGCGGGCGCGCAACGCCTCCACTTCGGCTTCCGTGATCAGCGCGCGGGCGAGCATCTTCTCAGCGGTCAGCGTCAGGGGATCCCGGGCGCGCCATTCGGCCTCTTCCTGCTTGCTCCGATAGCCAAAGGCACTACCCGGCAGGGGGCCATTCTGGTGGAAGAAGCGGTAGACATCGGCCTCGATAACCGTGGGCCCGCCGCCATTCCGCATGACCTCCAGGGCCTCCTCCATGGCGATATGGACCGCCAGCGGGTCCATGCCATCGACCTTCCAGGCGGGGATGGCGAAGGCGCTTCCCCGGGCCGACAACCGCGGCTCAGCGGTGGCCTCCTCAACGGTGGTGGACACGGCATAGCGGTTGTTCTCGATGAAGAAGCAAAGCGGCAACTTCCAGGCGGCGGCAAGGTTCATGGTTTCCAGGACAGAGCCGATGTTCACCGCGCCATCGCCAAAATAGGTCACAGCCACATCGCCGGTCCCCGCCCGGCGGTGGGCCCAGGCCGCGCCCGCAGCCAGGGGGACACCGCCGCCAACGATGGCATTGGTCCCCAGCGCGCCCGCCTCTTCCCAACGCAGGTGCATGGATCCGCCCCGGCCCTTGCAGTACCCATCGGCCAACCCCAAGATCTCCGCCAGGGTTTTGCGCAGGACCTCGTGGGCTGCCGCGTCCAACTCGGCCTTGGGATCGAGACCGTCGGCGGCCACATAGTGCAGGGCCTTGGCCAGAAACTGGTGGTGCCCCCGGTGGGAGCCATTGACCTCGTCGCTGGCGCGCAGGGGCAGAACGGAGCCGACGGCACCGCCTTCCTGACCGATGGAGGAATGGGCTGGGCCGTGAACCAGCCCCAGCCCGACCAGCTCCAGGACCTTCTCTTCGAAGGCCCGGATCAGATGCAGTTGGGTCAGCAGGGTTCCCAACAGAACCGGATCCGCAGCCGCCCAATCGGCCTCGGTCGCGCGCAGGTCACGCCAGGGGGCGGCGGGCAGCAGGGTGTCATGGGTGGGCATGGAAAGCGCTCCGCTTCTCGGGAAAGGGGGACTGCGAGACGTCACACATAGCCATAGGCGGTCCATCCCCCATCGACCCCAAGCGTCTGCCCAGTGATGAAGGAAGCCCCGTCAGAGGCGAGGAAGAACAGGGTTTCGGCGATCTCATGGGCCTCGGCCAGACGGCCCTGGGGAATGCGCGCGCGCAGCACGTCCAGGTCCATGCGGCCTCGGGCCACCAGGTCCTCCACCAGTTTTGTGCGCACGTAACCCGGCGCGACGGTATTGACCCGCACGCCCCGCTTGGCCCATTCAATGGCCAGAACGCGGGTGATCATGTCCACGGCGGCTTTGGTTCCGCAGTAGGCCACCCGTTCCGGCGCGGCGACGGTGCCATACATGGACCCCATGTTGAGGATCACCCCTCCCCCGGCATCGACCATGTGGCGGCCAGCCTCGCGGGCTGCCAGAAAGACGCCGGTCATATTGATGTCCACGGCCCGGCGCCAATCCTCCAGCGACAGCTCCAAGGTGGGCAGGTTGCTGGAGATCCCCGCATTGTTGATCAGAACATCCAACCCGCCCAGCTCGGCCACCGTTCTGGCGATGACCCCGGAAACGGCGGCTTCATCGATGACAGAACCGACAATGGTCAACACCGGCATACCCAAGTCCGCCAGGTCGGCCGCTGCCTTTTCCAAGGCCTCCGCATCAATATCGAAAAGGGCAACGGCGTATCCCCCTTGCGCGAAGCGGCGGGCGGCGGCAAGACCGATCCCAGCCCCGGCACCGGTCACCAGGACCACGCGGCGGCGATCAGGCACCCCACGGTCAGGCGCCCGATCCAGTTCCGTATTTGCCATGGTCGTTTCCTTTATGGATCTTATGTTTTCTCGCTCGCTCATCCCCGGAATCAGGCCACTTCCAGCCAGTCCCGCCGAATATCGGCACGATTGCGCATGTCCTCGGGGGGGCCCGCGAAGACCACCTCGCCATGGCCCATCACCAGGACCCGGCGGGCCACCTTCAGGGCCATGCTCATTTTCTGCTCGACCAGCAGGACGCCCACACCCCGGCTGTGGATATCGCGGATGACCTCGCTCACCACGTCAACGATCTTGGGAGCCAGTCCTTCGGTGGGTTCATCGATAAGGACGACCAGAGGATTCCCCAGCAGGGTGCGGCACATGGTCAGCATCTGCTGCTCGCCACCGGACATGGTGCCCGCCCGCTGGTCCCGCCGTTCCTTGAGGCGGGGGAAGTAGGTGAACATGTCCTCCAGCCTCCACTTGGGCGCGCCCTCCACGCCGGGCAGAATGCCCATGTGCAGGTTCTCTTCCACCGTCAGGTTGGGGAAGACCAGCCGGTCCTCGGGCACGTAGCCCAGACCGGACCGGGCGATGCCATGGGCAGAGCGCCCGGCCAGCTCCCGCCCCTTGAGGACCACGGAGCCCTGGGTGGGCGGCAGCCAGCCCATCATGGCCTTCAGGGTGGTGGAGCGGCCGGAACCGTTGCGCCCCAACAGACAGACGATGTCCGCCTCCTCCATGTCGAAGGTCACGCCGTGGAGGATGTGGCTTTTGCCGTAATGGGCATGCAGGTCTTGAACATGCAATAGCATCACGCGGCCTCCTCGCCCAGGTAGGCTTCCTGGACTTTCCGGTTGGAGCGGATGTCGTCCGGAGTGCCCGTGGCCAGGATGGTGCCGTGGACCAGCACGGAAATACGATCGCAGAGACCGAAGACAACGCTCATGTCGTGTTCCACGGTCAGCAGGGTCTTGCCCTGGGTGACCTCCCGGACGAGGTCGACCACATGGGCGGTTTCCTCCCGGGACATGCCTGCGGTGGGTTCATCCAGCAAGATCACGTCCGGATCGGTGGTCAAGGTCATGCCGATTTCCAGGGAACGCTGTTCCGAATAGCTCAGGTCTCCAGCCAGGGTGTCGGCCCGGTGACCCAGGCGGATCCGCTCGAGGAGGGCCATGGCCTCCTCGTTGACGCGGCGCCGCTTGGAGATGGGACGGAACAGGTCGAAGCGCGCGCCATGGCGGGCCATCACGCCGATGCGGATGTTCTCGAAGGCACTCATCCGACCAAAGATGTTGGAGATCTGGAAGGACCGGGCCAACCCCCTGCGGTTAATCACCTCCGGCGCCAAACCCTGGATGGGGGCGCCGTTCAGGGCAATGATCCCGCCCGTGGGCGGGAAGGCGCCGGAAATCAGGTTGAACAGGGTGGACTTGCCTGCGCCATTGGGACCGATCACCGCGTGACGCTCGCCCCGGGTCACGTCGAAGGTGACCCCCCGCATGATGGACAATCCGCCGAAGTTTTTTTCTAGGCCGCGCAGGGCCAAGGCAACACTGTCGGGAATGGGCTGTTGCTTGCTCATTCTCCAGCCTCCAGGACGGGGGGGTGACGGGGTGGGGTGGGACTGGTTTCGGCCAGGGCGGCCAGTCGGCGGCGACCTTCGACCAGCAGCGTCAGGCCCAGGATCGCAACACCGAGGGGAAGGATCCAGGTGAGGGGCGACAAGGGATCCCATTCGGTGCCGAACAGGGGAACCGGCTCCCATAGGCCGGTGCGCGCCACTTCGGCTTTGTAAGTCGTACCCAAAATATGCTCGAGGGTTTGGACCACAAAAACAGTCGCGCCCGCTGTCAGCACACCGCCCAGGGTGGCCAGGGCCGCGAGGGGCGCCACCCGGGAGCAGTCCAAGCGTTCCCGCACCCGCCAAAGGTCGACCAGAGCCCCCCCCAGGCCCTTGGGCAGGAACAGCATGACCAACACGAAGATCACCCCCTGGTACAACAGCCAGGATCGGGTCATCTCCGAGACCAGGAAGCCGAACAGGGTCAACAGGCTGGCCCCCAGCACCGGCCCGAGGAAGACACCGGAACCACCGACGAAAGTCTGCAACACCACCTGGGCGGACATATGGGTGGAGAAAATATTGTAGTTGGCCGTCTCGTTGCTCAAGGCCAACAGGCCACCAGCAATGCCAGAGAACAGGGCCGAGGTGGCGAAGACCAGGATCTTGGACCGATGGGCGTCATAACCGAGGAAGCGGATCCGTTGTTCATTGTCGCGTAGGGCCAGGGTCAACCGCCCGAAGGGGGTGCGCGTATAGGCCCAGAGCAAGCCCAGGCAGAGCGCCACCCAGGCCAGGGCCACGTAATAGACTTCGATCTGATCGCCGAAGACCAACCCCATGGAGGGCATCCGCATGGACGACAGGCCGGACTCGCCGCCGAACATCCCCCCCCAATGGGGAGCCAGGGAGCGCAGTAGCTCGGCAATGGCCAGGGTCACCAGCGAGAAGTACACGCCCGCCCGCTGGGTCGCGAAATAGCCCGCGATCCCTCCGGCCACCAATCCGACCAGCCCCCCCGCCAGAGGCAGCAGCATGGTGGGGAACGCCAAACCGTCTTCCACCGCCGTCATCAGATGCAGGGTGGCAAAGGCCCCCAAACCGAAATAGGCGGCATGACCGAAAGACAGCATGCCCCCCTGCCCCATCAGCAGGTTGAAGGACATCGCGAACAATGACGCGATGAGCATATTGGTCAGGGCGTTCTGCCACCCCAGACCCAGGAAAGGCGGCAGGACCACCAGAAGGACGAGGGTCAGAGCGAGAACCGGAATACGGGATGTCATGAATGTCATGTCCTTGCCCAGCCGATCAGATCCGCGATCCCATCAAACCGGCCGGACGAACCAGCAGGACGATGAGCATCAACAGGAAGGGCACCGTGCCCGAAATGGAGGACAGGGTGAGGGTCATGAGCCCCCCCACACCCATGGCCCAGTCCCCCAATCCCACCAGGGAGAGCAGGCTGGCGAGCGACCAATCCAAACCAACGGCGAAGGAGGTGAAAATCCCGATGAGCAAGGAGGCCAGCAGGGACCCCTCCAACGAGCCCAGCCCGCCGACCACCACCACGACGAAAACGATAATGCCCAGGTCCAAGGCCATGTTGGGATTGGTGGGGAAAAAGGCCCCCGCCACCGCTCCCCCCAACCCCGCGAGCGCAGCCCCCACGCCGAAGACGCCCATGAAGATCAGCGGCACATTATGACCCAAGGCCTCGGCCATCTTGGGCAGGCGCTCGGCGCCGCGCACGATGATGCCTACCCGGGTGCGGGTCAGCAGCAGGTACAGACCCGCAAACATCACCAGCGCCACGAGACCGATGAAGATCCGATAGAAGGGGTAGTTCGTGTCGAACAGACTGAAGGCGGCGAAGCTCAGTCCCTCGGGCATGGTGTAGTTCACGGGAAAGTCCCCATAGAACAGCTTCACCAGTTCCTCGAAGATCAACGCGATACCGAAGGTCAGCAACAATTCGTGAGCATGGCCATGGGCATGGACCCGGCGCAGCATGAAGCGCTCCACCAGGACGCCAATGACGCCCACCAACAGGGGGGCGACGATGATCCCTGTCCAGAAACCGAACAGTCCCGACAGGGTGTAGGCGAAATAGGCCCCCAGCATATAGAAGGACGCATGGGCGAAGTTCAGCACGCCCATCATGCCAAAAATCAGCGTCAGGCCCGCTGAAACCATGAACAGCAACAGGCCTTGAATGGCGCCGTTCAAGATCGAAATGACGAGGAATTCCATCACGGGATCCCTTTTTCCGGTTGAAGCCATTCGGGAGCAGGCCACGCCAGCGGCAGCCCCCTGGGGAGGACGGGCATCGAGATCAAGGGACAGGGCATCGGCCTGCGCCCATCACGGTGGAAGCGGTCCGGCGAACGGGGCGCCCCGACCACCGGAGACAGTCCGTCAGGACGGACGCTTCATCCGGCAGGAGTCCTGCACCGGATAGAGGACTTGATCGGCGGGAACCACCTTCACGGGCTTGAACCCCATATCCGTGCCATCCACCGGATAGGCCACATCCTTGGACACCACCGACACCACGACGGGCATGATGGTCTGGTGGTCCTCTGCCCGGATGGACAGTTGACCGATAGGGGTGTCGAGGGTCACCTTTTCCAAGGCCAGGGCGATGGCGTTGGTGTCGATCTTGCCACCACCGAAGTCCACAGTCTCCAGGGCCTTGGCGACCATGGTCATGCCGTTGACCGCACCGGGCTCGACGTAGACGGGATTGTGCCCTGTCACCGCCTTGTAGTCTGCGGCCAGAGTGTCGCCTTCAACCTCGATGTTGTAGGGATGGGCCACGTAGTTCCCCAGGGCCACCTCCCCGGCATTGCCCAGATTGCCAACCTGATCCAGGAAGGCCGTGCCAAAGCGCAGATCGAGACCGGCATCACCCACAGCTTTCATCAGCAACAGCAGGTCATTGGACCAATTGCCGGTGATCACCGTATCGGGAGCGGCAGCCTGGATTTTGGCCACATAGGGCGCGAAATCCTGGATGCGGTTCACCTCGTGCAGAACCTTGCCCACGACCTCGTAGCCCATGGGTCCGGCATCGGCCTCGATGGCTGCCTCCATGTCCTGACCCCAGGAATAGTTCTGATTGATCGAATAGACCTTCGTCCCCAAAACTCCGGCCTCTTTCATCACCTGGGTCAAGGCACCGACACGCATGGGCGCGGTGGTGGTAAAGCGGAAACCGTGGAAGTGGCACTTCTCGCCGGTCAGCTCCAGGGCCTCGGCGCCGACGTTCAGATACAGAACCTCCTCCCCAGGGTGGCGCAGGTTGTATTTGCGGACATCCTCGGACACCTGCCCGGCAACTGCAGAGGACGAGCCCTGGATCACCACATCGACCCCATCGGCCACGGCCTGCTTGAACTTGTCCGCAGCGCCGGTGGTATTCCCCCCATTGTCATACTCGGTGACAATGATCGGTTCCCCATTGAACCCACCCTTGGCGTTGATCTTGTCAAGCACATAGTGGGCCACCGTCGCATACAGGCGCCCGGTGGAGGTCTGGGAGCCGGACAGGCTTTCAATAACGGCGACGCGGAGCGGCTCGGCCTGGACTGCGGAGACAGCGCCTAGGGTTAAGGCAGTGGCCCCAAGAAGGGTCAGGACGGGGTTCATGGGTTTCCTCCAGTCTGGTGGCTTTTTGATTATTGGCTTGGATCGGCGATAGACCGCGATCCGACCCGAAGGGTCGAAAACGCAGACCCGCCACAACACGAGACTTCAGCTTTTATGGAAGTGAACAGCCCGCGCTCTTGTTGTCCCAGAAACGGATTTTCCGCTGATCGGTCTTCATGGTCGCATCACTCCCGTTCCCGAGAGGCTCCGGCGTTTGACGCTTCGAGCGCGTCCGGATGCCCTCACGGTTTTTCCTTTTGATGATCGGCTTATGCGCCAATCTTGCACTCTGCCTAGCATATGATAAGGTTGTCTTACAACTTATTTTGTAATGTTGTATGACAAATAATGCGAGACCGCGAAAAGCGGAGGAAGGCACAGGCCCTTGCCTCCCAACACAAAAGGAGACGACCATGGGAGAGACATTGCGGGATCGCTGGGCTCTCATCACCGGAGCCAACGGAGAAATCGGTCGGGCAATCGCCCAGGCCTTGGCCGCAGAAGGCGCCAGCCTGCACCTGACGGACCGATCCCTGGCGGGGCTAGAGGACTTCGCCCGAGACCTGAACGTGCCTCACACCTGTCAGATCCATGATGCCGCAGACGCGGAAGCAACCAAACGGGTGGTGACCGCATGCACGACGCATGGTGCCTTGCACATGGTTATTCCCTGCGTGGGCCTGTATCAGCACCTGCCGATCACCGACCTGACGGTGGAGTCCTGGTCCACCTCCATCTCCGTGAACCTGAACGGCACCTTTTTAACCATCCACGCCGCCTTGCCCCATCTGGCCGAGGACAGCGCAATTGTCACCCTGACCTCCGTTGCTGGTCACCGGGGCAGCGTGGATCACACACCCTATGCCGCAGCAAAGGGCGGGATTCTGACCTTGACCCGTAGCCTCGCCCAGGAGCTGGCACCCCGCACCAGGGTAAACGCGGTCTCGCCCGGGTTAATCGACACCAAGATGCTCCAGGGCATGGATCCGGCACGCAAAACGACCACCACCGCAGGTTTACCCATGAAGCGTCTGGGGACCGCCATGGAGGTCGCGACGGTTGTCCGGTTCCTCTGCTCGCCCGAGTCCTCCTATATCACCGGGGAAACCATCCACGTGAATGGGGGCCTATACATCGCCAGTTAGGCGGGGCATATCTAGACTATTCCGAGATCAAGTTGGGTCGCTTCGCGACCAAACTTGGCCTCGAAGATACTCTAAAACTTATAGAATGAGAGTGAAACGGGACCAGCTTGACTCAAGCTGATCCCGTTTCACTCTAGAGCATCGAGCGGAAAAGTGGGCACCGGTTTTCCGGTCCACTCGATGCTCAACTTATTGAATCTAGATCAAATTTCCTGCCTTAAATCGATTCCGATTTAAGGCGGTTTGATCTAGTCGGATCAGGACCACCAACCGGTCCTTTAAGAAGAGGGTTAAGCCTATGGAGTCACGGCTCATTCGACGGTCGGCCAGCCTCCCCGAGGAGGTCGCCAACCAGCTTCGCGAGGCCATAGGCCGGGGAGAGATGAAACCCGGAGACAAAATGCCGACCCAACACGCATTGTGCGACGCCTATGGCGTGAGCCGTCCTGTGATCCGCGAGGCCATCTCCCTCCTGAAATCGGAGGGATTGGTACTCTCGCAACAGGGACGGGGGCAATTCGTGAACCCGGAAGGCAGCGGAGTTTTCCGCTTGAAACCCGACCTTGCAGACCGGGCGGACCTGACCCTCCTTCTGGAATTCCTCAAGTCCGTGGAAGTGGCCGCCACCCAACTGGCGGCGGAGCGCCACACTCCAGAGGACTTACTCCGCATCAAGGAGGCCCTGGACGACTTGGCCAAGGCGATTGAGCGGGGAGAATCCGGGGTGGACGAGGACATGCGCTTCCACGCCGCCATCGTTCAAACGGCCAAGAATCACTATTTCGGCGAGTTCGCCACCTTTCTGGAAGGGCAGGTCCGCCGCTTGATCCGAACCGCCCGCGCCAATACGGCCCGCCATGGAGATCTTGTCCGAGCCGTCCACGGCGAACACGAAGCCATTTACCAAGCCATCGCCGCACGAGACGTGGATCGGGCTCGCCAAGCGGCCGCCCAACACCTGACCAACGCAGCAACCCGCCTTGCGCACTATCGAGAAAACCAGCCGCCCGGCTAAACCATATGATCAGTAGGCTGCGGAAAAAGGACGACAAAAGAGTTTTTCCGCACCCCGTTAGAGCGGAATGGGAGCGGAAAGTCGGCGCCCATTTTTCCTCATTTCGTTCTAGACTGAAATTCTAGAACATAAGGCGATTTACGCGACATTTGAGCCCACGATACACAACACTGTTTCGTATTTTTGGGCGATAGCCCAAACCCATTTGGGGGCAAATGCCCCCAAACCCCCATTTTTTTTAGCCCGGGGTCTGGGGCCTTTCGGCCCCAGTGGAGGACGGGGCAAAACCCGTGACGGGAAAATATCCCTGTCGTATCCCGTGATTGTTGCTCGGAATACTCTAAAATTTACCGAATGAGAGGGAAACGGGGCCAGCTTGACTCAAGCTGATCCCGTCTCCCGTTAACATATCGAAGAAGAAACGAGCACCCCCAGGTTGGCGACGATTTCGTCGCTGGGGATAGTCCGCACCTCCAATGGCAGTAGCAGAAAGGAGAAAACGATCCAAAAGAGGAATGATCCGGAAAGAAAACGGAAATCGGCAACGCCATAGACGACCAGCATGGACATGGCGATTTTTCCTGCGGTGAATCTCCTCCCCCAGGACCAAGAGATTCTCTGGATCGTCACCCGCATTCTAAAGCGCCCAAGCGACCGACCTGTCACCCCGGGCACCACCCGATCCCTGCAACGGGGCTGAGCCTTTCTCCTGCCATCGAAGATTTTCCGTCTTTGTTCCGCAAATCCATGGTACCGCGCCTTCACGGCATGTACGATGTCTTGATGGTATGTTCGATAAGGACCATAGGCAAAGACTGCGAACGGAAATGAGTTTGGAGAGGTGCTTCCCGGAAGGGAGCTTACCACAATAGGCTCAAGACTTGGATTAGGTTGGACATCCGACATGAAGCAACCAGACTTCAACAGCGCTGCCCATAAAGCGCTTTCTCTATTGGAAAACCATTCCTATGTCGCCCCCCCCATTAATCCGGAACAAATCGCGAGAGATATGGGATTACGCGTTGTTTACGCGGATTTCGAAGGCGAAGACCAGAACAACGTTTCCGGATTTTTTCGTCTTGCGGATAAGACAATCCTTGTGAATAACGCCATTTCGGATAACCGCATAACGTTCACGATCGCCCATGAATTGGCGCATTACCTTCTTCACAAGGACTACATTGAATCGAATAACTACAAGCCCATGCCAAGAAACAACATCTATGTAGAAGAAAAGCCAAACGAAGAAGTAGAAGCCGATACGTTCGCGGCAAATCTGCTCGTGCCACTGAAAATGCTAAAAAAATATAAAGACGTGGCAACTCCAGAAGAACTGGCAACCCTATTTTTTGTCTCGGAGGACGTGATCAGGTACAGGCTTGATCTTCTAAAAAGGCATCCTCACTTCGCGAGGTAGACGGACATGGCACAAGTCCGCGTCCGCACAGGAAGCGAACAAGAGAGATCGCCGCGCATCCAGCTAGGCATGGACTTGGCGATATCTGAGCGCATTGAACTTGAAAAGGATATCGAACGCGCTGGAAGAAAGGACTTTTTCGAGCTCCGCAAGACATGGTCCTGTTGGATTATCGGATGGATCACGGCCCTGATTGGGTTCAACATTGTATTAACGCTTTGCATTGGATTTTCCTGGCTGAACTTCAAAGAATACGAGTGGTTCATCACGGCCGTAACAGTCGAAACATTTTTACAAATCGTGGGAATGGGGTATATCGCCGTCAAATATTTATTTAGTGATCGGCCAAATAATGAATAGGCAAAAGGAACCTAAAGACCTGTTCAAGGCGAGACAAAGCAACGTGAAAAACGGACATCATTGCGAAGGATCGGAACCATGGCCATTTCCTTTAGCGGGATGATCCCGCCCATCGACAAGACGAGCCTTGCCCGCGACAAGGTAACCCGGACGGAAAAGGGTTCCGGGGACCGGCAGGACCCCCCGGTGGATAGCGCGGGCGCCTATCGCCCTCCTCCCCGGCGTGCACCAAGGGATGACGTCTCCGTACCCGGCGTCCTTCACCTGGACCCCGGAGATATCCTGTTCGAGGAAGGGGATCCCGGCGATATGGCCTATTTCGTGGAAGAGGGGGTGCTCGACATTTTCCTCCGGCGGGGCGAGGAGACCATCACGGTCAACACCATCCTGCGCGGCCAAGTGGTCGGCGAAATGGCCGTAATCGATTCCGCGCCGCGCAGCACATCGGTCCGCGCCTCAGCCCCCACCCGTCTGCGGGAAATCGCCCCGGCAACTCTCCATGCCATGATCAACCGGGCCGATCCGGGCCTCCAGGCCCTGATGAAAACCCTGCTCAATCGGCTCCGTATGGCCACCAATCAGGTCGGCGAAACGATCAAGGAGGTCTGACTCCCGTCACGGCTTCCGCTGGCCCCCACTCACCCTTCTTCCGCTGGTCGCGGCGGAGGAGGGCTTGATGTCAAGGCCGAGGCGATCTCCACCATCAGGATGCTCCCTAAGATCAGGCCCGCGCCCACCACCTGGGTCCCGCTCATCCGCTCCCCCAGGGCCACCGCCCCAGCCAGGGCGGCGAAAACCATCTCCATTGACATAATGATCGCTGCGGCTGCCGGATGCAGGTCCTTCTGCGCCACCACCTGCAGGGTGAAGGCCACCCCCACCGACAAGACTCCCGCATAGGCGATTTCCGGGGCGGAAGCCAACAGACTCTCCCATCGAATGGTCTCGAACAGGACCGCCCCCCCGAGCCCCAGGACCCCGCAGGCGAGGAATTGCCCGAAAGCCAGACTCAGGGGTCGTTGGGTGCGGCCCACAACAATCCCCACCAGGGTGACATGACCGGCCCAAAACAGAACACTCGACAAAACCCATAGATCTCCGCCCCCCAGGGCCGAGAGTCCGTCTTCCTGGCCTCCGGTCAGCAACCAGGCTCCGCCCAGACAGCCCAAAGCTCCGGGCCAGAGAATATGGGGCACGCTCCGACCAAAGACCACCAAGGCCAGAACGGGCACCAGGGGCACGTAGATTGCCGTCAGAAACCCCGCATTGGTCACCGTGGTCCCCAAGATTCCCTGCTGCTGGGTCAGGGACGCCGTGAAGAGCACCGCCCCGATCCCAAGATAGCGCCAAAAATCCCCTCCCTCTTCTGTCCCTTTGCCGACACGGATTCCCGCTCTGGATCGTTCCCACAGCATGAAGGGCAGAACCACCAAGGCACCAAGAATAAAGCGAATACCCGTAAAGGTAAGAACGCCCAGGGGTATATTGACCCCCGACTCGCCGTGGGTTTCAAAAGCGGTTTTTTGGGCGACGAAAGCACTTCCCCAAATAAATGCAACCAAAAGCAACAACAGGGACGAGCGAAGGCGTACAAAGGGAGACGAGTTACCCATAGAGCACCTGCAAATGGGAGATTTTGGGGACTGGATCCAAAAACACTGCATACCCCCCGGCCCGCGCCCCGACAAGCCGCGCATTTCCCCACAGAGACGGAAGACGACGCCCGCAGCATAGGGTAGGGTCCTGGAAACGTCTCTCTGTTCCACCTTCGCATCAGTCCCGGAGCTGCCCTATGGTCTCTCAAACCCGATTCTCTGCCAGCGGCCAGGAACGCGCCTGTTTGTTTGCGGTGCCCCACTTGTTTGTGGAAAATACCCCTGCGCCCAGGGCTACAACTCCATTGAATCGCTGACGCTGACGGTCCGGCTATGGCATCGATCAAAACCAAACTCGTTTCCTTGAACCTGGGGATCGCCACCTTGATCACGGCGGTCCTTGGCCTGTTCCTCTGGATGGTTGCCTCCCTATCGGAGGATTTATCCCAGGCGCGGATGAGCCTGCCCCAGATGGAAGCCACCTTCACCAACCTGGATAACCAGGTGACCGAAGCGACCCTGGCCCTATGGACCCTCTCCTTCGCCGCAAACGGTCATAACCTCCTGGAACGCGCCAAGGAGGTGGAGACGGTGATCGGGACCATGCGTGAAGACGTCAACACCCTCAAGGACACCATGCAGGACGCCCCACACCAGGGTGGCGTCGTGTCCCTATCCAATGAACTGTTATTGCTCGAGAACAGAGCCCAAGCGATCACCGAAGCCCGCCGCGCGCTGCTTAATGCCAAACGCATCCGGGGCAGGAGCATCCCCCTATTGACGGAGATGCTCTTCGAACAGGCCACAACCGAGGAGGAGCGGAAGAATGCCGCTGTCCTTCTGGTTGACCTGGAACAGGCGCTGCATGGAAAGCCCGCATTCAGAGATGCCCTGCCCGAAAGATGCCAGCGCCTGACCGGAGCCCAAGACAGCCCCCCCTGTCGTCTCCTCGACGAAATCCTCAACAACCTCCTTCACCCCAGGGCCGCAGAGGACGCTCTTCGGTTGGCCGTGGGCGAGGTGGGCAATCACCTGCGGTCGTTCCGGGCCATTCTCAATGCTTCCCGGACTCAGATAGAAGACTCCCGCGCCACCGCCCTGACATCCTGGTCCGATCGGCTCACCCTGTTGACCACGGCTATGACCGTCGCCTTGGTCCTGGCCGTCCCCGTGTTGTTCTTCAGCCAATGGATCCAGGAAATTCAGATCATCCGGCGTCTCGAGGCCATGCGCAACGGCATGGCCGATTGGCTCAAGGGTCGCGCCCCGGTCATCCCCGTCCGAGGCGAGGACGAATTGGACCAGATGGAAACCTATCTCACCCGCTTCAAGGAAACCATTGAGCGGCGGGACGTCGTTCTGAAAAGCACGTCGGAAGGGTTGGAACGGGCACGGGAGAACCTCCGCACCCTGCTTGCCACTGTTCCTACGGGTATTCTTCTGATTGATCTATCCGAACGCATGATCCTGGAATCCAACGTCGCTGCAGAGCGATTGTTGGGCATCGACACAGCAGAGACCGCCCATGAAACCATCCGCCGGACCCTGCCGACTCAGGAGCCCTGGTCCGATATCCTGACCCGCGTGGCTTCTGGCGACCGGGTGGAGAACGCGGAAGTCACCTTGATGCCGGGCCGGGGCAAGGTCCCACAATCCGACAGAAACATCGCCAATGGTCCCCCAACCCAGAGTCACCCGGAACTCGGATCGGCAGAAGGGGAGAGCTCCTGGCTGCTGGTGTCTGCCCGCTCCATACCCTTCGACGGAGGACTGCGGGCGCTGATCGGCTTGGCCGATATTTCCCGACAGAAGGAGTTGGAGAAGGAACTGCGAGACCGGGCTATTCGCGACCCCCTGACCGGTCTTTACAACCGCCGCCACTTCGAAGCCTTGGCTCTCCAATCCATGAAGCGCTTCCGCCGAAACGGAGAGCCCCTGACCGTGGCCCTGATGGACATCGACCATTTCAAGGTTATCAATGACACCCATGGCCATGTGAATGGCGACCGGGCCTTGCGCCGACTGGCCGAGATCATCGCAGATACCATCCGTGAAGCTGACACCCCTGGTCGTCTGGGGGGCGAGGAATTCGGCCTGCTGTTGCCCGGCGTTGATCTCAAGGGAGCCCATGTCTTCGCCGAACGCCTGCGCAAAGCCGTGGCCGAGACGAGCATTCGTCTGCCCCAGGACGAGACCCTAACCCTAACCGTCAGTCTGGGCATCGCACAAATCCGACTGGAGGACACCCTGGAAAGCCTTGTGAACCGGGCCGACATGGCGCTCTATGCCGCCAAACACGGGGGCAGGAACCGGGTCGAGGACGAAAAAGCCCTCCTTCCCCTCAAAGACACCCCGTCGGAAGCGCAACAATGACCTTTTCGTGGATGTCCCTTCTGGACGGCTTGGCTCTGGCTTGGTTCGCCCTGGCCTGGGTGGGCTATACCTATCTCGCCGACCACAGCGCCTATCGGACCAAGGGGATCACCTTCGCCATGAACCGGCGCCGCCGGGATTGGATGATGCAGGCCACAGGCCGTACTCTGCGGATCATCGACACCAACATCCTGGGCAATCTGTTAACGGGCATCGCCTTCTATTCCACCACCACGATTTTCGTGCTGGGGGGATTGGTCGCCATGTTGGGAGTACCCGATCAGGGCGCCTTGGCCATCCAGCGCATCCCCCTGGCCACCCCGATCCCCCCCGCCGCCTGGGAAGGAAAAACCCTCCTTCTCTTGGGGATTTTCATCTATGCCTTCTTCAAATTCGCCTGGGCCTTTCGCCTGGCCAATTACACCTCCATTTCCGTAGGCGCCTTGCCCACGCCGGAGGAAGCCGATACCGAGCACGCCAAGCGCATGAGCGAGAGCACTGCGACCCTATCGGCCCTGTCTGCCCACCATTTTAACCGGGGGCTCCGGGCGTATTTCTTTGCCCTGGCCGCCCTGGGCTGGCTGATCTCGCCGGTGCTTTTCATCGGGTTAACTGCCGGAGTCACCCTCGTCCTCCATCGGCGGGAATTCCGCTCCCGTGCCGTCCAGGCGATCCGGAAGGCAGACGCCCCTCAAGACAATTTGTAGAGAGACACCAATCCATCCATGCGGTTGGCAAGTTGCGCCAGCTCTTCCGAGGCCAACTGGGTTTCTCCCGCGCTGACGGCCGCCTCCTCAGCCGAGCTTGAAATGCGTTCAACGGCCAATGTCATGGTGTCAGCGGTGCTTTTGGTCTTTTCCGTATTCTCGTTCAGCCGCAGCGCTGCGATGGAGACCTGTTCGGCATTCCGACTGATTTCATCCGTCGCTTCCCCCTGGGCCGCCACCTCTTTGGCGATGGCCGAGGCGATATCATTCACCCGCCGAACAACCTCACCCATGCCATCCATATGCTTCTGCACCTGATCGATGGATGCTCCCACACCGCCAATGCTGTCCACGGTCCGCGCCACGCGATCCTGGATCGCCGTCACCCGATTGGTAATACTTTCGGTCGCCTTGGCCGATTGGTTCGCCAGATTCTTGACCTCTCCGGCCACCACGGCGAAGCCCTTTCCCATCTCTCCGGCCCGGGCCGCCTCAATGGTGGCATTCAACGCCAACAAGTTGGTTTGATTGGCAATGTCATTGATCACTCCGATGACATCGCCCACTTCACTGGCCGTTTCGTTGAGTTCTTCAATGATGCCCCGGGCCGTCTCCATTTCCCGTTGCGCTTGCCCCATGACCTGGCCGACTTCGGTATTGGTGGCCTCGACTTCATAGGCAGCCGCCGCCGCCTGATCGGCGTGGCCCGCAACCTCGTAGATAGAGGCATTCAATTCCGTGACCGCGCCTGCCACGGTCTGGGCGGCTTCGGCCAGATCTCTCACGACCAGACTGACATCGGCAATGGCCTTCGTCAGATCCTTCGAGGCGTCGTCGGCCCGGGTACTATCACCGCTCACCGATTTGGCTTGGTCCGTCAAGGATGCGGAAGACCGCCCCAGTTCCTCTGAAGCCGCAGCGATGGAAACGGAGGCCATGGCCACTTCCTCCAACCCAAGGCGAAAAGAAGCCACAACGTCGTCCAATGCCCGCGCAATTCCGGCGATCTCGTCTCGTCCCTCGACCTCCACACGTTGGGTCAGATCCCGGGCCATCGCCGCTGCCGTCAGGCGGCGGACCTCCGGTAAGGGTGCGGTAATCGCCCGGTACATGGAAAAACAAACCCAAAGAGCCAAGACCGTGGCGCCGACAACGACCCCGACCAACACCCAGAGCTCGCTACCTGCGTCAGCCAAAGCCTGATTGGCAACCGCTTGGGCCCGGTCCCGAATCACGTCTTCCACCATTTTGATCATATTGATGCGTTGTGTGGCCGTATCGAACCAAACCTTCCCATCCACCCCTTGGCCGGTCCCTCCTTTCGGCAATTCGGCCAAAACCGCACGCCATGCCTTAACCTGATCCACGGGCGGTCCTTTGACCGTTTCCTGGAACACTCTCCGATGTTCGGGTGAAGCCAGGGATTGGAAATCAGCCAGAAACAGCTGTTCCCCCACCAAACGAGCATGGTAGGCCAAATAGGTTCCGATATCGAAGACACCACGAGCGGCGGCGTTGAACAGATTGCCTCCCAAAGCGCGCTCAAGCCCGGCATGCTCCTTGGCCTTCACAAGAGCCAGATAGGGCTGCAATTCCTTGTTTAATTCGCTCGAAGGACTGGCCTCCGACATTTTTTCCATCAGCCTGATCATCGCTTCGATCAAGCCGGTGTAGAAGGCCAGGTTGTCCGGAACGGTCATCTGTCTTGCGTCCACCTTGGCTCGGTGGGCAGCGATCCCCTCCAACCGGGATTCGATATCTGCCATCAGAGGCGAGAGCTGCCCGTGCATATCGGCCAATTCGCTTGCTCGCACTGCCTCTCGATAGGCCATGACAACCGGGTCGGTCAGGCGCCGTTGAGCCGCTACGGCTTCGGCGAAGCGGCTCTCCCAATTGCCGGAGATCAAACCGACCGTCCGCCCCCGCTCCTTTTGCACTTCATGAATAACCGCGTCGGCTTTCCCGTCGAGGTTGGCCAAAGGAACAACAACCTGCAGGTCCGAGAGCGTCCGAACCCGTTCGACAATGGCGCTTCCCCCCACAGTTAACAGCCCAAGCAAGGGAAGGATCACCAACAGGGCAAGACGCCCCCGAATGGTTGTCGGCCCATGGAACACTCTGGGCATCCGCCCCTCCTTCTCCCAAGACATGCATCCGCGCTGACCTTCCAGCCAATTCGGCTTTAGAGATTAGCCATGGTGTATACAGACAATGGGATGGCACTTGGA
The DNA here is from genome assembly GCF_047263945.1 of Rhodospirillum sp. A1_3_36. Taxonomy (NCBI): domain Bacteria; kingdom Pseudomonadati; phylum Pseudomonadota; class Alphaproteobacteria; order Rhodospirillales; family Rhodospirillaceae; genus Rhodospirillum; species Rhodospirillum sp. A1_3_36. Next base: position 38,751 of record NZ_JBLAVB010000017.1, on the reverse strand, counting down.
AATTTCAAAGGGGTGCAGAAAAAAACCCAAAGATACAATTTTGTATCTTTGGGTTGCTGCTTTACTGTCACTTCAATTTTTGACCAGGGTATCTTCGAGGCCAATTTGGGTCGCTTCGCGGACCAAATTGGCCTCTGAAGGTCCTCTAATATTTATATAATTAGAGTGAAACTGGGCCAGCTTGACTCAGCCTGATCCAATTTCACTCTCAGGAAAATTCAGACTGAGACCACAAGGCCATCGTATCCGGCGATCACGTCCAGCACATTGCTCTCCCGGGTCAGGATTTCATAACGCAGGGTCTGCTCCAGCAGGGCCTGGAGCTTTGCGTCCCCATGGACCGGTTCATGATGGAACAGGGCGAGCCGCTTGGCTCCTGCCCTCTGGCAGAGTTCCACACCCATGACATTGCTGGAATGCCCCCAATCCTCCTTGACCGTCGCCGCGTCGGCCAGGGAGTACATGGCATCGAAAATCACCAGATCGGCCCCCTGGAAAAACCTGGCAAAGCGCTCCAAATCCGTATCGTCCTCAATGCGATGTTCGGAATCCGTGGAATAGACCACACATTTGCCCGCCCGCTCCAAACGGTATCCGTAGGAGTCATTGCCATGGTGCTGCGGCGTGGGCGTGACGGAAAAACCGGCAATTTCGGTCGTCTCGCCCGGTGTGAGGACATGAAACTCAATAGTAGCCCCCAAGGCCGCGAAGGGAACCGGGAAACAGGGAGCGGACTGCTGGGCCTTCAGGGCCTCCTCCAACTGGGCATGGCACCCGTGGATGCGGATCACATGCCCCGGGATATAGGCCGGGACGAAAAATGGAAATCCCATGATATGGTCCCAATGGAGATGGGACAGCAGCACATCAAAGGTGCCTGACCGCCCTTCCAGTCGCCCCAGGGCAGACAGGGCCGCCTCTCGCACACCCGTACCCAGGTCACAAATCAGGAAATGGTCAGGTCGATCCGTTTCCACCTCGACGCAGGAGGTATTGCCGCCGAAGGTTCCCCTTTGAGCGAAGGGCATGGCATCAACAAAGGCCTCCGCCGCTCCCCGTTCCGCCAGGGTAGCGCTCTCAGGCGCCTGGGCCACAGCCATGACCGCGTCAACGATCTTGCTTCGCACACCACTGGCAGACAGAGGCGCAGAGATCGACCCCCGAGTTCCCCAAAACGTGATGTTCATCCCCTTCGGACCCTATCTGGCTCGCGGTTCTTTAGTCTCACTTTCAGTCTCACCCTTACTATGCCGCCATGGGAAACTCCTGTAAACGCACGGGTTGACGGTCAAAGGCCGTTTTCCTTGAATACACGAAACATCCTGGGGTAAATTGCGGCCATTGACCCGGGGCAACGGATCCCCGCGTTTCCCCATTTTCACACTGTCCGAAAGGGTTAGGCCATGGCCGCCGCCGCTGAGTACCGGATCGATGAGATCAAAGCCGCCTTCATTGCCTGCCTGGAGAAGAGCGATCGCCGGTCCGACCCCTACACCCACTGGATCCTTGAGGACTGCCTGCCCGAATCCGCCGCCCGCGCCATGGTCTCCCTGCCGGTCACCCCGGCCTGTATCGGCGATACGAAAGGCGCCCGCGCCACCAACAATGACAGCCGGGTCCACTTCGGCCCCGAATTCCAGAATCAACACGATATCATTGCCACCCTCTCCAAGGCGTTCCAGGATCCGGAGGTGGTTGACAAGATCGAAGAGGTTTGCGGCATCGACCTGACCGGCGACTTCCTGCGGATGGAGTACTGCCAGGACACCGATGGCTTCTGGCTCGAGCCCCATACGGACATTGGCGCCAAAACCTTCACCATGCTGATCTACCTGTCCGATCATGAGGATGCCGCCGACTGGGGTACGGACATCTACGCTGACGAGACGACCCACCTGGGCGCCACCCCCTGCGGCTTCAACAAGGGAATTATCTTCATCCCCGGTGACAACACTTGGCATGGCTTCGAAAAGCGGCCCATTCGCGGTGTACGGCGGACCATCATGCTGAATTACGTGATCCCCGAATGGCGCTCCCGCCACGAGCTTTGCTATACGGACACGCCCGTCTGATCTCTCGTCACTCTATGACTCCTCCCCCCCTGGCGCCGGTCACCTGGGCCGTCACCACCGGCGAGGTTGGCATGACCAACCAAGCAGTAGGTCTGGCCGAAGCCGTCGGCTTGCCTGTGGTGACGAAGGTCATCCATGTTCCCAAACCCTGGTGCTGGCTCCGCTCCCATTGGGTCGCCCCTCTGGGAGTGGAGGCTCTATGCGGTGCAGGTTCGGACAGCTTCGCTCCCCCCTGGCCCCGCCTGCTGATCACCTGCGGGCGGCGAAGTGCGTCCCTTTCCATCGCGGTCAAGCGCGCCTCAGGGGGACGGACCCTGACCGTTCACGTGCAAAACCCTCAGGTCCCCTTCCGCTATTTTGACCGGATCATCGCCCCGGAACATGACGGAGTGTCCGGCCCAAATGTCGAAAGCAGTCTGGGCGCCCTGCACAAGGTGACTCCCGCCAAACTGGCTGAAGGTGCCGACCGGTGGAGAGAAACTTTCGCCCCCCTCCCCCGGCCTCTGGTGGCCGTCCTCGTCGGTGGCACCAGTGGCGCCTGCCGGTTTACGGAGGTCGAAGCCCGCCAACTGGCCGAGCGACTGGCGGTTCTTGCCCGGGATAAGGGCGTCGGGCTGGTCGTCACCCCCTCCCGCCGGACAGGGGAGGAGAATACAAAAATCCTTCGCGAAACCCTGGAGCCCCTAGGCGCCCTCGTCTGGGACGGAGAGGGCGACAACCCCTATTTCGGCATGCTGGCGCTCGCCGACACCATCCTGGTGACCGAGGAGAGCATCTCCATGGTTTCCGAGGCCTGTTATTCCGGAAAACCGGTCTATACGATTGACCTTCAAGGGGAAAACAAGCGCTTGACCCGGTTTCACCAGTTGATGCGGCAGCGGGGCTACGCCCAGCCCTTCATCGGTGCCCTCACCCCTTGGAGCCCGCCCGAGGCCCTGGACGAGACCAAGCGCCACGGGATGGCCATTCGCGCTTTACTCGACCACGCTTAGATCACAAGGTATACGACAGTCAGTGCTTTCCAGTGACAGGGCTTTGCACTGTCCCCCACTGGGGCCAATTTCACTGTCCCCCACTGGGGCCAAACGGCCCCAGACTATGTTTCTTGACCGAACGGCCCCAGACCCCGGGCAAAAAAGGGGGGTTTGGGGGCATTTGCCCCCAAATGGGCTTGGGCAATCGCCCAAAAACACAAGACACTGTCGTGTACTGTGAAGCTGGCCCCGTTTCCCTCTCATTCTATAAGTTTTACAGTCACTTCAAGGCCAAGTTTGGTCGCAAACCGACCCAACTTGATCTCGGAATACTCCAGGCTCTCCGCTGGCCTCGCCCATGCGAAAGATTACCGATCCGTAAAAAGCTATTGAAATAATCTGAAACAATATCGTTGCCACCGTGCCCAGAGCGTGGCACGTTTTCGCCATTGAATAGTCAGAAAAGAGATCTTGGTCCCATGCGATTCCGTATTCAGTCGGCTTCCGCCCTGTTCGTCTTCGCCGCCCTGACTGCTGCTTCTCTGGCATCTCTTACGCCTCCAGCCTTCGCGACGAACAGTGGAGGTCCCCAGGTAGGGCCTTTCACTCCCGCCTTTATGAAGGACGGCGAGACCAAAATTTCCGTGGCAGGACTGCATATCAATGCCAACAAATATTGGAGCTGCGTCCCCTTCGTAAAGGCGGTCTCGACGATTCACTTGAGCGGAGACGGCTGGCGTTGGTGGGACAACGCAAAGGGCCAATACGACCGAGGCAATGCGCCGAAGGAAGGATCCGTCCTGGTCTTCAAGCGCAAAAAGGGCCTGAAACACGGCCATGTGGCCCTGGTCCGCGAAGTGGTGGATAAGCGCACAGTTCGCCTGGACCACGCCAATTGGGGCACGGGATCCCAGAAGGGCAAAATCGACCTTGGCGTGATCGCCAAGGATGTGTCCAAAAAGAACGACTGGTCTGCCGTGCGGGTCTGGTACTCCCCCATCAACGACCTGGGCTCGACCGCCTACCCGGTCTATGGGTTTGTCTATCCGCGCTAACGACTCTCTCTACAAGGGGAATCCCCCCAGCCACCTGCCAAACGGAGTGGATCAGCCGGAACATTCGAGTCCCACTTTGGGACAGACTGGCGCCTTCATAAGCCACTGAAATGTCTCAACAGGTCAAGTCACGGGGCTTTGCCCCGTCCCCCACTGGGGCCGAAAGGCCCCAGACCCCTGACATTTGTTGGCCGAAAGGCCCCAGACCCCTGGCTCTTATTTGTAAAAGAAAAATGGGGTTTGGGGGCGTTTGCCCCCCCAACTTGATCCCGTTTCACTCTAGGCTATCGCCCAAACAACACGAGACACTGTCGCCTATCCTGTCACAATTCAGAAAAGCTTATCTAAGTCTTTGCTTCTGCATCCACTTACCAAACGGCAACTGATGCCTTCGTTTGGGTCGCGGCGCACGACGTGCTCCATTCTTCTTCCGTCCACATCCCAATCCCTATCCGCGACACTTCCGAAGCTGAGAAGCACAATAGTTTCAACCGCATAAGGGATCACCTGGGAAACCACACAGCCGCATCGCAAAAACGTTACTATAATTGAAAATCGTTTTGCTTGCACCTTCCTGGTTCCGAGCTTAATTTTTCCTTAAGCTTAAAATTCGTTGAAACCAAACATGGTGCCCCCCCTCAGATGCACCTTCCACCCGAAGCGATGGAGAGCCCCTCCGGTTCACTTTTCCCGCTAAATTCGTCCTTATGGAGGAATTTAGATCCAAGGCGTTTAAGTCTAGTCTTTTTCATGAATGGAGATATGCCAATGGTAAAAATCGGTCGTTTTCTTGCTTCCCTTTTCGTGGGCTTCTTCTTCGTCAGCAGCACCTGCTTGGCTAGCGACACCCATACAATCGAGGAAGTACAGGCCCTCGCCGAGAAAGCACATGCCCTGGTTGTCGAAAAAGGGATTGAGGGCGCGAAACCCGCCCTCCATGACAAGAGCGGTGAATTCTGGTCAGCGGACCAGGAATTATACGCCTTCGTGATAGACTACGATGGCAATTGGGTCATCTACCCACCCAAGCCTGCGGGTGAGGGGAAAAACCTTCTAAACGTCAAAGATGCCGACGGCAAGGAGTTGGTCCGCGAGATGATCACCCTCTCCAAGACTGAGGGATCGGGCTGGACGGAGTACCGCTGGATGAACCCGGCAACCCAGAAGATCCAGAAAAAGAAGACCTTCGTCAAAGCCGTGGACGGCCAACCTTATTTCGTCGCCGTTGGACTCTATCTGGACTAATTCCTTGGGTAGAGCGCAGACGTCCTCCGTCCCGCGTCATAGCCTTCGTCGGTCTGCGGGACGGACTTCGAACCCCTGACTTCCAGCTCGATGAAGAAAGCACCATGATATTCCTGAAGAACCTCCCAATCATGGTGAAGGTGTTCATCGCGCCCCTCACCATTGTTTTGGTCCTGATTGGTATTTCCCTCACCTCTTTGCAGGGCTTTTCCATCCAACGCAAAGCGCTGTACCAAATCGTCCATGTGGCCCAGGCCAAAAGCGATCTGGTCGGGGAACTGATGACCGAGATTACAGCGACCCAGGCCAACCTCTCGCAGATCCTCGCCCTCAGTGATTCGGGCTTGGAAGACACCAAGATCGAAAGCTATCGGACCACCGCTCGCACCCATGAAAAGAAGGCCCAAGACCTTTTGGAGACCTTGGAAACCCGCTTTTCCCTGGATGCCGATGAACAAACTGCCGTCAAGAAGGTCTCTGCGGCCCTTTCCGCTTACGTGGACTCAGGCGAACTCCTGATGCAGCTCGCGGACCTGGAGCGCACCATTGCCATCCCCCAGATGCCCGACACGGAAGCCAAGTTCCTCGCCCTGACTGACGCCACCACAGCCCTGATCGCCAGAGAGCGCGAGAAGGCGGAAGCCCTGAACAGCCATGCGAACAAAGAATCGGACTCCGCGCGCTCCCTGTTCCTGCTTTTGACTGGCTTGGCCATTCTCCTGTCGTTAGGCCTGACAGCTCTGACATCCCGCCTGATCACGCGACCGGTCCGCGCCCTGACCGACGCGATGACCCGCCTCGCCGATGGGGATATGGCCGTCGATATCCCGGCCCGGGACAACCGCGATGAAATTGGCCACATGGCCCGGGCCGTGTTGGTTTTCAAGGAAAACGCCCTGCGCATCGCGCAAATGCGGAACGAGCAGGAAACCCGCAAGGTCGAAATGGAGCAAAAGGACCGCGAGGCCCGCCACCAACTCGCGAGCGATTTCGAGGCCACGGTGGGACGGGTCTTGACGACGGTTCGAAGTGCCGCCGAGGGCCTGCATGGAACAGCCCGGGGTCTGGCCACGGGAGCCGATGACACCTCCCTCCGATCCAGCGCGGTTGCCTCGGCCTCGAAACAGGCATCGGCCAACGTGGCAGCCATGGCAGCCGGTTCAGAGCAGATCCACCACTCCATTGAAGCCATCCGGGACCGCGTCTCCCAATCCACGGTCATTTCTGGCCGCGCGGTTGAAATGGCGGGTCGGGCCAGCGGATTGATTTCCGGTTTGAGAGACAATTCCCATAGGATCAGTGATGTGGTCAACTTGATCACCGACATCGCCAGTCAAACAAATCTCCTGGCCCTGAACGCCACCATCGAGGCCGCTCGGGCCGGGGATGCGGGCAAGGGCTTCGCCGTGGTTGCCCAGGAAGTCAAGAACCTCGCCACCCAAACGGGACGGGCCACGGGGGAAATTGCCGAACAGACAACGAATATTCAAACCGCCACCCTGCAAGCGGTGGAGGCCATCGAGGCAATTGGCCGGGTGATCGCCGAAATAAACGAAGCCACCGGAATGATCGCCTCCTCCGTTGAGGAGCAAAGGGAGACAACCGCCTCCATCAATCAGAATGCCCAAGAAATCGCGCAGGGCAGCCGCCAGGTGACCACCCATATCGAAGGTCTGCAAAATGCTGCCGAGCACACAGGATCAGCATCACGGGATATGGTAGAGGCCGCAGAAAAGCTCACCGGAGAATTCAAGTCCCTGCATATGGAAGTCGCCAGCTTCCTCACGGCGGTCCGTTCGGCCTGACCCTTCGGCCATTTCCGCTACTCTCCGCAGAACGACCTCGCCCCCTTTTGCCTAATTCAGGGGGGAATCCACCGCGATTTCCAGGCAGCTGAAAAAGTCCGCCGTGTACTGTCCAAAATCGTCATTCCCGCGTACGCGGGAATCCAGGGTGGGAAGAACCAGCGGCGGCGATTGACGCATCCTGACGCGCTAGATCAAATTACCCGCCTTAAATCGATTCCGATTTAAGGCGGGTAATTTGATCTAGATTCAACAGGTTGAGCATCGAGTGGACCGGAAAACCGGTTCCCACTTTTCCATTCGATGCTCTAAGCGCCAATACCAGAGAAATCAACCATGGATGCCCGTTTTCGCAGAAATGATACATATATCATAAACAATTGGCAATACACGATATTTTTTGATATAATTTAATATACAAGCCTTGCACAGATACGGAAAATCAAGAGCTTACGCCGCCGGTCTGCACGGAAACTGCACAGATTTGATGATGTTATGACCTTTATCACCGACAAGGAGGAACTGAAACCGGGACTGATCATCTTCCGCCGTGGCGATGTTGTGCATCATCGCAACTGGTATTGTCGGATCAAACTTCCGCAGGCCGACCGCTACAAGACCTATTCGCTAAAAACCTCGGATACTCACGCAGCCCGCGAGCACGCCTTTGATTACGATGCCGATTTGCGCTTTCGCATCAAACACGACGTGCCGGTGTTCAACCGTCCCTTCCGGGAGGTCGGCAAGGAGTATCTCGCCTTGCAGGAGGAGCGCGCGAACCGAGGCGAAATCAGCGCGTCCCGCGTGAAAAAGCTCCGGGCGGTGATCGAAGGCGCGCTGGAGCGCTATACCGGTTCGCGGCAGGTGCATCTGATCGGCAACGAACTCTGGGACGGCTATCCGGCATGGCGGCGTGAAAACGGTGCGGGTCGCAACAAGCGCAACGGCGTGCGCGAAGTGTCCGCCGAACTGGAGCAGCAGTTGGCGACACAGGAAAGCACCGCCCGCGTCAAGGCGCTCCAGAGCCGGGGCATTCGGCGCGGCAAGTCGCTAACCGCCCAACTCGCCGCGTCGCAGGAAGGCGCGACGGTTGCTTTCATCAGCGACTCAACCATTCGCTTTGAGATGTCGATTTTCGGGTCTGATGCGCATTCGCGCCATTTCACAGGCAACAGAGCCGAATGACCGGGTGTTTACGACCATCGACGGCACGCCCGCCAAATCGCTCTGCAAACATTTGATCGCGGACCTGCTTGAAGAAGCCGGGCTGCGCGAGGGGGCGCAAGGCGTGGCGCGCTCCACCTATTCGTTTCGCCACACTATGCAACCTTTAGGTTGCAGGAAGGCGTTGATGTGTATTTCCTCGCCGAACAAATGGGCACTTCGGTCAAAATGATCGAGGATCACGACGGCCATGTAAATACCATCCGGCATGCGGACCGCGTGCTACAAGGCATGGGCGGCTGGGACCCGCTTCCCGCCGATGCGGAGAAATCCGGCAGCACGTCTTCCAAGGCAGCACAGTTGCGCGATCAGGCGGCGCTGCCCGCATCCGCCAAACAAACAAAAGCTCGGCGCATCAAGCCGCGCTGAGCTCCGATCCCGCGTCCGGCCCGGACATTCTTGCGGGATCGCGCCTTGCTAATCCGCCGCCGGGTTCACGGATTAGCTGTACTCAGCCTAATGTTCAAGACCGTCACAGACGGGCTCACAACCCCTTCAGGTGGGGTTCAAGCATGGCCCATAATTCCGAGGGTGTGAGGATCAGTAACGGGATCCGTTTCAATACGGCACCCGCGCTTTTGGGCAGTTTCTTTTCAATGGTCAAAAAGACATCGCATTCCAATGCCACGGCTTCAACGAGCAGCTTGCGGTCAGCAGTGCTGATGCCCGCAAAACGTGGATCCGCCATGAGCTTCGCCATTTCGGCTGCGGTGAGTGAGGGGGGATTGTCGGCCACGCAGATGGAGGAATGGTCCATGACGTCCCGCGCATACCGGCTTCTCGCCTCGCACCGCGCCGCGTCGATTTCGGCCAGCGAAGCGGGAGAGACGATCCAGTCGAACATAGCGCGCTGGTCAAACATAAAAATGTAACGCAGGTATTCGAGGATTTCCTGACCGTCCGGCCGTCGCAAAATTTGCGGGCAAGAACGAGAATTGAAATCCTCGGCTTCCGGCATGTCGTCTTCGCCGAAGACGAACCCGCCACATTCCTGAATAGCCTGAAAAGCGCCGGTATCGAGGTATATCCGACGCGGAGTGATGTCCGACACTGAGAATATCATTCGCCGAATCTCTGGCCATGCAACGACATGAAAAGAGTAATCCTGGTGCTTGCGTCTACCGTACTGATTTCTGTGCCGAAAATCTCGCTTTCCCCTTCATCCATCCTCGCCGGGTTCGTTGATCGTGACGACGATGCGGACCGAACCGATCCTGATGCGCAGGGTCATGCGGCTAGTTGCGGTGAATTCAAGCTGAAGAATCTTGTATGGCATGGTGTCCTCCATGGGTTGCGGGCTCCGGCCATCGGGGCCTGTTGTGGCGGACATCGAGAGGGCGTTTTGCCTTCCTTGCACCCCTCTCCCTTTTTTTGGGGGCCGAAACGCAGAGAAGGAGCCTCCGGCTTGCCCAGAAAGCAAAAGGGCCTCACACGCGCCTTAAAAACAGGACAGGAGAGCCCCGGACACGCCGCATGGGAGGAAACCGGGACATGGGCTTGGGTATTTGCGAGAAAACGCTGCAAATAAACAATTTATTATGGTAAAATAAACCGAAAGTAGTATTTTATGGCATTGTCAGATGAACAGCAATCTCCCGACAGGGAGCCGCAGGAAGACACGGAAGCACTCCGTGATGAAGTCGTCGCGATCGCGACCCTGACGGCGCAGAGGGCCGAACTGGAGGCCGCCCTCGCGATGCTCGAATGGCAGCAGCAGGACGGAGTGGGACTGGCCGATATCGCCGCCACCCTTCGGGCGCGGATCAGCGCGTTGGACGCCCAGATGGAAACGGTCCGCCTCGCATCGGGCCCTGAAGTTTCACGGGTCGCCGCGTCTTTGCCATCGGTGGCGATGACCTGTCAGGCCGTCATTGGGAACGCTAGGGAATGCTACCGAATGGCCTATTTGGTTGCAAGCCCTGAATTCCTGCGGGTTTCAGCCCCGCTTTCGTCTTGCGGCACCAGTTGACCCTTGATGAATAATGCAATGATATGAACATCTTGCTCCCCTCTGAAACATTATAGGCCACAAGGTTGCAGCCATGCCCGGTCCGAAGACGTTCACGCCAAGCCTCTATGATTGGCGCGGTCAGCGCAAATACCTCACGCGCAGCCAAAGCCTCCGCTTCATCGAGGTCGCGGGCCAGCAGCCCTTTGACCGCTGCGTCTTCGCCTGGCTGATGATCAGCACCGGCTGCCGGATTTCCGAGGGCACCGCGCTCACCCCCTTCCAGATCGACGCCGAGGATCGGGTCGTGGTATTTCGGACCCTTAAACGTCGCCAGACCCATTTCCGGCCCGTTCCCGTCCAGTCCAGTCCATTCTGATTGACCTGCTTCAGGAGCTTGCGACCCTGCGTGGGGGCGAAGGGCCATTGTGGCCAATCTCACGCAGCACCGGCTGGCGTTGGATCAAAACCATCATGCGTGATTCCGGAATAGACGGAGCCTGCGCAACCCCCCGGGGGTTGCGGCACACCTTCGGCGTCACCTGTGCACTGGCCTACGTGCCGCCACCCGTGACCCAGAAGGCAATGGGGCACAGCAAAGCCGAAACCCCGCCATCTATCAGCAGATCATCGGACAGGAAGCCGCCACGCTTCTCACTAATCTGTGGCGCTTTGAAGCGGAACGGTCCGGGATGCCGGGAGGCGCGGAACAATGAATGCAACTCTTGCCTATCATTTCTCAATGAATACTCTTTCAGAGAACTGAGCGCTTTGGTAAGCTGACGACTTACTCTGAGAAAGAAATTTAAATCGTCATATCACGGCGTTGAATTTCATAAATATTTTGCGTCCATTGATATGAAATAGGAGGGTAATTTGTTGAATATATTGTCTGCGATAGTACCGATGCATGATGTTTTTGATCTTACGGCGGCAATTGTCTCTAAGAGTCTTGAGGAAAAGAATAAGGCGGCCGAGGAAAAGAAAACGCTTCGAGAAAAATTAGAAACCGCTTCTGGAGAAGAGGTTTTTAAAATAATGAACCTTATTTCATTTTCCAATATGGATGAATTTACGGCTGAGGCTCGCTTGCATGCGCAGCAAAGCTTTAGAATTTGTATGTTCTCTGCGATTTCAGGATTTCTGATAATTTGTGTGTCTGTGGGATTCGCCATTTACTTTCAGTTAGCGGGAATTGAAGGGTTGTCATCTGCTTATCTCGGGGCCGTTGTCGGGTTAATAACGGAAGCTATATCAGCAATATTTTTCTCATTATATTCAAAGACAACACGACAAGTGAATCGCCTTCATGATCGTCTCTTGGGAAGTCAGTCCGCGTATTCCGCTGTATTAGTGACATCCATGCTGGTTGATGCCAGTGAAAGAAATGCTCAATTGATTTCTCTTTCAAATAAAATGATGGCTCGACTAGAGGGTTTGGATAGAGTGTCGTGAATCTTATTGATGGTTAGCGGAATTATATAGACTTATCCATGTGTTGGCGCGTCCGGCAAGCCGGTCGGGCTCTCGTGAACCGAACCCCGGAGAGATCGGGTTTCGGCCTTCGGCGTCGATCCCTCATGCAGACACGAGCAGGGGATTGCGGTTCCCATGGCTGTTATGGCTGGGGATGATCCCCAGGGCCATGGATCGGCGGTAGGTTCGCCAGCTCAAAATGATCCTCGATCCGACGCTGCCGGGCATCCATCTGGTCAACGCGATGGGTGAGATGGACGATTGCCCCCTGAAGCTGCGCGACATTCGTCTCAAGAGCACCCAGTCGGGAAATGACATCGTCAATACGCTGGTCCATTCGATCCAGCTTCTGATCGAACTTTCGCATATATTCGAGAACGATATTAAATTATTCAGCCATATGTTTCTAATATAATTGATTAACTCAATGGATGAAAGGGAAAAGAAGTTGTCTGCATGGCAGTGCTTTTTCTTCAGTCAGGGGCTTGCAGCCCCATCAACCGTCAAGACCAGGCCCCATCGCGTAGCGCGCTGGGACGCCTCGGGCGGTCTCCCCGTTCTTCCGCGCTGCGCTTGTGCAGATCGGGCGATCCCCCTCCGCCCGACGCGGTCCTGACGGCCTCCCCCCGCTCATTGGCGCGGGCCTAGTTCGGTTGCATGCGCAACCGACTAAACCACCGGGGAGACAGGGAAAATGACCATCACACTTTACGCTCAACCGTACAACATCGACGCCACCGGCTTCTATTTCGACAGTATCGACCACTATCAGCAGCGCGCGAGCCTTTGCCGCGACGGCTTCGGCCAGCCCGCGGAAGAGTTTGAAATCCAGTTCATCGATGGAGAGCGGCTTGATGCCGCGCTAGCCTTGGCATGGGACCTGCACCAAGGCAGTTTCCCGGCGTTTCTGGAGGCCGCCGAAACATGGGACGACGATCAAAAGCGCCGTTTCATCATCGCCGTGGGCGAATGTGGTTATGACCGGGACCAATGTGCTCAGGATCCCGATGCCGTGGAAATCGACCTCTACCAAGGCATCACCCTATGTGAACTGGCCGGGCAATTCGTCGAAGAGGGCCTGTTCGGAGACATCCCCGAACCGCTGCGCTTCTATATCGATTACGATGCCATCGCCCGCGACCTGTCCATGGACTACAGCGAAACCGAAATCGCCGGAGAAACCATCATTTATCGGTGCGCCTGAACGTGAGGGCACGAGATCAGAAGCGGGCTGTCTGTTCAGTCAGTCCGCTTTTCCTTTTCGCGCGGCGCCTTCGGCGCGACGCGCCGAAGGCGGGTGATTATGTCTGTGGACGCAATGAGGCGAAGCCTAGAAAAAATCGCTTTCGGTTTCCATGCCCGTTTTTTCTATTTTACGTGCGATTTTCCGGCACTCCTCGACTACCTTGTCACGAAGAATAATCAGACTGCGGATGAAAATTTGCGTCTCAAGGTCGGTCGAATTGCCGATGATCAATGACGTAACATGCATTAGGGAATAGGCGGTGTTAATAGCTGGTATATCCAATCCAATATTCATCGCTCCCGCGTGAATGCGTGATTGGAAACCAGCGGATCCAAGACTTCTAACCGATCCAGATACACCAGCGTGAACTTTGTAGCTTGACCACTTATAGTGTGGAGGTAATGTCTTCCAATCAATGGCCGCTTCAAGATCCTGGAAGCGGGGGCTTTTGATTCCGAGGTGATGCGCGGCCCATCCATATGGTCCCTTATATGACTTGCCAAATCGGGAAAGGAGTTCTTGAAATAGATCTTCTGTTCTCTTGTCTTCTCCCCGAAGAGCAGTTGGTTCATACGCGACCCCATCGTGTTTGAACTCATTCATGATCGATTCCCGTACACTGACCACATCATGTGCCAAATACCGTTCCGCGATATCGTCTCCGAATTGGTCAATGACGAACGCAACGATGGAAATCTCATAGAGTGTACGCCATCTCGCATAGGCGCCGTCAGGGAGGCCACTTTCAAGAAGAGTCACTATTTCCAGCGCGGTCTGACAGGCGCGCATGTGCAATATCAAGATGGCGTGACGCCGGAAGATTCCCTTTTTAGCCTTGGAACTGCTGAGTTTTTCCGCAAAGTTCTGACCGGCTTCCCGTGATGAAATGAGAATCATACGCAGCGGATCGAGACCTTCCGCCCATTGTAGGTCCAGACGGTCCTGAAAATGGCGCATCTGATATTTCTCATATAGTTTTTCTTGAGGCCATTCGCGTTCTGTGTCTTTTATGATTTGCGTTGCGCTTTCTTTTACGAAGGTATCGATGATCTCCGGCAACTTATTATTTAAAAATGAATCCGTATCTTGCTTCAGAGACCTGATTTCGTCTTCGGTGAAGGAAAGGCGGATGTTCTGACTTGGTCCATCGTTACCGTCATCCCACAAAAAGTTTTCATCTCCTTTTGTGGTGAGATGTTCCGCGAGAGCAGCAGGCAGGGCTTCGTCGCTTATTCCGATATCATGTAATTTCCGAGAAAGAAGTTTCTGCAAGAGAACTTTTGGAATTTTGGATGCTTCATCATTGAGAATTTCTTTTATCTTCTTCATTACTATGAATCCAAAGGAAATTTAAGGGCGAAGGCTTTAGGAGAAGGATACTCGTCACGCATGGAAAACGCACTTCACCGACACTGAAAGTTTACGTTCTTTGGGTGGCAGATAAAAGATCTCACACTTACAAAGTGATGAGGCACCGATGAACGATGCCTCTCTATGTGGTCGGATCGCGGTGTCTCTACGGTGTTGCCGCTCCAACGGCTTTGCGTCGTCGTGCTTTGCGGGGCGGCGCAAGTTGGGAGGGCGGCACGGTAGGCGACGGTGGCGCTTGCGGCACACCGGGGAGCGGCAATTGTCCTTGTGGACTGGGTGCCGGTGCCCGAGGGACGGGCGCTGGCGGCGCGACGGCTGGCGGGGTGGGCGCGGTCTGAGCGCCCCGCATCAGCGCCTCATAGCGATCTTGCGCCTGTCCCGACTGGCTGAACACCTGACGAACCTCGGGGTCAAGCCGCGCGATCAGGCGTTTCAGCTTCAGGGGACGGGCCTTCCCCTGTCCCCACACGGCCATCCGGGCGCGGACCCGTTTCAGCCGGAAGACCCTCGCCCGCAAAGGCAGACGCGGCAGCATTGGTGGGGATGGCGCGGGCAGCGCGCCGATAATCGGGCGGATCAGCGTGGAAACCAGATAGAGCACCACGAGAAACGCCACCAGCGACACCCCTCCGGCGATCCACAGCCGATAGGGAAACAGCAGGGCATAAAGCTCCGCGTCAAAGGCGCGCACCGGTTCCGCCGCAAACCGGATCAGGGGTCGGCCAGCCCGGTGACAAGGTCCGCCTGCCAATAGATCAGGCCGCCCAGCGTCGCGGGGATCAGGAAACGCGCCCCCGGCTTGCTGATGAAAATCACGGTGCTGTGCAGCAGATAGAGCAGCAGACGGGGCGGATAGAGCAGCAGCTTCAGCAGATGCCACACATAGAGGAGCGCTCTCATTGGCGGAACTCCACTTTCAGATAGTTGGATTTCGTCGCGCGGAAGGTTCGGCCTGACACCACCATGATCGCGTCGGTGCGCCGCCGGTTGATCCGTCCGCCCGTGCGCAGTTGCTGGCCGAAGGCTTCCGGCGGGAAGATGTAGTCCTTCTGCGTGCTGACGCTGAGCGACTGGCCGCGATGGGAAGAATGCCCGCCCGAATAGGACCCGCTTTCCTCGCCGATGGCGTCGCCGCCGTTGCGGCCTTCGCCGTCCGTTTGTACCCGGCTTTCCCGCTCATGCTGCATCTGGCCCATGATGTCGCTGGCGAAGCGGTTGGTTTCCATGTCCGTTTGGGAAAAGAACAGGCGGGTCTGGAACTTGCCGATCAGCGCGTTCGCCAGTTCCCGGTTGCCAAGGCGCGCGGCGAAGGTGGCGATGTCCTGGGCGATGAACACATTGCAGACCTTGGCCGACCGGCAAACGCCCAGATGTTCCTCGTCCCCGGCATTGGCGACGAACCCCGCCTCGTCGCACCAGCAGAAGACCGGGCGGGTTTTGGCTCCGGCGGGTTTGCGTTCCATCGCCATCTGGAACAGCATCTTGAAAATCTGCTGTGCCACCGCGCCCGCCGGGCCAAAGGTGCGCGTGTTGATATCCAGCAGGATGATCGTGCCGTCCTGGCAGAAGTCGGGACAGAAGGTGGTGTCGGTGCAGAACAGTTCATTGAGCTTGCCGCTCAGGAACGGATAGATGGCACCGGTCAGGGTCGCCACCACCGATCCGCGCGTGCGCTCGCCCATGCCGGGGAAGTCATGCAGCCAGTAATCCGCATGCTCCTCGACGATCCGCTCCGCCTCCGCGTCGCCCTGCCGCGCCATCTCCGCGACGCGCAGCATCAGGCGTGAACAGAAGGAGCCATGGATCCAACCGGGATGGTTCGCCATCTCCAGCGTTTGCGGGGCGCTGATGATCATCTGATGCAGATGCTTCAGTTGAATCCCGCCCAGCCCCTTGCGCAGGTAAGGCAGGGCATGGGCCACCATCTGCATGGCGTTGGTCTTGAAGAAGGCGTCGTCCCGCCCCTGAGATCCCTGAGCCGCGAGGCCGCTGGCGGCTTCGGTGATCCGTTGCAGCAACTGGATCAGGTTTTGATCCATGCCGTTGCGCCCGACCGTGGCCGAGGCATAGTCGAGGAAGTTGAAGCGGTGCTGCCCATCGACACTGAAGCGCAGCAGGTCGCCCTCCCGGCCACAGCGCTTTGCCAGCTCAAGCCAGCTTGCCGCTTCCTCCGGTTTGACGCAGCAGACCACGCCGCCATATCCGGCTTTCAGATAGGCCCGGGCAAACCCGGTCGGGCCGAGCGCGGAACTGGTCTTGCCCGACCCGGAGCCGCCAAGGATCAGCACCCCGCCGGCGACCGCGTCGCGCAGGCGGAAATCATCCCGTCGGCCAAGGCGCAGCAGCCGTGCATCCAGCGAAGCCCGGTAGGGTGTGAAGCGGTGGCCCAGCCACTTCCGGGTCAGCCACAACAGTGTCAGGGCGAACAGCGCGAGAATGATGCCGTCGGTCATGGCTCCATCTCCTGTTCCGCCTGCTGCGCGCCATAGAGGTCGGACATCTCCGGCTGGCGGGCCGCGCTTTCGCCATACAGGTCGTGCGCTTCGGGCGTTTCGGACCGGCTATAGCCGTAAAAGGCATCGATAGCGTCCTCCTCGTCTTCCCAGCCATACAGGAATCCAGGGTGGGGACAACTGACCTATGCAGTTGACGCAACAGGAGCGCACGTCACCGATACCACCGAAATCAACCCTGGATCCCCGTTCTCACGGGTATGACGCAACCCTTTGAAATCACGGCATGAATCTTGGTTTTGACTCTAAAATCACTCTGGGCATCTCCAGATTTTTCTAGACACGTTCAACAACCATGGCAATGCCCTGCCCCACCCCGATGCACATGGCGCAAAGGGCATATCGCTGAGCCCTGCGCTGAAGCTGATGGACGGCTGTTTGCACGAGGCGCGCGCCACTCATACCCAGGGGGTGGCCTAAGGCGATGGCGCCACCTTGCGGATTGACCCAGTCGGCGGCGTCGGGCAAATCCAGATCCCGCAGCACCGCCAGGGCCTGGGAGGCGAAGGCCTCGTTCAATTCGATAACCTCCATGTCCCGGACTTTTAGACCGGTCAACGCAAGCACCTTGCGGATCGCCGGTGCCGGGCCGAAGCCCATGATGCGTGGCGGCACACCTGCGGTTGCCATGCCCACCACACGCGCCCGGGGAGTCAGTCCGTGGATCTTCACAGCCTCCTCTGAAGCGATGACCAAAGCGCAGGCGCCGTCATTGACCCCCGACGCGTTGCCCGCCGTGACCGTGCACTCCGGACCGTTCACCCCCTTCAACGCCGCCAGTGTTTCCAGGGTCGTTCCGGGCCGGGGGTGCTCGTCGGTGTCCACCACCAGAGAGGCGCCCTTGCGGCGCGGCACGGTCACGGGAACGATTTCCTCTTTGAAGGCTCCGGCCTCCTGGGCCTTGGCCCAGCGGTGCTGACTGCGCAGGGCGAAGGCATCCTGGTCAGCGCGGGAAATCCCGAACTCCTCTGCCACGGTGTCTGCGGTCTCAGGCATACTGTCGACACCATGGGCCGCCTTCATGAGCGGGTTAACGAAGCGCCAGCCGATGGTGGTGTCCTCGATCCGCGTGGAGCGGCTGAAGGCACTCTCTGCCTTTCCCATGACGAAGGGCGCGCGGGACATGGATTCTGCTCCACCGGCCACGACCAAGTTCAGCTCGCCCGCTTTGATGGCCCTGGCAGCGGTACCGACCGCATCCATCCCGGATCCGCAAAGCCGGTTGATGGTGGTGCCCGTGACGCCGTCGGGCAGGCCCGCCAGCAGCGCCGCCATGCGGGCCACATTGCGGTTGTCCTCCCCCGCCTGATTGGCGCAACCGAGAATGACCTCGTCCACCGCGCCCCAATCCAAGTCCGGAGCGCGCGCCATCAGGGCCTTGATCGGCAATGCCGCCAAATCATCGGCCCGAATTGAGGACAGCGCCCCGCCGAACCGGCCAATGGGCGTCCGGATGGCATCGCAGATAAACGCATCCCTCATGACCGCGCCTCCACCGGCCGACGGGAGACGGATCGCCCTGCGGCCGCAGCCCGGCGCAGCAGGGGCGAGCAGCGGTAGCGGTCCCAGCCGTACCCGTCGTGAAGGTTTCGCAGAACCACCTCGACCAGATCCAGACCGACCCCCTCGGCCCAGGCCAAGGGCCCCCGGGGATAGTTCACACCGCCACGCATGGCAATGTCCACGGCCTCGGCATCGCAAACGCCCTGTAGCACCGCATCGGCCGCCTCATTGGCCAGCATGGCGACCGTGCGCATGACGATCAGACCCGGCACGTCGTCGATCACGCTGACCGCCTTGCCCAGGGATTGGAAGAGGCCCACGGCGTCGTCCAGAGCGGCATTCGAACACTGGTCCGAGGGAGCGAGCGCGACCCGCGTGCAAGTGGCGTAGTCCAGCGCCAGATCGAAAAGCACAAGGTTCTTCAGCCCCTCGTCGCGGGCGCGCAGCGTGGCGGACCTCCCGTCTGTCAGGGCCAGCGTCACATCCCCGGCCTCAATCCGTCCACCGGGGGCCTCGCGGTCGACCCAGGTCACGTCGGTCCCGGCCCCGTTGATCAGACCGGCCAGCGCCCGGGCGGGCCCCAGCCCGCCTGTCACCGAAGCCCAGCCCAGGTGACCCGCCGACGGCGCAGTCGTCGGAGCGGCGGCCCCCGCAGCATCCGCGCCGTAGGCATGAAAGCCCCGTCCGGTCTTGCGCCCCAGACGGCCAGCCCGCACCAGCTCCAGTTGGGTCAGCGACGGCAAATAGCGCGGGTCCTTGTTGTAGGCGTCGAACACCGACTGGGTCACGGCCAGATTCACGTCATTGCCGATCAGATCCATCAGGGCGAAGGGTCCCATGGCGAAGCCGCCGCAGTCCGTCAGGATGGCGTCAATAGTCGCGACATCCGTTGCGCCTTCCTCCAGCACCCGCAGGGCTTCGGCATAGAAGGGCCGGGCCACCCGGTTGACGATGAAGCCCGGCGTGGAACGGACATACACCGCCTGCTTCTTCCAGGCCGTGGCCGTGGCATGGATGGTCTCGGCTACAGCGGGGTCGGTGGCCAAGCCGCTGACGACCTCAACCAGCTTCATGACCGGAGCCGGGTTGAAGAAATGCATCCCCACCAACCGCTCTGGCCGTTTCAACCCGGCGGCGATCGCCGTAATGGAAATTGACGAAGTATTGGTCGCCAAGATGGTCTGATCTCCACAGATGTCCTCCAGGGCGGCGAACAGATCCCGCTTGACCCCCAGGTCTTCTATGATTCCCTCGATCACCAAACGGGCCGGAGCCAGGTCAGCCAGGGCGCCCACCGGGCGGATCCGGCCGACGAGGGACTCCCGAGCCTCGGCCTCCATCTTCCCCCGGGCAACCAGCTTGTTTAACCCTTCAGCGATACGCCCGAGGCCGCGCTCCGCTGCGCCTTCGGCCGCATCGAACAGCAGCACGGCGTGACCGGCCGTAGCCGCCACCTGGGCAATTCCGGCCCCCATGGTCCCGGCGCCGATGACGGCAACCGTCTCTGTTGGCGACAATGCGCCCATGGTTTCATCCTCCCTTCGCGAGACCCGCTCTAGCCGCGTCTGCCGATTGTTATCGTTTTTCAAGAAACGCCCGGACCCGCTCCCGGTACTCCGGATCACGACCCGTCATTCCCTGGCAATCCCGTTCCAGATCCAGTTGCCCGTCCAGACTGTTGCCAAGCGATCGATTGAACGCCCGCTTGGTCAAGGCCATGCCCAACCGGGGCTGTGCGGATAGTCGGCTTGCGATGGCCTCCACCTCGTCGGCCAGGGCCTCGTCATCCACGCATCGCCAGATCAGCCCCCAGGCCTCGGCCCGTTCGGCGCTCACGGTGTCGCTGGTCAAGACCGCAGCCAAGGCCCGACCCTGTCCAGCCAGACGAGGCAGAGACCAGGTAGTTCCCGCATCGGGAATCAGGCCCAGCTTGTTGAAAACCAGGGCGAAACGGGCCGAGCGCGCAGCAACGACAATATCGCAGGCCAAAGCGATCCCCACACCGGCCCCGGCAGCCACACCGTTGACAGCGGCGATCACGGGAATCGGCAGATCGCGCAGGGATCGGATCAGCGGATTGTAGCGCTGATCCAGGGAAGCGGAGAGATCCGGGGGGGGGCCATCTGCAGAAACGCGACGCTCCTTCAGGTCCTGGCCGGCACAGAACCCCCGCCCCGCTCCGGTCAAGATCAAGCACCGAGCCGTCTCTGACTTGCGCACCCTGCGCAGGGCCTCGGCCACCTCCCGATGCATATCGACCGTAAAACTGTTCAAGCTGTCTGGCCTGTTCAGAGTCAGGCGAGCAATGGGACCATCGACCCGAAATTCAATGCTGCTGTCCGTCATGGCTTCCCCCTTTCGGCTTACTCATCGGCCCGGTCAACGGCTTACTCATCGCCAAGCCGCACCGGCCTCGACCAGCGCGGCGATGCGGGCGGCATTGGCTTGAATGGCCGTGCGCTGGGAATAAAACGCCATCCCGCGCAGCCCCCCCAGTTCCTCACCACCGCCTGCCCGGCCCGGTCCTCCATGACTGCATTGGGGCATCACCACACCATGGCCGGAATGACCCCGCCCAATGCTGTCATCAACGATCAACAGGCGTCCGTGGTGTACCGCCATCTCCAGCGCGGCAGCCCGGGCGAAGCCGTCGTCGGCGGTGAAGACCGAGGCCACCAGAGAGCCTCCGCCCCGGGCCACCAGGGCAAAAGCCTCCTCGGGACCGTCATAGGGCATGACCGTGGCCACCGGGCCAAAGACCTCCACCGCATGGACGGCCTTGGCCTCAGTCGGGCTGTCACAGCGCAGCAGCCGGGGCGTAACAAAGAACCCTGCCTCGGACAGAGCTTGGGCCTGCCCCTCGAAAACCACGCTCGTTTCCGCCGCCAAGGCCGCGATGCCCTCCAGGGCCGCCTGTTTCTGGCGGGCACTCACCAACGGCCCCATGCGGACACCCTCTTCGGCCGGATTCCCGAGGCGGATGCCCGCGAGTTTCTCGGAGAGCGCCGCGCAGACGCTGTCGATGCGGTCGGACGGAACAATGATCCGCCGCACCGCCGTGCATTTCTGCCCCGCCTTGACGGTCATTTCCCGGACCACTTCGCGAATGAACAGCCCGAATTCTGCGGTTTCGGGCGTCGCGTCCGGTCCCAGGACGATGGCGTTGAGGCTGTCGGCCTCGATGGTGAAGCGGACAGTGTTGGCGATGACATTGGGATGGCCCCGCAGCATCCGCGCCGTGTCGGCGGAACCGGTGAAGGCAACGGCATCCTGTCCGGTCACATGGTCCATCAGGTCACGCCCGCCCCCGCAGAGCAGGGACAGCACCCCTTTGGGCAGCACTTCGGCCTCCACCACATCTTGCACCATGGTCTGGCTCAGCAACGCCGTGGCCGTGGCAGGCTTGGCCAGAACCGGCACACCGGCGAGGAAAGCCACGGCGACCTTCTCCCAAAGCCCCCAAGAAGGGAAGTTGAAGGCATTGATATGCACCGCGACTCCCCGCAACGGGGTCATCACATGCACCGCCTGGAAGGCCTCCTCCTTGGTCAGTCGCTCGGGGGCACCATCCACCAGATGGGTCGCCGCGCCCAACCCCTTGCCCAAGGCTGCATAATATTTGAGGGTTCCTATGCCGCCATCCACATCCAACGCCGCATCCCCCGGCGTATTCCCGGAGTTTTGCAGGGCGATGGCGGTGTAGCGCTCCCGGTTGGCGGTCAGCACGTCGGCGATGGCGCGGATCAGGGCCCCACGCTCGGCGAAGGTCATGGACCGCAGCGCCGGGCCGCCCACGGCGCGGGCGTGCTCCAGAGCCGCCTTCAGGTCCAGGCCCTCACCGCTGGCGCGGGCGATCTCTTCTCCCGTCACCGGGTCGTGAAGAGCTGTCCCCTCCCCGGTTCCATCCACCCACCGGTCATTCAGAAAGCTATTGAGGCGCATTCTCGTTCCTCCCTGGGCAAGCCACCATCCCGCCCCGGAGGCTCCCCCTCCGGGTCCTGGCAGCGGTTGCCTTGATTATCCGTGTTATCGGTCTGGCCAGATCCTGGCGGCAAAGCGCTCGAGTGCCTGGAGCACAGGCTCCCTTTGATCCCGATGCGGGCTGTGACCGCAGCGCTCCAGGATCAGGCACTCGACCGGTCCGGACACCTGGTTGCGGATTGCCTTCACTTGGCGCAGGGTGCCGTACTCATCGTCCTCGCCCTGGATCACCAACAGGGGAACCTGGATGCGGGGCAAAAAAGCCTCGATGTTCCAGGTCTTGAACCCGGGATCGAGCCAGGCCCGGTTCCATCCCCAAAACGCGTTGTCCACATTGTCGCCGTGGTAGCGCATCAGGCGATCTCGCAAGCCACCGCTTTCGAAGGCCGTCCGAGCCTCAGCGATGGATTGGACACTGATCTCCTCGTTGAACACATGGGCAGCCATGGACACCACGCCCTTGAGGCGCGGGAGGGCGCCGGTTTCGTCGCCGGCATGGATCAGGGCGATGGAGGCGCCATCGGAATGGCCGACCAGGACCACATTCGTCAGCCCCAGGGCATCCAGCAGGCTGGGCAGAACAAGGCGGCCCTCGTCGTGCATGTAGGTCAGGGGCCAGGGCGGCGGCTTGGGACCAGACCGGCCATAGCCCGCGCGGCTGTAGACCACCACGCCGACCCCCAGGGCAGCGGCGACCCGCTCGGGAAAGTCCTTCCATAGGGCAACACAACCCAATCCCTCGTGCAGGAAGACCAGATGCGGCGCGTCCGGATCCGTCGATCCATGGCGCACCACCTCCAGGGGGACCCCACCGACGGTGACGCAGGTATCCAGAGGCGCGGTTCCATCCATGGTCCTCACCACTCCTGCCCCGTGTTGGACTCGAAGGCGGCTGTGATTTCTTCCCAGTCCTCGTCGGTCAGGCACCGCTCGGCCATGGGAAGCAGCAACCGTTCCTCCGTGCGCATATGCTGGTAGTGGAAAGTCGCGTAGTCCTCCATGCTCCGGGCGAAGGCCTCCAGGTTTCCGGTCTCGCGCAAGGCCTTGAGATGGGCGCGCATCTCCCCGACCAGGGCACGGGAGCGGACGTGTTCGGCCTCGAGTTGGTCCAGAATGGCATGGGACTCCGCCGTCCGCTCGCGCAGTTTGCGGAAGAGGTAGCGGTCCTCCTTGGGGTGGTGCAACCGTTCTGGATAAGCCTCGATGTAGTCGAGTTGCGCCCCGATCAGATGGGGATCGACCTCGCGGTTTCCGGACCGCGCGTCGGAGACATGTGATACAAGACCCTTCAGCACGGAGCTGATCGAAATGTGCTCGTCTTTGATGATGGCAATCGCCTTGTTCATGGGCCTACCGCGCCTCCTCGTGCTTTCATTTTATCATCCGCGCAACTTGAACCGCTGAATCTTGCCCGTCGCGGTTTTCGGCAGGTCGTCGACGAATTCGAGCCAGCGCGGATATTTATAAGGGGCCAGGCAGGCCTTCACATGCGCCTTCAGCTCTGCGGAGAGGGTTTCGCTGGGTGCAAAGCCGGTCTTCAGCACCACGAAGGCCTTGGGCTTCACAAGCCCCGCTTCGTCCTCCTTGGCCACCACCGCGCATTCCAGAACAGCCTGGTGTTCGATCAGGGTGGCTTCCACCTCAATTGGCGACACATAGATCCCACCGACCTTGAGCATATCGTCGCTGCGGCCGGCATACACATAGTATCCGTCGCCGTCGACGGAGTACTTGTCGCCACTGCGGGTCCATTCGCCCAAGAAGGTCGCCCGGGTCTTGGCCCTATTGTTCCAGTAGTAGGCGGCGCTGGTGGGCCCCCTGACCTGCAACTCCCCGGGCTCGCCGGGGGTGACCGGCATGCCATCCTCATCCACCAAACGCACCTCATAGCCCGGCACCGGCTTGCCTGTCGTGCCGTAGCGCAGGTCGTCCAGCCGATTGGACAGGAAGACATGCAACATCTCGGTGGAGCCGATGCCATCCAGGATCGGCACGCCAAAGCGGTCTCGCCAGCGCCGCCCCAATTCCTCGGGCAGGGCTTCCCCGGCCGAGGTACAAACCCGCAAGCCAAGGTCGGCGGCGTTCGGCAAATCCGGATCGGCCAACATGGAGGCATAGAGGGTGGGGACACCATAAAAGATCGCGGGCTTATGCTCGACCAGCCGCTGACACACTGCGGATGGCGTGGGCCGACCGGCCATGAGGACGGTCGTTGCCCCAACGGACATGGGGAAGCTCAAGCCATTGCCCAACCCATAGGCAAAAAACAACTTGGCCGCCGAGAAGACAACATCATCCTCCCGGATCCCCAGGGTCGGGCGGGCGAAATATTCTGCCGTCTGGATCAGGCTCGAATGCACATGGGCCGTCCCCTTCGGCGCCCCCGTGGACCCGGAGGAATAGAGCCAGAAGCAAATGTCATCGGCCAAGGTTGGCGCAATGATGTCGTCGTCCGGAGCGGAGTCCAGGAGCCTTGCCAGGGACTCCTCGCGCGCGCCGATGCGGTCCGAGACAATCAGCCGCTCCAACGTCGGCACCTTGTCCAGAAGCGGCTCGAACAGGGGCAGTAGGGCCTCAGACACCACGGCGACGCGGGCTCGACTGTCGGCGAGCATATAGGCATAGTCATTGACAGTGAGCAGGGTGTTCACCGCCACTGGCACCACACCGGCTTTGATGGCGCCCAGAAAGACGACGGGAAAGTCGACGGTGTCGTGTAGACAGACCAGGATCCGGTGCTCCATACCCAGGCCCAAGGCCCTGATTGCATTCGCGAAGCGAGTCGTGTCCCGGTTCAACTCCGCATAGCTGCAGCGACCGTAATCGTCGATAAAAGCCACTTTATCGCCTCGCCCGGCATTCAGATTCCTCTGGAGAAGGTCATAAGCGGCATTATAGTTTCTTGGAATATCGACGATGGGCGGCGAGCGCCCATGGTCGGCCTTGCTCAATTCGGGCATGCACACGATCTCCCTGTGTTTGCCGCGTGGCCAGTTGACTGGCCTTGGGCGTGCTTTTCTTACTCGCTATCTTGCGTCGCGCCGGAGTGCGGCTGTTGTTGCTTCCATCCTCACTCAAAAAACGGAGTGCGCACTTGGCCTCGAAGGCACTCTAAAATCACCATAATGAGAGTGAAACTGGGCCAACTTGACTCAAGCCGGTCCAGGCTCACTCTAGACTTTCGAGAACGCGATGGCACCGTCCGGCAACAGGTAGAGCACAACGGCCGCCCCGCCTCGGACGGTCGGATAGTGGGCACTGCCGGGGCCATAAACCTTCCATCCGGCCCCCTGACCGTCGAAGGCCGCGTCCTTGTCGATGGGCATCACCATGTCCACTTCACCTTTCGGATGGCTGTGATGCGGCCCCTGGCAATCGTCCATGACCACCACGTCGACACTGAAACCCGAAAGCTCGGGCGAGGGCTTGACCACCCGACCGAATTTGATGCCGCCCGCTTCCCGGGCACAGATCCACCCCTCCGCAATTCCCCTTGTGCAAGCCTCGGAAATGGCCTGAAAGGCGGGGCTGGAGGACGGAAAAGCCTCATTAAGAAAGGCCTCCAGGGCCCCATCCAAGGGCTTTCCCGCAATGGCGTCCGTTACCTGTCGAACAAGGCCCGAAAACGCCGTGACCGTCGGCTCGCTCATTTTGCCTCCCTCTTCATTGGCATGCGCGATGCTTTTGACAACACATATATAGCCAACGATCACGCCTTCCGCAAGATAATTCATGTTTTACATCATCATTAAGCATGTTATTTCCTTTTTGGAACTCAAACCACGGCTTTAGGCGAGCGTTCGATGTGATCGTCAGCCATCCTTACCGTAATAAGGAAATATAAATACACACCCATTGACCCGCCTTTGCCACCTTCCCCGAGAAGCGCCACCTCTGTTCCAGGGCGCTGACCAGCTTCCAGACAGCCCTAACACCGGCCTGCGCCGTGAGCGGGCCTCGGGTGTGGCACCCGTCGCGCCGCTCGGTAGACGAGCCCCACCACGGCGCCATTTACAAACCGCATGGGGCTCGCCTATCGCTTGGTATCGGGCAAGAACAACACTTTGGGAGATCCAGGAATGAAAGCAGTCGTCTTAACGGAAAGGGGCAAGGAGGGCGTGCGCGTCCAGGACCACCCCGCACCGGTTCGCAAACCGGGCTGGGCAACGGTCCGTATGCGCGCCGCATCCCTGAACAGGGTCGATATATACATGCGCGACCTGGGCCTGGGCATCACCCACAGCCTGCCCCAGGTCATGGGCGTCGACGGCATGGGCGAAGTCATCGACGCCGATCCGGACTCGCCGTTGATCGGGCGCCGCGTCCTGCTCTATCCCTATCTGTTCTGTGGCGTCTGCCCCTCCTGTCTGGCCGGAGAGCAGCCCCTTTGCACCAAGGCTCGGATCTATGGCGAGCATATCGACGGAACTCTGGCGGAAACCATCACCATCCCCGAGAGCAGTCTGGCTGTTTTGCCCGATGACGGAGATGATCTGGCTGCGGCCTCATTGGGCGTTGCCTATCTGACCGCCTGGCGCATGGTCTTCGGCAAGGCCGGAGCCTCGGCCGGCCAGACGGCGTTGGTCCAGGGTGCCGGCGGCGGGGTCGCTGCGGCGGCGATTCAGCTCGCCCACCTCGCTGGCTGCCGGGTGATCGCCACCACCAGCGGCGCCAACAAACACGATCAGGCCCGCGCCCTCGGCGCCGATCGGGTCATCGACTACAAGGAAGAGGACATCGCCAAAGCGGTGCTGAAGGAAACGGGCGGCTTAGGCGCGGACTTCGTCATCGACAATGTGGGAGAGGCCACCTGGGGACACTCCCTGCGCGCGGTCAAACGCGGGGGACGCGTGGTCACCTGCGGCGCCACCACCGGAGCCCACCCCTCAGCGGACTTGCAACGCCTGTTCATCCGGCAAGTGTCCGTGCATGGCTCGACCATGGGGAACCTGACTGAATTCAACCGGTTGGTGGCGGCCTTCACCCTGGGACGCGTCACGCCCGTCATCGACTCCGTTTTTGCCTTGGACGAGATTCACGCGGCCTTCGACCGCCTGGAACATCCGGATCGCTTCGGGAAAGTGGCGATCCGGATTGCCTGACGCCTGGGAGGAGGAGGAGGAGGAGGATGGGACGGAAGTGCCTCACGCGCCGGTGAAGACGGGGGGGCGCTTTTCGAGGAACGCCCGCACACCTTCCCGGCGGTCCTCCGTGGCGAACAGCAGGGCGAAGGCCTTGCGCTCCAGGGCCAGACCGTCTTTAACCAGACCATCGCTTGCGGCCAGAACAGCCTCCTTGGCCAGCTCCACGGCCAAAGGTGCCTTGGAAGCGATGACCCGGGCCAGCGTCATCGCCCGCTCCAGGGTCAGTTCCGGCTCGCAAACCTCCGCCACCAGCCCCGCCGCGCAGGCTTCCTCTGCGGTGATCCGCTCTCCGGACAGAATCATCCGCATGGCCTTGCTCTTGCCCACCATGGCAGTCAGACGCTGGGTCCCCCCCGCCCCTGGAATGATCCCCAAATTGATCTCCGGCTGACCGAAGCTGGCCGTCCGCCCGGCGATCAGGATATCGCAATGCATGGCCAGCTCATTCCCCCCACCCAAGCAGAATCCATTGATGGCGGCCACCAGGGGTTTGCGAAAGGTGCGGATGGTCGCCCAGTGGGCCGCGCGGGGATCCCGCACCACATCCACCGGTGTCTTATCCTGCATCTCTCCGATATCGGCCCCGGCGGCGAAGGCCCGGTCATCTCCGGTGATCACCACACACCCCACGTCCCCATCGTCCCCGGCCGCCAAAAGGGCTTCGGCGATCTCTTCCAGCAAGCGGGTGCGTAAAGCGTTCAAAGCCTTGGGTCGGTTCAAGCGGATCAGCAGGACGCCGTCCTCCCCCCGCTCCGTGATGATATCCTTGAACGCGCCATCCTGGGTCATTGCCCCTCCTCCCCCTCCAGCAACCTCGCGACAACTTACCTTTGTTGCTTGTTTGAAACGGGATGTAGCATTTTAATTCCACAAACGTCAAGACTCAGCCCCCGGGCCAGAGTCAGCCCTGAAAAGGAACGAGCCCGCCTCCAAGGCTTTTACAGCATCGAGTAGAGCGGAAAACCGCTTTCCACTTTTCCGCCCGATGCTCTAAGCTTCCGAATTCGAGGGTCGACCCATTTTCCTACCGTCGGACCGTGACAGCGTTGGTTTTCTCGACCTGCCCTTCCGCCTTCACATACAGTCAACGGAGACTCAAAGAATGCACCGCACAAAACCGATTCCGTTAAATTACCTTCAAATTTTCGCCGATACTCCGAACAACGATCAACTCAATGCTCAGTTTCAGCAATACCATCATGATTTGATGCCGTTTTTCAAAGAAAAGCCCTGGCCGAACTGGCAATTTCGTATCGGGGTAACACGTAAGCCGGGTGAACTGCCATCAAGCAATGGGGCAACCCTTGACCGGCAAAAATACATGTTTATTTTTCAAGTAAATGACTTCAACACATTGCCCTACGTGCACAGAGCGCTTCTAGACAGCATCACATACAAAAATATGTCTGAACTTGTTCTGTGGGAAACCCAAACGTTTGCCAGCGCACTATCCTATAATCCGCAAACGATCGATCCAAACTTTGAGATTGGGTCCCGCGTAAAATATTATTTCACAATGACAGTGGACCTGATCGACGATCAGCAAAAAATCATTGATCTTAAGAATTTCATGTTCAATTGCACCAAAGATAATAATTCACAAATGAAAACGGACTATGGATTCACGCTTGCTCACGCAACATTTGGGCAGACCGGTGTGATGCGCCGCCTTTACTTTACATGGGTTACAACCAGCAAGAGCCCGGAACCGGAAAAGGCTGCGATCTGGTTCGAGAACCAAGCCGCTGTGCGGGCCGTGTTGAACGCTCCTTTGGAATGGTCCCTTTGGTCGCCCATGGACCTGAGTATGTCATGAAATCCCATGGCGACATCTCGGCTCAATAGGGGCAATTGAATAAGCACAAACGCAGAGGAAGAATGTCACGCATGCCCGCAATGATCGGCCCCCATCGCACGTCCCGACTTCTTGGTTAAGGGAGCGAGTGGATTGACCGAAACGGGAGAGGCCGCATAGGGACTGCCAAAAATGCTCGGAACCGTGACGAGGGAGCATGGGAGTCAATCCACTATATGGCCCCTATATCGGGACGCGACCCATACCAAAGTGCGGAGAATTTGCCTCCCCGCACTTTGGAAATTGAAATAATGAGAGTCATTTCGGACTCGGCCTCCAAGGGAGAGGAATTGTTTTAAAAATATTTTACTTTAGGTTAACATTCTTATATAATATCTTTCTAGTTGCAAAAGCTTTTTGTCGCCGGGCAGGATGGGTGCGCTGAGTCTGGGGCCTTGGACAAAAGTTACGAAAAGTAACTGCCAACGCGCGCCATCCCTTCTATCAACCACCCTCCCCTCCGTCGCGATCAAGGAACGACCCTATGAACGATGATGCAAAGTCGATCATTCTCAACTGTGGCGGCAAACTGTACTATATTCCCGAAAACTTATGGACTGCCACCGAACTTCCCGAAGACCTGCGGGGGGAGGCTCATAGTTTGGCAGCATCCGGAATGATGCTGCTGGTCGGTCCAGGCAACAGATCGAATACCGCCTTTGTCAATTTGGATTGCATCGATTTCGAAGACACCGATGCCGTGGACGTGTAACGCAAACAAGGAAGAAGCCGTGAATAAGCATACTCTGAGCTTGTCATTTTGACACGGAATCTGGGGATTACGAATTATCTGCGGACTGAAATGACAATGGGGTTGCTTTTTCCCAAATTCTTCCGTTGGTGCGTTTTCCAATCACAGGAAAACAGTCGGAAAGGAAGGACGGTCTTCCTCTCTATGGGCAACACGAAGAAGGAATTATACCATGACTGAACCCAAGACCCCCTCTTTTGACGGAACAAACCCATATCAGAAGGCCATTGTGGTAAAATGGGGACTTGAATATTACTATGTCCCACAAGAAGCATGGATGAATAAAGATAATTTGATGCCTGAGGCACTGAGAACCCAAGTCGAAGACTTGGTGAAGCAGGGAGCAGTCCTCGCTGCGATCCCCGCAGAGGGGCCGACCATGGGATCCACATGCTACTTGGTGAATTTAAGCCGGGTGAATACCAAAAATCCCGAGTTGGTCTAACCCTGCCCTTGCGGAAGGCAAGAGCCTGATGCATCGCCCCAAACGGAGGCTTCAGCCGGAGCTTTGGAAGTTGATGCATACACACAGTCCTGGCGCACCGACCATTGAACCTTTTGACGAATGACTCTTTTGACTGCGTCGGTGCTCTAGGCTTCAGGAACAGGAAATAAGGGGTTGGATGCTTGGCCCTTTTCATATCCTGTGGCAAATATCCCCTGTCGCCATCATCGCGTTAATTCGATCGTGAGTGATCAAGGGGAAAAGATCTACCGGCAAGGGACAGACAGGTCATGCCCACCCGCTGTTTCCGTCCGGAATGACAAGGGAAGTGCCTTTTCCCCAGTCCTCCTTCTGGTGCGCTTTCCACGTTCAGGAAAACGGTCGAAAAGGGAAGACGTTCTTCCTCTCTATGGGCGACACGAAGAAGGAATTATGCCATGACTGAACCCAAGATCCCCTCTTTTGACGGAACAAACCCATATCAGAAGGCCATTGTGATAAAGTGGGGACTTGAATATTACTATGTCCCACAAGAAGCGTGGATGAATAAAGATAATTTGATGCCTGAGGTGCTGAAAACCCAAGTTGAAGATTTGGTGAAACAGGGCGCAGTCCTGGCTGCAATCCCTGCTGAAGGACCAACCATGGGATCTTCATGCTACTTGGTGAATTTAAGCCGGGTGAATACCAAAAATCCCGAACTGATCTAGAGTGTCGAGCGGAAAAGGGGAAACCGGGTTTTCCGGTCCAGCCGATACTCCAAGCATTAGATTTCAGATCAAACCGCCTTAGAGCTCAACCCAAAAGTCTTGCTGTGCAATCAAAGGGTTCCGTCATGCCCGTTTTCACTCTAGAGCATGCGCGGGAATGATGACCAAGGTGTTGAAATCATCAGAGTCATTTCGGGTTGGGCTCTTAAATCGATTCCGATTTAAGGCGGTTTGATCTAACCCGCCCTGCGGAGGAGAAAAGCGAGATCAATGGCGAATAAAACAGGAAATACAGGGCCGGATGACTCGCCCGTTTCACACCCTGCAGCCGTCATCGCGTCTTCGGATGCAAGTGATCAAGGGGAAAAGATCTATCGGAAAGGGACACACAGGTCGCGCGCGCCCTTCGAAACCCTTGCCCTCGTGACGCCCCATCTGGCCGCCATGGGAATTACGCGGGTGGCGAATGTTACCGGTCTGGATCGGGTTGGATTGCCCGTGGTCGCTGTCTACCGTCCCAATGCGCGATCGGTTGTGGTGGCACAGGGGAAGGGACTGGACTTGGCGGCGGCTAAGATATCGGGCCTCATGGAGGCCATCGAAAGCGACCATGCGGAGCGCCCCGACCTGCCCTTGCACTTGGCGAGCGAAGCCGATTTGCGTCAACAGGGACGTGCCGTAGCCGACACAACGCGCCTTCCGCGGTTGTCGGTGAGTCGATACGACCCTTTTCGCCCCATACTCTGGTGCGAGGCCGAGGACCTGATGGCCGACGGGGCGGCGTTGGCCGTTCCTTTCGAGATGGTCCACACCAATTTTACCCGGCCCCTGCCTACGGGTAGCGGAAATTTCCAGATGAGTTCCAATGGGCTGGCATCGGGCAATCACCCTTTCGAAGCCATTTGTCATGGTCTGTGCGAGGTCATCGAGCGCGATGCCTTGGCCTTATGGTCTTTGAGGGGAGGCTCGCATAATCCGCAGGGCCGTCTGGATTTGGACAGCGTGGATGATCCCACGGCCCGGGACCTGATAGCCAGATTGCACAACGCCGGTCTGACGGTGGGAGTTTGGGATATAACCACGGATGTCGGTGTCGCCGCATTTTTGTGCCTGACGGCGGATCGCGAAACCGGCGCGTTTGGCCCAGCCTACATCAGCCAAGGGTCGGGATGTCATCCCGCCCGGGAAGTCGCCTTATCCCGGGCCTTGACCGAAGCGGCACAAACACGTCTGACATACATTGCCGGGACCAGGGACGATGCCAACCGGGAGTTTTTTGAATCGGCCCGCAATTCCGAACGGGTTGCCGCACTCAGGACCCGCCTGGACGCGATTGAGGCGTCCCCCCGCCGATCTTACGGGGCCGTTGCTCACTACGAGGCGCGGCTCTTCGAAGACGATCTAAACTGGATTCTCAAAGGATTAACCTCTGCGGGACTCTCCCAGGTCGCCGTTGTACGGTTCCCATCACGAATTGACGGAATTTTCGTGGTCCGAGTGATCGTGCCGGGCCTTGAGGGGCTGTGCGAAGCACCGGGGTACGTGCGGGGCGAGCGCGCCTTGGCTGCGGTCCATCCGAATCGGGAGCATATGGCGTCGTGAGTGTTTTCGTTTTTCTTGGCCCCAGTCTGTCAGCGAGACAGGCCCGGGACCTGCTGCCAGACGCGGTGATCTGTCCGCCCGTATCCCAAGGGGACGTGACCCGGGCGGTTCGCACCGGGGCGAGAGTCATCGGGATCATTGATGGGTATTTCGAGCGGGTGCCTGCGGTCTGGCACAAGGAAATCCTCTGGGCCATGAGCCAAGGTGTCCATGTGTTCGGCGCATCGAGCATGGGTGCATTAAGGGCGGCTGAATTGCAGCCTTTCGGGATGATCGGAGTTGGGCTCATCTTCGAGGCATTCCGTGATGGAGTACTGGAGGATGACGACGAAGTGACGGTGGCGCACGGCCCGGCGGATACCGGCTATCTTTTGGCGTCTGTGGCCATGGTAGACCTGCGCGCGACACTCCAGGCGGCTCTGGCGGCGGAGGTGGTGACGGCTCCTGTCCATGAAACGCTTCTCGCCTTGGCAAAGGCGACCTATTATCCCGAGCGGTCCTATCCAAACCTGCTTAAGAAGGGGGCGGAGGCTGGTCTGCCTCAGGAAGAGCTCGACGCGCTGAAGGCCTGGTTGCCCGATGGCCAGATCAGACGCAAGACCGAGGATGCCCGGGCCATGCTTGAACAGATGGCTCTGTTCCTGGCCAGCAATCCCCCACCGAAGACCGTGACCTATCATTTCGAACCAACCGACGCCTGGGAGCAGGTGTTGCGGCGCGATGGGCATCAGGTCGCTGCGGCTCTTCCCGATGCCCTGCCGACCGAAGCCTTATTGGACGAGGTCCGGTTGCGGGGCGAGGCTTGCTATGAGCAGATTCTGTCAGGGGCTTTTGGCCGGGCCCTGGCGTTACGCGAGACCCGGCGGAACCAAGCGCCAATCGATCCGGCCATCTTTCGCGAAATCCTGCATGCCTTTTTCGTAAAGCGCGGCCTCATCGCCCCGGAAAAGATCGCCGCTTGGCTTGACCGCCAGCAGTTGGACACGGATGGGCTCACCTCCCTGATTGCCCGAGAAGTTGGAATCGAACAGGTCAAGGTCGAGACCCGTGACGACATTATGGGGCAGATAAACGACGTTCTGCGTATTACCGGACTTTACGGGGACCTCGCCAACCGGGCCGAAGACAAGCAGCGCTGGCTGGCCACCGTAGATTTGCAGAACGCCGCTTCAGCGGATTGGGGCCAAGATGAACAGGCTCTGCTCTCGTGGCATTTCATCGAACAGAGAGGCCAGCCGGTTCCAGACGATCTGGATGCCTATGCGAGAAGCCTAGACCTTACGAACCGCCACGACTTGGTGCGTATTCTGATAGGGGACTATCTGTATAGCCAACACATTACAAATACGACTGGCTGAATAACCCCGAATAGGTCACGGCGAAGTGGCCGCCGCACCCAATGGCGCGGTAAAGCCTCCTTGACATTTGACCTCAAGAAAAGCGGCCTGGGGCTCAACCCGCGCCGCTTCGTAGGAGTGGTCGTCTATCTGGCACCACTACATGACAGGGGATGTTTTCCCGTCACGGGGCTTTGCCCCGTCCCCCACTGGGGCCGAAAGGCCCCAGACCCCGGGCAGTGATTGGCCGAAAGGCCCCAGTGGGGGACGGGCTCATATTTGTAAAAGAAAAAGGGGGGTTTGGGGGCATTGGCCCCCAAATGGGCTTGGGCTATCGCCCAAAAGGCACAGAACACCCTAACACCAAAGTGCGGTGAGTTTGACTTACCGCACTTTGGAAGCGGCCAAGTGACCGCCGCACCCAATAGCGCGGTAAAGCCTGCCTCGAAGGCACTCTAAAATCTATATAACGAGAGGGAAACTGGACCAGCTTGACTCAAGCTGATCCCGTTTCCCTCCAGCGTTTGAACGCAAGAAAAACGCCGCGGCTCCTTCCAAGCCCCGGTGGGGCAAACCCCGTCAGGGAGAGCCGGCCACCGTTCCCAAGGTACCGGGAATGATACCGTTGCCCGCCTGGCTCCGGGACGGCGTGGATGCCCCCGCCCATTCGATGCCGAACTGCATGTTCGTTCCCGCCGGATCGATGGTGTTGCCGGTCACGGAAATGGCACTACCCCCATCAATGGTCAAGGCCGGCCGACCGGTCGCACCACAGCCCCGCAAGACATTGCCCACCACGCTGATATCCCGACTGTCCCCGCGCACGTCGATGCCCCGATCCCCGGCATAGGAGATCACATTGCCCGTGATCGCCACGGCGTAGGTCTGGCCCCCATCCCCGTGGTCCAGGCGGATTCCGAAGGAATCCGCGCCCTCGCAGGTAAAGGTGTTGGACGCAATGGTCCATTTGGCGCAATCCGAAGTGGGGAATAGGACGATGGCTCCCCTGGTCAAGTCCGGCTCGACCAGATTGCCGATAACCCGCGCATTGACGATGCCATGCCCGGTCACGAGAATGAACCGGGGCCAGTTCTCAACCGTGCACCCCTCCACCACCAAACCATCCCAATTATTGTTGGTGTTGCTCTGAGAGATCAACGACCGATCCGCCGTCTCCGTCGCGTTGCCGTTGAAAAAGCAGTCGCGGATCACGCAGATCGCCCCGGACAGCAGGTTAATACAATGGTCGGCGGAAGCCTGATCGATCCGGCATCCCTCAATATAGATCTGCTGAACGTCGTTGGCGACACTGGAGGACCCCAGTTCGGCGAACTTATGGAAGGAATTGAAGCGGCAGTCGGCGACGGTCACGTTAATGACCTTGGTCATGCGCAAGCAGGCGCCTTGCGTATGCACTGCTTTCGCACCGATGCGCAGACCACGGATCGAGAAGTTCTCGTGCCATGATATTCCGGAGGGCCCGGCCAGCGTGATGGCGTCCCCCGATGCAAAGCCGGTCTGAAGGGTCGTCTGCAGGTAGCCCAGGCCCCAGAAATGGATATTCGACCCGGAGACGGTTAGGCCCGCGTCGATCTGGTAGGTTCCGGGGGGAAAGAAAATGGTGCCTCCCCCCGCCGATTGCGCGTCGTTGATCGCCGACTGGATGGCCGGTTGATCGTTGGTCGTGCCGTTGCCGGTGGCGCCGTAATCCTTGACGTCATAAGCGCCCAAGGTCGATGCAGACATGGTGTTTCCTTTCAAATCCTGGGAAAGAGCGCGGCAAAGCGATCCACTCGCCCCCCTCGCGACACCAAGGAGGTACCATCCAAATTCGTCCTAACGGAGGCAATTGACACCTTAAAATTGCCAAATAGATTTTATATCCTTATTGCGGGAAAAACCCCAGAGTAAGCCTCTGATGTTGGCATTGCCCAGGGTACACGACAGGCCGTATTTTCCCGTCGCGGGGCTTTGCCCCGTTCCCCCCCCCTCTTTGGCGAGACCGGGGCCGAAAGGTCCCAGACCCCAGGCTAAAAAAATGGGGGTTTGGGGGCATTGGCCCCCAAATGGGCTTGGGCTATCTCCCAAAAAACACGAGACACTGTCGTGTACTGTAGCCATGGCGTTGCTGGGCTCGTCCCGCGAGAATGATCGGCGAGCGTGACCGACCAACGGATCGATGGAACAAAGGGAGTTAGCGAACAGATCACCCCCAATCCGCAACCTCCCCTGAAAGCGACGGCATGAATGGCGAAAACCGTTCCCTGCGGTTGGATTCTTTCGACATCCATCTGGATGACATCGCCGAGGTTCCCCTGGACGGTCTCCAGCCCCTGTCCATGGGGGCCCGAAGGGAGGGCCGAACGGACAACCGATTTTCCGCCCCACTCAATGCTCTAACCAGACAATTCTAGATCAAACCGCCCTAAATCGATTCCGATTTAGGGCGGTTTGATCTAAGAACAGAGTAGGGGAGTCTCATAGGCCCAACCTTTGGAGGGATACCCCATGCGGGCCCGTCAGCTTGAAGTCTTCACCGCCATGATGCGCGCGGGCAGCGTGACCGGCGCTGCGCATATGCTCAACATTTCCCAGCCTGCCCTCAGTCAAATCCTGCGCCACACGGAGGATGAGCTTGGGTTCGCGCTTTTCGACAGGGAAAAGGGTCGGCTGAAACCGACACCGGAAGCCATGGAACTCTATCCGGAAGCGGAGCGACTGGTCGTCGGAATGGAGGGATTGCGCCGCAAGACCGAGGACCTTCGGCAAGGCAAGGTCGGGATCGTGCGCATTGCTGCGTCCACTCCGCCCGGGCTGGCGCTCCTTCCCAGAGCCATGGCGGAGTTCCGGGCGCGTCATCCTGACATCGCCCTAAGGTCCCACGTGACGCCAATGGCCGGAATAACGCCCATGCTCCGCGCCGGAGACGTGGCCCTGGCGCTGGCCCTGGATGACCGTCCGCCGCCGGATATCCAGGTGGAACCCCTCGGACGGGTGGCGTTTCGGTGCCTTTTGCCGGAAAACCACCCCCTGACCGAACGGGAGGCCCTGACCTTCGCCGACCTCGAGGCGGAAACTGTCATTTCCTACGGCGCGGACAAGCGCCCCCACGAAGAACTTGTCATCGCCGCCCGGTCCAAGGGGCAGACGTTCCATTCCGGGATTGAGGTGGGAGTGTCCATATCCGCCGTGGGGTTCGTGCAGGCGGGCCTGGGCGTGGCGGTGGTCGACGCCATGCTGCCCTGGGAGCAGTTCGCGGGAATCGCGGTGCGGCGGCTGGTGGATGGCCCAACAATACCCTTTTGCCTTCTGACCCTCTGCGGCCGGGCCCTCTCCAGGGCAGAGGAGGTGATGGCCGATCAGATCAGAACCCTTTGCGCGGCCCGTGGTGACTGGTCATAAGAGATGCCTAGCAGTGTGTCTGAGAATTTTTCTGGGAGTTTGCTGTCGGCATGGTCTGGAGGGGGGCAGGGGGCGCGGTGCCCCCCTCAAGTAGAATAAAATGGGATCAGCTGGGAACAAGCTGCTGACTTGCCCTAGAGACAGCTAGCCGCGCATCACGATCACGAATGGTCGGCGTACCTGACATCTGCGCGGAGACAGCAAGGGCTGTCAGATAGACATCTTGGGCATCACAAATTTCTCGGTGAAATATCTCGCTGTTCGAGGAAACCGCCTCATGGGCTTCAACCATATGGCGAAGCACTTCTTCCTTCGTCTCGGGCAAATCTCCCGATGTAGTTGCCTGAATTAGGGCCCGAAGATAGAAGGGGATTGCGACGAGATCCCTTAAGCCCTCTGTTCGCCAAGCGGCATCGAGAACCTCAACGCCATCTTGTCCCTTCATACTCTGGGCTATTTCGTACTGCTGGTCCTCCGATAGAGAAAGGATAGGAGAATACGGCGTCCCGAAAGTGGAATACCCAGTGTCGTTCTACGACTGCTTACTACTATTTTCAGTAGTGGGAATTGCGTTTCCAACTCTTCGATCTCTTGAATGACATGGCGGCGTGCTGACTCCGCAACTTCATTCCAACCAT
This sequence comes from Rhodospirillum sp. A1_3_36, assembly GCF_047263945.1. Lineage (NCBI taxonomy): Bacteria > Pseudomonadati > Pseudomonadota > Alphaproteobacteria > Rhodospirillales > Rhodospirillaceae > Rhodospirillum > Rhodospirillum sp. A1_3_36. The sequence goes on along the minus strand of NZ_JBLAVB010000017.1, from coordinate 454 downwards.
CTAGAAATAGCGTCAGTTCACCACTGTCCCCCAAAAGCTGGAAGTGGGCTCTGGATAGGGCTTCGTAAGCTCTACGTCGAAGCCCCTCTGTGCCAACGTGCTTGCGACACTCTGAACGGTGTCGTTTAGTGAGTTTGGACCGGAGAGAGATGCGTGACGACGAAGAATTCACCTGCGTTTGAAGTTGACGGGCCCCAGCCTTCACCGGCACCTCCGGATCCGGAGGTGCCGGTGAAGGCCCGGCGGCGCACGTTCACGACTGCCTACAAACTGGCGATCCTCGCCGAACTCGACAAAGCCAAGCCCGGCGAGGTGGGCGCGATCCTCCGGCGGGAAGGGCTGTATTCGTCATCCCTCGTTGAATGGCGACGGCAACGCGCCCGGGGAACACTCCGGCCCAAGGAGCCGACACGGAGGGGGCCACCGGCCATTCCGAAGGCCCCGGATACGGCTG
>NZ_JBLAVB010000016.1:0-84096 GCF_047263945.1 Rhodospirillum sp. A1_3_36 | reverse complement strand
CAACATCGGATCACTTGGAGATAAGACAGCGCGGCACTGCGCGGTCAGGGTGTGATCCGTCTACAGATCGAGAATCAAGAGATTTTTGGCCCTATGGAAATGCCATGCTTCCTAAATCATAGGGTGCGCTCTCTCCCATTTGTAGCAATTCATCCAGCTTTTCGGATGAATTGGTTCCCTGATGAAAGAAAATTCTTTCGAGAAAATAAATGCATAGGAACAAAATGGCTGTAAAGCTACATACCTATTGATATTTAACTTCCCCGGGTAAGCGGGTGATATGCGGATTCCCGCAAGAACGCTGACGTTGTTCTGGCTTAGATATAAAAAAACAGGCCACGGCTCCCTCCATACCGATCCGTGCCAATGACACGACAGGCGACAGGCGACAGGACGATCCCTCAGGAAGACTCGGAGCACTTCCCTTCACGGAAGCGCAGAAGACGACGGTGTTGGAGACCTTGGCCGATCGCCCTCAGGGGTGGCTTCCGTTGCTGCTGTCAAGCAGAGGGGGGGGTGGATCGGACTTGTCCGCACCGCCAGGCGCCGGGAGCGGTCGTGAATGGCAAGAACCGAAACCTCCAGCGCTATCTCTGCCGGTGCTATTGGCGGCCGATTGCTCTGGAGCCACTCTCAAGTGGTTCCATCTCATCGCCCTGCACTCCAATCCAACACCGCGATACTGTCTGCGTGCAGCCATCGGCCGCGTAACTCTAGTGTAATTAACTGTTATCAATAATTCTTTTCGATATCTCGAATCGGACCGGTGACTTTTCCGGGTTAATCAGTTCCATCGCATATGAATACGAGTTCACCCACTTGTCTTCCTTTTACCGGCAGTTTCACGTAGGGTAACGCGTTCGCCTCAGTGAAGCCCGTTCAGCTTGGTTTGATGGCCATAGGCCCAGACTGGATCGTCGGCGGTGACGCAACCTGAGGGGGGAACCGGAAATCGAACCGATGGCGATGAACCTTTTCCCGTTCCGCAGAGGACTCAGGTTGAGATGAGATCTTCGTTCTGGTCGCTACACTTGGGCGTCGCTCCTCCCGGCTGTCGATGACTCCGCAGTGGAGGGGGCCGACCCCGTGTGAGCATCCCCGCCATTGGAGGCCGCGTTCCCATGAGTATCCCTAGACCCCTGTCGCCCGCCGCGACCGCGCCCACCCGGATTGACATTCGCGTGGACCGCTATCCCTCGACCTCCCGCATCCTGCATTGGATCATCGCCGGTCTCGTTCTCGTCACATGGCCGCTTGGTTTGGTGATCGAGTTCATCAAGCCTGATGCGGCGCCGGGCTTCTACCTGATCCATGAAAGCTTTGGCTTTCTGGTGCTTTGGCTGATGCTGCTGCGCGTCGGGAATAAGCTGATTGCGCCGGCCCCACCCGCCGAAGGGTCGGCTCTGGAACGGATCGCCGCAGCCTCGGTTCACGGTCTGCTGTACCTGTTCCTGATCGTGATGCCGATCAGCGGTTTTCTGGCGACGAACGCCCATGGCTTTCCCTTCGTCTGGTTCGGCCTTTTGCCTGTGTGGAGCCCAATCGACAAGGCCCCGGAAGTTGCCTCAGTGCTGTCCGCCATCCACGGTTGGTCCGCCTGGATACTATTCGCCCTTTTTGCGTTGCATATTGGCGCGGTGCTGTTTCATCATACCGTTAAGCGGGATCATACCCTCTATCGGATACTCTAGCGGACCGGCAGTTTCATAAAGATTCATTGGCCGGTGCACCCGGGTTTTGCTGGTGCATCACCTTTCCACATGAAGGCAGCAGCCTTCATGTGGGTTGATACTCTAGGATCAGCCATGCGGACGATCGATGTTACCGATGCGGCCTGGGGCACCCTTCTGGCCCTGCAGGAAGGATTGGCGGATCTCGAAGGCGGTGCGGATCCCGTGACCCGCGTCTATGGACCCATCGCCGGAGCCAAGGGACCCTTTGTCATCGCGCAGGTTGGTCAATCCCTTGATGGGCGGATTGCGACACCGACCGGCGATGCCCGCGATGTGTCGGGGCCGGACGGACTCGCCCACCTCCACCGCTGTCGGGCGTTGGTCGATGCCGTGATCGTTGGCGTGACCACGGTCACATCGGATGACCCGCGCCTCTCGGTGCGTATTGTCGAGGGACGAAGTCCCGTTCGCGTTGTGATCGATTGCCGGGGGGATCTGAGTGGCGGAGAGGGGATGTTCCACGATGGGGGGGCCCCGGTGATCGTGTTCCAGAGCGCCACGGCGCCCCCCAGGACGTTTGGCCAGGCAGAGGTCATTCGATTGAAGGAAGACACCTGCGGGCTCTGTACCGGTGCCATCCTGCAAGCGCTCGCCGACCGTGGACTTCAGCGGGTCCTCGTGGAAGGGGGGGCGAAGACCATCGCCCGGTTCATCGAAGCGGGCCATGTGGATCGGTTACACGTATCCGTTTCGCCGATCATCATTGGGTCCGGGCCAAGTGGGATCAACTTCTCGCCGATTGAGTTTCTGTCGGAGGCGCGCCGCCCCCTGACAGAGGTCTATAGCCTGGGTAGCGATATCCTTTTCGACTGCGATCTTCGCTCAAACCCAGTCCTTGGGCGGCAAGGCGAGCAGGTCTCGGTGGCCAACCCGACATAGGTTTTCCGGGGCCTCAATGGTGGCAAGACGGAAGGACAGCCAAGCCTCTATCTCTCCGTCCGAAAGGTCGCCAATGTCCAACAGCGGTTGGCGAAACCCCTTGAGGAAGGCGGATTGGAGCGCGGCGTGGCCGTGATCCATCTGCCAGGGGCTGTCCCCGGTGAGGACATGAAACCCCCGGTTTGTCAGAAGGTCCGTCAGGCAGTCGGTCGCATCAGGGCCGAGCGCCGGGCCAAATCCCTTGTCCCCGCGTTGATGCTGGTTGAAAGCGGCAACCACGGCGTCATCCAACGGATGGGGGCGGGACCAGGTCATGGTGCCGTCGTAATTCAGGGCCGCGTATAAGCCGCAGCCTGTCCGGGTGAGGCGGTCGATCAGGGTCTCGCAAAAGGCCCGCGAGCAGAGATCGAAGAGCGCGGAGGCGGTGACCACGGAAACCCCCTCCAGTGGAAGCTCCGCAACATCGGTCAGGTCATGGACCTGGAATCGGACTGGATGGTCCGCGCCGATGCGGTGACGGGCGTCCGTCAGCAGCAGGGGATCGTGATCGACGAGCAACCATTGGGTGCGTTCGGGCAACTGGCTGGACAAATACCGCCAGGTCGACCCGGTTCCACAGCCAATATCGACGAGAGAGGGCGCGTCGATGGGAGCCAAGGCTTGGGCCAGAGCTTCCACCAAAGCCATCTCGCGCGCCGCGTGGTCCACCGGTTCGCGGAGAGCCAGCCATGTCCCGTCAAATCCACTCACCGCAACTCCTCCATCGTTTTGGATATACATGCCGCCGTGGTCTCCCACCGGGGCAGGGCCGCACCGGCGCGCCGCGATGCCTTGGCCATGCGGCGGCGCAGGTCTGTGTCTGTCAGCAGCTGTCTGAGGGCTGCGGCAAAAGCCTGTCTGTCGTCCACAGGGACGAGGAGGCCTGCATCTTCGGCCACCACCTCTGGAATGGCTCCGGTGCGACAGGAGACGATGGGTAAGCCCTGTGATTGGGCTTCCGCGAAGACCATACCGTAGCCTTCGTACCGGCTGGCCAGCGCAAACAGATCTGCGGCGGCGAACAACGGGCGCACGCTCCCACAGTCCCCCACGAAAACAAGACGGTGGCCGAGTTCCAGATTCGTGAGCTGCTGGTGGAGGGCCTCAGTGGTCTCTGGGTGGAGGGTGGCGTTGCCAACGATGGTGGCCGTCCACGGCAGGTCCTCGACCGCCTTGAGGGCGTCAAGGAGCACATCGTGGCCTTTGCGGGGCGTCAGCGTTCCAATGGACAGGATGTGGGGCGGGTCGCCAGTGCCCGGGGAAGGGGGACCTGGATCGGTTCCCGGCAGGGCGGCGGTAATCCGCGCGGCGTCAACCCCATAGTGCGCGACGAGTTCACGGGCGGTCATGGGTGAGGTGACGACGACATGGGCGGCGAACCGCAGAGCCCGTTCCTCGGACCGCTGGACCCGCTCCCTCTCTGCCTCCCCCAGGCCGCTTTCAAGGGCCAGGGGGTGGTGGATCAGGGCGACGATGGTCAGGCGATGGGCCTCTCGCTCTGCCCAATCGTCGAGCAGACCGAAGGCGAGCCCGTCGACCATCACAAGTGCGCCATCGGACAAGGCCGAGAGACTTCGTTCGGCGGCGGCCTTCACCCCATCGGAGGGGAAGGGGAAGCCTTCGCCCAGGGGCAGGGGGTGGACAGCCCAACCAAGCTTGCCCAGTTCCGCCATGACCCTGCGGTCATAGGCATAGCCACCGGTGTTCAACCCAAGTTCGCCGGGAAAGGCGAAGGTCAGGTCTCCGCTCAAAGGTCACCCTCGTACCAGGCCCGGGCGGCATGGGATTCATGCAAGGTGATTTTCAGGCGGCAAATGCGATGACTGCCGGGGCCAAGCCGCTTGTCGGCCACCGCTGCGGCGAGTTCGTCGAAAATGTGTTTGGCGACAACCTCCGTGGTGGTCACCCGCCCTTTGAAGGTCTCGACCTCATCCAGGTTTTTGTAATTGAGGGGCTTGAGGACTTCCGCCAGCACCGTGGTCGCTGCGCCGATGTCAACGCCAAGCCCGTCCTCGTCGAGGTCCCGGGTAAAAAAAACGGCATCAACCACATAGGTGGCGCCGTGCATGCCCTGGGCAGGTCCGAAGACCGGGCGGGGAAGACTATGGGCGATCATGATGTGATCGCGGACTTCTACGGCGAACATTCTGGTTCCTTTCTTGGTAATGGTCTTTGGTAATGGGCCATGACAATAGGTCTTAATATCGGATGCGGTGGCACAGGGTGTCTGGGTTCGACAGGATCCCGGGATAGGCGTTGGCGAGGTCGGTGAAGGCGGTTTCGCCGGAAATCAAGGCGTCGAGCCGATCGTCCTGAAGCAGGTCCAGCGCCGTCTTCATGCGCCGGGCGTAGCTCCACCGGGCGCGGCGCGCGGGCGGGACCGAGCCGACCTGCGAACTGACGATCGACAGGCGGCGGGCATGAAAGGCGCCTCCCAGGGGGAGGGGGGCGACCTTGTCGCCATACCAACTCGCTTCGACAATGCGGGCTTCCTGGTCGGCATGGGCGATCGCCGTCGCGAGCGCATCCGCCGAACCACTTGCATTGATGAGTACGTCAAACAGGCCGCTGGGTTCACGTCCAGAGAAAACAATCTCCAGCGCCGAAGCCAGAATGGCCCGCGAGGGGGTCCTGTCGAGGAGGACGACATCTGTGCCGATGATCCGAGACGCAAGATAGGCCACCAGCGCGCCAACGACGCCCGCGCCAAAAACCGCGATACGGTCACCCGGCAGGATCCCGGCATCCCAGACGATGTTGAGTGCTGTTTCCATATTGGCGGCAAGAACAGCGCGCTCCGGAGGCAATCCTTCGGGCAGGACAGCGACCATGCCCTCGTCCACGAGGAATTGGTCTTGGTGGGGGTGCAGGCAGAACACGGGTCGTCCCAGCAGAGGGGCTGGGCCTTCTTCCACCCGACCAACGGCGGCATAGCCATATTTCACGGGAAAGGGGAAGTCGCCGGCCATATTGGGGCCGCGCATGCGGTCATATTCGGTGCGTGGAACCTTGCCCGTGAAGACCAATGTTTCCGTACCACGGCTGATGCCGCTGAACAGCGTGCGTACCAACATCTGCCCTTTGGTGGAAAAGGCGAGGTCCTCCCGGCGGATCTCGCACCGGCCAGGAGCGGAAAACCAAAGCGCGGACGCCACCCCTCGAGCGGGGAGAGGATCAGGGGTTTGGGTCAAAAGGTCACCTCTTTCGCAGCCCCGCCTGCTCTGGCGGGCTTCATGTCATTCCCGGAAAAATGCGTGGTCCCTGGATCATAGGCCGACAGGGGAGACCGTGACCACAGTACACGACAAGAGGTGTTTTCCCGTCACGGGGCTTTGCCCCGTCCCCCACTGGGGCCGAAAGGCCCCAGACCCCAGGTATTTATGGGCCGAAAGGCCCCAGACCCCAGGCGGTTACTGGCCGAAAGGCCCCAGGCCTCGGGCGCTTATTTGTAAAAGAAAAAAGGGGTTTAGGGACATTGGTTCCCAAATGGGCTTGGGCTATCGCCTAAAAAAGATAAGACACTATAGTGGACTATGGACTGTGATGGATGACAGGTTAAAACCATTTTTTATTTATAAGTATTATTTTTTGTTGAAGGAGGTCGAACTTTTTCACTCCCAAAGGCGTACTCAAGGACGAGATCTTGCAGGATCGCCCATGCGGTCGTGCATGGGGCCTCGTCCGTGCTGCGGGCGAGGCATACTATACTCCGTCGGTGCTTGGAGACTTTTATGGAACAGGCTGTACAAGGCGATTTTCAGTTTTCCTCGCCCACCATGGAGGTGGAGCGGGCCGTGGCGGAGCTGCGGTTTGGCCGTCCGGTGATCCTCAGGGATGGTCCCCGTCACCTTGCGGTCTTGGCCCTCGATTGTGTCGCGCCCCAGGTTTACGACCGGTTCGCGGCCTCCGTCGACAACCGGCATAGCCTGCTTCTGACCGCTGAGCGGGCCAGTCGTCTCGGTTTGCTGGCGGGGCATGATATCGCTGTCCCCATGGCCGGACTGTCCTTTGATGCAGCGTCGACCCACGCCTACGCGCTCCATGGGCCCGCGCCGGTGACCTGGCGGTTGGCGGATCCTTTGATGAGCGCCACCACGGAGTTGGCACGCTTGGCGCTGCTGCTTCCGGCCATGGTTTGCGCCGATGTCGGTGAGGTCGCATCGCGCTTTGCTGCCTGCTCCGTTCTGTCCAAAGACGGCTTGTTCGCGATCAATGGCGGGGGTCAGACCTTTACCCAGATCGCCCGCACCCGTGTTCCGCTCAAGGAGATCGGGGATGCGGATTTCGTGGTCTTTCGGGGTGGATTGGCGCAAAGGGATCAGGTTGCTATTGTTATCGGAAACCCCGACCTCCGCCGACCGGTCCCCGTGCGCATTCATTCGTCCTGCCTGACAGGGGACCTTTACGGATCCCTGAAATGCGATTGCGGGGATCAATTGAGGAATGGTCTGTCCCAACTGAAACAGGAGGGGGGCGGCGTTTTGATCTATCTGGATCAGGAAGGACGCGGTACGGGAATTGGCGCCAAAATGCGGGCCTACGGGTACCAGCACCTGGGTTTGGATACCATCGATGCCGATTCAGAACTCGGTCTGTCCAGCGACCATCGCCGCTACGAAGCCGCTGCTGCCATCCTGCGTTTGCTTGGCATGACCGAGGTCATTGCCTATACCAACAATCCGACGAAAATTGCGGCCCTGCGCGCGGGCAATATCAGGGTCGAGGGCTGGGTCCCGGTGGTCGGCACTGTGACGGCGGAAAACGTCAGCTACCTGCGGACCAAGACGGTGCGAGCCGGGCATATGTTCAACCTTGAAGCCCTTGTCGTCGAGGAGTAGGGGGTCATGGCCATGCGAGATCCCTCTCCAACGGGGACAGGACCAGTGCCTCCAAATGGAACCGGGGACGGTATCCGGCGGCGTCTGCTGACTGACGCATGCGCTTCCCTTTGCGTCGTTTTCGCCCTGGCAGTCCCTGGTTATCTGCTTGTCCGCGTGCCCTTGTCGATCGGTCTTCTGGCGATTGCGTCGGCGGCGCTGTTGCTTTTGGTGATCTTTGCCCTTGTCGTCCATGGGTTGTCGAACCACCATCACGACCGCTTCGGCTATGCCAATGTCGTCACCGCCGTTCGGGCGGCGATTGCCTGCATCCTCGGTGCGGCGGTTTTCTTTGTCGAGGACCGGCCCGCGCTGGAAGCAGGGTTGCCGACGGTGCTCGTTCTGGCCGTCGTTGCGCTGACATTCGACGGGCTGGATGGCTATCTGGCGCGACGCTTTCGCCGGGAATCAGAACTGGGGGCGCGGTTCGATATGGAAATCGACGCCCTGCTGATCCTGATCCTCTCCGCTGCGGCCTTTCGTTTGGGAAAGGCCGATGCATGGGTGCTGCTGATCGGTGTGATGCGCTATGGCTTCGTTCTCGGCCAATATGCCGTGCCGCGCCTGCGTGCGCCCCTGGCCCCGTCGTTGCGGCGCAAGGTGATCTGCGTGGTTCAGGTTGGAGGGCTCTGCGTGGTTCTTGTGCCGCTGGTTCCCCCGCCGGTTTCCACCGCCATCGCCGCCGTCGCTCTTGCGCTGCTCTCCTACTCTTTCGCAGTCGACACCCTTGATCTCCTGCGCCGACGGGATCCCTCCGCATGACCTTTCCCGCTCGCCTCGCGACGCGTTTTGGCCTCGCCCGCTCCCTGGCCATTTACTATGGCCAGCCCTGGCGCCGCCTGTCCCTGAGGCGCTTCTATCGCTCGTTGATCGCGCCGGGGGATCTCGTTTTCGATATCGGTGCCCATGTGGGAAGCCGTGCGAAGACCTTTCTGTCCTTGGGCGCGGAGGTGGTGGCGATCGAACCCCAACCGGTCTGCGCGGACCTTCTTGAGCGGCATTTTAGTCAACGCTTCACCGGTCTCGAGCGGGTTGCCGTTGGCGCCACGATGGGAGAGGTCACCCTTCGGATCTCCAGCCGCCACCCCACAGTCAGCAGCATTTCCAGCGATTTCATCGAGACCGTCAGCCATGCGCAGGGGTTTCGTTCTGTGACCTGGGATCGAGAGATCTTGGTGCCGATGACAACCCTCGACGCGTTGATCGACCGGTATGGGAAACCGGCTTTTTGCAAGATCGACGTCGAAGGGGCGGAAAGCCAAGTGCTGGCGGGGCTCAGTCAGCCCTTGCCCCTGATTGCCTTCGAGACCATTCCCGCCATGCGGTCCGACACTCAAGCAGCCCTCGCGCGCTTGATGACCCTCGGTGACTACCGGTTCAACAAGGTTGTGGGCGAGCGCCATCGCTTTGTCTGGTCCGATTGGAAGAGCGTCGACGCCTTGATGGAAGGCCTCGACGCTCCGTCTGCGGGTGAGGGATCCGGTGATATTTACGCCCGGTTGGTCGGGTGATGGCGGGCGTTCTCTGGGACCGGCTACCGATTGCGGGTGATCGTCGATTTGACGAGGAAGGCGAGGCCAATCGGGGCGACGCCAACCAAGGACAGCACCCCATAGAGCAAACTGGCCGACAAGCCTTGGGCGCTGCTGTAGCCCAAGAGGGGCCAAAGGGCCGCTGCGGCGGCCTCGCGGGTGCCCCAGCCGCCGATACCGGCGGGAATCAGCATGGTCATCAGGCAAAGCGGAATAACGGTGATGGCTGCGACGGCGGGAAGCGGAGTTCCCACGGCATCGGCGGCGATCAGGAAGGTGATCACATAGGCCGCCACGATCAGCGTACTGAGACCGACCTGTACGGCAAAGGCGCCGTCTTGCCAAAAGGCTTTGAGAAGGTGGGGGCGCATTCCTTCCATGCGGGTGGAAATCCGGGTTTTGGCCAAAGCGACCCCCAAACCCAGGATGGAGAGCAGACCGGCAAGGCAAATCCAGGCGAGGCTTGTGTATCCCTCCGGCATGTGGTCCCCCAGAAAGGCTGGCCAGGCCAGCAGCCCCAGGCCGGTCAGCAGGAAGAAAGCCAGTTGGCCCGAAAGTCGCTCCAAAAAGACGGCGGCAGCGGGCCGCTTCCATCCCCCTGCGTCGCCGGTTTTGGTGCGGTAGGCGCGGACGGCATCACCGGCCATGCCACCGGGCAATACCAAGTTCAGAAAGCTTCCCACATAGTATTCGCCCACGGCATGGGGCAATGAAATTCTGTGGTCCAGTCGGCTGGCGGTGAAGCGCCAGCGGATGGCGGATAGCACGACTTGGACTTGGACGATGAGCAGGGCCAGAAACACCTTCCCGGGCGGCACTGCGGCAAGGGAAGACAGGACCTTGGCAGTGTCGACCGCGTTAACGAGCCAAACAAGCAGAGCCAAGCAGAGAAAAACTGACAGAACACCAAACACACGCAAGGTCTCGCTCTCCCAAAAGGGCCGCAGGTAAAAACAAGAGTTCCCATAGAAAGATGGATTTCATGATGCAATTCGATCGATCCGGCAAGGGTAATATTGAAGAGATTCGAAAGATACTGGTTCCAGCATTTTTCTTCGTCGTCATTGCGTTCCTGGTTCTGGTTCTACCGGACCATCCATATGGTTTTTCATTGAATGCATTTCTGCGCTTGCCCATCGAAATACCGGTCATCGCCTTGGTTTTGGTGCTGTTGCCGCGACGGGTCGGGGGAATCGTCGCAGCGGTGGTAACCGTTGCACTTGGGACGCTCCTTTTCCTGAAAATCGCCGATATTGGTGTTCAATCCGCATTTCAGCGGCGTTTTAATCCCTATCTCGATGTCAAGATGCTCTCGGACGGTTGGAATCTGCTGTCGGGGTCCATTGGCACCTTTTCCGCCGCCCTTGTTGTCGCTGCTGCCATTGGTGGGTTCTTCCTGCTGCTCTGGCTTTGTTTCTGGCTGCAGCGCCAGTTGGCAGCGGCGACGGGACCGGCTGCAAGAGCCGCAGCGGTGGCCTTCGGCGGACTCCTGATCGTTGGCTCTGCGCTTTGGTTGTTCGGCCCCACCCTCGGCCTGGGTCGGATTGCCGACGCGAGCGCGCTCCCTTATCTCGGCCATCGGTTGACATTGGTCCAAGAGTCCATCGCGGATATGCGTCGGTTCGAAAAAGATCTTGCCGCCCAACCGAACCTCCCGCCGGCCGACTCTCTGTTTCGTGCGGTTCGCGGGCGGGACGTTGTTCTGATCTTCGTCGAATCCTATGGGCGCAGTGCGATTGAGGATCCCCGCTATGCGCCGTTGATCAGGCCGCGCCTGCGCCAGATCGAAGAGCAACTCGATGCTGCGGGCTATGCGTCGGCGAGCGGCTGGAGCTGGTCGCCCACCATGGGCGGTCTGAGTTGGCTCGCCCATAGCACCTTCCTGTCCGGCCTTTGGATCGACAGTCAGGCGCGTTATGACCGGCTGATGATCAGTGACCAGCCGAGCCTGAATAGCCTGTTCCGGCGGGCCGGGTGGCGGACCGCTGCGGTGATGCCGGCCATCACCATGGATTGGCCGGAAGCGGCCTATTTCGGTTATGACGAGACCTTCGTCGCCAAGACTCTTGGGTACAAAGGCAAGCCCTTCAATTGGGTGACCATGCCCGATCAATATACGCTTCTGGCCTTTGATCGGTTGGTCCGGCATCCGTCCAAGGCATCCGACAAACCGGTGATGGCCGAGATTGCGCTGATTTCCAGCCATGCACCATGGACGCCGGTCCCGAAACTGATCGATTGGGCGGATGTGGGGGACGGCACCGCGTTCAACGCGCAAGCCGTTAGCGGAGATCCGCCGCGTGTCGTCTGGGCGGACGACGAGCGGGTTCGGACGCAGTATATCGAGACCATTGATTACTCGCTCCAGACCCTGGGCGACTACATCGCCCATTTTGGTGAAAACGGGGTCTTCATTATCCTGGGGGACCACCAGCCCGCACCCTTGGTCACCGGACCAGATGCCTCCCGTTCCGTCCCGGTCCATATCGTCAGCCGTGACAGGGCGTTGATCGACCGCTTTCAAAAAGAAGGGTTCAGCTTGGGCATGACCCCCAGGAAGGACGCGCCTGAGCCCCGCATGGATACCATGCGAGACCGTTTGATCCGGGGCTTTGCGGTCCAGGGACCTGTACCGGTCCACGGTTTTTAAGGCATTTGGTTGATGCCCATGCCGCCAAGGCTGGTGGGGTCGATTGTTCGGCTCAAGGGGAGCCCCCAGAGGCGAGGTTGGCCCGCGTCAGGCCAAGGCCCTGTCCGCTTCAGCATCGCCTATTCTATCGGACGGCGCTCACCGTGCCTTCAAACATGTGGGGCAGGAAGAGCTGATCTCCCATGGCGCCGATGTCAGCCAATCCGGGGGCGGCGGTGCCAAGGGAGATGAGGTGTCCATCCTTCCAGGTGAAGATTTCGCCGGTCACCCAATCATTGAAAACCAGATGGTCCTTCAGATGCGCTATGCCGTCCACATTGGCCGTTTGCTCCGTTTCCGACAGGGGCGAGGGACTGCCGCCCGCCAAGGAAACACGAAAGAGGCCGCCAAGGCGGTCCGTGGTAAAATCTTTCCGGAGACCAACGCCCCAGGATCCGATGACGAGACTGTCCCCCTCGACCAACAGGCCATTGGGATAGGGGATGCGCTTGTCGCTCAGCCAAGGCAAGAAATGATCGCCCTCAAGCCGGAAGATGGTTCCTCCCAGCATGTCGGATACATAGACCCGACCCTCGGCGTCTGCGGTGACATCGTTTAGGAACTGGGCATCCGGATGGGTGAAGGTGGTGAGCTTGGCCCCGGTGGTGGCGTCGAAAACCTTGAGGTGGGTGAGATCGGAAACGTAGAGCCGCCCGTCCACCAGGGCCATACCCTTGGGCGCATCGAGACCGTCAATCCAATGCAAGGTCTGGATCGATCCGTCCATGGACAGGAGGGAGAGGAAGCCCTTGCCATCGGCGGTGGCGGCGTCCCCATCGATATTGCTGACAATGAGGCGGTTTCTATCGGGATCGGGAAGGACGGATTCCGGTTGGGCGAAGCCTTCGGCGGTCCAAAGAGTTTCCAGCGCGGATGCCGGGGAAGTCACAGAGAGGACCGTCAGGACGGTGAGACTCAGGGCCAAGGGCCGGAGGGTGGATTGGAACATGGAGATCTCCAAGACATGGGTGATGTCCTGGAAGATGCAGTATGTTATGCTGGATATGCCAATCATGCTTTATTGGTATCGATTATTGATACGATTTCGGGGAGTTTCGGATGGATCACTCGTCTCGCGGGGAGGTCTTCGACCGGCTGCGGCAAGCGATGAAGGCGCGGAAGATGACCTATCGCGCCCTTGGGGAGCGGCTGGGATTGTCCGAACCATCGGTGAAGCGCCTGTTTCAGGACAAGGATTGCAAGCTGGGACGTCTGGTGGAGATCTGTGCGGTTTTGGACATTCCCCTCGGCGCATTGCTGGACGCCGACCCTCTGACGCCGCCTCCCCCCATGGCTCTGACCCCTGAGGTGGAGGCCGCCCTGGCGGACAATGTGCCCCTCTTCCACCTGCTTCTTCTGCTGATGGAAGGCTTTTCGCCGGGGGACCTCCGAAGCCTGCTGGGGCTGACGGAAGGGGATCTGTTCCTCTATTTTCGGGATTTGGAACGCCTCGGTCTTGTGTCCCTGGAGCGGAAGGAGAGCGCCCCGCGCCTTTTGATTCCGCTTCCGATTTCCTGGAGCCGGGACGGGCCTCTGTTCGAGGAAATCAAATCCATCAATGCCCGCTATTTGCGCTGGGTTATGGATGGGTTTGGGGCCAATGATCACGCCTTCCATACCATGAGCCGACATATGCATCCGGACAGTGCCGCGAAAACCCGCGAGGAGATCGCCGAAATGGCCGATACCATCGCGCGACGGGCCCGCCGGGACCAGCTGTTGCATGCACCGGCGGATCTGGTGGGCGTGAAATGGCTGTGCGCGCTGGCTCCGGCGCCCTTTCAGTCGCTCTTGTCCGTGCCGCCCCATCCCAAGGGAAGCGCTGGTATCGAGCCTTGACCGTTCTCCTGGTGTTCGTCGATCCAGTGCGGCGGGCGAAGATAAACGCCCATATGGATCAACTGCCTGCGGCGTGAAAAACGGCCATTCCCGGTCTGCACTGAGTCAAGCTCTTCACATCTTCTCCTAAATCTGTCCCAGGGTTTTGATCTTGGCTTTGGGGTGGATTTCGTTCTGGCTCATGACCACGGTCATGGGGCGGAAGCGTTCGACGATCGAGCGCACATAGGGGCGAACCATCGGGCTGGTCAGCAGGACCGGGCTTTCCCCCTGCATGGCGAAACGCTCGAAGGTCTGGCGGGTGGCAACGATGAATTCCTGGAGCTGGCTCGGCGGCATGGAGAGTTGGCGCTCCTCGCCCTGGCCGATCAGGGATCCGGCGAAGGCGGATTCCCATTGGGGCGACAGGGTCACCAGGGGCACCACCCCATCGTCTCCCACATTGGCGTCTGATAGCTGGCGGGCCAGGCGGGTGCGCACATGTTCGGTGATGAACATGATGTTGCGTGTTGCGCCGCAGGCCTCGGAGATACCCTCCATGATGGTCGGAAGGTCGCGGATGGAGACCCGCTCCGCCAAAAGGCTTTGCAGCACCCGTTGAACACCCGAGGTGCTGATTTGGGCCGGGATCATGTCGGCGATAAGCTTCTGTTGTTCCTTGTCCAGATCGTCCAGGAGCTTCTGGGTCTCGGCGAAGGACATCAGCTCGGACATGTTGTCCTTGACCACCTCGGTGATGTGGGTGGTGATCACCGTGGGTGGATCCACCACAGTGTAGCCCCGGAACATGGCCTCTTCCCGATTTGACAGGTCGACCCAGACCGCAGGAAGGCCAAAGGTGGGTTCCTGGGTCTTTTCGCCGGGCAAGGTGATGTCCTCGCCTCGGGGATCCATGACGAGCAGCATGTTGGGGCGCAGGTCACCGGCTCCGGCCTCCACCTCCTTGATGAAGATCTTGTAGGTATTGGCTGCGAGCTGCATGTTGTCCTGGATGCGAACGGGCGGCATGATGAAGCCCATATCCGTGGCCAAGGCCCGGCGCAGGGCCTTGATTTGGTCCGTTAGCCGCTGGTTTTGCGCACTGTTGATCAGCGCAAGCAGGCCGTAACCCAGTTCCAGGCGGACAAGATCGATCTTCAGGGCTGTGGAGATGGGTTCCTCCGACACCGGCATATCCTGAGCCGCCATTTGCTCGTCCTGCTCGGCTTTTAACCGCGTCACCTCGGCGTTGCGGTGTTGGAGCCACCAGGCTGCGCCGCCACTCAGGCCCGCAAGCAGCAGGAAGGGGAGCATGGGCGTTCCGGGCAGGATCGCAAGTGCGCCCGCAAGGAACGAGCTCATGCCCAACGCCTTGGGATAGGCGGTGAACTGGTCCACCAAGGCGCTTTCCGCAGAGGTGGTCAGGCCTCCCTTGGAGACCATAACGCCAGCGGCGATGGAGATGATCAGCGCGGGGATCTGGCTGACCAAGCCGTCGCCCACGGTCAACATGGTGTAGGTGTTCGCGGCTTCGTTGAAGGTCAAGTTATTCTGGGCCATGCCGATGATCATGCCGCCAATGACGTTGATGGCGGTGATGATCAAGCCAGCCACCGCGTCGCCCCGGACGAACTTGGACGCACCGTCCATGGCGCCAAAAAAGTCGGCTTCCTTCTGCATGTCCTCGCGGCGTTGGCGGGCCTGGGTTTCGTCGATCAAGCCCGAGGACAGGTCCGCGTCGATGGCCATTTGCTTGCCGGGCATGGCGTCCAAGGTGAAACGGGCGGTTACTTCGGCGATCCGGGTCGCACCCTTGGTGATGACCATGAAGTTCACCAGGACAAGGATGGCGAAAACAATGACGCCAATCACGAAATTGCCGCCCATGATGAAGCCGCCAAAGGCGCGGATCACTTGGCCAGCCGCCGACGGACCTTCGTGCCCGTTGGCCAGAATCAGGCGGGTCGATGCCAGATTGAGCGCCAGACGCATCATGGTCGAGATCAGCAGAACCATGGGAAAGGTATTGAATTCCAGGGCCTTGCGGATGAAGACAACGGTCATCAGAATCAACACCGCCAGGGTCAACGACAGGGCCAACATGATATCCAGCAACCAGGGCGGCATGGGCAGGATCAGGACCACCAGAATCAGCACCAGCCCCATGGGCAGGCCCAATTCCCCCGTTGTCACCAATTCCCGGAAGCGTGTTCCGAAGGCGCCCAGAAGCATGCCTCCACCCGCACTTCCCGGGGAGGAGCCATCGGGCGGGGGCAGACGGCGGGGACCTTGTTCCTCAGCCATGGATCTAGCGCTCCGCTCTGTGGGGGGAAGTCATGGGGACGGGTCTTCCTCTGTGGGACATCAGAACGTTTGGACCTCTCCTGCGCCCGGAGAGGGCACAGAGAGACCTTCGTCCGTGTACTGCTTCAGCTTGTTTCGCAGGGTTCGAATGGAAATCCCCAGGATATTCGCCGCATGGGTACGGTTGCCCAGGGTGTGTTTCAGGGTGTCGATAATCAGATCCCGCTCCACGTCGGCCACGGTCCGTCCGACCAAACCGGCTGCTGTGGCCTGAGTTTCTCCCGTCTCCCCTCCTTTACGGGACTCAGCGCCCGCGCCCGGGGCGCCCTGGCTTCCGGTCAGCATGATCGCGTCCGGTCCGATTTCGTCGCCCGTGGCCAGCAGGACGGCCCGATGGATGGTGTTTTCCAATTCCCGCACGTTACCCCGCCAACCATGACCCCGCAGGACGGTTCGGGCCGTGTTGGACAGGGGGCGGTTGGGGATGCCGTTCTGGTCGGCGAACCGCCGGGCAAAATGGTCGGCCAAGTGCTCAATGTCGGCAGGCCGCCGCCGTAAGGGGGGAAGAGACAGGGTGATCACGTTCAGACGGTAATACAGATCCTCACGGAAGGTGCCTTTCCGGACCTCGGCATCTAAATCCCGGTTGGATGTGGCGAGGATGCGGACGTCCACCTTCACCGGGTTCTTGCCGCCCACCCGGTCGATTTCCCGTTCCTGAAGGACACGCAACAGTTTCGCCTGAAGGCGCACGTCCATCTCGCTGACTTCGTCCAGCAGCAAGGTGCCGCCGTTGGCCTCTTCGAATTTGCCCAGGCGCCGGGCGACGGCACCGGTGAAAGCCCCTTTTTCGTGGCCGAAGAGTTCGGATTCCAGCAGGTTTTCCGGGATGGCAGCGCAGTTTACGGCGATGAACCGGCCATTGGCCCGTCGGCTTTTGCGGTGGATATGGCGGGCGATGATTTCCTTGCCGGTTCCCGATTCTCCGGTGATGAGCACGCTGGCGTCCGCTGGGGCCACCTGTTCGGCCAGACGCACCATGGCCCCCATGGCGGGATCCTTGTAGACCAGGGCGTGGCTTTCCTCGGTCACCGCCTCCAGTACGGCGGCGATCAGTTCCGGATCCGGTGGAAGGGGGATGAACTCCCGGGCGCCAGCCTTGATGGCCCGGACCGCTGCTTGGGTGTCGGTTCCAATGCCATAGGCGACGACGGGGGTGATCATGCGTTCATTGGTCATGCCTGCGATCAGCCGGTTCACGTCCAGGCGCACGTCAATCATCACCAGATCGGCCCCTTTGCCATCCCGCAGGAAGGTCATGGCTTGGTCTATGCCTGCCACCTGGGTGACCTTGGCGCCCCGGTCCATGGCCATGCGGCTGGCTTCACCCACATGGCCGTCCAGAGAACCGACGATCAACAAACGCATCACTTGCACCTCCCAAAATGCTGTACGTCTTCGCTTCCCAGATCGAAGCGAGGATGAGGGAGGACCGGCTTTCCGTCCCCACTGGGGCTCGACCCGGCCCCCTGAAAAATGGTGCCACCTTATCCGTAATAGTCCACCCGTTGGGCCGGCGGGAGGGCACTGTTCAACAACATCTCCAGGCGCCTTGGGTTTTCCTTGCGCGCCACCGACAGCACGCCAACCATGTAGATGCGGCGGACAAGGGTATCATCCGCCCCATTGCGATCCAGTTTTCCGGCCAGGGGCAAAAAAACAACGTTGCCCAGAATGGCACCGTAGAAGGTCGTGAGTAGGGCCACAGCCATACTGGGACCGATGGTGGTGGGATCATCCAGGTTCCCCAGCATTTGCACAAGGCCGATCAGGGTGCCGATCAACCCCATCGCCGGGGCCACTTCCGCAGCCCGACGCAGCACCGAGGACGCCCGGGAGAGGCGTTGCTGGGTGGCATGGATATCCTGGGCCAGGATGGCTTCCACATCCGGTTCTGGCAGGCCATCCACCACCAGGGCGATGCCCTTTTGCAGGAAGGGGTCATCCTTCAGGCTGTTCAGGACTTGACCCTGGAACTTCAGCACCCCGTGCTTCCTGGCGAAATCGGCCAGCGCCAGGATCTTCAGGGCCGCAACCCTGGGCCCGGGGCCGCCGTCACGCAGGGCTGAGGCCACCATGGCGAAGGTCACTCCCACGTCCTTGACGGTGAAGGAGGCCAAGGTAACCATCACCGTTCCCAGGCCCACCACGAGGACGGCGGGAAGGTCGAGGAAGGCTTCCGGCGACCCGCCCAGGACAAGGGCGATGAGGATCAGGGCCAGCGCCCCGCCAATGCCCAACAAGGTAGCCATGTCAGGGAGGCTCCGGCGAGTTGGCAGGTCTTCCATGTCTCGGCCGTCGGCCATGGTTGATGACGCTCCTGGATCGGAAGAAGGAGGGGACCGGTGACGGAAATCGACAGCGATTTGCGGAGAAGCAAAGGGAGGGGAGACCGCGCCAGAAGGCTCTCTTCTGTCCGCGACGTGCCCTTAGGACCAGGAGGTCAGTTCCGGTCCGATTTGATGATTTCTGTCATGGTGACGCCCAGGCGATCCTCGACAACCACGACCTCGCCGCGGGCGACCAGGCGGTTGTTGACGTAGATGTCGATGGCTTCACCCACTTTCCTGTCCAATTCGACCACGGCACCACGGCCCAGTTTCAGCAGCTGATTGACCTGCATATGGGCCTTGCCGAGCACCGCAGAGACCTGGACCGGAATATCATACACGGCTTCCAGATCTGCTGCTGAGCGGGGCTTGTCTGGAATTTCGGGCGGCGCGAAGTCATCGCTCATCCCGTCGTTTTCTTCCCTTCCGTGGTTGGGGTCTTGCAGGTCGGTCAGATTGAAATCCTCGTCTGCCATGGCGTGCTTCCCTTTCTTATCTCGGACATCACCGAATTGGTTTTGCCTGGAGTGAAATGGGATCAGCTGGATGCAAGCTTGTCCCGTTTCACTCTAGCTTACTGGGTATCGTCGTCTTGGCCAATGTCAGGTCCGTTTTCCAGGGACCCGTCTTCCTGGTCAAGGTCGTCAAGAGAGGACCTTTCCGGTGCGGCCCTCTGGTCGGACGCGGCGGTTTCCGTCCCCTTTTCCGTTCGGGAGACAGGGGTCGGGCCGTTCACATGGTGGTCGATCAAGGCTTCGATCTCTGCCCATTGGCGACCGGTATCCCGCTCCATGCCCCCTTCGCCCCAATCCACCCGGCAGTCGGCGGTGGATATGCGGGTGTCGGGGGTGATCAAAACCCGACCCTCGTAACCGCTTTGGGCGATCACCGGATCCAGGCGCAGACGCAGCATGTCCGTCACATCCGGATGGACACGGACCACCAAACGGGGCTCGTCCAGGACGCTGGGGAGGAGATCGGCAAGCAGGGCTGTGATTTCCGGTATGGCATTTTCCTCCGCTGTCGCGGGCAGGACCTTGCGGCAGATAAACTGGACCAGACGGGCGGCATCCCGGGCAAGGGCGTCCACGGCGATCTGATGGCTGTCCCGGAGACTGTCCAGACGTCGGGCGACCTCGTCCAGGGCGAGGGCGGTCATGCGTTCGGTTGCCATGCTGGCTTCGTTCAGGGCGGAGGTATGGCCACCGATATACCCCTCTTCCCGGGCCGCTTCCATCTGGGCTGTCGTGAACATGGGCGGCGGCGGCGGGGGGGGCTCTTCCGGTTCCGGTTCGGCGGATTGTTCTGACGAGGCGGTGGCGGTGTCCTCCTCCTCCTCGTCTTCTCCGAATCCGTCGGCCCGGTCGAAACGCCGGTCGAACAGGAATTTCTGGATATCGCCCATCCCGATCCGGCCCTAGTACACCAACTCGTCGTCTTCCTTGCCTTCGGAGATGACAATCTGGCCGCTGCTGGCCAGCTCCTTGGCCAGGGATACGATCGAGTTTTGGGCTTCGTCGACTTCCCGCAGCCGGACCGGCCCCATGGCATCCATGTCTTCGCGCAGCATTTTTCCTGCGCGTTCGGACATATTGCCGAAGAACATTTCCTTGATGCTGTCCGACGCACCTTTCAGACCCAGGGCCAGCTTGTCCTTTTCCACGTGGCGCAGCAGGGTCTGGACGCCCTGGGCATCGATACGGCTCAGGTCCTCGAAGGTGAACATGAGCTGCTTGATCTTCTCTGCGGACTCGCGGTTGCGCTCTTCCAGGGCGGTCAGGAAGCGGCTTTCCGTGTTGCGATCCAGGTTGTTGAAGATGTCGGCCATCATCTCGTGGGCATCCCGGCGCGCCGTGCGTGCCAGATTGGACATGAACTCGGTCCTCAGGGTCTTTTCCACGCCATCGAGCACTTCTTTCTGCACCGCTTCCATGTGGAGCATGCGCATGATCACTTCCATGGCGAAGTTTTCAGGCAGCAGTCCCAGGACACGCGACGCATGATCGGCCTTGATCTTGGACAGAACCACCGCCACGGTCTGGGGATATTCGTTCTTCAGGTAGTTGGCCAGCACCTGCTCGTTCACATTGCCCAGCTTGTCCCACATGGTGCGACCGGCCGGACCACGGATTTCCTCCATGATGATATCGACGCGATCTTTGGGCAGGGAGCGCATCAGCAACCGTTCGGTGGTGTCGTAGGATCCCACCAGAGAGCCAGTGTTGGAAATGGCGTCCGCGAAATCCACGAACAGCCGTTCCACCAACGAGGAGCCAATTGTGCCCAGGTTCGCCATGATCTGGGACAACTCGCGGATTTCCTCGTCATCCATCATGCTGAACAGCTTGGCGGAGTGGTCCTCGCCCAGGGATAGCATCATGATGGCGGCCTTTTGGGGGCCGGTCAGGCTGCGATAGTCTTCCTTAATGCGTGACACGGTTTCGTGCTCCCCGTCGACAAGGGCGGATAGGCGGCGTCAGGAATAGCATGGATAAGGCTAAGGGATCATTGTCCATTTATCCTCAGCTTTCCTGATACAGCCAATTGCGAATGATGGACAGGGCTTCTTCTGGATGCTTGTCGACGATTTCGCCGATCTTACGCAGGCTGGATGCCTTCACCCGACCTTCCACCTTGTCGATGTCGATCAATTCTTCGGCGTCGTCAAGGTCGTCGGGCACACCCATCATGCCAGCGGGCATGGGCACACCGCCCGGGCCGGTCAGTTGGGGGGTGCCTCCCATCTCGGCAGTAAGCAGACCGCCGCCAGATTGGTCCGCGCCCGAGGGCAGGTTCTCGAAGGCACGGGTCACCAGGGGACGGACCACCAGAAGGATCACCAGGATGGCGACGATCGCCACGCCAAGCCCTTCGGCCATGCGCATGATCTCTTCCTTGGTGAACCCCGCGAATTGCCAGGTATCCTCCGGTGGGAACAACTCGTCGCTGTCGACGAATCGCATGTTCACCACCTCCACCTGGTCTCCCCGGGTGGAATCGAACCCCATGGCCGAGCGGACCAGGGCGTTGATCTTGTCCATCTCCTCCTTCGAGCGGGGCGCCCATGTCTTGGCGCCGTTGGCATCGGTGGTGGTGACCCCATCGACCATGACGGCGACGGACAGGCGACGCACTTCCCCAGCTTCCTTCACCTGGTTCGTGACCACCTTGGTGATTTCGTAGTTCACCGTCTCCTCGGTCCGGTTTTCCTGGGTGGTGGAGGTGGGGGCGCCGTTATTGGTATTGAGGGAGCCGGCAGGCAGGTTTTGGGCGACGGAAACACTTTCGACGGCGTCCGAAGTCTTGTTGGCTTCATCGATGGTGGTCGAGGACCGCAACACTTGGCCATCGGGGTCGTAGGTTTCCTTGTTGGTGACCGTGCGGTTGAAGTCCATTTCCGCCACGACTTCCGCCCGGACCTTACCGAGGCCAACGGTGCGTTCCAGCAGGGTCTCGATGGAGCGGGCGAGGCGCCGTTCCTCGGACTTGCGCAATTCCTCCTGCGTGGCTTGAGCCATGGCGCCCCCTTCTTCGACGCCTTTGGTCAGCAGGTTACCCCGTTCATCGATAATGGAGACCTGGGATGGCACCATACTGGGGACCGATGCGGCAATCAGGTTCTGGATGGCGATCACCTGACCGGGTTGAAGGCGGCGGCCCCGCATGCGGACCACGACGGAGGCCGAGGGCGAGACTTGTTCCCGGGTGAAGGGCTCGCGCCGGGGCATCACCAGATGAACCCGGGCGCCTTCCACTCCGTCAATGGAACGGATGGTGCGTGACAATTCCCCTTCCAGGGCACGGACCATATTAATGTTCTGTGTGAACTGGGTGGCGCCCAGGGCCGAGGTGTTGTCGAACAGCTCGTAGCCCACCGTGGCGCCCGTTGGCATGGCCAGTTCGGCCATTTGCACGCGCAGTTTCAGGACTTGGTCGGAGGGGACAAGAATGGACTTCCCGTTATCAGCCATCTGATAGGGGATGTTTTTCTCTTCCAACTGGCTGATGATTCCGTTGGCGTCGCTGGGGGCGAGGTCGCCGTACAGCAGATCCATCTGCCCTGACGAGAACTGCGAGGCGAAGTACAGGATCATGCCGATGACGGCGATGCCCGCCCCGGCGACGGCCGCCAGCCGGACTGGTCCCAAGTTTCGCAGTGTCTGAACGAAGTTGTTCACTGTGGCCCACCCATTCGATTGGCTCGGCGCGCGGAAATCATCGGTGTGATCTGGATCCGCTCGCCCTGGCTTTTCCCCAAAATGGAGTCCGGCCTGTTCAAGGAGTTAACTAAAACACTAAGGCCGTCGCGATGAAAAGACTCTTAACGCCCGGCAATATTTGCCCAGCGTTGCGACTCCCATTCTACGACTTGCCCGTTTCCAGGGCCAGACACAGGGAGGGCACAAAGCCCCGGAATGGCAGCATCTCTTTTTAGAGACTCTATAATAGACAGTCGCCATTGTCCCTGGATTGATACACCAGTTAGACATTGAACAGAAAATGACGAGCCATGGATATCTCCAAGTCGTGCGGTATGTCGATCTGAAATTTGGTCTCCGGATGGCGCCGCTTGGCAAGGAAACGATCCGGGAAAGAAAGCCAACCCCCGATCAATGACCGTGGCCAGTGTCGCGAAAAAGGACTGACGACCGGGCTTATCGCTTGATGCTCAGCAATTCGGTCAGCATGTCGTCGGCGGTGGTGATGATCTTGGCAGAGGCCGAATAGGCCCGCTGGGTGGTGATCATATTCGTGAATTCGGTGCCCAGATCGACGGTCGAGGCTTCCAAGGTCGCTTGGTTCACCCTGCCCGATCCGGCTTCACCGGCTTCCCGCACCGTTGGCAGACCGGAGTTTGTTGTCTCCTGGAAGACGTTGCCGGTCAGGGATTCCATGCCGTTGGGTCACCAGGGTCTTGAAGTTCACCTTGGTGCCCTTGTAACCCACCGTATTCACGTTGGTGACGTTGTCGGCGATCGCGCCCATGGCGCTGGATTGGGCTTGAAGGCCGGAGACGCCTGAGAAAAGCGCACCATAAAGAGACATTGGTCGACTCCTTTTCGTCGTCGCCCGGTTGCATTTCCCCAAGAACTCAGAAATCTCTTTCTCTTTGCAGGAACACAGGGACTTTAATCGCTTCGAAGGGAAAAAAGGCCCCGGCCAATGGCCGGGGCGAGTTTTGCGAAAAAGGACTGACGACCGGGCTTATCGCTTGATGCTCAGCAATTCGGTCAGCATGTCGTCGGCGGTGGTGATGATCTTGGCAGAGGCCGAATAGGCCCGCTGGGTGGTGATCATATTCGTGAATTCGGTGCCCAGATCGACGGTCGAGGCTTCCAAGGTCGCTTGGTTCACCGTGCCCGATCCGGCTTCACCGGCTTCCCGCACCGTTGGCAGACCGGAGTTTGTTGTCTCCTGGAAGACGTTGCCGGTCAGGGATTCCATGCCGTTGGGGTTCACGAAGGTGGCGATGGGGATCATGAAAATCGGTGTGGTGACACCGTTGTCGAACAAGGCGGTCACCACACCGTCCTCGCCAATGGACAGGCCCGCAAAGTTGCCGAACTTGTTGCCGTTTTGGCTGATGTAGTTCAACTGATACTTTCCGGCCAACTGGGTGAAGCCGTCCTTGGAGTTGTAGTTGCCCCAGAACTGGCTGATCGCGGCGCTACCCGGAGGAGCGGCGCTTCCGTCCATGTTCAGGGCCCCCGTGGCCCAGCCAAGCCGGATCTGGCTGCGGGGATCGCTGGCGGCGGTTTCGTCCGACCCGAAGAACTTGGTGGGCTTGCCGTCACCACTGAAGGTCATCGCATAGTTCTTGGAGGCTGCCGTGTTGGTCCAGCGCACCGCAGAATCCAGGGCGGGTACATCATAGGCCACGGTTTGCAGGACCGCAGCGTTGTTGGAGCTGTCGGTCAGGCTGGAGGCATCCACGGCGATGGAATTGGTCGTATCGGCGTTACGGAAGACGATGCCGTTTTCACCGGCTACGCGCCCTCCCCAGGAGGCAGGAGAGCTGTTGGTCACCGGAAGGTCTTTGAATGCCATGGCCATGGCCGTGTTGACTTGAAGACCCAATTGGTCGAGGACCTGGCTCAGGGATTTTCCTGTGGTGTCAATGGCAAAGGTGTTGGTGGTGGTCGCGACCCGTGAATTGGTGAAGGACGTGGCGGAACCGGCAGTGATGGGCAAACTGCTGGTCAGGACTCCGGCGGCCGCCGTAACGTAGGTGCCGGGACCACGGACTTTGTCGAAGTAGGCTTCCGCCGTATCGGCGACCGCGTTGGCCACCGCAGCTGTATCGCCTGCGGTTATGGCTGAAATATCCACCTGCGTTTCGTCGGCGGGCGTGCCGTTTACCAGGGTGAAGGTTGCCCCATCGATCGTAATGGTGTCGTTCGGGGCATAGGTGGCTTGAACCGTTGACGTGTTGTTGCTTACGCCATCATCGAGTTGATTTTGGTTACCGCCGCCTGCGTTGAAGCCAAAGGTATAGTTGGTGCCACCGATATCCATTGTGAAACTGGTGCCATTTTTCGGTATGGCGGTGAAGTCGAGGCGCCCGGCGGAGAAATAGGTGCGGTGGTTGGTGGTTTGGTCGTCGATGGTGGCATAGGTGGACCCCTCGGGCGGGGTCACTTCCACATCCCAGGCATTCTGATCCCGCTTCACCCAGGTGTAGACCAGGTTATGGGAACTGCCCAGGCTATCGAAAATCAGGGCGTTGGTCTTGGATGTCGCCCCGATAGCAGCGTCCTTGGGCAGGTTGGCGCCCATGGTCAAGGTGGAGGTCGCCCGCGCCGTGCCACCGATGGTGTTCAGGTTCAGGGCCTGCATGTTGGTTGCGTCCACGGCGTTGGGGTTGATGTAGTATGTGTCCCCACTCACGTTCTTATAGGACTTCTGGTAGGTATTGCCGTTGATGTCGACGGTCGATGCCGAGGCGGTCCCGTCCCAGTTGTCCAGGGGCCAGCCCTGCATATAGTAGCCGGCCGTATTCTGCAGATAGCCGTCCTTGTCGATTTTGAACGACCCCGCACGGGTATAGGCGTAGCCTTCGGGGTTCTCGGCCTGACCGGAGACGACGAAGAAGCCGGAGCCGGAGATGCCCACGTCGGTGGCCGATGTGGTTGCCTGCAACAGACCCTGGACGTCAACGCCGGTCCGGGGGGCAGACTGCACGCCACCCGGCGAATATTGGGTGAGGGAGGTCTGCTGGGTCACCAGGGTCTTGAAGTTCACCTTGGTGCCCTTGTAACCCACCGTATTGACGTTGGTGACGTTGTCGGCGATCGCGCCCATGGCGCTGGATTGGGCTTGAAGGCCGGAGACGCCTGAGAAAAGCGCACCATAAAGAGACATTGGTCGACTCCTTTTTCGCATAGGCGCCCGGTTGTTTTCCGCAGGTCGCCGGTCTTTACGCACGCCCCCAGGGGGCGGCGGAATGGGGCGGACGGCGAGGGGGAGCCCCGCTGTCCGATCTAGGGCTTAGGTGGTCGAGGTATCGTCCTCGGTAGAGCTGTCACCGGATGCCGTGTCACCCGACGTGTCATCGCCTGTCGAGGTTCCGTCTCCCGCTGTTGGGTCCGTCAAAGATGTCGTTGTGTCGTCTACGGGAAGGGTGTTGAACACACCCAGGACCTTTGTCAGGTCGGCGCTCATGCCACCCAGGCCGAGAAGGGTTCCTCCCGCGCCATCGGATGCAAGGCCGGTGACTTTGCCAAGGGCGGTGGAGTAGGTGTTCACTTCCCCATCCTTCTTGGATGTGGCGGTAATGACGATCTTGTAAGCCCCGTCTTCCAACTGCTTGCCATAGCTGTCCTTGCCGTCCCAGGAGATCTTGTGGAGACCTGCCGTGTTTTCTCCCGAGAAGGCACGGACCACATTGTCCTTGCTGTCGTAGAGCGCAACGGTGACGGTGTCCGCGTCGCTTTCAAGGCCGTAGGTGAAGACCGACTTGCCTTCCTGCAACGATGCGTAGCTGCTTTCCACTTCCACATATTTGTCCAGATAGCTGACGGCCTGGGCGGAGGCGTTGTTCCCCAAGACGCCGAGCATGTCTTCCAGGTTCGTATTCATGTTGATCTGTTGTTCCACCTGAGCGAACTGAACCAACTGATTGGTGAACTCGGTGCTGTCCATGGGGGACAAGGGGTCCTGGTTCTTCATCTGTGAGGTCAGCAAGGTCAGGAAGGTGTCCAGATCCTTCGCCAACTTGTTGCGGCTTGCTGCGGATTGTGTAACCGGGGAGCCGTTGGAGGCTGCTGCTGCGGCGGCGCTGTCCACCATCGTTTTCGTCCTTTATCGTCGTCGCTCTGGTTAAACGCGGATGTCCACACCGCCCCGGCTGGTGGCCCGGTTTGCGCGGGCGGCCTCCATGGCGTTGGGGTCTGGTTCCTGTTCGGTGGGCGCGCCGTTACCGGGGCCGCCTGCGCCCATTTGGCCTTGACCAGGTTGGTCTCGGCCGGTCTGGGCAAATTGATTGGCTTCACCGCGCAACTGGAAGTTCAGGCTTCCGGAGTCGGCCTTCAGCCCCGCATCCTTCAAGGCCTGCTCCAGCCCCTTGGCGTCGTTGCGCAGGGTTTCCAAGGTATCCTTGTGATCTGCGGTGACCGTCGCATGGACCTTGCCGTCCTTGGCGACCTCCATTTTGACCTCAACTTTTCCCAGAGCCTTGGGAGTCAACTGGACGGTGATCCGATCCAATCCCCGGTCCACGGCCTTGCCAATATTGACCTTGACCTGATCGAGCACCTTTTGGGCTTCCGGGTTTTGGCGGGGCCGTTGGGGTTCCTGTGCCTTTTTGGCGGTTTGGCTCTGCTGGGTGACCTGTGTCTGGACCCCTGGGGCGATGGGGTCTGCCTTAGGTTGGGTGGCGGTTTGAGCTGTGGTTTGGGCGGAGGCGGTCTGGGTCGCTTGGGCCTGGCCCTGTTGGGTTGCCTGACGGGTGGCGGCACGGGACAGGGCTTCTGCCTGTCCCCCCTGGCGAGCGGCCGTTTGGGCCGCAGCCTGCTGCTCGATCATCTGCCGCTCGAAGGTGGTCTGGGCTTGGGCGTCGGCGCTCTGTCCCCCATTGGCATTGCCCGGGCTGGTATTGGCATTTTGGGCGCTGGCCTGAGCCTGTTGCAGAGGCGTTTGCGTGCCGCCAAAGGCCGCCCCGTTTCGGTGGTGCCCCCCCGCACCAGCACCGCTGTCCTGGTTGGCCGTATCGGGAGAGCCCGCCGTTTTTTGGGCCTGCTGGGTTGCCTGCTGGGCCTGCATGGCCTTGGTGTCCTGGGGAGCCTGATTGGTGGTTCGGACCTTGACCTCGACTTTGGCGTCTGGGTCTAGGGTCTTGGCCAGCTGTGAGGCCTGCTCCTGGGCTGTGGTATCCTTCGTCTGTGGCTTTGCACCCTGGGCCGCTGCCTGGGCGGTGCTGGCCGCCGCTTTCTGGGCCTCCGCATTGGCTTTGGCTGTCTTCGCATCAACGGGACCTTGCGCGTCCGGTTCAACCCCATCTGTGGGTTGCGTGGCTGCGACGCCTTTGGTGGCTTGGTCCTTGACCTCGGCCTTTGGCGCCTTGGCGTCGTTGGACAGGGCGGGGGCAACCGCAACCTGGGCCGTTTCAGTGGCATCGGCGGTTGCCTCGGCCAGAGGAACTGTGTCTGCAGGTGAGGTGTCTTGGTCTATTGATCCATCCGCTGTTGTCGATGCTGACTGGGGTCCTTGGGCGGCGTCTTGCGGGGACGTGTCGCCCTGGGTGTCCTTCACTGCGGTGGTGGGCTGATCGGGTACCTTCGGCTTGGCGTCCTTGCGGTCGACGGTGTCATCTCGGGACCTGTCCTCAACCCGGCTGTCTTTCCGGGGAGCGTCATCCCGATCATCGTCGCGGGCTTGGACCTTGTCACGGGGACGGTCGTCCCGCTCGCTCGCAAGGTGCTTGTCCGCCTCGTTGCGCTTCTGATTTTGGGCTGCCTTGACCTGATCCATGGTGCTTATCAGGGTCTGGGACATCTCTGTCGAGACCGAGCTTGAATCCATTTGGCCTATGGATTTCCTGATAAGATCAGCGAAGACCTTGCCAGCCTGACTGGACTCAGAGGACTTGCTCGGGACCAAGTCGGTGGCAGCGGTCTGCTGCTTGTGGGTGACTGTTTTCACATCCATGGCCTGAATATCCTCGGTTCACATCGTCCTGTCGCCGCTCCTTGGTCGTGGACCGGCGGGAACAGAGGTGCAAGCCCTGGGCCAAACTCGAAGAATTGCTCATGTTGTTGAAAGTAAATGGAAATAATTTGAGTGCTTAGGTTTGGTCTGTGTTGGAATTGGGTTTGATGGCCGAACTTGCCGGTATGGGGGAGGAAAAAAATGCCCGGTTTGTTCGTGGTTTTTCCAGGGACTCATGCCAAGTGTCCACCGCGCCTTTTGGCGCGGTAAAGCCTGCGTGGCATTTGAACGAAGAAAAGCGGCGAGGGGGTCAACCCGCGCCGCTTTGTATAAGGATAAAATTTTAGATCAACCGCACCTCAAATCGGCATCAACTTGAGGCGGGGTGATCGAGGGCCCTGTGGAGTTGTGTGATGTGTGCAGATGTCACCTGAGCCCCTCAAGCGAAAAGCTTCGTTTGAGGGGGCTTTAGACGTTCATGTCCACGAACAGGGGATTGTTGCCGGAGCTGGCAAGGGAGCTTTTGAAAACGCTTAAGTAGGCCTGTTGTTGGGACGACATGGCTTCCAGGTTCCGCTGCATGGCGGCCACCTGCTGGTCGTATTCCTGCTCCAGGTCGGTCATACCCTCCAGGCTTTCGTACAGGGCGTCCTTTTGCTCGCCTTTCAGATCATCCTGTTTTTTCTTGATGCCATTCTCGTGGCCTTTCACGACCTGTTCGTTGGTGGTCATCTGGGCCCGAGCGGCGTCCATTTTCGAGCTGGCGGCGTTCAACTCGTCCAATGCGCTTTGGATGTCCTCCGGTGTGGCGAGATTGTTGTGGTTCCACTTTCCGGTTATGCCCAACCCACCTTTAACAACTTTACCGGTGACAGTGACTTCCTGAGTATCAATGATCATAGTGAAGGTTTGGTTGCCGTTGGCATCCGGGGGGCTGGCTGCAGTGATACCAGTTGATGTTGATGTGGTGCGCCCGGTGCTGTCGCTGTCACTCGGTTTCTGTGTGTTGTAGGACGTGTATTCCGTTAAGGTCTGGCTGGATAAGTCGGGAATCCATGTCGTTCCGCTCTCGTCTTCGATACGAAAGTCTGCGCCAATATAGACGCCATTCAGGGTGGTGGTGCTTCCCGAGAAGCTTGCATTGTAAGTTATGTCGTTGGGAGTCCAGGTGGATCGGTCTTGTACTCTGCCAATGGGATTGTACGCTGGAGAATAGCTATCAACTGCGGAGTTCAGCTTCCGCAAGGCTTCGTCGTATTGATCCCGATAGTAGTCTGAATTGGTCCGCTCAATCTCGCCAAGGGCACTTCGCATGTCATCCAAATAGCCCTGGACTTCTTCGATTCCCTCCGTGCCATTTTGAATGGCCACTTGGGCTGATTTGATGTTGGACGACAGCTTGACGAGGCGATCCGATTCCTTCGTGATGGCGTCGTTCTTTTTCTCATAGGTCGCCGTCAGCTTTTCCTGCTTTTTTTGCAAAGCGTTGGCGGCGCGTTGGATCATATTGTCGAGGGCGACTTGCTGATAAGAGCCAAAGGAAAGGCCACCAGCATTCAGAGCGGTTATCATAACGGGCCTCTCACCCGGCTTTCAGCCGGACGTGCGGTTTGCTTCTCACCCCACCCCGTCCCCTCACTTTCTGGAGGGTCGACTGGAAGGGCATAACCCGGACGGCTTCCGAGTAAAGTAGTCCAGTTCCAATCCTATCATGGAGTCAGTCCCTGCGAAAGGTGAATCCGCCTTTCGGTCCTTGGATTGGCTCGTGCGCCGACGCAGTCAAAAGGTTCACCGGTCCGTGCACGAAGTCTTTGTTTATGCATCACCTGTCCAAACTTCGGCTGAAGCCTTCGTTTGGGTCGATGCACGAGGGGGCTGCCGGAGGGTGGCGTTGTGCCAGTGCTTGGACGGCCTGGGTTATCGGGTCGCTCCAGTCTCCCCGGGTGGTTTGCCGGAAGAGGCGCGCTCGAGGATACCAGGGACTGTCGGTTCGGTCGAGCATCCAGCGGTAGTCGGGGACCCGCGCCAGCAGAACCCAGGCTTCCTTGCCCAGAGCGCCAGCCAGGTGAATAACGGAGGTGTCAACTCCGATCACCAGATCCAATCCGGCAATCACCCGCGCGGTACCGGCCATATCGCGCACGCCCACCAAACCCTTTTCCAGGTGGGGAAAGGAGAGGTCTGATTCGTCCCATTGCAGGGAAAGCCATTGGATATCGCGTCGTTTCAGGAGGGGGGCGAAGGCCTCGAGGGAGCAACTGCGCAGGCTATCCATGCGGTTGTCGGGGGCCCCCCGCCAGACCAGTCCGATCCGAGGCGGCCTGGTCGGGCTCGGGTGACCAGGGGAGGACCGGTCCGGAGCCGGGTCTGCTGGATCGGCAAAGGGAAGAAACAGCCAAGGCGCAGTGCCGGGAATATGGTCTGCGGTCACGTCAAGGATATGCGGCAGGGACATCAGGGCGATTTGGGCGTCGGTTGTAGGGGGCGCCTCGGACCGGGCGATGACCTCATCCGGTCCGTCCAGGCTTGCGAAGAGACGAACCAGCTCTCCATGGCACTCCAGAATGACCCGGGCCGCCGGACCCGCTTTGGCGCGCGCCCGAGCGGCTGCCACGGGTACCAGACGGGCCATCATCAGGGCGTCCCCCAAGCCCTGTTCTGCATGTAACAGCAGGGTTTCGCCGGGCGCCAAGGGGGCGCCGTCCCAGGGGCGGCCGGGCAAGGGCGCGCGGCGGCTGGTGAAGCGGGGCATGCGCCAGCGGGCTTCGTGATTGCGCCAGCCCTCGCGCCACTGGCCTGCGGTCAATTGGGCCCAGGCCAGATCATATCGCGCTTCCGGTTCGTTCGGATCCAGGGCGACGGCCTGTTCGTGGGCCTCCAGGGCTCCTTCCAGGTCGCCCAACCCCAATCGGCAGATCCCCAGGTTGGTCAGGCAATGGGGGCGGTTTGGAGCCAGGGCAACGGCGCGCTCGGCCAGTGGCAAGGCCTCTTCCAACTGGTTCCGTTCGATCAGGACATGGGTTCGGTTGTACCACCAGTCCGCCTCCTCTGGCGCCAGGTCCGTCGCTCGGGTCAGGGCGGCTTCTGCTTCGGCTTCCCGGCCCAGGGCGGCGAGGGTGGTGCCCAGGCTGGACCACGCGCTGGCGTCTTCGGGGTCCTGCAAGACGAGGGCCCGCCAGCAGGGTTCCGCCTCTTCCCACCTGCCTGCGCGTCGGGTGAGGATGCCTTGGCGGCGTATCAGCTCCCGACTCTCCGGATAGAGAGACCGGGCCTCGGCAAGGAGAGCGAGGGCCTCCTGCCGACGACCCAGGGCTTCCAGTTGGTCGACGCGGAAGGTCAAGGCTCCCTCGGTCGGTGGCAGCGGGGTCGCGATGTCCAGGGCTTGCTCGCTTTGGCCCGTTCGGGCCAAGGCCATGGCCAGATCAGCCCGGATGTCCAGCCTATGGGGGGCGTTCTCCAGGGCGACGGTCAGGGGCTCCACCGCCGCGTCCGGTCTGTGCACAGCCAGGAGAATGCGGCCCAGACCTGCCAGGGCCGGGGAGTGACGTGGCTCGAGTGCCAGGGCTGATCGATAGAGATCGCGGGCTTCTGCCAGGGCTCCTGCGGACAGGAGGGCGTCGGCACGGGCGGTCAGGGACTCCAGGGCGGACATGGTGGAACCATTATGGGGACGAAGGAGAGGCAGAAGGGGCGCCGGGGCGTCCGGGTGAAACGGGGCAGAAAATCGAGAGCAAAAAACGACGATCGTCAGGGTCGCCCTTTCCGAAGAGTCTTGCAAGGGAGGCTGTGGTTTACCTGAGTTTGACTGGGACCGGTGTCGTGGCTCTTGCCGATGGTTCCGGGGCAAGCCAAACTGTCTTTATGAGTGATGAAAACAACGCCCAGGATCCGACGGCGGCTCTTGATCCCATCGTGGCCTTGGACTCCATTGCAGACCGTGCCGAAGCCGCCTGGAGTCAGGGGGATCGGGCGCGGGCGGAGCAATTGGCCCGCATGGGTTTGTCGGTGGATGGAGACCATCCCCGGCTGCTTGCCATTTTGGCGGCCAAGGCCGAGGAGCGGGGAAATTCTGCGGAAGCCGCCATGCTGTTCCGTCAGGCCCTGGCGCGCGCTGGGAAAGATCCCCAGCTCTTGCATAATCTGGGAGTGGCGCTGAAGGGGGCAGGACTGCGGGAGGCGGCAGGGGCGGCTTGGGCCGCTGCCCTGGCCGCAGAGCCGGGGCGCATCGAAACCCTGTTCAACCTCGCCCGGTTGAAGGACGACGGGGGCCGATGGGAGGAGGCTGTGGCCCTCCACAACCGTCTGCTGACCCTCGCTCCAGACCATGGCCCGGCCCTTTATACCCTCGGAAACCTGAAGGCGCGCCACGGTGCCATGGCGGAGGCGGAAGCCCTGTTGCGCCGCGCCTGGATTGCCGACCCGACAAACGCCAGGGTGGCCACGAACCTGGGGGTGGTGCTGCGCCGCCTGGATCGGGTGGAGGAAGCCTTGGAGGTTCAGGATCGGGCGGTGACCCTGGATCCGACCCTGGCCGATGCCCAGTGGAACAGAGCCAATCTGCTGTTGACTCTCGACCGCTACGAAGAGGGCTTTGCCGCCTATGAGTGGCGCCGCCGTCGCGAGGCTTGGCACCTGCCCGACCCGCCGGGGCCGGAATGGACCGGGGGCGGTCTGGAGGGTAAACGGTTATTGGTGGCAGCCGAGCAGGGCGCGGGCGACATGATCCAGGCGGTGCGGTGGATGCCCCGATTGACCGCCATGGGGGCCAGGGTCATCCTGGAGGTCCACCCTCCGCTGTTGTCCCTTTTCTCCACCTTGGAAGGGGTGGAGCGCCTGCTTCCCTTTGGTGCGGTGGAGGAGGGGGGGCACGATCTTTGGGTCAGGGCCTTCAGTCTGCCCCATCGCTTGGGGATCGGGTATGCGGGGCTGCGCCAGCCAGCGCCGCCTTATCTGTCTGTGCCTGAGGGGGCCGTCGTTCCGCCTCCTTTGGAAGAGATCACCGCTGGGACCTCTCCTGTCCTCAAAATCGGGCTCTGCTGGTCGGGAAATCCGGACTTCGCCGATAACGGCACCCGGGCCTGCGACCTTCTCGATCTTCTGCCTTTGGCCGAAGGGGCCCGGGTTCGTGCATTCAGTTTACAAAAGGGGCCGCCTGCCCAACGGCTGGCGGAGGTCGCCTCTCCCTTGATCAGAGATCTGGCGCCCTGGATGGCAGATTACGCCGCCACGGCATCGATTATGGAGCGCCTTGATCTGGTGGTCACCACGGATACCAGCGTGGCCCATTTGGCGGGGGCCCTGAACCGTCCCTGTGTCCTGCTTTTGGCCGCCCATTGCGATTGGCGGTGGGGAAGGGGACGGGATTATACCCCCTGGTATCCGTCTCTCCGTCTGGTGCGGCAATCAACTTTGGGGGAGTGGCGCGCTTGTGTGGAAAAAGTGAAAGATTTTCTCGCTACGGGAAGTCTTTGCTCGGAATAAGAGAAAATTTCCAAGATTCCGCGAAATGGCGGTCTAGTTTTTCCACTTTTAATGACGAATTGGGGATATCTACAGCTTTACCACGGGAATAAAGACGCTTAGCGTCCCGATCGTTGACGAAAAGGAAACGGCAGTGATCGGAAGAGATTCTATTCTACTCCAAGATTCCCTAGCGGGTATTCGGGAAATTCAAGGGGACCTGAGGCAAGTTATGGTCCGGTCCACGGAAGTGGAACCGGCTCGAATCCACGGTGAATTAAACCTATTGGAGCAAACTTTTACCCGATGGTTAGGCGTGGGGTATGCCTTGGCCTTGTCCGGGGGCGTTACGGCGTTGGAGCTCTCTTTAAGGGTGTTGGGGCTCGGGGCGGGCGATGCGGTTCTCGTTGATGCCTTTGCCGATGCCACAATCGATGCGGCTTTGTTTCGCTTGGGAATTCGGGCGATTCCTGTCGATGTGGAAAGTCGCCATCCGCTGATGGATCCGGTCGCCTTGGAGCGTGTTTTGGCCTCGAGTCGAGGCTTAGGGGCAGGGGCGGTTCTGGTTTCCCATCGGACTGGACATTCCGCTGATCTTCCTGGTTTGGCTGCGGTGGCCCGGTCCCATGGCCTGCCGATGATCGAAGATGCGTCCGAGGCTGTTGGTGCCGCCTTGAATGGGCGTCGATGTGGGAGTGCCGGCAAGATGGGACTCTTCTGCCTGGGGGCGGATCGAACCTTCTCCGCCCTGGGACCCGCTGGAATTCTGGTGACCAATGATCCGCTGTTGGATAGCCGGGCGCGGGATTTGGCAAAAGCTTTGGACTTGCCCATGGATGGGGTGCGGGCGGCCGTCGCCCGCCTGCGTATGCGGGGCCTGGAAGGAGGGATTTTGCGCCGTCAGTCCGTGGCGTTGCGCTATGACGCGGCGCTGGTGCCCTTGGGGGTTTTGATTCCGCAAGAGCGGATTGAGGCGACCCATGTCTACGACCAATATGTAATACGGATCCCCTTGGCCTTGGGGGGCGGTTCGGCGGCGCGGAACAGGCTCGCGGCTTTGGGCCTGGAGGAGCGGGCCTTCCGCCCCTTTGTGCTCCGCGCTTTGGACGGCGACCGGACGGTTGAAACGGATCTGCCCAACGCCTTGGCCTGGAGCCAGGAGGCCATATCCCTGCCGGTTTATGCGCAGATCCCCGTTTCCTTGCAGGCACAGGTCATTGCCGCCCTGGCTGGATCCTGAGCGTTCGCCAGTTGCGCTGTCGGGATGCCGGGCAGTATGATTTTCGGTGGTTGGGGAGCTGATGCCCTGCTGTCGCCTGACCGCCCTGTGACAGTGGTCGTGCTTTCCCAGGGCTGTGGTCTCCCAGGGTGATTGCTTTCTCCGCGTTGCAGGACCGCACTGACGCCATGCGCCCTCCCAAGCCAACTGATCCCGAAGATGAACATGGTTTGGTCCCGTTCGAGGCCGCCAATCCCATGGCCCTTAGGGACTCCCGGGCGCGAGTGGGGCTGGAAGCGACCCTGTGGGGGGATCCCCATGCCCGGGATCTGGCCGTCGAGGCTTTGGGCCTGCCGGGGCGTGGCATCGTTCTATCGGTCAGGGCCGCCCTGGCGGGGCTGATGCCGGATCTGGTGGTTTCCTGGATCTTGGGAGAGGCGCCGACCCTGGCCAGTCGCGCAGACGACCTGTGGACGGCGACCCAGGAAGCCCTGGTCAATGCTGCTCTCCACGGGAATTTGGGGCTGTCCTCCCACTTGGACCCCGGCAAGGATCTTTGGGTAGAGATCGAGGCACGGCTGAAGGAGGCTCCTTATAACCGCCGTCTGGTGGTGGTGGGAC
The DNA here is from genome assembly GCF_047263945.1 of Rhodospirillum sp. A1_3_36. NCBI lineage: Bacteria > Pseudomonadati > Pseudomonadota > Alphaproteobacteria > Rhodospirillales > Rhodospirillaceae > Rhodospirillum > Rhodospirillum sp. A1_3_36. The sequence continues at coordinate 48,389 of NZ_JBLAVB010000016.1, read as the reverse complement.
TCCGTCGCGACGGCGGGCATCTGGATCTGACGATCCAGGACGAGGGCGATGGCTTCGATCCCAAGGTGCTGGAGTTGTTTCCGCCTGCCTCCCTGGCCCTCTCTGGGCGGGGGGTCGCCCTTATGGCCCGCGTGTCCGATGGCGCCGAGCACGAGGATGAGGGGCGGCGGCTGCGGCTGCGGTTCGCTTGCCCCGCCATCGTGGAGGCTCCCCCGGGACGGGGGGAGCTGGTGCTGGTCGCCGATGGGGATGCGATTATTCGGAATGAGCTGAAAGGGTATCTCGCCAGGGGGGGCGCCTACCGGTTCGTGGAAGCCAACGAGGGGGCTTCGGCCCTGGAGATGGCCCGGCATCTGAAGCCGGACCTCATGGTGATCGATATGGGATTGTCTCGCATCGGGGGGTTAGAGATCATGGAAACCTTGCGGGCCGATCCGCAATACCAGGACCTGCCCATTCTGGCCGTCACCACAGCCCTGGAGCGGGAGGAGCGGAATAGGATCCTTCGGGCCGGGGCCTCGCATATCCTCAATAAACCCGTGGATGGTCCCCTGTTCGGCGAATTGGCCCGGTCCATGATGGAACATGGCGCCCTGTTGCGCAATTTGCGGGAATACCATGAGCGGACCCAGCGAGACCTGGAAATTGCCCATGGTGTCCAGCTCTCCCTGTTGCCCACCGAGGACCGGCTGGCTCAGGTGGCCGAACGGCATGGCTGCGTTATCAAATCCCATTACGAGCCCTGTGGGGAATTGGGGGGGGACTATTGGGGCTTGCGGGATCTCGATGAAACCCGGGTGGCTGTCTTCACCGTTGATTTCTCCGGCCACGGGGTGGGGCCAGCCTTACAGACCATGCGGCTGCATACCTTTTTGCGGGATGCCCGGGCTCCGGCCGACGATCCGGCTCAGGTGCTGTCCGAACTGAACGACTTCCTAGTGGAGGTCCTGGCCGTGGAGCACTTCGCGACCATGTTCTATGGCGTCATTGATTTTGCTGCCGATACATTGACTTATGCCGCCGCCGCCGCGCCGCCACCCCTGATCGGCATGAAGCGGACGGAAGAGGTGATCCGGGGCAACGGAGAGGGGCTGCCCCTGGGGATCCTGGATGACGTGGACTATGAAACCCAGGTCATGGATTTCCCTCCGAACTCGGTTCTCTTGCTCTACAGCGATGCCCTTTATGAAACCCCCTTACAACCGGGGGGAAACCCCTGGGAGATCGAAGGGGTAGAGCATGTGTTCAGCGGGCGTCTGTCCCGCCTGTCCCTGCGACAGGGGTTGGCCGGGGTGATCCATGCCTTCCACACGCTGGCGCCACGCAATTTGCCCGATGACCTGACCTGCGTCTGGGTGGAACGGTGAGGGTATCGGCTCGCCTCATCCAATGAATAGACGCTGGAGTGGGGCGGTTGAGCGCTCTGGGTGGCCCTGGCTCCGGTGCTCAATCGGAAGGGGCGAAGGGGGCGGCATGGTGCTGCGCACAAAAGCCTCCATGGTGCTACGCACAAAAAATAGCCGCATGAAATTTGATGTCTAAAAAGTGGCATTTCAGATTGACGTGGGATTATGTACGTACAAAATAAACCCATCGCGCCGTCACCCTGATCCTGGTCTTGGGGCTCGAAGGTCGAAGTTTCTTGCATGTCGATAGTGGGAAGGGATGGGGGCGTGAGGGATTTGCCGATCATCGATGTGACCGACTTGCGGTCCAAGGATCTGGAGCGCCGGGTGGCCGTCGGGCGGAAAATCGCAGAAGCCTGCACCACTGCCGGATTCTTCTACATCGTGAACCACGGGGTGTCCCAAATCCTGATCGACACCGCGATTGCCCAATCCCTGGCCTTCTTTCACCAACCCCTGGAGGTCAAGGCCAGGACGAAGGCCAATAAGACCTTTCGGGGGTTCCATGGCGCTGGCGGAGCGCTGATGTATGGGGCCGAGAGGCCCGACTTCAAGGAATTCTTCCAGATCGGTTTGGAGCTGGCCGAGGACGACCCGGATGTGGTTGCCGGTCAACCCTTGCGCGGTCCGAACCAGTGGCCCGAGACGCCGACGGGATTTCGCCCGGCGATGGAAGCCTATTACGCGGCCATCGGCGCCTGCGGTGCCGATTTGCTGCGCGGTGTGGCCCTGGCCCTGAACCTGCCGGAGAGCTTTTTCAAGGACCGCTATGCCAAGCCATTGCAACGGACTCAGGCCATCTACTACCCGCCCCAACCCGAGGAGATGGGAGCCGATCAGTATGGTGTAGCCCCCCACACGGACTATGGCTGTATCACCTTGCTCTACCAGGACGACGTGGGCGGGCTGGAGGTGCTGAACCGGGACGGCCAATGGGTGGAGGGGCCACCGGTTCCGGGGTCCTTTGTCATTAATGTGGGTGACCTGCTGCAGCGTTGGACCAACGACCACTTCCTGTCCAATGCCCACCGTGTGCGAAACACCTCTAACCGGGAGCGGTTCTCCATCGCCAGCTTCTACGACCCTTCCTACGATGCGGCGGTTGATCCCCGGGATATTCTGAGCGCCCGGAACGGGTCTGAGGCGCCGCGTCATGCTCCGATCGCGGCGGGAGATCACATCTGGGGGCGGATTGTCGAATCCGGTCGCCATCGCAAGGAAAAGGAGGCGCAAACGGGGGAGGGGGGGATCCGGGAGATCCAGATTCCGGAGATCCAGGCTCAATGACCTTTCTGGACCCGACCAAAGGCCTGGATCCCGCCGAAAGCCTGGCTCTCTCCGTTCAATTGGATGGCAAGGGTCCCCTGTTCGCTCAGGTCAAACGGGCCTTTGCCCGGCGGATCCTGGATGGGGCCCTGGCGGTGGGGGATCGGTTGCCCAGCGAGGAGCGGATCGCCGAGACCCTTGGGGTGTCGCGGCAAACTGCCCATAAGGCCATCGGGGCCCTGGCCAAGGAAGGCTTCCTGGTACGGCGGCGCAAGGCTGGGACCTTTGTCGCGGCCAAGCGGCGGGACAGTTTCACCTTGCCGATCCCCGATATTGGAGAGGTGGTGGCGGAACGCGGCGGGGTTTACCAATACCGGATCCTCGACCGGCGGGAGGTCATCAACGGCCGCGACGGTCTGCGCTGGACCGACATGGCCGAGGGCGCCCCCCTGTTGGAACTGGAGGTTCTCCACCTCGGCGATGGGGTTCCTCTCCAGGTGGAACGGCGCTGGATCAATCTCGCCGTGGCTCCGGATGCCGTGGACGAGGATTTCCGGGACACGCCGCCGGGGCGTTGGCTGGCCGATCACCTGCCCTGGTCGACCGCGAATCATACGGTGCGTGCTGTCGGTGCGTCTGCTGAAATGGCAGCCCTGCTCGAAATCGACAGGGGCGATGCCTGCCTGCTGGTGGAGCGGCGGACCCAGAACCTGGGGCGACCGGTTACGCTGGTGCGCTTTCTCTCCGTCGGGGAGCGGTATGTGCTGCGGGGCACGACGCGGTCCTCCACCGTCTCCGAACTGGGGCTCGATGGAGGCTTGGCTCGGACGGAGACCTCTCCGTTTCCCCCGGGGTCCGGAGACGGCTCTGGACCTTGATCCGCCCATTGGTCTTTATTGTGCGTACAAATTTCGCCCTCTCTTCACAGGAGCATCGAAGACATGAGCAAGACGACTTTTCCGACCCTTGGCCGCAGCACGAACATGACGGCCCTTGGCCGCAGCAAGAACATGACGGCCCTTGGCCGTCGGGCGACCTTGAAGTCCCTGGCCCTGGCGGGTGCCGCCCTGGCCGTTCTGATGGCGGTCACGCCCTCGGCCAAGGCCGACACCCTGGCCGACGTCAAGGCCGCGGGCGTCCTGAAGACCGGAACCGAAATGCAGTTCCCCCCCTTCGATATGATTGAAGGCGGTGAGTACATTGGCCTGAACCGCGATCTGATCGATGAGGTCGGCAAGGAAATGGGTCTGAAGGTGGAATACCAGGATCTGCCTTGGACCAGCGTCCTGCCGGGTCTGGAAGCCGGAAAGTTTGATCTGGTGATCGCGCCGGTGACCATCACGAAGGAGCGTATGGAGCGCTACGGCTTTACCGTGCCCATCGCCAATGCCACGGCAGCCCTGATGAAACGGACCGGCGACGACAGCATCATGAAGCCCGAGGATATCGTCGGAAAAACCGTTGGTGGTGGCAAGGGCACCTCCCAGCTGGCCCAGGTGAAAGAATACGCCGAGACCCTCGGTGGCGACGTGAGCTTCAACGAATATGTGGACAGCAACCAATCCTATGCGGATTTGGCGGCGGGTCGGGTGGACGCTTCGGTGAACTCCCTGCCGAATCTGTCCTATGCCGCCTCCCAGCGGCCGGAGACCTTCACCGTCGTTCTGCCGCCGTTTGGCAAGCCGACCTATTTCTCCTGGGTGACCCGCAAGGGGGAGGGGGATGAGTCCCTGCGCGAGGCCGTGAACGCGGCCCTGGTGGCGATCAGCGCCGATGGCCGCATGGCCAAGATTCAGGAAAAGTGGTTGGGTCAATCCATTGACCTGCCCTCCGAGGTTCCCGCTCCCTCCTTCTGATCGGCCCTCTCTCCGATCAGTTGACCGGGAAGCCGCAGGAGGGGGTTTCTCTCTCGCCCCTTTCTGCGGCTTCGTCTCCCCTGTCCCCTGAAGTGAAGGACCGGCCCTGTCCATGAATTGGGACGTCGTCACGCGCAATCTGCCCTATCTGCTGCAGGGCACGGTCATGACCGTCGCGGTCTCCCTGGCGGGGATCCTGGTGGGTCAGATTCTGGGCGCCCTCATTTGTGTGGGCCGGATCTCCGGTGGGCGGACGGGGGAAACCCTCGGTGCGGTCTACGTCAGCTTCTTCCGGGGCGTGCCCCTCCTGATCCAACTGCTTCTGATCTATTACATGCTTCCCCTGATCGGCATTGATGTGCCGCCTCTGGTGGCTGCCATCGGTGCCCTGGGTTTGGCGTCCTCGGCCTATGTGTCGGAGATCTATCGTGGATCCCTGTTGGCCATTCCCCATGGCCATGGGGAGGCGGCCCTGGCCCTGGGCTTTTCCGAGGGGGCCATTTGGCGGCGCATCCTTCTGCCCCAGGCCTTCCGCCTGTCCGTACCGGCGCTGGTCAACGAGTTGATCCTGCTGCTCAAGGCCTCCTCGTTGATTTCCGTGGTGGGCGTGGCCGAACTGACCCGGGTCAGCCAATCCGTGGCGTCGAGCACCTATCGCCCCCTGGAGGCCTATATGGCAGCCGGTCTCATTTACCTGATCATCAACGGCGCCTTGGCGCTGCTGGGCGTGCTCGTCGAGCGCCGCCTGGCCCGATCCTAGGGAGGGGCGAGGATGGATTACGATTTGTTCGCCCATTATGGCCCGTCTCTGTTGCGCGGCTTTGGCATGACGGTCCTCTGTTGGGCTGCGGGCACTGCGCTGGGCATGCTCATTGGCTTCATCGTCGCGTTGGCGCGGCGTCTGCCGATCCCTGGGCTCACCTGGGTGTTGCGTGCCTATATCGAGGTGGTGCGCGGTACGCCCTTCCTGGTGCAGCTCTTTCTGCTCTATTCCGGTGGTCCCTTCATCGGAATTCGTCTCGATGCCACCACGGCGGGCATCGTGGGTTTGGGGATCTACGGTAGCGCCTATTTCGCCGAGATCTTTCGCGGCGGATTTGCCGCCGTGCCCAAGGGGTATGTCGAGGCGGCGGAAAGCCTGGCCTTGCCACCGGCGGCGATCCTCCGTCGGGTGGTGGTGCCCACCATGTTGATTTCCATCCTGCCGGCCCTGGTCAACATGATGATTATTTTGACCAAGGAGACGGTCGTGCTCTCCATCCTCACCGTGCCGGAACTGATGTACGAGGCCCAGACCATGGCCGCAGAGACCTTCGCCGCCTTCGAGACCATTTTTGTCATGGCCCTGTTCTATTGGCTGCTGGTGGAGGTCGTTTCCCGCCTGGGCCGCCGGGCCGAACGCAAACTCACCACCCATTTGACTCAAAAAGCCGGGGCCGTGTCATGACCGAAGTGTCTTCCCCCTCTCCCGAGGCCGCTCTCTCAGTCGACGGGGGCTCGGAGGTTGATCCCATCATTTCCATCAACCATCTGAGCAAGTCCTTCGGTGAGGTCCAGGTCCTCAAGGACATCAACCTGACCGTCCATCGGTCCGAGGTGGTCTGCCTGATTGGCCCGAGTGGCTCGGGAAAAAGCACGTTGCTCCGCTGTATGAACTTCCTGGAGAGCTACGATGCGGGGGAAGTGCGTATGGAAGGCCGTCTGGTCGGCTATACCGAGGGCTTTCCCCGGCGCAAGATGAAGAACCGGGAGCTGCGGGAGCTGCGGCGCGAGGTCGGCATGGTCTTCCAGCATTTCAACCTCTGGCCCCATATGACGGCCATGGAGAACGTGCGCGAGGCCCTGGTCCAGGTCAAGGGCCTTCCCCTGGACGAAGCCACCGCCAAGGCCGAGGCCGTATTGACCCGCGTGGGGCTGGCCGAGCGCATGCACGCCCATCCGTCGCGCCTGTCCGGCGGCCAGCAGCAGCGCGTCGCCATTGCCCGGGTGGTGGCCATGGAGCCCCATGTGATCCTGTTCGACGAGCCGACTTCTGCCCTGGATCCCGAACTGGTGGGCGAGGTCTTGCAGGTGATGAAGGATCTGGCCGCTGAAGGCATGACCATGGTGGTGGTGACCCACGAGATGGGCTTCGCGGCCAATGTGGCCGACCGGGTGGCCTTCCTGGACGGTGGGCGGATCGTGGAATACGGTCCCCCCCGCCAAGTGTTCCACGAGTCCGCCGAACCCCGGGTCCGGCAATTCCTGCAAACCTACCACGAGCGCAACAGTTTCTAACCATGACCGACCCCTCTTCCTCCCCCGCCTCCCCCGCCTATCGCCATCCCGCCGCCGAGGCCGCTATCGCCGAGTTGTCGGGGCTCTTTGGGGAGCGGGTGGTCCTTTCCCAATCGGTGCGGGCGCACCATGGGCATGGGGAATCCTTCCATGCCACCCAATTGCCCGACGCCGTGGTCTTTGTGGAGAGCACCGCCGAGGTGGCCGAGGTGGTCCGCCTTTGCGGGCGCCACCGGATCCCCCTGGTGCCCTTCGGTGCGGGCAGCTCCATGGAAGGGCAGGTGCAGGCGGTCGAGGGCGGGATCTGCGTCGACCTGTCACGCATGGACAAGGTCCTGGCCGTGCGGGCCGAGGACATGGATTGCACGGTCCAGCCCGGTGTGACCCGCCAGGCGCTCAACGCCTTTCTGCGGGATCAGGGGCTGTTCTTCCCCATCGATCCCGGGGCGGAGGCGACTCTGGGGGGGATGGCCTCGACTCGGGCCAGTGGCACCAATGCGGTGCGTTATGGCACCATGAGGGATGTGGTGCTGGCCATGGAGGTGGTTTTGCCCGACGGGCGCATCATTCGCACCGGGTCGCGGGCGCGCAAATCCTCTGCCGGCTATGACCTGACCCGGTTGATGATCGGGGCGGAGGGGACTTTGGGGGTCATCACCGAACTGACCCTGCGCCTGTTTCCCATCCCAGAGAAGGTCGCGGCGGCGGTCTGCGCCTTCCCGGATCTGGAATCCGCCGTGTCCTGTGTCGTGGCGACCCAGCAATGCGGGGTCACCATGTCGCGGATCGAGTTCGCCGACACCGCCCAGGTCGCGGCCATCAACGCCTATTGCAAGACCCGCTTCCCGGAAAGCCCGGTCCTTTTCCTGGAATTTGCCGGGTCGCCGCAGGCTGTGGAGGCGGAAATTTCCATTGTCCGCTCCCTGGCCGATGAGTTTGGCGGCGGCGGCTTCGATTGGGCCGAGACCGAGGAAGCCCGGCGGGAGCTGTGGCACGCCCGGCATATGGCGGCCTATGCGGCGCTTCAGGTGCGCCCGGGGTGCAAGGGGCTGCCGACGGATGTCTGTGTGCCGATCTCCCGTTTGGTGGACTGCATCGCCGAGACCCATAAGGAGTTGGAGGCGAGTCCCCTGCCTGCGCCCATCGTCGGTCACGTGGGCGATGGGAATTTCCATCTAATGATTGTGTTTAATCCGGATGACCCAGTAGAACTGGCTGAGGCCGAGCGTTTGGATCGATCCCTTGGTCTGCGAGCGCTTGCGATGGGTGGCACTTGCACGGGGGAGCATGGTATTGGCTTGGGGAAGAGGGGCCTTCTGGCCCGTGAAGTGGGAGAGGCCCTGGAGGTGATGCGAACCATCAAGGGGGCCTTGGATCCCTTTAACCTGATGAATCCAGGGAAGCTGTTCTTAGAATAGCCGGGGCACAATGCGAACACGGGTCAAGGTTTGCTGTATCGCGAGTCAGGAGGAAGCGCGTTTGGCCATCGGCCTTGGCGCGGACGCGGTGGGGTTGGTCGGCGCCATGCCCTCTGGCCCGGGGGTGATCGACGACGCGACGGCCGGGGAGATCGCGGCCTGGGTACCGCCTCCGGTTTCGGCGGTGTTGTTGACGGCGGAAACCACGGCGGAGGGCATCGCCGCCCATGTCAACCGGGTGGGCGCGCTGGCGGTTCAGATCGTCACCCAGATTGACCCGGCCGAAAGCGCCGAACTCGCCCGCCTGATCCCCCGGATCCGCCGAATCCAGGTTATCCATGTGGAGGGTCCCGCGTGCCTGTCCCTGATCGGCCCCTATACGCCCCATGTACATGCTTTCCTTCTGGACAGTGGCCGTCCGTCGGCGGAGGTGCAGGAATTGGGCGGAACGGGGCGGGTCCATAACTGGGGCATCAGCCGCACCTTCGTCGACCGCAGCTCCCTGCCGGTCTTCCTGGCTGGCGGGCTGACGGCGGAGAACGTGGGCACGGCGATCAATCGGGTGCGCCCCTATGGCCTTGACCTTTGTTCCGGGGTGCGGACGGACGGCCAGTTGGACGCCGAGAAACTGGCCCGGTTCATGGCCGTGGTCGGTGCCTCGGAACGGTTTTTCACCCCCTTGCCCTCGCGGTTCGAACATCTGAGGTAAGTGGTTTCGGTGGGGGCCGCTCGCCCTACCGGCTGCGCCGTCCCCCCAGGGAGTAGCGCTCGCCCACGTAGATCAATGTGTTGACCGTGGCGACCTGATCGCCGGTCCAGGTGCGGCGTTCCAGCAGCAGGCAGGGGGCGCCGGGGGGGATTTCCAGCAGATGGGCCACCCGGTCGTCTGCGGCGATGGCCGTGATCACATGCTCAAGCTCCGTCACCGGGGTTGCCCGCACCAAATGCTCGTAGGGCGTCGTCCGGGTGAAATCCTGGTCGCCGTAGTCGGGCACCAGGGCCGGGTTCACGTAGCGCTCCTCCAATTGCATCGCCATCCCATCTTCCCGGTGGACGATGACCGAATGGAAGACCTCTTTCAGGCCGGTGCCCTTGAAGGAGGGGCGGATCTCGGGGGGCAGGGGGATGCGGTCCAGGAAGATCACATCGGCCCGGTGGTTCTTGCCCCGGGCGCGGATCTCTCCGGCGATGTCGTTCAGCTCCAACAGGTCGCCCCGCACCTTTGGGGGGGCGATGAAGGTGCCGACCCCTTGGACTCGGGTCAAAATCCCCTCCGCCGTCAGTTCGCGCAGTGCCCGGTTGATGGTCATCCGCGAGATACCCAGCTCCTCCACCAACTCGTTTTCCGAGGGAATACGCCGGTCGCTTGGCCAGAGGCCGGAGCCAATGCGGGCCAGGATATGGGCCTTCACCTGTTCATATAGGGGGCTGGCGGGGTTGGCGGATTTGGGGGGCATGGCGGGGGGCCTCTCATCGGACTGTTTCGTGCGCGGTTTCATCTGTTTCGCGTCCTTTCTCGCTCCGTCACCCCCGTCTTTCCTCTCCTCTCCCCTCGTCATCCCCGCGAAAGCGGGGATCCAGGGTGGGAACAGGAGACGGAAGCGATTGACGCGACAGGGACGCCTTTCAGCGATGGCACCGAAATCAACCCTGGATTCCCGCCTGCGCGGGAATGACACATAAAAACAATCTATTCATCGAGAACAAAGCTTGGCTTCACCTGTTCTCTCGACGGTTTTTGTTCACGACAACAGGCGGCGCAGGGTGCGGGCGAAGCGGGCTTCGATGGCACTGCGGTCCCGGTGACGGCCCCCCTCAACCCGCTTGCGGCCTCCGGTCCAGACGCAATCCACGGCCCCGTTGTCCGCCGAAAAAATCCAGGAGTCCAGAAGGGCATCCCCGAAGCGGGCCAGCAAAAGGGGATGGTCGGCCTTCAGCGAAACAATGTCCGCCGGAGCCCCAACGACCAATCCCCGGCCCGAAACGCCCAGAGCTTGAGCGCCGCCCTCGCGGGCGAGGTCGAACAGGGCGCGGCCCGTGGATTCCCCCTTTGGCGCCAGCAGATTCCGGGCCTTGTGGGTCAGGCGTTGGCCGTATTCCAGCAGGCGCAGTTCCTCGGGCAGGCTGATGCGCACATTCGAGTCACTGCCCACCCCCAGGCGCCCCCCGGCCTCGACGAAGGGCAGGGCGTCGAAGATCCCGTCGCCCAGGTTCGCTTCGGTGATCGGGCAGAGCCCCGCGACGGCGCCTGAGCGGGCCAGGGCCAGGACCTCCCCCGGTGTGGTCTGGGTGGCGTGGACGAGGCACCAGCGTCCGTCCACGGCGGCGTTGTCCAGCAGCCATTCCACCGGGCGGGCGCCGCTCCAGGCGAGGCAGTCGTCAACCTCCTTCCCCTGTTCGGCGATGTGGATGTGGATCGGGTCGGTGGGGCGCAGGCCCGCCAGGACCGTCAATTCCTCGGGTGTGACGGCCCGCAGGCTATGGGGCGCGACCCCCAGGACGGCGCCGTCCTGGTTCGCAAGGTGGCGGTCGCAGCCTTCCAACAGGGCGGCAAAGCCATCCAGGTCGTTGAGAAACCGTCTCTGTCCGCTGGAGGGAGCGGCGCCGCCAAAACCCCCATGGGCGTAGAAAACCGGCAGCAAGGTCAGCCCCACCCCCGTGGCCGAGGCCGCTGCCGCAATCCGTCCCGCCATTTCCGCCGGGTCGTCGTAGGCGGCGCCATCGGGGCCGTGGTGCAGGTAGTGGAACTCGCCGATCCGGGTGAAGCCGCTTTCCAGGCTCTCCATGTACAACAGGGCGGCGATGGCTTCCAGGTCGTCGGGCGTCATCCCTTCGAGGAAGCGGTACATGACCTCCCGCCAGCTCCAGAAACTGTCCGCCCCCGGTCCCCGAACCTCCGCCAATCCGGCCATGCCCCGTTGGAAGGCATGGCCGTGCAGGCTCGTCCCGCCGGGCAGGGCGATGGCATGACGCTCGTCCCCGGGCCCTTCTGCGGTCTCTGGCGGGCTGTCCCAGCTCAGGGCCGAGATCAGGCCATCCCCGGTGGTGATCCGCACATTGTCACGCCAAGTGTCCTCGATGAGGGCGGTTTGGAAATGCAGGTTGGCCACCGGAAAACTCCCCTTGCGAATCACTGTTGCATCATCGAATGAATTGTATATACAATCATAGACAGGTTCAAGAGAATAGGGAGTCCCCATGACCGTCACCCTCTATGATGGCCTCCGCCTTCTGCCCCTTGCGACGGCCTCCACGGCGGTGGTCGAGGGCGCGGTGATCGTCGCCCGGGACGACCGGATCGCCTATGTCGGTCCCCGGGAGGCCCTGCCCGATACCCTCGAAAACGAGATCGCCGTCTCCCAGGATCTGGGGGGGCGTTTGGTTACGCCGGGGCTGATCGACTGCCACACCCATTTGGTCTTCGGCGGCGACCGCTCCCCGGAATTCGAGATGCGGCTGGAGGGGGCCTCCTACGAGGAGATTTCCCGGGCGGGTGGTGGCATTGCCTCGACCGTTGCGGCGACTCGGGCTGCGTCGGAGGAGACTCTGGTTGCCTCGGCTCTGCGCCGCCTTGATCACCTGTTGGCCGAGGGCGCGACGACCGTCGAGGTCAAGTCCGGCTATGGCCTGGATTTGGAGACCGAGCGCCGCATGTTGCGTGCTGCGCGCCGCCTGGGCGAGGAGCGGGGGGTGCGGATTCGGACCACCTTCCTTGGAGCCCATGCCCTGCCCCCGGGGGAGACGGACAAGGACGCCCATATCGAAGCGGTCCTGGCCATGCTGCCGGTCCTGGCGGCGGAAGGACTCGTGGACGCGGTCGATGGCTTCTGCGAGGGCATCGCCTTCTCCGTCGCCCAGATGGAGCGGGTCTTTGCCCGCGCCACCTCCTTGGGCCTGCCCGTAAAACTCCATGCCGAACAGCTCTCCAACCTGGGCGGGGCGGCGATGGCCGCCGGATATGGCGCGATCTCCGCCGACCACCTGGAATACCTGGACGAGGCCGGGGTCGCCGCCATGGCTAAAGCGGGAACTGTGGCGGTGCTCCTGCCCGGTGCCTTTTACATGCTGCGCGAAACCAAACTGCCGCCGCTCGACGCCCTGCGCCGCCAGGGGGTGCCGCTGGCCCTGTCGACGGATTGCAATCCGGGCACCTCGCCGCTGACCTCTCTGCTCCTGACCATGAACATGGGCGCCACCCTGTTCCGCATGACCGTTGCCGAATGTCTGGCGGGAGTGACCCTGAACGCCGCCAAGGCCCTGGGCCTGGGGGACGACCTGGGGTCCATCGAACCGGGCAAGGTCTGTGACCTGGCCGTCTGGGACGTGGATCACCCTGCGGAACTGGTTTCCCGTCTTGGCTTCAATCCCCTTTATGCCCGCCTGTGGAAAGGACTCCCCCAATGACCGCCCTTCGCCATGTCCTCGTCCCCGGTTCCGTTCCCTTGCCCGTTTGGCGTGATGTCTATCGGGGGGCGGCGGTCGACCTCGCCCCCGCAACGGAGCGCGCGGTGGATGCCGGTACCAAGGTGATCGAGGCCATCGTCGCCAAGGGCGAGCCCGTTTATGGGGTGAACACCGGCTTCGGCAAGCTCGCCAGCGTCCGCATTGAGGCCGAGGACCTGTCGACCCTTCAGCGCAATATTGTGCTGTCCCATGCTGCGGGCGTGGGCGAGCCCCTGTCCATCCCCGTTACCCGGCTGATCATGGCGCTCAAACTGGCGAGCCTCGCCCAGGGGGCGTCTGGCGTGCGTTGGTCGACTCTGGTCCATTTGCACAGCTGTCTGGAAGCGGGACTGATCCCGGTCATTCCGGGACAGGGGTCCGTGGGCGCTTCGGGCGACCTGGCGCCCCTGTCCCATATGACGGCGGCCTTGATGGGCGTTGGCTTCTTCCATGTGGATGGGGTTCAGGTGGAGGCCACCGAAGCCCTGGCCGGGATCGGGCTCTCGCCCCTGGAGCTGGGGCCGAAGGAGGGCTTGGCCCTGCTCAATGGCACCCAGGTCTCCACCGCTTTGGCCTTGGCGGGTCTGTTCGAGGCGGAGCGGGTCTTCCAATCGGCCCTGGTGACCGGCGCCCTGGCCACCGATGCGGCCAAGGGGTCGGATGGTCCCTTTGATCCGCGCATTCACAAGCTGCGCCGTCAGCCGGGGCAAATCGATGTCGCTGCGGCCCTCGCCGATCTGATGGCGGGGTCGGCCATCCGGGCCTCCCATAAGGAAGGGGACGAGCGGGTGCAGGATCCCTATTGCCTGCGCTGTCAGCCCCAGGTCATGGGGGCCTGCCTGGATACCCTGCGCCATGCGGCGAGGGTTCTGGAAGCGGAAGCCAATGGCGTCTCCGACAACCCGCTGGTTTTCTCGGACACCGGAGAGGTGATCTCCGGCGGTAATTTCCATGCCGAACCCGTGGCCTTCGTCGCCGATATGATCGCCATGGCGCTCTGCGAGATCGGCTCGATCACCGAGCGGCGTCTGGCCATGTTGATCGATCCGGCGCTGTCGGGTCTGCCCGCTTTTCTGACGCCCAAGCCGGGCCTGAACTCCGGGTTCATGATCCCGCAGGTGACGGCGGCGGCCTTGGTGTCGGAGAACAAGCAGATGGCCTATCCCGCCTCTGTGGATTCCATCCCCACCTCGGCCAACCAGGAGGACCATGTGTCCATGGCCGCCCATGGGGCGCGGCGTCTGGTCCCCATGGCCCGCAATGCCGCCGCCGTGGTCGCCATCGAATATTTGGCTGCGGCTCAGGCCTGTGACTTCCACCGCCCGATGATGACCAGCGAGCCCCTGGAGCGGGTGCGTGCCCTGCTCCGCAAGGGGGTGCCGATGCTGGCCGACGACCGCCATTTCTCTCCGGATATCGAGCATGCGATCCTGTTGGTGCGCGAGGGGCTCGCCGTTGCCGCCTGTGGGGCAGACCTGCCAGGGGTGGTGTCATGAGCCCGACCAACGCACCCGATTGGCTCACCATCCACCGGGGCAGCGCGCCCCTGATCCTGGGCTTTCCCCATGTGGGAACCACCATCCCGCCGGAGATCGAGGCACGGCTGGTCACCCCTTGGTTGGCCCGCAAGGACGCGGACTGGTGGGTGGACAAGCTTTATGCTTTTGCCAAGGAGATGGGGGCGACCCTGGTGGGGACGACCCTGTCCCGCACGGTGATCGATGTGAACCGGGATCCCTCGGGCGTGACCCTCTACCCGGGGCAGGCGACGACAGGGCTTTGTCCGGTCGAGGGATTCGACGGCGAACCCCTGTATAAGGAGGGCCGGGCTCCCGACGATGCCGAGATCGCCCGGCGCCGCGCGCTCTGGTTCGATCCCTACCACGCGGCGCTTGAGGCGGAAATCGCCCGGTTGCGCGCCGATCATCCCCGGGTGGTGCTCTACGATTGCCACTCCATCCGCTCGGTGATCCCCCGGTTGTTTGACGGCCCGCTGCCGGTCTTCAACCTGGGCACCAATTCGGGAGCCTCTTGCGCGCCTGAGCTGGAGCAAGCCGCTGCGGATCTTCTCGCGGAGTCCGGCCAGCCCTTCGCCGTCAATGGGCGTTTCAAGGGCGGCTATGTCACCCGCCACCATGGGCGCCCGGAAACCGGCGTCCACGCCCTGCAAATGGAATTGGCCTGTCGCGGCTATATGGAGGAGCCCATCGGACCGGTCTCCGTGGAGAGCTGGCCCTGTCCCCTGGATGACGTGCGGGCTGCCCCCACCCGAGCCACCTTGCGCGCCCTGCTGGAGGCCTGTCTGGCCTTCACTCGCGACCCCCAATCTCTCGTTTAAGGACCCTCCCATGACCCGTCTGGACAACGCCCGCAAGATTTCCGCCCCCCATGGCACGGAGCTGACCGCCAAGAGCTGGCTGACCGAAGCTCCCTTGCGCATGTTGATGAACAACCTGGATCCGGATGTGGCCGAAAAGCCGGAGGAACTGGTGGTCTATGGCGGTATTGGCCGGGCGGCGCGCAACTGGGACTGCTTTGACCAGATCGTTGCGAGCCTGCGTGCCCTGGAGGCCGACGAGACCCTGTTGATCCAATCGGGCAAACCCGTGGGCGTCTTCCGCACCCATGCCGATGCGCCCCGGGTGCTGATTGCCAATTCCAATTTGGTGCCCCATTGGGCCAACTGGGACCACTTCAACGAATTGGACCGCAAGGGCCTGATGATGTACGGCCAGATGACGGCCGGATCCTGGATCTACATCGGCAGTCAGGGCATCGTCCAAGGCACCTACGAGACCTTTGTGGAAATGGGCCGCCAACACCATGGGGGCGACCTCACCGGGAAGTGGATCCTGACCGCCGGCCTGGGCGGCATGGGGGGCGCCCAACCGCTCGCCGCCACCATGGCCGGGGCCTCCTGCCTCGCCGTGGAATGTCAGGCCAGCCGCATTGAGTTCCGCCTGCGCACCGGATATGTGGATGTGCAGGCCAGGGACCTGGATGACGCGCTGTCTCTTCTTGAACAGGCAAAGGTGGAGGGCAAGGCCCTGTCCGTTGCCCTGTTGGGCAATGCGGCGGATGTCTATCCGGAGCTGGTGCGCCGGGGTGTGCGGCCCGACGCGGTGACCGATCAAACCTCGGCCCATGATCCCATCAACGGCTACCTGCCCAAGGGCTGGAGCGTCGCCGAATGGGAGAATAAGCGGGAGAGCGACCCCAAGGCCGTGGAGCGGGCCGCCCGGGCCTCCATGGCTGACCATGTCCAGGCCATGCTCGCCTTCCATGAGCAGGGTATTCCCACCTTCGACTATGGCAACAACATCCGCCAGATGGCCCTGGAAGAGGGCGTCACAAACGCCTTTGCCTTCCCAGGTTTCGTCCCAGCCTATATCCGCGAGTTGTTCTGCCAGGGCATTGGCCCCTTCCGCTGGGCGGCCCTTTCCGGCGACCCGGAGGACATCTATAAGACCGACGCCAAGGTCAAGGAGTTGATCCCCGATAACCCCCACCTTCACAACTGGCTCGACATGGCGCGGGAGCGGATTCACTTCCAGGGCCTGCCGTCACGCATCTGCTGGGTGGGGTTGGGTGACCGCCACCGCCTGGGTCTGGCCTTCAACGAAATGGTCGCCAAGGGCGAGCTGAAAGCCCCCATCGTCATCGGGCGGGACCACCTGGACAGCGGCTCTGTCGCTTCCCCCAACCGGGAAACGGAAGCCATGCGCGATGGCTCGGATGCGGTTTCCGATTGGCCCCTGCTCAATGCCCTGCTGAACACCGCAGGTGGGGCGACCTGGGTCTCCCTGCATCATGGCGGCGGCGTGGGCATGGGCTTCTCCCAGCATGCGGGGGTGGTCATCGTTGCCGACGGCACAGCGGAAGCGGCCAAGCGCTTGGAGCGGGTGCTATGGAACGATCCGGCGACGGGGGTTATGCGCCACGCCGACGCCGGGTACGAGACCGCCCTGAACACCGCGCGGGACAAGGGGCTGACGTTACCCGGTATTCTGGGATAGGTTTGGGGGTACGGTACACGACAGGGGGTGTTTTCCAGTCAGGGGGCTTTGCCCCGTCCCCCCCTCTTTGGCGAGACTGGGGCCGAAAGGCCCCAGACCCCAAGCTCTTATTTTTAAAAGAATAAAAATGGGGGTTTGGGGGCATTTGCCCCCAAATGGGCTTGGGCAATCGCCCAAAAGAGACGAGACACTGCCGTGTACAGTGTTTTGCGGCCCAACTTGGTCTCGAAGATACTCAAAAACTTATCGAATGAGAGGGAAGCGGGGCCAGCCTGACTCAAGCTGATCCCGTTTCCCTCTAATGGCGTTCGATAATTCCATGTCCGAGGAACCAGGCGAGGCGGGGCAGGACGGATTGGGTCAGGCGGCGCGTCAGGGTCTGGGCCGTGGCGGATCTGTCGGCTGAGGGATCGATCCCCTGGGTGTCGAGGGCTGCCAGGGTTCGCGCCACGGCTTGGTCCAGTCCCCCTTCGCAGAAGCTGTTGAGAAGCAGGGCGTCCCGGTTGTCCAGGATAACACCTCCCCCCCTGACCTTGCTCACCAGGGGAACGGTGGGTCCCCCCAGGCCCAGGCTCAAGGCGAGAATACGATTCAGGGGGCTGGGCATGCTATACCGGGCTTTGGGGTCCGCTTCCTCCGGGAAATCAACGGCCTTCGCATGGGCTTTGGCCAGACCCCCGGCGAGCAGAAGGCGTGCGGCTTCCAGGATCAACGAGGGGGGAACAGCCTCTGTTTCGGCGACCTGGGTCAGCTCTGCCAACGGACGAGGACCAAGGTCGAGGGCGGCACGGACTTGATCGAAGGGGGGGCCGGTGAAAGACATGATCTGGTCTCCCAGGTCGACCTCCAGATCCGCTTGGCCAGGGGCGTCTTTGGCCCCCAGGATCATCCGTCCCTGGGCTTCGGTCCAATGTTCCGTGTCCGGGAATGATGGGCCATTGACATAGATGTCCCGTCGAAAGCCTTCGTTTCGCAGAAAGTCCCGCTTTGCTTCCAATTCCACTCGGGTCGCGACGTTGCGCAATTCCTTGCGCATGTCCTCTGGTACGGCCAGGTCCACCAGGTTCAAGTGGGCTTCGGCCCGTCCCGCGAAGGTCAAACCCTGAGCCTCCATTTCCCTATGGACCTGGGCGAAATGAAGGGGCCTTAGATCGCCGCCGAAAAAGGCGCGGGCGACGTGGTGAGGTCCCAGGTTGATCAGCTGGTCGATCATTGCGGTAAGGGCTGGATTGTCCCGGAAAAAGCGGGCGCCCATGGAGCGGGTGGAATGCAGCCATTCCATGGCCGCACGGGCTCTGCCGATGGGATCCGCTTTCTTTTTATCGGTCACACTGAACAAAAGATCCCGCAGGGGAACGAGAGCGGCCCGACCGGGGAAGGAGTCATATGTCGCAAGCAGAATGGCGCCCGGTTTGAGAAGGGGGCGCAGACGGGCCATGAAGGCCATACGACCTTCCACGTCCAGCCAGGACAGGACCCCGTGGGCAACGGCGAAATCCAGTGGCGGTAGACGTTCCAGTCCCTGGGGTTTGGTGTAATCGGCTTCCAGGAAAGTGACATTGGCCAGGAAGCCTGCCTTCGCTAGGGTTTTTCCTGTGTTGAGGGCTTTGCCATCAATATCCAGACCATAAAAATGGCCCTGGGGATTGGCCGCAGCCTGAACACAGGGGGTGATGCCATGGCCGCATCCGAATTCCGCCCAGGTGAAGTCTGGAGCCAGGGGGCGGGGGGCAAACCCATTGAACAGGGCTGCGGCGTTTAACTGGACGGGACCGCTTCCGGGATGGAACTCAGCCACTGCGGCCGATGGAGGGAGCAGGATGCTGTGGTCTGTTTCCGACATGGTACAGGGGGTCCTTAGACATCATCCGCAAAGGGGACCTTCGGTGGATCGACCGTCACGGTACACGGCAGTGTCTCGTCTTGTTTTGGGCGATTGCCCAAGCCCACCTTTAGATCAAATTATCCGCCCTAAATCGAATCCGATTTAGGGTGGTTTGATCTAAAGGTGGGCTTACAGCATGAAAGGGCTCAATTTGATCTCGGTATGCGTTACGTCAAGCCAACGGTCAGGATCCGCTGCGCGGGGAGGATCACGGACACCCGGGTTCCCCGGCCCAATTGGCTTTCCAGTTGCAGGGTTCCGCCATGTTTTTCGACCAGGGCTTTGGCTAAGGGCAGGCCCAGGCCAGTTCCATCCTGGCGGTGGGTGTCAGAGCGGTCCACCTGATGGAAGGGGCACAGAACCAAGTCAAGGTGTTCCTGGGGAATGCCTATTCCCGTGTCTGCCACGGTCAGAATTAGTCCCCCCTCGCCGTTGCGTACGATAGAAAGAGTTATTTTTCCTTTTTCTGGGGTAAATTTCACAGCATTGGATAGCAAGTTTAGGACGATTTGGTTCAAGGCCCTCTCATCGCCAAGTACCCAACAATCTGGATCAACGCAGGCACTATCCAGTTCCAATTGTTTCTCTTCAATCTTGCCCATGACGACGCGGCGCGCTGCGGTTAAGATTTCCGATAGGTTCAGGGTCTGATCGTGGAGGGCGTAGCTGCCGGATTCGATTTTTGCGACGTCCAGGATGTCGTTCATCAAATTCAGAAGCTGCAGGGCCGAGAGGTGAATGTCCCCCACGAACTTTTTTTGCCGGGTCATCAGGGGACCGTGAATGCCTGCTGTTAGTATATCTGAAAAGCCAATGATGGCATTCAGGGGGGGGCGCAGTTCGTGACTCATCTTGGCCAGGAACTGGGTTTTGGCACGGCTCGCCATGGTGATGGATTCGTTGGCGGCGATCAGTTCGTTTTCCCGGCGGGACAGGTCAGCCACCAGACCGTTTAAGCTGGAGATCTGACGTCCAACCAGCAGGATGAGGGTCAGGATGACGGCGCTGACCACGGTCATGGCTATGATGTGATAGGGGATCCTGTGCCGCCAAGCGGACAACAGGGTCTGTCGATCCAGGGAGACGGTCATCACCAAGGGCCAATCGTCTAGGTGGGACCAGGCAATGATCCGGTTTTGTCCGTCGATCCCCAGGGCGTCTAACACCACGCCTTTTCTGGCGCTGGGGACAAGGGTCTGGAACAGGGAAGAGGTCCCCTGGTCGGTGCCGATGAAGCGCTGGTAGTCTGGCGCGCGCGTGAGCAGGACACCATCGGTCCGGAAAAGGGTGATCGCTCCCTTTTCACTCAGGTCCATCCCTGCATAGGCTTGACCCAAGGCGGACGGATCGACAACGGCGGCCACGACACCTTGAAAGGTCCCATCGGGCCCTTCAATTGCGCGGCTCATGCTCAGAAACCACTGGCCGGTGGAGCGACCGCGCATGGGACGACCAATGAATAGCCCTTTGATCCCCTCTTTGGCGTGGGCGATGACATAATCCCTGTCGGACAGGTCCATACCCACTGGTGTTGGTGTGTTGTGGTCTTGGATCAGGCGGCCCGAGGCATCGGTTACGACGATTGCCCGGACCATGGGGAGCAGGGCCATCTGGTTTTTGATCAGGGCGTTGCTTGATGCGTCGGCCCAAAGGGCACCGTCGGCTTGCGGGCTCAGGGCACTGGCGAGATCGGTCAAGCTGACGTTGATTCGGAACACGGTGGCCGAGGTTTGTTCACGGACGGCAGCCACAATCGTGCGGGCGCTTTCGCGGGCGCTTTGTAGGGCTTGCTCCCGCTCATTCAGAAGATTGCCGACAATCGCACTGTTAAACGCCAATAGAACAAGACTGGCCAGTCCGATCAATGTGCGACGAGAGGTTTCTCTCTGATGCGTGGAGCCACCGACCATGCCTAATGGCATCACTTCCCTGATGTCTACTGTGGGCTCCATATCCCTTGCCGGAATAGGGTCCTTTGCACTCCAACATCCCCATGGATATCGGTTTGAAGCCGCCCGTCATCGGATGGTCGACGACATAATCGGCGATAAGGTAGCATGACCTTGAAGGATTGGGCACCTCTTCCATTGCGGGGGAGGTTGAAAACCCGCAAGGATGGCAGGCGGTTCTTATTGGGGCTGTATTTCCTGTCAGGCAGCTTCTGGACCGAGGGCGAGAACCTCCAGTCGGGCGGCACGCAGACGGGCGGCCATGACTGGCAGCATCCGACCCAGAAGGGCATGGGCCAGGGCGTGATTTGTCGCCATGGCGTCACGCAGTTCACCCGCGTCAATGGCGATGGCGCGGACCGGGGAGATGGCGCGACCCTCGAAGGTCCAGACATAGGGGTCGATCATCCAGGACCAGCCAAGGACATCCCCTTCCCGGAGCATTTCCAGGACCCGCTTTTCGCCGCGGCCCTGTCCTGCGCTTACGGCGACGGAACCGTCGGTCAGCAGAAAAAATTGGTTCGCAGCCCGTCCCTCGGTGATCAGAGTATCCCCCGCAGCGAACGTTTGTAGGGTTGATGCTCTCTCAATGACTTCAATCAAATCTGCGCTGAAATCACGGAGGAACGGATGTTTGTTTAAGTGCTCGTAGGTCATTGGCTGCTCCTTTGCCTCCAAACAACTGGCCCCAAACAACAATCCAGGACTATGACTATCGGGTGTTCCAGCGCCTCCGAGGCTCTCCAACCGCGTCGCGCATCCCCTCTTTCCATTGGTAAAGCATTGCATGCTGTGGAGCCAATGGAATTGGCTTTCTTAAGGGGGGTGGGAGAGGCAGGCTGTTGAATTTATTCCTTTTATAACCTCTGTCTGAGTCCGATTGGGTTGTGTGCTTCCGGCACTGATCGACGACTCGGCGCCCAAAACCAGTCGGTGAGAGTTGAGCATTTTTTGGGAGGGTTTTGGAATGTCAAAAATGCAGAAATTGCAGGTGAGATCAGATTTGTCTGCTTCCGTCCAGCTTCACTCTGATGTCATGAACTTTAGAGTAGCTTTGAGACCAAATGGTTAGAGCATCGAGCGGACAACCGGTTGTCCGCTCGATGCTCTAAAATCGGACGGACTGCCAGAAAATCGCGGAGTCCGGGGGCCTCGGGTCTTAGAGTTTAGAGTGCCTTCGAGATCAAGTTGGGCCGCAAAGTGGCCCAACTTGATCTCGGAGCACTCTAAGCCGCCACGTCGGCGACGACCACTTCGGTTTCTTCCAAGGCTTTAAAGGTGAACTCCTTCATCCCATCGACGGCGACGCCGTCCCGGGCGGTGACGCGCTTGCCGTCGACTTCCAGCGCACCGGTGGTCGGCACGAGATAGAGCATCCGGCCGTCCATGGGCAGGGTGATTTCCTGTCCCTTTTTCAGCACGCCACCGAGGATGGCCGCGTCCTGGTGGATGAGCAGGGCATCCTCGTGGCCGGGGACGCTCCGGCCTGAGGCCAGGGCACGCAAGCTGCCCGGCGCTTTGGGGAAGGTGCGGGCATCCCAGCCCGGTTTGATGCTCTTTTGGGCGGTTTCGATCCAGATCTGGAAGACGGTTGTGTCCTCGGTTTCCAGATTGTATTCGGAATGGACAATGCCGCGCCCCGCCCACATCACTTGCACGTCGCCCGCTTCTGTGCGGCCTTCGTTACCCTGGTTGTCTTGGTGGGTGATGGCGCCTGTGCGAACATAGGTGATGATTTCCATGTCCCGGTGGGGATGGGGATCGAAGCCGGTGCCCGCGCGGATGGTGTCGTCATTCCAGACCAGCAGGGGACCGAAACCCATGCGGTTGGGGTTGTAGTAATTGGCGAAGCTGAAATGATAGTTCGCGTTGAGCCAGCCGTTCTTGAACTTGCCCAGCTTGGCGAAGGGGCGAATGTCGATCATGCTTGGGTCCCCCGTTTGGCGGGCTTGTCCAGGTCCTGAATGGGACCGCTGGGGATCACGCCCGTGGGATTGATGGTTTTGTGGCTGCCGTAATAGTGGGTCTTGATGTGCTCCATGTTCACCGTCCCGGCGACGCCGGGGACCTGATACAGGGCACGGGTGTAGTCCCACAGATTCGGGTAGTCGGCGATCCGTCGCAGGTTGCACTTGAAGTGACCCACATAGACCGGATCGAATCGGATCAGGGTGGTGAACAGGCGCCAGTCGGCTTCGGTGATCCGCTCCCCGGTCAGGAAGGGCTTTTCCGCGAGGATGCCCTCCACCCGGTCCAAGGCCTGGAACAGGGCCGTCACGGCCTCTTCGTAAGCGTCCTGACTGGTGGCAAATCCGGCCTTGTAGACCCCGTTGTTGATGCTGTCGTAGATCCAGCCATTCAACTCGTCGATCTCTTTGCGCAGGTCTTCCGGATACAGGTCCGGTCCGGTGCCGCCGAAATCGGCGTTCATCATGCGCAGGATTTCCGAGGATTCATTGTTGACCAGGGTCCCGGTTTTCTTGTCCCAGAGAATGGGCACCGTTACCCGACCCGTGTAATCGGCCTTGGCGCGGGTGTACACTTGATGGAGCATGCGCGCGCCGTTGACAGGGTCAGCACCCTCGCCCAACTCCCAGCCGTTTTCCAGCATCAGCGGGTCCACCACGGAGACGCTGATGGCCTTCTCCAAGCCCTTGATCTTGCGAGCGATCAGAGTGCGATGGGCCCAGGGGCAGGCCAGGGAGACATAAAGGTGGTAGCGCCCTGGTTCGGCGGGGAAGGGCGTGGAGCCATCGGAGGAAACCCGATCCCGGAAGGCGCTGTCCTGGCGTTGGAAGCGGCCACCGGTCTTGCTGGTGTCATACCACTTGTCCTGCCATTGGCCGTCGACGAGGAGTCCCATGATGTCTCTCCGATTTGAGGTAAAAGCGGGACCGCAGAGGAAGCCGGTCCCGCCCTCCACGCTGGGTGGAGTGTTCCTTGCCCGTTCAGGGGCAGAGCGGAATGAGGAAAAGTGGGCACCGGTTTTCCGTCCTCATTCCGCTCTAACCATAAGATTTAGAGCAAATCCCGAGCAATCTGGAACTGATTGCGACGACGATTTGCTTCAATGTCAGAGGTTTAGATCACGTTTATGAAATTAGGTCGGACAGATCTGATTTCATCGTGATCTAGGTGGCCGTTTAGGATTAGGCCTTCAGCTTCTTGGCGATCTCGGCCAAGTGCTTGCCCTGGAAGCGGGCGAGGCTCAGTTCCAGTTCGCTGGGCTGGCGGGATCCGTCGGCTCCGGCGATGGTGCCCGCACCGTAGGGGCCCGCGCCGTGCGGCGGCTCGACGGTGGTGATCCCTTCTGCGGAATAGGGAAGGCCCACGACCACCATGCCGTGGTGAAACAGGGTGTTATGGAAGGCCGTGATGGTGGTTTCATTGCCGCCGCCGGTGCCGGTGGAGACGAAGACACCGCCGGGCTTGCCGATCAGTGCACCCTTCATCCATAGGCCGCCTGTCTGGTCCAGGAAGTTCCGCATCTGACCAGCCATGTTGCCAAAGCGGGTGGGCGTGCCGAACAGGATGCCGTCGTAGTCGCCCAATTCACCGGGATTGGCTTCCTCGGTGTCGTATTCGCCGGAGGCCCCCATGGCCTTCAGGGCCTCGGCGGGCATGTGCTCGGGCACATGCTTGATGGAGACCTCGACACCCTCGACCTCGGCGGCGCCCGCTGCGACGGCCTTGGCCATGGTGTCGATATGACCGTACATGGAGTAATAGAGAACGAGGATCTTGGTGCTCATTGGAAGCCTCTTTGGGTCGGGGTGAGTAACTGATCAGGAAAGTAAGGCTTCGGAATGGCGTGCACAATCCGACAATTCGAGAAAGGATTGTTCTCGAATTGGCAACATAAAAGGGGGCGCTGTCTTCCAATCGTGTTTGTTGCACGGGAGGCGGTTGACCCTCCGAAATATCTTCGGAGGAGTTTGTCTGCCCTCGATACCTAGATCAAACCGCCTTAAATCGGAATCGATGAAGGCGGGCAATTTGATCTAGATTCAATAGGTTGAGCATCGAGTGGATCGGAAAACCGGTGCCCACTTTTCCGCTCGATGCTCTAGTGTTGGGGGAGGAGGCATGGCCTTAATTGCAAGAAGGTTGGACTCCATGCCCGAAGGAGGATCGATCCCGCCCAGCTGGTCTGTTCGGACGCTTGAAATCAATGTGGTGGATATTGATTTTAAGGGGCTGGGCTAGAGTGAAACGGGATCAGCTTGAGCCAACTTGATCTCGAAGGCCCTCTAGTAGGGACCGAGCGGAGAAGTGGGAAGCGGTTGTCCGGTTCTCGGCATTGTCTCGTATTTTTTTGGCGATTGCTCAAGCCCATTTAAGGGCACATGAACTTGCCCCCACTTTTTCTTTTAAAAATAAAGTCCTGAGGTCTGGGGCCTGGGGTCTGGGGCCTTACGGCCCCAGTGGGGAACGGGGCAAAGCCCCGTGCCGGGAAAACACCTCCGGTCGTGTGCCGAGTTTCCGATCCACGCGACACCTTAAGTATATAATTTAAGGCGCGTGGGAGTCCAAACCAACACAAAGGCACAGCCATTGGAAGAGCCAGAGCACCCCTTCCACCTACCCCAACCACTGTATAGGACGAGACCTGACGCCTCGACCCAAACGAAGGGTTCAGCCGGAGTTTGGAAAACTCATGTATAAGCGAGTCCCTCGTGCACGGAGCGTTGACTCTCAGTGCACTAGGCTTCCAGCTTGACAGCCCGACGCGGCTCCCCAGGAGAGGTTCTGTTTCCTTCCGATGTCCCGTTGCGTTGAGTGTCGGGCGGGGTTGGCGGTGTCTGAGTCTGGCTCACGACTGCAGCGGTTACTGTGGCCGTCGCCGATGTGGTCTGATCGCCAACGCCATCACTATCACCAGCTTCCTGAGCGCTCGCTTGCCTTTCTTGGGTCTGGGTCTGCGCCGTCTCGACCTGTACCTCTTCGGCATTTTGATTGCGCCTATAGGCTTCGAGCTGGCTCCGCGATGGCACCTGAAATTCTACATCGCCGACCCCATAGGAAAACTGGGCGACATTCACATACAGATCGGGATCGAGAACGGTCCGGGGATTGATGGTATTCCGTTCTGGCTGTGCATGATCAAACCCGGAAGAGCCTGATCCGCCCACCGCATTGATGGAACTGTCCGTCTTGGTTGTTTCATCGGGACGAAGCGTCGATGTCGTATAAGCTTGCGATGCGGCGACGCTCGCGCCGAGTCCAATTTCTTGTCTAGAGTCCATGGCTTCCTGCCCTCCGCGTAAACGTAAGCTAAATAGTGCGCCTGGGAGCATCATGGCGCAACCGTTTCATTATAGGTATGAAATTTACAGGCGCATTCAATAGCTTAAAAAAACCCATTCTAGGCTTTCAATCTCCTAATAGGGCTCGCTGCGCCGCGAATCGAAAACCTGTCAAGAAAAAAAGGATAAAGCTCTGTCGCGTCCAGATACTGGCGCCGCCCTTACCCATATGAGGGAGCAGCACCCGAGGCACTCTTCTTATACCAAGAGAGATGGGTTGACTTCCCGTTAATAAGGGGATGGCGTTGACGAATGAGAAAAATGGTGCCGCCGGGGTGAATTGAACACCCGACCCCACCCTTACCAAGGGTGTGCTCTACCCCTGAGCTACGGCGGCAGCCGTTTCAACGTTCCCCTGGATTCCCAGGGAACGCGGGGTAACCGGTCCGCTCTGTTGGGGGTGACCGGTCAAATGGTGCCGCCGGGGTGAATTGAACACCCGACCCCACCCTTACCAAGGGTGTGCTCTACCCCTGAGCTACGGCGGCACAATAAACAGAAACGCCTCGACAGGTCGTAACCCGTGTTTGGCCCCCCGTTTGGGAGGCCGGAAAGTGCCATAGGGTTGACCTCGATGCAAGAGAAGTTTTTCATCGGCGTTTTTCCTTTGAAAACTGCGGCAGACAGGGGGAAAATCCCGACCATGACCACTCAGATCGACAAAAAAAATTCTCCGCGCTCCCCCAAAAGAGGAGGAGCGGTGCCCACCAGATCCGATGAACGGCTGGATCGGGAAGCCATGGCCCTGCGTGAAAACTTGCGCCGTCGCAAGGAGCAGGCGCGTGCACGGAATCAGCCCTCCCTTTCCACCACGCAATCGGCGGATGACGGCGAGCCCTGACCCTTCTGACGAAAAGAGAAGAAAAAATCGCGAAACGCAAAAATACTCTTGCCACCCTGAAAATGGGCTGGTAGAAACCGCGTCCTCGGCCGGATGCGGGTGTAGCTCAGTTGGTTAGAGCGCTGGCCTGTCACGCCAGAGGTCGCGAGTTCAAGTCTCGTCACTCGCGCCATCCGGACCGAAAATAAGGCCTCCCTCCGGGGAGGCCTTTTTCGTTTCTGGCCATCTCTTGTGGCGGTCCCCAATGTGGGCGTCGCTGGGGGGGCGGACAGGCTTCCGGCATGGGGCATCGCCCGGGCGCGTGGGGGGGGCATGAAGCGCCCCAAGCCCCAAGAACCGGGAGGGTTCACTCACCAATCTCATTTTCTTCACACAAGTATAGAAAAGCCTCTTGCGTCTCCGAAAATTGGCTGATAAAAACCGCCTCCTCGGTCGGATGCGGGTGTAGCTCAGTTGGTTAGAGCGCTGGCCTGTCACGCCAGAGGTCGCGAGTTCAAGTCTCGTCACTCGCGCCATCCGAACCGAAAATAAGGCCTCCCTTCGGGGAGGCCTTTTTCGTTTCCCGCTCCGCCGCCTCGCCCTACTCTTCGCCCATCACCGCGCCCACAGCGGCACGCAATTCATGAATCCGCACAGGTTTGTGCAATAGCTTGAAGCCGCTTCCCGTCACCTCCCGCAGGCGCTCCGGCGAGGTATCCCCCGTGACGATGACCCCAGGAATCGGCAAGCCAAAAGCCTGTTGCAGGCTTTTCACTGCGGCGACGCCCGTCCCGCCGCCTTTCAGACGGTAATCAGCGACAATCACTGAAGGCGGCTCGACCATGCCGCGCAGGGCTTCAAAAGCCTCCAGTATGTCCTGGGCAGCCACAACCTCGAACCCCCAGTCCTCCAGCAGCAGGGCGAGGCTATCGAGAACGGCGCTGTCATCGTCGATCAAAACGGCGGTGGTCCCTTCCCGGATTGGGGCCAACCCCATGGCCGTCCAGGCCGGGTTGACCCGTTCCACTTCTGAAGGCGTGGCCCGGGGCAGGGAAACCTCGAACAGGGTTCCCCGACCCTCCCGCGAGTGAACTGTGACCGGGTGATCCAACAAGAGGGACAGGCGTCGCACGATGGCGAGCCCCAGGCCCAAACCCTGCTTTCGGTCCCGGGCCTGGTTGCCGACCTGGTAGAACTCTTCAAAGATCAGATCCCGTCGATCGTTAGGAATACCGATGCCCGTATCCCAAACCTGAAGCACGACCCGGCCCACGCGGGGGCGCACGCCAAGGACGATCCCCCCTTTTTCGGTGTAGCGTCCGGCATTGGTCAGCAGGTTGCGCAGGATCCGCTCCACCAGGGTTTCATCGGATACCGCCATCAGCGAGCTGGGCATCACAACGAACCGCAGACCCTTGGCCTCGAGGGTCGGGCGTAGTTCCGCTTCCATGCGGTCCAATACGGTTTTCAGGGCGAAGGGCGCAATCTTGGGGGTAATGATCCCGGCGTCCAGCTTGGAGATATCCAGCAGGGAATCGAGCAGATCGCCCAAGGCATTCACCGATTGCTCCAACCGCCCCACGAGGTCGTGGGCTTTTTTGTCGTCCCGCGTCTGGCGGGCCAACAGTCCCACGTAGATGTTCAAGGCCTGCATGGGTTGGCGCAAGTCATGGCTGGCCGCAGCCAGGAAGCGGGATTTCGAGGCGCTGGCCGTTTCAGCCTTGTCCAAGGCCGCCCGTGTCGCGGCCTCCGCCTCGGCGCGTTTGGTGATATCCAGCACAAGCCCCACATACCCCAAGACCGTTCCCGCAGAATCCCAATGGGGAATGAAGGTGGCGTGGTATCGGATCCGCTGGCCCTGGGGGTTGATCAAGGACGAATCGAAGGACACGGTCTGCCCGGCCAAAGCGGCGGCACGGTGGCTGGCCGATGAAAGGGTCAAATCGTGGCCCGAGATATCCCGCGCCCGCTGCCCCAATAGTTCCGCTGGAGTGATCCCCATCCATTCAACGATCCGACGGTTGACGAAGCGGCAAACCTCGGTCCGATCCATATAGAAGACAAGACCCGGAAGGTTGTCCGTGATCAAGCGGATGAACTGCTCCCGCTCGCGCAGGTCGTCCTCCAGGCGCTTTTCTGCGGTGACTTCCCTGGTGATGGAGGTTACGGCCACGGTCCGTCCCTGGTCGTCGGTGACCGGGAAACAGCCGTGGGAGAACCAAATGTCTCCCCGACGGTCCGTAAACCGCTGGGCCTTGCCCGTCTCCAGGACCTCTCGCACCCTTTGATCCCGATTCCAGGCCAAAGCGGGGGTAAAGAAGTCCGACAGGCGACGTCCCACTATACTCTCTCGGGCGTGGCCGATACGCCGTGCTCCCGCGTCGTTGACGAGAGAAATCCGGCCATCCCGTTCGAACCGGAGGACCGTATCCTCAATGGCATTGAGCAGGCTGTTCACCATGGCTTCCCGTCGCCGGAAGGCCGCCTCCAGCCGCGGCCCCCGGGACAGGTCGAGGGCCACCCAAAGGAACGTCACGCGCTCCCCTCCCGGCCAGTGTCCGCCGACCAGAGCCCGGCGCAGGATCAGATAGCGCTCTGGCTCCGGTCCCAGATCGCGCTGAAAAACCCGGCATTCATGGTCATATGGCGCCTGGGGTCCTTCCCAGGGGACATCGGTTGACAGGGCAGGGTCGGACTGCCTCCAGATCTCGCAGAGGGTATCGGTTCCCTTCCGATCGCCTGCCACTCCCATGCGGCTGAAAAGGACGCTCGCCGCCCGATTGACATGGAGCAGCGCCCCTTGGTCATCGGTGAAGGCGACCGCCTCCCACAGGCTGTCCAAAATGGCCGGGCACCGGTCCCGTTCGGCCTCGCTGACCGGCTCCTCTCGGTGTCTCAGAAACCGAATCGCGGCGAGTCCGAGGGCCAGACCAAGGGAAAAGACAATCACATGGGACAGCCAGGGGGGGAATAGGAAAAATTCGTCCACGGGGCGACCTTATCTTTGGTGACGGAAGTTGCCCTTCCCTCTGGGAAAAGCGGAAAAAGTGTACGCCCCTATGGCCCCCTAACCCAATGGCGAATGGCATATGGACGAGGATAGCTCTTGCACTTTGCGGTGTTCACCATTCTTTTGGAGGTTCCGTAGCAGAAAGAGTCAGATTTCCCGATGAACCGAGGGGGGGCCCATGCAGGACAAGGATCCGACCGGCCGTTTTTATGCCGGTGACGGACGTCCCCCCCAACCTGTGTCTCTGATCGAAACCCCTGACCACCTTGAAATGCGCGATTCCATGTCCCTGCTGGTCGCGGCCTGGGCATGGCAAGATATCGTCACCCATACCCGGTCAAGAGGCGACAGACCATTCCGCTATACCTGCCGTCCCTTTCCAGGTCAGCGGGTGGAAACCCATGATCCGGGGTTCCTGACCGAACGCTTAACTTGGGAGCGAGACAAGGCACCGTCCCCCGTGTCCCCCGCCCGTCCGCCCCGGCGCAAGGCGGCAAGGCCGTCCGGCAAGCCTCCCCAAAGAGCCAGGACAGGAAAGACGCGGGATCAAAGGGGGGGGTGGGGCTGGCCCTCTCCGCGTGCTCTCACCCGCTTCCTGATGGTGGCCTTGGGTACCCTGTGTGTCGGCGCGGTGCTTGGCATCACAGC
The DNA here is from genome assembly GCF_047263945.1 of Rhodospirillum sp. A1_3_36. Taxonomy (NCBI): domain Bacteria; kingdom Pseudomonadati; phylum Pseudomonadota; class Alphaproteobacteria; order Rhodospirillales; family Rhodospirillaceae; genus Rhodospirillum; species Rhodospirillum sp. A1_3_36. The sequence continues at coordinate 18,089 of NZ_JBLAVB010000016.1, read as the reverse complement.
CATGGTCCTGCCCGGGCTGGCGAACCGCTTGGCCGTGTTGGTGCCTGCTTCGACGGAGCGGGATTGGGGGGAGGCCCTGGTGGGCGACTTGCGGGACCATGGACTGCTGTTCTGCGACAATATTTACGGAACCCAGGCCCTCGACCGCCTGACCCGCCGCCTGACCGGTTCCCTGAACGCCCCTTGGCCGATAAGGGTTCATGTGGTGAAAAGCGACCGCGCCCAGATCCTGACCTTGCCCGGAGGGCAAATGATCCTGTTCGAAGGCCTGGTGAATGCCGCGCGCACCCCCGACGAGATCGCTGGATTGCTGGCCCATGCGCTGGCCCATGGGATCCTGCGCCATGGGACCGAATCCCTCATCGCCCGCTATGGCCTTCCGGCCCTGGCAGCCCTGTTGCGCGAGGACTTTTCCGCACCGGAAATATCTCTCGAAGCCTATTTGGCCCAGAAGGATTCCAACTTGTCCGAGGAACTGGCCGCCGATGCGCTGGCCGTCAAGGCCCTATTGGCCGCGGACTTGCGCGCCCACGGTCTCCCCTTGGCCCTGGAATGGCTGGAAACCCGCCCAGCGGACATGGAGACCCTGGGCCGCAGCCGCTTGGTCCTGGCCCCACAAGGGGCGCTCCACCCGCCCTATCCGGATCGCTTGAAGGCTCTCCGCCGCGCCCCACGGGGGGGCGGAGAGGCCATGGATCCCCTGGACTGGGAAGCCTTCAAGCTGGTTTGCCGATAGGCACTCCAAACTTACTCTAAACCCCTGAAGACAGGGGGGCGGGCGGTAGCGGATGAAAACGGACGGGTTTGCCTTGGGGCTTGCCCAGAACCTCGCCGTCGCGCATCACCATGCGGCCCCGGATGATCGTCATCATCGGCCATCCGCGCACGGTCAGACCGTGGAAGGGAGTCCAGCCGCATTTGCTGGCAATCCAATCGTTGGTAATCTCCTTTTCCGCGCCCAGGTCCACCACTGTGAAGTCAGCGTCGTAGCCCGCAGCGATGCGCCCTTTCCCTGCGATGTCGTAGACGCGGGCCGGTCCGGCGCTGGTCATGTCCACAAACCGTTCCAAGGTCAACTTGCCCGCGCTGACGTGATTGAGCATGACCGGCACCAGGGTCTGCACACCGGGCATGCCCGAGGGGCTCTTGGGGTAGTCCTGGGATTTTTCCTTGCGGGTGTGGGGCGCGTGGTCCGACCCGATCACGTCGGCGATGCCCTGCTCCAGCCCCCACCACAGGCCCGCCCGGTGGCGCGCATCGCGGATCGGTGGGTTCATCTGGGCAAAGCTGCCCAGGCCCTCGTAGCATTCCGGCGCGGCCAGGGTCAGATGCTGGGGCGTCACCTCAACGGTGGCCACATCCCTGGCGTCGCGCAGGATCTCCATTTCCTCGGCCGTCGTGATATGCAGCACGTGGACCTTGCGGCCCGTTTCCCGGGCCAGGGCGATCAGGCGGCGGGTGGCATTGACCGCCGTTTCCACGTCCCGCCATTCGGGATGCATGGAGACCGGTGCCCCGTCGGCGATCAGGGGCTTGCGCTCCTTTAAGCGGGCTTCGTCTTCGCAGTGGACGGCCACCCGGCGGAAACCTCCGGCGAGCACCCGACGGATGGCGTCGTCCTGGTCCACCAGCAGGGATCCGGTGGAGGATCCCATGAAAATCTTCACTCCGGCGCAGCCGTCGCGACGCTCCCAGGCACCAAGCTGTTCCGCATTGTCGGAACTGGCTCCCAGGAAAAAGGCGTGGTCGCACCAGGCCTTCGCCGCAGCGCGCGCCAGTTTGTCCTCCAGCGCCGCCTCGTTGTCCGTGGCGGGCGTGGTGTTTGGCATTTCGAAAATGGCGGTGACGCCGCCCAGGATGGCCGCACGGGTGCCGCTCTCCAGGTCTTCCTTGTGCTCCAGCCCGGGCTCCCGGAAGTGCACTTGGCTGTCGATGACTCCGGGGAGCACATGCAGTCCCGCGCAATCGATGACCCGCTCGGCCTTGGCATCGGACAGGGTGCCAATGGCGGAGATCCGACCGTCCCGCGCGGCCACGTCGGCCTTAACGGTCCGCCCGGGTAGGACGACGGTTCCTCCCTTGAGGATCAGATCATGGGTTTCGGACAAGGGGAACCTCCTGGAAGGGATGATGAAACGGTTTACGAGAAGATGGGTCTCAGACCTCTGAGAGGCAATAATTTCAGGCGTCCGCCAGACGGTGCTTGAGACATCAGGCGTCCGCCAGACAGTGGAACACATCACCATCAGGCACCTTGCCTGCCACGTGTCGGCGGTGCCACAGTGCTTGGTACAGCAAAATCCAGGCGGCCATGCCGGCCTCCTTGCGGCCATCGGTGAACAGGGCGCGCACGGCCTCGGGCTGATAAAGGGGCTCGATGGCCGGGCTTCCGGCCACCATGGGGCCGAGCTTGGCCCCATGGGTGCGAATCCAGTCACCCACAGGCACAGTGAACCCCCGCTTGGGTGCGAAGGGTCGGGCCTCCGGCAGATGGCGTTCCAGCCAAGCGCGCAGGATCCACTTGCCTTTGCCATCCCGCACCTTCAACCGGTCGGCCAAGGGCAGACAAAAGCGTGCCATCCCCATGTCCAGGAAGGGTACGCGGCCCTCCACCCCATGGGCCATCAAACAGCGGTCGAGCTTGTTCAACAGGTCATGGGGCAGCCAGTCGGTGCAATCCACCCGCTGGGCTCGGATCAAGCGGGAACCACCCTGCGCCTTGGCCAACCGTTCGGCCCGGGCGATGCCATCCCGCAACCCTGTCGGTGGCTCCCGATACAGGCCCAACCCTTCAAGCAGGCCCGTCCGCCGTAGGGGGCGGGTCAGGGGCCAGGGACGCATGGCGCCCCGGTAGCGGCCATAACCGCCCAGCAACTCGTCTCCCCCCTCCCCACAGAGGACCACCTTCACGGATTTCCGGGCCTCCCGAGCCAGCATCCAGGTGGGGATAATGGCGTAATCGGCCACGGGATCGTCAACGCAGGCGGCAATGGCCGGCAGGTGGGCAAGGAAGTCGGCTTCTGTGACGGAAACTTCCACATGCTCCGCCCCAACCGCTTTGGCCGCCTCCCGTGCCTCCATCCGTTCGTCATGGGCGCCGGTTCCGGGAAAGCCCGCCGTGAAGGCCAAGACGGGACGGTCATTCAGGCGGGCCATCATGGCCAGCACTGCAGAGCTGTCGATCCCACCGGACAGGAACAGGCCATAGGGCACGTCAGAGCGCTGGTGCAGGTCGATGCTCTGCTCGAACACGGCGTCCAGGGCGGCGATGGGGTCGGCGGGATTGGGGACATTGGTCCGGGGGGAAGGCTGTGTTTCCGGCAGGGCCGCCCGGTGGTGCCGGGCGCTGATACTCCCATTTTCCACCACCAGGGTCTCGCCGGGCAGAACCCGTGTGACTCCGGGGAAAATCGTTTCCGCCCCACAAGTGAATTGCAAGGCGCCCAACTCCAAGGCCACAGGCCGGTCCATGGCGGGAGCGACCAGACCGGCCCCCACCAGGGCCTGTGCCTCGCTGGCGAAGGCCAGCCCCACCTCGGTTTCCACATAATACAAGGGTTTGATGCCGAAGGGATCGCGGGTCAGCACCAGCCGTCGGTGAGCGGGATCCCACAGGGCGATGGCGTACATACCACGCAAAGCCTCGACAAAGGCCAGGCCATCCCGGGCATAGAGGTGCAGCGGCGGTTCGCAGTCGGAGTGGGATCGGAAGGGGACGCCCGGCAGGTCCGCGCGCAGTTCCCGGTAATTGTAGACTTCTCCATTGGCAACCAGAACACGGCCATCGGGACCAAGCAGGGGCTGGTCGCCGGTTTCCAGGTCGATAATCGCCAGACGCGTTTGAACCAACAGCAGGCCCTGCTCCGCATGGATCCCTTGACCGTCCGGTCCCCGGTGGGCCAGAGCTTTGACGAACCGATCCGCCAGCCCCTCTGGAATGTCCCTCCCGGGGCGAGCAACCATACCCGCGATGCCACACATGAGCCGTTATCCCTTGGCTGCTTTTTTTGCGGCTTTCTCGGCCACTACCCGTTCGAAGAACTCCCGGTACTGCCCCACGACTTTCTGTTCTGTATAACCGCTCTGGAAGGTCTCCCAGCCTTTCCGCGCCATGGACTCCATCAACCCCGGTTCGGTGAAGGCCCGGCGGATGGCCTCTGCCATGGCTTTGTGGTCGTCGATGGGCACCAACAGACCATTGCTTCCGTCCGTGACCAGTTTGGACGGTCCGTGAGTCGCGGTGGAGACCATGGGGGTACATTGGGCCCAGGCTTCCAAGGCGACGTTCCCCAGGGGTTCGTGGCGAGAAGGGAAGACCACCAGATCCGAAGCAGCGAAAAGGGCCGGAGCATCGTCCCGCCACCCCAAAAACCGCACCCGGGGCTTGATCCCCAGATCCTGAGCCTGTTTTTCCAAGGCGCCCCGCAAGGGCCCATCTCCCGCCAGCCACAAATAACAACCCGGCACCAAGACCAAGGCCTTGAGCAGGGTGTCAAAGGCCTTGTTTTCATGTAGGCGGCCCAAGGCGAAGATCAGGGGCGCGTTATCGGGCGTATAATAGAGCTTGCGATGCACAGGCTCCATGCGCTTCTCGGGCACGAAATTGGGAAGGTGAACCGTGCGCTCTTCAGGGAAACCGGCAGCGATAACATGCTGGCGGATGTCCTCGGTGTTGCAGACTAACCAATCGCAATGCTTGTAATATTTGATGTCATAGAAGCCGCCCAACCGGGCACAGAGAACATGATCGCCCGTCGGGCCATAAGACGTCGCCCGGTTCATCCAAGTAAGAACCACCTTCGGTTGGAACTTGGCGATCTCCCGCTTCAGGCTTTTTCGCGTGCTAAAGTCCAGGAGGCCACCAAAGCGCATCAAGATGGGCTGTAACCCTGCGTCGCGCATGCGTTCCAGCCGGGCGCTTGCCTCCCGCATAACCACATGTTGGTGCACGCCAGCCTTGTGCATAGCGATGCACAGCCGCTCGAAGAACAGTTCCGCACCGCCTTGTTCGGCGCCGGCCATGACTTGAAGGACACGAAGATCCATCGGGGAACTCCAATAACGGGGGCCGGACACGACCGAGAGGAAACGACACCGATACAGGAGAAGAAAGTCCCCCTTCCACCAGCGTGTCAGGCCGGATCATAGACCGGGAGAAACGGCGATACCAGCCCGACAAACCCCAATTAATCAGTCCTCAGGCCATCAAGAGTTCGAAGTCCCTGGCTGCGGCATCCCAGGTCCGCAATCGTGTCGCCTCCCCCGCTGCAGCGGCGATTCCCTTGGCCAGAGTGGCATCGGACAGAATCTGGATGGCCACATTGGCAAAAGCCTCCCCGTCGGGGACGATATAGCCTGCTTCCCCATTCGGCACCCGTTCCTCGACGGCGCCCAAAGCGCGGGCCACCACGGGCAGGCCACAGGCCTGGGCCTCACCCAAGGCCCAGCAGGCCATGTCCTTGGCATGACCAGGATAGAGAAGAAGCCGCGCCGACCGGTAGACACCGGCCATTCCGTCTTCGGCCAGGGGAGCACGAACCGCCACGTCCCGTTCGGCCAGGGCCTTTACCCGGCCCGCCAGGGCCTCCAGCGAGGCGGGCATGAGCTCGCCATCCAGCGCCCGACGTAACAGGGCCGAATAAATGGTCAATCGCGCCCCGGGTACCTCGGGCTGGATGCGCTCCTCCCAGAGGGTCAATACCTGATCGAGACCATGCATAGGATGGGTGACCACCACCGCTTCGGGCCGTTCGGTGGGTTCGGACAGCAGGCCCGGCCGGAAGGCCCGGGACACGCCCGGCGCCACAACCGCTCCTCCCGGCCGGGCCGAGGCCCCCATCTGAGTGGCGCCCAAATAGGCGATGGTGGGGCCGTATTGATCAAGCAGGGCCCGGTGGGTTGGCCAGGTCAGATACGCAGGATGGGCCATGGGCCAAAGGATCCTCCGCCCCACCTCGGCCACAGTGCCGAGAAGGGCGGGCAAGCGAACGGCGATCAGGGTATCGGCGGTCTCCACCGGCTTGGGGTCCTGTCCGGCGGTGGCCAGCGGATGATAGGCCACGCCCCCCCGGGTGACAGGGGCAGCGCATCCGTTGAGTACGGTGACCGCGTGCCCCCGGGCGGCCAGGGCCGTGGCCAGTCCAACCACGGCCCGCTCGGCTCCGTCCATTGGCAGGAGGGAGGGGGTGGCACCGTCATAGGCGCGTCCGGCGTCGACAAGGACGATTTTCATGGGGAAATCCGGCTGGAGGAGTAATCAGAGAAGACACTTTTCCTTATAACTGCCCCGTCGAAACTTGCCAACGGCACCGGCGCGTCATACCTGGGTGAGGTCCCCCCTATGTTACAGATCTTTAAGCCAGACCTTTCAGGCGGAGAGCCCTCCATGACCGACCTTCTTCTATGCCCCTTGCCCGAACGGGGCGTTCTGACCCTCGCCGGGGACGACCGCGTGACCTTTCTTCAAGGGCTCGTATCCAACGATGTGACCAAAGCCACGGGGGAAAGGGCTATCTGGGCGGCTCTGCTGACCCCCCAGGGTAAGTACATGCACGATTTCTTCCTGGTGGAACGAGAAGGCAGCCTACTGATCCGCTGCGAAGCTGCGCGCATGGACGACCTGAAGACCCGCCTGTCCCGGTTCAAGCTCCGCTCAAAGATCACCCTGGCTCCGGGCGAGGGCTGGACCGTCGCCGTCGTGCCGGGAGCAGAGGCCGCGGTCGCATTGGGTTTGCCCGCCGAACCCGGTGTGGCCAAAACCCTGGAGGGCGGGGCCCTGGCCTTCGTTGACCCGCGTCTGGTCGAAGCTGGAGTTCACTTGCTGATTCCACCTGGAGCCACGCCCCCGGAGCTCCCGAAGGGACCCCCCCTGGATTGGCACCGGCAGGCAACGACCCTGGGTCTGCCCGATGGTGCCCCGGACATGGAACCGGACAAGGCCCTGTTGTTGGAAAACGGTTTTGACGAACTGGGCGGTGTGGACTTTAAAAAGGGGTGCTACATGGGGCAGGAACTGACCGCGCGCACCAAGTATCGGGGTCTGGTGAAAAAGCGCCTGATGCCGATCACCCTCACCGGGGGCGAGGCCTTGCCCACGAGCGGATCCCTGTTGCGCACGCACGATGGCGCCGAGGCTGGCGAGATCCGCTCGGTTGTCGAAGGAGCTGGGACCTCGCTCGGGTTGGCGGTCATCCGACTGGCCCAGTTCTCTCCGGGGGTGGCGCTGACGGCGGAGGAGGGGGGGGCCTCTGTCTTCCCGTCTCCCCCCATCTGGATGGTTCTTCCCGAACCGAAGGACCGCTGAGACCAAGGTTTCGGCGATCTCGGCGAATTCGCCTTCAAAGATGTCATGTAGCAGGAACACCGCCCGTTCGAGGGGCGATAATCGCTCAAGGGCCACCATCAACGCAGCGGAGACATTCTCCCCCATAGGGGGGCGGTCTCGGCGATGGGGTCGGGCAAACAGAAGCCGGGATAGGAGTCCGCCAATCGGCGGCGGACCCGAAGGGCATCGATGGACAGACGGGCGACCACCCGGATCAGATACAGTGAAACGGGATCAGCTTGAGTCAAACTGGCCCCGTTTCCCTTCCTGTAGGGGATACGGGAATGACGGCATAATACCAAGCGGCGCGGGTTGAAACCCACGCCGCTTTTCTTGCGTTCAAACGCCATGCGGGCTTTTACGCGCCATACGGCGCGGCGGCCACTTGGCCGCTCCCAAGGTGCGGTGAGTCAAACTCACCGCACCTTGGTATAAGAAGGGGATGCGTGACAGGATCCGAGATCTTTTTTTAACCCTCGGCCTTGCTTAACTCCGTCGCACAGAGATCCGTGTAGATGCCGCCCTTGGCGAGCAGTTCAGCATGGGTCCCACGCTCCGCCACCCGTCCGGCGTCCAGGACATAAATGATATCGGCGTTCATCACTGTGGACAGGCGGTGGGCGACCACGACACAGGTCCGTCCCTGGCGCAGGGAGTCGAAGGCCCCACGAACCTTGCGTTCGCTTTCCGTGTCCAGCGCGCTGGTTGCCTCGTCGAGCAGCAGGATGGGCGCGTTCTTCAACATGGCCCGGGCGATGACCAGCCGTTGACGTTGACCGCCGGACAGGCGGACCCCCTGCTCTCCGATCACCGTGTCGTAACCCTGAGGCATCTCCTGGATAAACTCATGCGCAGCTGCGGCCCGGGCTGAGGCTTCGATGTCCGCTTCGCTGGCATCGGGTCGGCCATAGGCGATATTGGCGCGCACCGTGTCGTCGAACAGGATCACCTCTTGGGTGACCATGGCGATGGACCTCCAAAGGGAGCGGAAGGTCACGTCGCGCACGTCCTGCCCATCAATGAGCACCCGGCCTTCGTCTGCGTCATAGAACCGGGGAACCAGTTGCAAAGCCGTGGACTTGCCCGCACCGGATCGCCCCACCAGAGCCGCTGTGCCCCCGGTGGGCACCAGCAGGTCCAGACCACCCAGGGCCGGGATCTCCCCTTGGGGATAGGTCAGGCGGACACCCTCAAAGCGGATTTCTCCACCGGAAACGGTCAGCTCCATTGCATCGGGCTTTTCCCGCAAACCCGGCGGTGTATCGAGCAGATCAAACAGGCGCTCCATGGCGGCCAGTCCTTCCTGGGCAACCACGTTTACCCGCCCCAGTCGCTTGAGGGGTTGGTAGAGCAGAAACATGGAGGTCAGGAAGGCGAAGAAGGTCCCGGGATCCAGGTTTCCCTCTGTCACCCGTTGGCCGCCATAGACAACCACACCGGCAAAGGCAATGCCCGAGAGAATCTCCAGGACCATGGAAATCGCTGCGCCCACGCTTTCAGACCGCATCAAGTGGCGGTAGATCCGCCAGATGGTTCCGTCAACTCGCTCCGCCTCCCGGGCTTCAGCATTATAGACCTTCACCACGCGGATCCCTTGGAAGATCTGCAGCAATTGGGCGTCCAGTTCGCCGGATTCACTCTGCATGCCTTTGGCCGCCTTGCGCACCCGTCGCCCCAGAATGACAATAGGCAAAACAGCAAGCGGAAACACGGTCACGGCGATTATCGCCAGATCGAGGTCCAGCGCGACCAGAGAGACCAGCAAACCGACCAGGGTCACCGCATCTCGCCCCAGGGCCATGGTGCCGGTGGTGATGGTGTTTTTCATCAGGGTGAGGTCGACGGTGAAGCGGCTGACCAGGGTGGCCGTGCGGCTTTGGGCGAAAAAGGCGATATCCATGCCCTGAAGGTGATCGTAAAGCGCCTCCCGACAGCGGGCGATGACCCGCGCGCCCACAGCATTCATCAGGGTGCGTTGGCCATAATTGGCCAGGCCCTTTGCCATAAAAACAGCCGGGAAGGAGATGGCCACCCAGGTCAAGACCGTCGGATTCTTGCCCGCGAAAACCTCGTTAACAGCGGGTTTCATGAGCCAGGCAATGCCCGCAGTCGTCGCTGCGACAATGCCCATGCAGCCCATGGCCAGAACAATCAATCCCCATTGGCCCCGCATGAAAGACCCCAGCAGGCGTCGGATCAAGGCCGGAGCCCCCTTGTTCCGACCTTGATCTCCGACGGGGACCCCGCCAGAAGTGCTCGTCATCGGTACCGCCGTAGCGCCCGGAGTCATGCCGAAGACCCCAATTGCCGCGTTTTAGGAGTCTCCGGCGCGAGCTCAGGCGGGGTCGGCTTTCGTCCCAGGGGCCATCGGTCACTGGGCCAAGTGAGCCACAAAAAGCCAATGACAATGGGCAGAATGGTCATGAGATCGAGCACAATCAGACCGTCATAGGATTTTTTGACGAGATTGGCCGCCCCCAGGCTGCCGCCCTGGAACAAGACCACAAGCGCGACGGCGACGATAACCCGTGTGTTGTCGCCTCGCCGGTTAAACTCTCCTGTCAGGGCCGCAGCCAAGCCGATCAGCAGGAAGCCAAGGTGGGCCAACGGACGCAAAATCCGCAGGTGTAGTTCCATACGCAGGCGTCGAACGCTGGAATGCTCGAACAAGTAGGGATAAGCGGGGTCGATCTGGTCGCCCACCTGGATGGAATATAACTCTGAAAAAGGGCGTTGCCGCTCATCAATGTAGCGGAATTCCTTGCTTTTGCCAGAATCCCCCATGTCTATGGTATAGCTGTCAAAATACAGAAAGGTTATCTTACCCGTCTCCGGGTCGCGTTCCTGCCGATTTCCATTGAGCAATAAGATCTTGGAAGTAGCGCCATCCTTCACAAGGGCACCGGATTCAGCCAAGACGGTTACTTCCTTACTGCCGGATGTATCGTGAATCAGCAGATTGAGCAGCTTGCCATCGGCGGTCCGTTTTCCGGCATAGACGATAACGCCTTTTCTTATCTGATTGAACTGCCCTTCCTTGATGATGAGACTGGAGACCTCGTCGCGGACCTGCCATTTAATGACGTCAAATGCCCGTTCCATGGCAGGGACGACACTCATGGTCAGCCAGTATCCGACAAGGGTCAGAATCAGGCAAAGCCACAACGCGGGTTTGGCCAACTGCCAATGGCCCTGCCCGGCGGCACGCATGACGATCAATTCCCGGTCCGCAGCGAGCTTGTTATAGGTGAACAGCACAACGGCAAAGAGCGAAATGGGAATGAAGACGGTCAGGAAGCCGGGCATGAGTAACAGGGTCAATTTCAAGAAGGTGCTGATGGACAGCCCTTTGTTGACGAACCAGTCAAGGAACTTCAGGGAGTTGATCAGCCAAATCAAAGCGACCAGCGCGACCGCGCCGACGGAAAGTCCGACGAGCAGATTACGCAGGATATAGCGGTCCAGAGTCTTGATCATAGCCTCGCGCTTTTCGCCTTTTTCATTCCCTAGTGTGCTCCGAGATCAAGTTGGGCCAACTTGATCTCGGAGCACACTAAAATTCATGAGATGAGGGTGAAACGGGGCCAGCTTGACTCAAGTTGATCCAGTTTCGCTCAAGCCTAGGGCCTAGCGGTAGCCAGCACCAAGGTCAAGCGCCTTTGCCAAGCCACGGTCCCCTAACGTGAAATGGATCTTGCTCGAATGCATTGGATTCCATACCGGGATCATCCATAGACCAATGAAAAGGCTGGGTCCAATGACACCGGGAAGACGGGATGTGGTGCAGTTGAAGGGCTTGATGCTCTGATAGGATGCGGGAATGACGCTTTTGGAGAGTTCTCTGACTTTTTGCGTGGCCTGCTAACGGGCCCCCGGGTCGGGGAGTTGGATGCGTCCACGATCCAGGAGGGCCTCGAAATTCCCCCGGTCCAGGGGGCGGGCATACAGAAACCCCTGTGCGGTTTTACACCCCAATTCCAGCAGAGCCTGATGTTGGAGCGGCGTTTCCACGCCCTCTGCGATCACGGACAGGTCCAGGTTTCGGGCCATAACCATGGTCACCGCAGCGATCCCTGTTTGGCAATTATCCGGCGTCAAAGGAGTCACGAAGGCCCTGTCGATTTTGACTGTGGTAATGGGCATATGGTCGATACGGCTGAGGGAGGAATGCCCGGTTCCGAAATCGTCGACAGCCATTCTGAACCCCGCTTCCCGAATGCGGGCCAAGTCCCTCAGGATCCTGTCCGGATCCCGCATGATCTCGCTCTCTGTGATTTCGAAGGACAGGCTGTCTGGGGAAAGCTGCATGTCGCGCACCCAACCCAAAAGCTGATCGCTGAAATCCTGGTCGTTGAAATCCACCAAGGACAGGTTCACCGCGACAGGGAGGGGAGGCAGTTCCTTTTCCCGTCGGCTGTGGGCGAAAGCGGCCACCTGTTGGAGGATGGTGCGGGTGAGCGGACGGGACAGGCCGCCCGTTTCTGCCAGGGGAATGAAGGTTCCTGGCGAAATGGATTTCCCTTCGAAGGTCCAGCGGCACAGGGCTTCCGCACCCGTAATCCGACCTGTGGTCAACTCCACTTTGGCCTGGAAATGGGCCTCGATGCCGTCCCCCTTATCCAAGGCATCCCGAAGGGCGAACAACAGGTGGAGCCGCTTCCCAAGGGCCTCCTTAACCGTTGGGTCGAAATGGTGAATGTCGTCCGGGCGCGGCTGTTCGGCTGCGGTGAGGTTTGCTGTGATGGCCATGCGGATGACCTCTTCCGCGCTATGACTTCCCAGATCCAGATCGAGAACGGATATGGTCATGGGAAGGACCATGGCCATACCTTCAATGGAAACGGTGGGGGTGCGCAGACGCCCGATAGCGTCCATGGGAAGGTCTTGAGGAGCGCCCATGGCCAGAAGGCTGCGGTCACTGAAGTGACAGATGAAGGAGACTTCGGGCAACGTCTCCAGTAGCTTGTCGCGGAAGGACAGAAAGGCTTGGGTGGCCGTTTGCGTCCCAAAGGCACTGGTGATGTCCATGATGGTCTTCAACGAGAACGTCACAAGGCGGGTCAGGGATCCCTGTTCGGTCGTTCGGTCAATGCGCAGGGCCAGGGCGTTGCGGTTGGGAATATTCAATGCGGGGTCGGTGTAGGCCAGGATGTTGAGGCGATCGAGTATGTCCAGGTTTTCGAAACAGAGCGCGATATTGGCGGTAAACAAGCGTAGCAGGTGGGAAATGACCGGCGATGGTTTCTCAAGCTTGCCCTCTACGAACAAGAAATAGGCGCGTCCGCTGGGATTGTCGAAAACCGCCGCCACGCCATCCTCGAGGGTGACCGGCCCTCCAAGTTCCCGGGCCACGGTGAACGCTGAACTCAGGCGCGTCTCATAGTCTTCCAGCGTCGTCAGGGGGCGGCCCATCTCCCTGGCGTAGGTTCCTAAGCCGGAAAGGACGATAAAGCTGGTTTGGTCCCTGGTGCCCCCACCCATGGATGCCGCGCAGACGATTCCCTTGGGAGGCAGGCTCAACAGGGCCGCGAGTTGGGTCAAGATGCCCTGCCCCAGAACGCTCAGGCCTTTGCGGTTCAACAGGTCTTGGGTGGATTGGATGACCAGTTCCAACCCCTTCCGGTGTTCGTTGATCTGGCGGATCTGGTTGTAATCCCGTAACGCGGTGGTCAGAAGGCTGATCAGGCGGGTTCGGGTCAGATCATCCTTGCAGGTGTAATCATTGATCTCGAAGTCCGTGATGACCGTCAGTTCGGGGGCATATCCCGGTTGTCCCGTGCGCAGGATAACGCGCAGATCCCGGTGTCCTGTCTCTCGAAGCCGGGAGACCAGGCGAAGGCCCGCGTCATTGGTCTCCATGACCACGTCGACCAGGGCCAGGGCCGTATCGGGATATTCGACGAGGAAGCTCTCTGCCGCCTTCGCGGAATCGGCCCAATGGAGGGCGATGGGGCGGTCCATGATACGGACACCCTTCAAGGCGAAACGTGTGGCTTCGAACACTTCGGGCTCGTCGTCGACAACAAGGATGCGCCATTCAGAGACGCCAGAGGAGACCGGCGTGAGGAACAGGTCCTCGAGCATGCCGTTTGTGGGGTCAGATGGCATGGCTGCTCTTCTCCTTGTTCGACGAGGGACTCGTTTGGGGGGCAGAGAGGGGGAGATCAATGGTGAAGACGGCCCCCTTGTCGGGGGCACTCTCCACGGAGATATCTCCCCCCAGGAGATCGACGACGATGCCACGGGTGATGGCCAGGCCCAGGCCCCCACCGCCCATGGACGCTCGTGTGGTGAAAAAGGGTTCGAATAGGTGCTGCAGGTGCTGTTCCTCGATGCCTCGCCCCGTGTTTGCACAAACCACACGGATCTTGTTCTGACGGGGCAAGAGAGAGGAGGTTACCTGGATCGTGCCCGATGCGCCGTCGGGAAAGCCGTGGATCAGGGCGTTGTCGACCAAGTTCATCACCACTTGACCAAGGGCGCCGGGATAGCTGTCCATGGTTGCCCCGCTGGTGGCCTTCAGTTCGAGTGTAACCGGGCTGTTTTTGAAGCGGGGACGCATGGTGGCCAGAAGGTCTTCCAGGAAAGGATCAAGGGCGAAAGACCGGTGGCGTTCCGCCGTTCGGTCTACCGCGACGTCCTTGAACCGGCGGATCAGGGTGCGTGCCCGATCCAGGCTCTTCATCAGGACTGAACTTCCTTGGGCCATGTCTTCCAGGAAATCGGGAAGGTCCAAGGTCCCCTGGCTTGCCATGGCTTCCCTGGCTCGGTCCTGGATGGTGCTGGCGATGGTCAAGGCATTGCCGATTGGGGTGTTCAGTTCGTGGGCGATGCCTGCGACCATTCCTCCAAGCCCCGCCAGTTTTTCCGACTGAACCAAGCGCTTATAGGCAGTCAAGCGGGCTTTTCGGGCGCGGGCTTGGCCAATCAGGGCGCGGCTCCAGGCCCAAGCGACGGCCAGGGAGAGGGCCAAGGCAAGGGCAGCGAGGGGAAGGCGGTTCTTTAAAAGCGTGACCAGGGATCGGTGCTGGGTGCCGACGAAGATATGGATCTTGGGAAACCCCCCAACGTCGGAAACCAAGCGATTGTCGGACAAGTCGGTTTTCAAATTGAGGATGCCGTGAAACCACTCGGTATCCCCGTCTTCGAACAGGTCCTGATGGGGCTGATCCATTTGGTCGACCACTTGGGGAAAGCGGTTGCGGGCCTGATCCGTATCTGTCAGCACCCATCCCCGCGTTTCCGTTCTGTCAGGAAGCACCCAATGGCTGCCTTCGACGTGGATCAGGGTCCATTCTCCTTGGACCTGTGTCTTGCGCTGGACTTGGCCAACCATGCTTTCCGCGTTGACATTAAGGACGAGCACACCACGAAGCGATCCGCTTTCCCAGAAGATAGGGGTGGACAGGCGGATGGTGGGGGTTAGGGGGTATTCCACTTTCCCAAATTCAATATTCAGGTCTAAGGGACTAATCCGAACGGTGCCCTTTGAGGTGCCCACGGTTTCCTGGAAATAGGGACGGTCGCTTTTGTCCTGCAACTGGTCCCGTGGCACTTGGATAGGAATCTTTTGGGTTTCATTGATCCGGACCTCTTCTCTGCCGCTGGGGGACAAAAGACGCAGTTGGTCAATGCGTTGATCTGCCTTGGCTATGGTCAGAAAATGCCGTGCGATTGCCTCTTCGCTTCCCTGGGACAGTACCGGGCTATTGGCCACGATCGTCACCAGGCGCCCAAAGTCTTCCATCGCCGCGCCGATTCGCGTCTCAGTGCTCTGCCCGTTTGCCAGGACACGCACCGCAGTTGAGCGTTTCTCCAGATTCCGGTCGAGCAGGACAACGAGAACGAAAATGGCGCCAAGGATCAGGACAAAGCCGAAGGAGATGGCCGGAAAGGCCCAGGTCTCTATGCGGTTCTGATAGCCGGGTTGATCCATTCGTAGGGGTGCCTATTTAGGGGAGGCCATATCTGCCATAGACATTACGACCTTGTTTTTGCCGTTGCTTTCCCAGGAGGAGCATGTTTTAGCGGGATGAATTCAGTGAGGAGATTCTTTCTCACCTTATCAATATTGATCTTGGAGTTGCTGCATACAAGGGGGGCGTTATATCAAATGAGATGTAACCCATTGGTAGAAAGGGGCGCGACCATTGTCCCGCCAGATATCTTGCGCGACCGGGGGGGATGCGGTAGGAAGCCGGACTCGGGGTCTTTTGCGAATCCTCTGCCCAATAAGCGCCGTTTTCCCGGTGTGTCCTGACAGTCCCCCCGGCATCTGTGGGGTTCGCTATCGCTTCCCCTCTCCCAGACCGGTTCCTGCCGGATTGAACCCGTTTCGGCGCGGTTCGGCGGATCTGGTCCCCTGGTCCATAGTCTTTTGTCGAGCGGCGTGTCCGCCGGAGCCTTGGGCTTCGGTTTGCCCTCCGTTCCAACCCTTGGAAGGTCCATACCCGCGCCATGGATAGGATCCGCATTATTGGCGGCGCCCCGCTGAAGGGCACCATTCGTATTGGGGGCGCCAAGAACGCTGCCTTGACCCTGATGCCTGTCTGCCTGCTCACCGACCAGGTCGTGACCTTAACGAATATTCCCGATTTGGCCGATATTCGCACCATGGGGGGGCTTCTTGAACACATGGGCGTTCATGTGCACCTGAACGGGGCTGATAGTGCCGAGGGGCGGATCCTGGATCTGAATGCCTCTGGTCTTAGGGACACGACCGCTCCTTACGATCTGGTGCGCAAGATGCGGGCCTCTGTTCTGGTGTTGGGGCCCCTGCTGGCTCGCCATGGGCAAGCCCGGGTGTCCCTGCCTGGGGGATGTGCCATCGGCACCCGGCCCGTTGATCTGCACCTCAAGGCCCTGGAGGCCCTGGGCGCGATCATTGAGTTGAAGGAAGGCTATATCGATGCCCGGGTCGAAGGCCGCTTGAAGGGCGCCCAGGTGAACTTCCCAAAGGTCACGGTTGGGGGGACGGAAAACGCCCTGATGGCCGCCACCCTGGCTGAGGGGCGGACGATCATCGAGAACGCGGCCCGTGAGCCGGAGATCAGCGATCTGGCCACCTGCCTGCGGGCCATGGGCGCACAGATCGAAGGGATTGGCACAGGCACCCTGACCGTGGACGGAGTCGATAGTCTGGGCGGCGTGACCCATGCGGTGGTCCCTGATCGGATTGAAACAGGAACTTATGCCCTGGCTGCGGCGGCCACCCGGGGGCGGTTGACCCTGACGGGGACGGGCATGGACCTGACCGAAGCCCTGGTCGACCACATGCGTCAGGCTGGTGTTGTGGTGGAAGAGGCGACCGACGGTCTGTTGATCGATGCCACCGGCGGCGAGGTGCGCGGGGTGGATGTGATGACCGAACCCTTCCCTGGCTTTCCCACGGATATGCAGGCCCAATGGATGGCCCTGATGAGCACGGCTTCGGGCGCTTGTATGATCACGGAGAGCATTTTCGAGAACCGCTTCATGCATGTGCCCGAGCTCAGCCGCATGGGGGCCGATATCAACATCCATGGGGGCTCGGCCATTGTGCGGGGCAAGGCGCGGCTGTCCGGCGCCCAGGTCATGGCGACGGATCTGCGGGCTTCTGTTTGTCTGGTGATTGCCGGGTTGGCGGCGGAAGGGGAAACGGTCATCAATCGTGTCTATCACCTTGATCGCGGTTATGAGCGGGTGGAAGATAAGCTCGTCACCTGTGGCGCGACTATTGAGCGGTTGAGCGGTTGAGCGGGGTGAACCAAAGCCGGTCCTGGCAGGGTGCGGAAAAAGTCCGAAAACGCTCCAAAAGCGTCATTCCCGCCTGCGCGGGGATGACGAGACGACAAAAGCGCTTTCCCTACCCCGTTTCACTCAAGGGGTGGTGAGAGGCAACGCCATGTATGGGATTGATTTTCGCATGTTCCGGTCTCGGGGTGTTGATTGAGAGGCCGCGTCAAAATGTCGCCATGGTTTCAGGTTCTTTGGGTGTGAGAGACCTTCGGTCCAACAGGACCCGTTTGTTACGGAGAGTGCCGCCCATGACCGCCACTGGCGACCGCCCCACAATAGAAGGCATTATTGCCCATGCTCGGGAGTCCCTGGATATGGAGGCTTTCAAGCTTTTCGAGGAGCGTCTCGGTGGCGCGTCTTCTGGCCTGCACACCAATCCTTTCGATCTGGAGGCGTCCTTCCAGGACTGCTGGGCGATCGTCTGCCAATTGGGTTTGGACCGGGGGCCGGGGCGGTCGATTCTGGTGCTTGGGGCGGGGGCCGGATATTTCACCCGCTTGGTCACTTGGTTAGGTCACCATGCCGATGCCCTGGATGCTCCAGACAATTCGCTGGGAGAAGAAATGTGTCGGTGGTTGAAGGTGCACCGCATCGTCCACCGATTCAACGCGGGAAAGGTCCTGCCCGAATTTCCCTATTTCTTCGATTTGGTTGTTGCCATTGATATCCGCTTTAACGAGAAGCGGAACAACGAACTCTACGCGGTGGAGGAGTGGGACTTCCTGCTGGAAGATCTGAAACTCAACCATTTGAACCATCGGGGCCGGATCTATTTGCGCTTTCCGGGACAATCGGAACGACGCGGCCCTCAGTTCGAAAACGGCAAGCTGCAGGCTCTGTTCAAACGTCGGGGCGGGCGGATCAATGAAGCGGACCGCTCGGTTTTGTTTCCCCATTTATTGTGAAGGCTCGGCGAGCCCGGAAAGGTGAGGTTGGCTAGAGTCGTCCGAGGCCAAGTTGGGTCGCTTCGCGACCAAACTTGGCCTCG
>NZ_JBLAVB010000015.1:0-93384 GCF_047263945.1 Rhodospirillum sp. A1_3_36 | reverse complement strand
CCCTGAAAAACAGCCCCGAGGGCGAGACCGTCACGCTGGCGAGCGTCCTCTATCGCCTGAACCATTTCGACGCCCACGCGGGCGGCACCGAGACCGACCGCTTCATCGTCGAGAACACGCTGAACGATCCGGCCACCTTCGACGACTACAAGGGCTTCACCAACGCGGCGCCGGAGAAGATGATGCTCTCCTTCGTCTCCACCGCCGCGACCGCCCTTTCCCTGTTGGGCAATCCGGACATCGCCCGCCTGACCAGCCACCATGATTTCGACTTCGCGGCCATGAAGGAGGAGAAGACGGCCCTCTTCGTCATGGTGCGCCAGCAGGACATGGGGACATTCCGCTTCCTCCTGTCCCTCTTCTACACGGAGCTCTGTTCCGCCCTGCTCAAGGAGCGCAAGGGCCGCCTGCCGGTCTTCCTGCTCCTCGACGAGTTCGCCCATCTGCGTATCCCCGGTTTCCCCACCTTCGCCGCCACGGCGCGAAAGTACCGGGTCGGCTTCTGGCTGATCCTGCAATCCCTCTCCCAACTGTCCGCCAACTACGGACAGAACGAAGCCTCGGCCATCCTGGAAAGCGTGGGCACGGAGAGCTATTTCGGCGGCATGGGGTTGGACACGGCGCAGAACCTCTCGGCCCGCCTGGGTACGGCTTTCCGGCTCAACTGGTTCAAGCCTTCGGACGGCCTGCACCAGTCGCCCCTCATGCGGCCCGACCAACTCATCCGCCTACGGGACAATGAACTGCTGGTGCTCCATGGCAACCGCGACCCGCTGCGCCTGCGCAGCCTGCCCTACTACCGGCGGAGCGACCTGCGCACGCGAGCCCGCATGCCCCCCGCCGAGCTCCCCGAGACCCGGGGCACGAGCCCCTGAGGGAGCAGTCCGCTCCCCTCCTTTCCTTCCTAACCCCTTTTTCCATGAACACCCCCAACGAACGCGGCCCGGAAATGACCGAGGCCGAACGCCGCCTCCGCATCCGCACGCTGAACGATGCCTTCCGCACGACCTTCATCGGCGGACAGGTCATGCTCACCCAGGGCATCCAGGCCCTCGGCTCCCGCGTGGTCTACGACCTCATCCAGGCAATCCAGAGCTACGACGATTTCACCAAGGACAACGACCCCCACGGCGAACATGACTTCGGTGCCTTCACCGCCGAGGGCCGGAAGATCTTTTGGAAAATCGATTGCTACGACGAAGCCATGACCGTCGGGTCGGACGACCCCACGGACCCGACGAAAACGACGCGGGTTTTAACGATCATGCTGGCGGAGGAGTATTAATAATATTCAGGAAGAATGGGATTTATTCTATTGTCTTTCTTTCTAACCGAAGCAAATCCTATGTCGCCGAACAATACACTCTCCGCATTCTTTGTCCAACCTGTTGATGAGTGCCAAATTGCTGCCTGCCCCATAATGAAGCTGATTCTCCCTTTATTCATTTCCCGCATTGTACCGACCCTGAATTTTTCAGCTACAATCCTCATTCCCTCAGACTCTTTCAAATAACTTGTTACATCATCATCGTGTTCTCCGAGCCAATCCGGAAAAAGAGCAATAGCTGGAAGCCTACAACCAATATATTCTGGAAAACGCTTATCATTAATCTCAGAAATTCTGTAATGTATAGCCTGCCGAATTGCCTTTGAAAACTCACTCATAAATAAATGTGACTTTTTAAACTCCAACCCTATCATCCATCCAGTATCGAGGCAGCGTGCCACAGCATCAATTCGCATGGCATTATCATCCAATCCCATAAGATTTACTTGCTCGAAAATATCAAACTTATCCGATAGGCCGTAAATTGCCGCAGATCGCGCAAGATCCTCTGTACGATATTTTCTACGACTATCATCTTTTGATTTAGCCATGCTCCGACTCCGCATCGACCAAAGGGAAAATATTTAAGTATTCATACGTTAAAGGATGTAAGAGCGCGGCGTCCTCGATGGGCCGCGCTCTTCATTTCCTTGCCGCCTCACGCAGACGCTGGGTTACCCGATCACACACCTCGTCCGCAGAACCGGCCACGCCCCAAGCCCCCGGCACGCTCACCAAGGCGGTCAGTTCATCGGTGGACAGGCCATCCTCGTGGACACGTCCGACAGCCGCAGTCACGGAACCTGAAGCGGTTGACGGTTTGTTCGTTCTCATAGCGTCAGTCCATTCTTGTGGTTCGGGCGGCGCGACACGCGCCTCGGCACGCTCTTTCTCGTCGGCGTATTTCTTGAGGGCGACCAGTTCCTCTTCCGGGGCATTTTGCAGCCATTCGGCCAATTTGGGATCAGATATCTCGCGATCAAAGCGCATGGGATGCCCTCGGGTTACAAGGCGGCTCGAATATCTCGCGACGAGTGAATGACACGAACAACAGAGATGCCATCTTCCAGGGGCATGTACAGGACAACATAGGCTCCGTGTGCGAATGACCGCATCCCGGGTGCGATATCCGGTCTGCTCTGCCCGCTCATGGGGAAGTCTGCTCTCTTCCCGCACCGGACCCGGATTTCATGGACGAATGATCCCGACCTCTCAGGGTTGTCCTGAGCGATGTACCGGGCGATGGTCTTCAAATCGGCGACAGCGGCACGGCTATATACCGCTTTAGCCATCTTTCAGCTGGGGATACTGTCCGTACAGATCGCCAAGAATATCCTCGAAGGCTTCTTCTTCGGACACCTCACCGCTCTCCAGGCCCTCCTGTGCCAGACGACGCAGTTCGTGGAGTTTCGCGACATCCTCGGCGTCCAGGACCTGGGCGAAAACGAACTGATCCTCCTTCACGCCTGCCTTGGCGAGCGCGGCGGGAAATTCGGCGACGGAGCTTTGAACGATTTTCGTCATGCCTTGAGTTTAGGAAGCCGGAGCCTTCCGTGCAAGGGTCGTTGCTCCCAAATACAGCATGGTTCAGGAAGAGGCATTGAAGAGAACGCCCACGTCCTCACCTAAAGAAAAGCCGACTTTCCCAAAAAGGCGCATTTTTGGGAAAGATGGGATTTCATGTGAGACGCTCTTTTCCGGAAGAAAACACGGGGAAATTCTTACGGTTTTACAGTCGGATCGTCAATTTCTCCGTCCCAAATGTCGTTGAATTTGCTGTCGTCCAGTTCGGTATAGCGGGCCGTGTGCTTCAAATCGCGATGGCCGAGGAACTTTTGGATTTTCCGGTATTGGCGGTCCAGGACATTGGTCAAATGGAAGCCGCAAGAGTGACGCAGCATGTGGGTATTGACCCGAACGTCCAAGCCCGCCGCCTGTCCGGCCCGGTCGATCAGCTTGTAGATCGTGGAATGACAAAGCGGCGTTCCACGGTCATTGATAAAGACCGGCGTGGAGGGCGTGGCGCCCTCCGGTCGGAGCCGCATGAGGGCGCCCACTTCGAAGGCTCCGAGGAGATGAGTGGAGGGCGATCCCTTCTTCTTCCTCTGAACGTGAAGCCGCATGTGCTCGAAATCGACCTGTCCCCAGGTCAGTGCCCGCGCCTCGCTGGCTCGTAGGCCATGGCGGTACATGAGCCAGACCAGCGTTGAATCCCGCAGTCCATGTCGCCCGGTGGTCCGCGCGGCCTCGAACAGGCGGATGACTTCCAACTGGTGGAGATACTTGCGACTGCGGCGATTGGCGTATGGGGTCATGCGAGGGGGGTGAGGTTTTTTCTTCGGCATGGTGGGGCGTCCCCGACGGGTGAGGTCAGTCCACAGGCGGGTCGTTCTTTCCCAAAAATGCGCCAAAGTGGGAATGTTGCTAACATTCTGTATTGTAACATGTTTCCCCATGACCGAAGGCGCCCGGGCCGGAGATGTCGTCCAGAAGCCCAATCCCGAACTGCTCAAGCGGTTCGAGGATGAACGCGACGCGGCGGCGGTGGATCGCCAGAAGGCGGAGGAGAAAGTCCGTCGAGGGGAAGAGAAGGTTCGGGAAGCCGAACAGATGCGGAAGGACGCACACAACGAAGCCGTCGCCGAACTTTGCCGCAAGAACCTTCTGCCCCTCGACACTTGCCCCTAATCTTCTCTTGAATGTCCACTGCGGAACGCGGTCCGAACCGAAACACCGAGACGGAGGAGGCGTTTTCTGAAAGGCCGCCGCACTTCGATATTCCGGGGTTCGAGAAATTGCCAACGGAGACGCAAAGCCTGTATCTCCGTATTCCAGCAGCGGCCTTGGACAATGCCCGCCCGACCATAGAACGCGAAATCGCGGCTCTGAAACCGGCGGACGCCATTGAACGAGACGGTCAGGCCGACATTGGAACCGGCAAGGCCGAAGCCGCCACAGCGACGGTTCGCGAAACCCAAGCCGTCGCCGCCATCGACGCCTTCCACCGAGCGGAAACCGGCGATCCAGACGCAAAGAAGGAACTGGAGGATCACAAGAAGGAACTCCTCGGCGAGGAGCCTGACGACGCGGACATTTTCCGCACGATCCTGGAGAGCGAGAGTTCCGATCCCTTCGCCCAGGACACGGCCATGGAGGTTATGCTCTCCGACGAACAGGCGGCGGAGACCCAGACGGTGCTCGACCTGTTCCAGGACTTTCGCGGCGACCTGCCCAGCGCCGACGACGCTTTGCCGCCCAAGCTGCAAATCGACCTCTTCCTGAAACTCACCAAGGGCAAGGGCCTGTTTCGTGAACGCATGGACTTCGCCCGCGCGGCCCTGGGTGTCGCCACCGACGACGGCAAACGCAATCTGTTCGAGGGATTGTCCCAAACCGGAGTGCTCGAACACCGGGACCTGTGCGATCCGGCCATCGACGCCTTGCGCGCGGGCACCGACCGCCACCTGACCGAACGGGCCTTTGGCCGGGAAGACGCGGCATAGGGATCCCCAGTCTGGTAAAATCTGGGGGAACAACATCTAACCGGCTTCCCTTGGCTTTCGGGACCACGATCACGCGTGTCCACATGGCGGCTCGTGAGGGCGACCTCATGGCGGAGCGCCATGCGAAGGCCCAGCCGACGATAGGTGTTGTTCAACCGCCCGTGGGGTTGCCTTTTCGGGCGCCCGGGCGGGCTCCGGGGGCGTGCCGGGCAATGCCGCCTTGACCGGTCCCGCGCGTGCTAAACTGCGCGCGAAAGGGCGGAACACGATGACCAGCGGTAACGCGACCTCATCCGACCTCCGTCCGTGACCCTGCGTGGAAGCAGGATCACGCGACATTTCATCCCATCCGATGGTGGATTGGCTGAGGTCGGTACTGCTTCCACGGTGCGCCCCCTCGGGGGCGTGAGGGGTGACCCTCGCCGACCTCATCGAGTGCGCGCGGCGCATCCCGAAGGAGGGCGGTTCAACGACCCGCTAACCCTCTTCACCCATGTTCCCCGACGCATCCTCTTGCGATCCGGCCCGTTGCGACCAGCCCCTTTCCGAACTCCTCGCTCAAGACCCCTATTCTCTCCATTGGTGGGGATTGGTCTTTTGTCTCGCCTTCATCGCGGTGGGGCTGCTCCTCGCCTTCGGATTCGCGGGGATGGTTTGCGATGACGCCCTGAGAAAGCGATTCCCTCTCCGGTCCTGCTCCTATGGAATCGGCGGCGACTACGCCCCCTTCACCATGCTCGGCATCGGTGGGGCGATCCTGCTGATCGTGGCAATGATCACCGCGTAGGATGGAAACCAATTAACCCAAGGAGCCCTCACGGGCGCTTGGGGCGTGGCATCCCATAAGCCATGGAAGGGGGCAAACGCGCCACGAGTTTAACAGGCCGACACCCCGTAAAGGATTTGCCCCTCCGGGTTCCTCCTTGACGGGGTTTTTCGTCGGCCTGTTGCGTGGGCGGCGTTTTAACCCCCTTTTACCATGGCCACACGATCCCACATCGCCTTCTACGAGCGACCGGAGCAACCGCTCGAACAGCCCTCCATCCTGCTCTACCGGCATTCCGACGGGTACCCGAGTTCGGTTCTGCCCGACATTCTGCCCTTCCTGCAGTGGTTCCAGGCCGAACGTGGACTGGACGACGGCGAATATGCCGCCGCCCGGCTCCTTCAGCACCTCTGCAACCAATATGACGAGGTGATCGCCGCCATTTCCTCCGAAAACGGCAGAATCCCAGAAGAGACGCCCTTCACCGGAACCCTTGGCTACGGCATCTGTCCAACGAACACCCTCCACGGAGATATCGAGTTCCTCTACGCGGTGACATCGAATCCTCAAGTCTCGATCCACTACAACGCAGCGTCCTTCGGAGAACAAGCGCGGTTCTCCCGACTGGGCATCGTCGATCTCGCCGGAGACACCGTCTTCACGCCCCGCGCGGCAAGTTTCTTGGGGGAGTGCTTCGAGCACAAGTTGGAGGACGAGGCGTGACAGCGCAACGCTCCACCGATCCGGAAAAGCCCCCTATCCGGGGGCCTTTCCCGTACAGAAGCGCGCCCAGTCCTCGATCAACACCCGCCGCTTCTCGATCATGTCCGAGCGCCAATAGGCCTGCTCCGCCTTGTTCCCCTGGGTGTGGGCGAGGCACGCTTCGGCGACCTCGCGGGCCACCTCGGTACAATCCGCCGCCCAGTCGCGGAAGGTCGAGCGGAATCCATGGACGGTGATATCGCCTTCGCCCAGGTCGCGGAGCACCTTCGTCAGGGACGTATCCGACAGCGGCGTATCCACCTTTTTCAAGCCTGGGAAAATCAGCTTGTCCTTGCGCAGCTTGGCGGCCTCCGTCGGCACCGCCACCGCTTGGGGAGACAGGGGTACGCGATGTTCCTTGCCTCCCTTCATGCGCTCTTCCGGGACCGTCCATAGGGCCGCGTCCAAATCGATCTCGTCCCAGGTCGCTCCTCGGGTCTCCCCGGGGCGGGCGACGGTCAGGATGTCGAAGCGCAGGGCCAGCGCCGCCACCCCGCCGACGCGATCGAGCCGCGCCCAGAAGTCCGGCATGTCCGAATGGGGCAGCGCCGGGCGATGCTTCACCTTCTTGAGCGCGCCCGGGGCGGGCAGGACCAGGGACAGGTTCCCTTTCCACAGGGCCGGGTTCTCCCCTTCCCGGTAGCCGCACACCCGGGCCCAATCCAGAATCTTCTCGATCCGCCCACGAAGACGCGTCGCCGTCTCGGTCTTGTCGTTCCAAATGGGTTCCAAGACCTGGAGCACCAGCGTGCGGTCCACATCGGCCACCGACACCGGGCCGAAGACCGGATAGACATAGGCGGAGAGGGTCGAGGGCCATTGCAGGGCGTGTTTGGGGTTTTTCCACCCCGCCCGGTGCGCCTCTATATAAGCCTCGGCGCATTCGGCGAAGGTGATGGACCGCGCCGCCTCCAGCCGGGCCGTGGCCTGCCGCCGCTTCTTCGCCTCGATGGCGGTCGATGCCCTCCAGCCGCATCTTGCGGCAGAGCAGCGCCTTCTCCCGCGCCTCGGCGAGGCTCAGCGTCTCCGCCGAGCCCAATCCGTGGTGCCGCAGCCGCCCGTTTTCCCGGAAGCGGAAGACCCAGGATTTCGTCCCCGTCTCCGTGACCTTCAGGTACAGCCCGCCCCCGTCGCCCAGAAGGCCCCGTTTCGTCGCGCGCGAGACTTGAAGTGCCGTGAGTTTGCTCATGGGAGAATACCGAAGCAGGTCCGAAACCAGTCCATATTTCAGTCCATACTTTACGCGCGAATATGGGCGAACGCAAGCGAACCCCGGCGCGCCGTGCCGGGGTCAAAATCGCTTGGTTTCCGCTGTTTTCCAGCTGTATTTAGGGAAATTCAGGAAGAAAACTGGCGGAGAGGGTGGGATTCGAACCCACGGTACCCGCGAAGGTACAACGGTTTTCGAGACCGTCCCAATCGACCACTCTGGCACCTCTCCGCACGCTGGTCTTGGCGAATGGACCCCATTCACCTCGGGAAGGCGCGCAACCTAGTCCAAGCACAGGACCTTTGCAACGCCCTTTTGCACTGAACCGTAAGATCCAAGCCTGAGCATCAAAATCACACTGAACCCTGTGCAATCCACCTCAATCTTCTTACACCTCATTTCTCTATGGCCCCCGAGGTGGAGAGCGCCTCCCGCACCTCGAGCCCCGCCCGCTCCCGTCACCGCATTGCCATCCCCGTTGACGGCTCGCCCCCTTTTGCGGCACTGTCGCGCGTCGTTTTGGATCCCCTGGCCCTCTCTGGGACAGCGAAGACCAAACTGACAAGAAGGCCGAATCCCTCCTCCCCTTCCCCTCTCCACGCCGTAAAATCGGTTGGACAGGGGACGAGAAGCGGAAACGTCACGAGACCGTCATTCGACCGTTGACTCGGCCAAGCGCATCAGTATAGTGCGCCTTCCGTCGCGGATCCCCGGGATCCGCCAACACCAGTTTACCCAAAGGGCACCCCCCTTTACCGAAGGAATACGTCATGTTCGCGGTCATCAAGACGGGCGGCAAGCAATATAAAGTCGCCGAGAACGACGTCATCGACATCGAGAAGCTCGAGGCCGAAGAAGGCGCGACCGTGGAGTTCGACTCCGTTTTGGCGGTTGGCGATCAGATCGGAGCTCCCCTCGTCGAGGGCGCCAAGGTCACCGGGCAGGTGATCGCCCAGTTCCGGGACAAGAAGGTTATTATCTTCAAGAAAAAACGTCGCCAGAACTATCGCCGGAAGGCCGGTCATCGGCAGTCCTTGACAAAGATTCGTATCACCGGAATCGCTGGCGCCTGATTAAGGCGCACGCTCCGAGTGATCCCTAGATAATTCCAAGGAGATCCTCCCATGGCCCATAAAAAAGCCGGTGGTAGCTCCCGTAACGGACGTGACTCCGAAGGCCGCCGCCTTGGCGTCAAGAAGTTCGGCGGTGAGGTTGTCGTCCCCGGTAACATCATCCTGCGCCAGCGCGGAACCAAGTACCATCCGGGCGCCAATGTCGGCCTCGGCAAGGATCACACGATCTTCGCCAAAACCGATGGCCACGTGAAGTTCAACAAGGGCTTCCGCAATCGTATGTTCGTTTCCGTGGTCCCGGCAGAGTAACGCCGGAAACCACCGCTCTGGTTAAAGCAGAGCCCACAGTCTGGTTTCGGCGAAAGGGGGGAATGGTCACATTCCCCCCTTTCGCCGTTGCTCCCGCATCACCCCCGTTTTCCTTTCCCTCTCGCGAAACGCGGTGCCCCATGAAGTTCCTCGATCAAGCCAAGATCTTCATCAAAAGCGGCGATGGTGGAAATGGCTGCGTGGCCTTCCGTCGCGAGAAGTTTATCGAGTTCGGAGGCCCTGATGGTGGCGTCGGCGGGCGGGGCGGCGATGTCTTCGTCGAGGCTGTGCCCAATCTCAATACCCTGATCGATTTCCGCTACCAGCAGCATTTCAAGGCACCGAAAGGCCGCGATGGGTCCGGCGACAACCGCTCTGGCAAATCCGGGGCCTCCCTGGTGATCAAGGTCCCCGTCGGCACCCAAATCCTGGATGATGACCGGGAAACCCTGATCGCCGACATGACCCGCACCGGACAGCGAATCCGCTTGGCCAAAGGCGGCGACGGCGGCTTCGGCAATGCCCATTACAAAAGCTCCACCAACCAAGCCCCCCGCCGGGCCGATCCCGGCTGGCCCGGAGAAGAACTGTGGGTCTGGTTACGCCTGAAACTGATCGCAGACGCCGGCCTCGTGGGCCTGCCCAACGCAGGCAAATCGACTTTGCTGGCCGCCGTCACCCGCGCGCGACCCAAAATCGCCGATTATCCCTTCACCACACTGCATCCCAACCTGGGGGTGGTCCATATGGATAAGCGCGAGTTCGTCATCGCCGACATCCCCGGTCTGATCGAAGGCGCCCATGAAGGTGCCGGACTCGGCACCCGATTTCTCGGCCATGTGGAACGCTGCGCGGTTCTGCTGCATATGGTCGACGCCACACAGGATGATTTCGTGGACGCCTACCGCGTCGTCCGTGAGGAACTGGACGCCCATGGCCATGGCTTGGCGGACAAGTCCGAAATCGTCGCCCTCTCCAAGATCGACGCCCTCCCCCAGGAAGAAGTTGCCGATCGGGTCACCGCCCTGGCCGATGCCATCGGCAAACCGGTGATGGCGTTCTCCGCTGTTTCCGGCGCCCATCTGCCCGAGGTCCTGCGCCAAATGGGTGAACATGTGGACGCCGCCCGGCAGGCCCGCGACGAAGAAGCCGCCCGCGCCGACAACGCCGCCGCCCAGGATGTGGTTTGGGATGACGGGGAAGGGGGCGATGACGACGATGGGGCAGGAGATACCCCCACATGGGCACCTTAAGCCTCCGCGGACGCGCGGTCCTCGCTCGGGCCCGGCGCGTCGTCATCAAGATCGGATCGGCCCTTCTGGTGGAACAGGGTAGCGGCGATATCCGCCGCGCCTGGATGGATGCCCTGGCCAAGGACATCGCCGCCTTGCGCGCCGAAGGGCGGGAAGTGCTGATTGTCTCCTCCGGAGCCATCGCCGTAGGCCGCCGGTACTTGGGCCTCGACCCCAAACGCATGCGCCTGGAGGACAAGCAGGCCGCCGCCGCCACCGGACAAATCCGGTTGGCCCATGCCTATCAGGAGGTCATGGCCGAGCACGGCTTCACCGTCGCCCAAGTGTTGCTGACCCTGGACGATTCGGAAAACCGGCGCCGCTATCTCAACGCCAGGAGTTGTATTGACACCCTCTTGAAACTGGGTGCCATTCCGGTGATCAATGAGAACGACACCGTCACCACCCAGGAAATCCGTTTCGGTGACAACGACCGGCTCGCCGCCCGGGTGGCCCAGATGGCCAGCGCCGACACCCTGATCCTGCTATCAGATATCGATGGCCTGTATACCGCCGACCCCAACAAGGATCCCAAAGCAGCCTTCATTCCCGAGGTTACAACCATCACGCCGGAAATCGCTGGCATGGCCGGCGCCGCACTGACTCCCCATGGCACCGGCGGCATGATCACCAAGATCCTGGCGGCCCGCATCTGCCTGGACGCGGGCTGCGCCATGGTTATCGCTCCGGGCAAGGAGATGCACCCCCTGAAGCGCCTGAGGGAGGGGGGCCGCCACACTTGGTTCCTGCCCGAAGGCGAGCCCATGGCCGCCCGCAAAACCTGGATTTCCGGAGCCCTCAAGGCAGAGGGCTGCCTGACCGTGGACGAGGGCGCAGCCAAGGCGCTGTCCCAAGGACGCAGCCTGCTACCCGCAGGCGTGCGAGCCGTCGAGGGAGACTTCCAACGGGGCGCCGCCGTCCGCGTGGTCGACCTCGAAGGCCGTCCCCTGGCCAAGGGGTTGATGGCCTATCCCGCCGAGGACGCCCGGACCATCATGGGGCACCAGAGCAGCGAGATCGAAGCACTGTTGGGATACCGGGGACGGGAGGTCCTGATCCACCGGGACGACATGGTCCTGGAGGGCGGTGCCCGAGCCTACGCCCCCCCCTCTGACAGCGCCGACCCGAGCCACAGCGAGGCCTCGGTTTCGGATACAGACCTGCAAGCCACGCCTTGATTCGGCAAACATGGACCGAAGGAGACGGAACGATGAGCGATATCCTGGACCGCACCACCGATAGCCTTGATGTCCCCGCGATGATGGCGGAGATGGGCCAGCGGGCCCGCGCGGCATCGGCCATCCTGGGTCTCGCCCCGCGCCCGGTGAAGGATCAGGCCTTGGTCAATGCGGCCCGCGCTCTCCGTGCCCGCAAGGCCGAGATCCAGACCGAAAACGCCAAGGACATGGAGGCCGGGCGGGCCAAGGGCCTGACCCCTGCCCTGCTTGACCGTCTGGAGCTGACCGACGGACGAATCGACGCCATGGCCGACGGCCTGGAGGCCATCGCCAATCTGGCCGATCCCGTGGGTGAGGTCCTGGCCGCCTGGGACCGTCCCAACGGTCTGCGCATCGAGCGGGTTCGGGTGCCCATGGGGGTCATCGGCGTGATCTATGAAAGCCGCCCCAATGTCACCGCCGACGCGGGCGCCCTCTGCCTCAAGGCGGGCAATGCCGCGATCCTACGGGGGGGGTCGGAGAGCGTCCGGTCTTGCCGCGCCATTCACGCCTGTTTGGTCGAGGGCCTCAAGGACGCGGGGTTGCCCGGGGATGCCATCCAAATGGTTCCCACGACAGACCGGGCCGCCGTCGGCGAAATGTTGACCATGACCCAGTATATTGATGTCATCGTCCCCCGGGGAGGACGCTCTTTGGTCGAACGGGTCAGCGCCGAAAGCCGGGTGCCCCTGTTCAAGCACCTGGACGGTATTTGCCACACCTATATCCATGCCGACGCGGATCTGGAGAAAGCCCGGACGGTAACCCTCAACGCCAAAATGCGCCGCACCGGCATTTGCGGGGCGACAGAGACCATTCTGGTAGACCAGCAGATCGCTGCGACTCTCCTACCCCTGCTGCTCGATGACTTGGTCAAAGCGGGCTGCACGGTCCGGGGCGACCAGCGGACCCAAGCGGTTTCCGCAACCGTGGAAGCGGCCACGGAGGCCGATTGGGACACGGAATATTTGGACGCCATCGTTTCAGTGAAGGTGGTCGAGACCATGGACGAGGCCCTCGCCCATATCGCAGCCCATTCCAGCCAGCATACGGACTGCATCATCACCGAAAACCAGGCGGCCGCAGAGCACTTTCTGACCCAAGTGGACAGCGCCATTGTCATGCATAACGCCTCAACCCAATTTGCCGACGGGAGCGAGTTCGGTATGGGTGCAGAGATCGGCATTAGCACCGGACGCATGCATGCCCGAGGCCCCGTGGGGGTCGAACAACTGACCATCTTTAAATACAAGGTCCGCGGCACAGGGCAGGTCCGTCCGTGACCCTGCTGGCCTCCGACTCTCCGTCTCGGCCTCCCTCCCGGGCCTCCACGTCCCGCCCGGCGCCGTCACACTGGGGATCCCGACGACGGGGACGGATTGGGCTTTTGGGTGGTTCCTTTAATCCGGCCCACGATGGCCATCTGCACATCAGCCGCATGGCACTGTCCCGTCTGCGCCTGGATGCCGTCTGGTGGTTGGTCAGTCCGGGCAATCCCCTCAAGCCCCGGGCAGGCATGGCCCCCTTCGATGCCCGGTTGGACTTCGCCAGACGGGTCACGGCCCGGGATCCCCGGATTCGCGTGTTGGACCTGGAGAATCGCTGGAAGGTGCGCCTGACCGCGAAAACCCTGGCCCGTATGCGCCAGCGCTTCCCCCAGGTGGACTTCGTCTGGCTGATGGGAGCGGACAATCTGAAGCAACTTCCCAGCTGGCACCGCTGGCGAGAGATCGTACGCGGCATGCCCATTGCAGTTTTCGATCGCGCACCCTATTCTAAAGGAGCACTGGCCGGGCGGGCCGCTCGGCGTTTTGCCCGTTATCGTATTCCGACGAAAGCCGCCGGAATACTCGCTAGGCAAACGCCACCCAGTTGGGTGTTTCTACCCATTCGGAGACATTCCGCCTCAGCCACGGCAATCCGTGCCCGGGGATGGGATGGTTTCGGGTGCGCTTTAACCAATGGAGAGGACAATAACTAGCCTCCAACAGACGATCCACGACCCCGCCACCCTGGCTGGCCTCGTGGACAGTGCCCTCGATCAAGACAAAGCCGAGGACATCACGATCATCGATCTGGCCGGAAAATCCAGCTTCGCCGATACCATGGTCATCGCCTCCGGGCGGTCTGCCCGGCATGTCACTGCCATGGCCGAGAATCTGAAGGAAAAGCTGAAGGCCCAAGGCCTTCGGGTGACCGCAGAGGGTCAGCAGCAAGGCGACTGGGTACTCTTGGATGCCGGGGACATCATTGTCCACCTGTTCCGCCCGGAAGTCCGCGCCTTCTACAATCTGGAAAAGATGTGGTTGACGCCGGGCACGGAGGAGCGAGCTGTGGCTCAGCCTGCCGTCGGGTGACGGTTTAGAGCATGTTGCGTGAAATGTGTTTCACGAAACATGCTCTAAACCTTTGACATTGAAGCAAATCGTCATGCCTAGGGCGTGCGTTCCGCCCGTCGCAATCTGTTCCAGATTGCTCGGGATTTGCTCTAAGCAGAGCAGCGGATCCGGGCCATGAAACTGATACTGGCGGCGGTCGGCCGCGCCAGGAAGGGGCCGGAGCGTGCCCTGTTCGAGCACTATGTGGGGCGCCTGAAGGGCGGTCTACCGGTGCTGGAGGTGGAAGAGAAGCGCCCCCTCCCCCCAGCGGACCGCATGGCGCGGGAGGCCGATCTTCTCCTCGCGCAGATCCCTTCGGGGGCCTATGTCATCGCCCTGGACGAACGGGGCGAGACCTGGACCAGCGAGCGCTTGGCCCAGGACTTGGATCAACGCCGCTTGGAGGCCCGTCCGGCGGTGGTCTTTGCCATTGGCGGCGCCGATGGCCATGGGGAAGCCCTCAAGGCCCGGGCAGACAAGCTTCTCTCTCTTGGTAAGATGGTCTGGCCCCATATGCTGGTCCGTGCCTTGGTGGCCGAACAGCTGTTTCGTGCCCAGTGTATTTCCGAAGGGCATCCGTACCATCGAGCGTAGCAGCGACAGGGGCCGATCGCTTAAAGGGAAACAGGATCAGCTTGAGTCAAGTTGGCCCCGTTTTCCTTTCATTCGATAAATTTTGGAGTGTCTTCGAGGCCAAGTTGGGTCGCGAAGCGACCCAACTTGGCCTCGAAATACTCTAGCGGCTTATATGAATTCCACCTTGAAGGCGCGCAGGTCCTCCACCCGGTGAACGGGAGACGAGGGGTCGTTGGCCTCCCTCCAACCCTCCTCGAAGAGGGTCCGCAGGGATGTTTCGTCTGCCGCTCCGGGCCGACCGATGAACACCACCTCCGTTTCCACCGCCCTTTCCGACAGCGATGGCATCAGGCGCAACCATCCCCGCCGTCCGGTCACCTGCAAAACCCCATGATCCCCATTGTTCAGGTCCAAGCGGACAAGTCCTTTAGCCCGATAGATTTCACGGGGCAACCGCTCGACGATTCGTTGCAGAGCATCAAAGGAATAGGCCCGCTCGTTGTCCCTCAAACTCCAAGTGGCGAAGGTGTTTTCGTGGGCATGTCCTTCACCCTGCCCGGCGCCCTGCCTTTGATGCCCCAGCCCGTCGGAACCACGCCCCGATGCCACGGCCAACGCTGCGCCGCTAGATTCGGCCCCGAATAACAGGTCCACCGGAATGACCCCTTGGCGAGTCTCCAGAATGCGGGCACGGGGAACGATCTTCTCGACTTGGGAACGAACCTTGGCGAGTTGCTCCCGGGATACCAAATCTGTCTTGTTGATCACGACCAGATCGGCCACAGCAATTTGCGCGTAAGCCAGATCCGCATAGGTCTCCGCTTCGACGCCCCCATCGCCGGCCACCTGATCGGCGTCCAGCAGGGTGATGATGTTGCGCAGGTCCACGAGACCTTGCATCTCGGGCCGCAGAAAGGAGTCCACCACCTGGAGGGGACGAGAGACTCCGCTAGCCTCGATGATCACATGGTCCGGCGGGTCCTCCGCCAAGCAAAGGCGCGCGACTTCGTTCACCAGATCCTCGCGAATGACGCAGCATATGCAGCCATTGCTCAAGGCTATCGTCTCGCCTTCCACCGATACGACCAGGCGCGCATCGATATTGATCGAACCGAAGTCGTTGACGACCACCGCGAAGCGGTGGCCGTTGGCGTTGGTCAGCAGGTGATTCAGAAGCGTCGTCTTTCCCGCCCCCAAAAAACCGCCAATGATGCTGAGTGGTATCCGATCCCGTCGGACATTTCCCATGGCCGTCAGCTCTGGCTTGTATCGGAAGACATGCCCCCCGCCGGCCCGCCACAGTCAGTCAGTGCGGCGTCGAAAATAGCCGGAGAACGGAAATCCGCACTGTTGAGCGGCGCCGTAGAAGACGTTGCCTGGCCGATGTTCGATCCCCAACTTTGGTCGTTGATCGCCGCTTTCCGGGTCACGATGGCGTCCTTGGACACGTTGAAAACCATGAAATCCGAGCCGAGCTGATAGGGACCAGGCCAATTCACCCGGATGTCGGTGACAATATCCGTCCATTCCTGATCGTCGGAAACACAGTGATTGGTCACCGCCATACGCGGCTTGGTCAAGGAAAGGACCTTGCCGTAGCACAGGGCACTGGTGTGAGACGTGGACAGGTTCCCCAGATAGCCCTGGGTCGTACCAGGGAAAACCGTATCCCAACGCCGCAGGGTCGGGAAGGTCTCGTGCACCAGGATGTCGGCCCCCGCAGCATGTTTGACCAGGAAGTGGTTCGGTTCCGTATCGCCGGACCAAACAAAGGATAGGCCATTCCAGTCCAGCCGATAACTGATCGCTCCGTCGATCACATGCAACGCAGGCCAATGCGTAATCGTTACCCCATTCTCTTGGTACGCGATGCCGGGATTGGCCCGGAAATCCAGTTCGTTGACCTCTATGTCATAGGACCCGTCGATAGCCTGGGCCGTGGCGAAACTGGTCGTGTGCCAACGACAGAATTGCTTCATGCCTTCGATGGAATGGCGCAGACCCAGGTCCGGCGTCTGCCCAGAAGGACCAAAGACCCGTAACGGCTGATAACGGCCACCGCTTGGACCGAAGGCATAAAGCCCGGGCAAGTCGTTCATGTGATCCATATGCAAGTGGCTGATAAATATATTGGTCATGCGACTGAAGGGAATCATCATGGTTTGGTAGTTCACCAACGACCCGATGCCCAAGTCAAAGACGAATGAATCCCCGTTCCCCAATTCGACGAAAATGGAACAATCGGCTTGGGTGCGGCGAACCATGTTTCCCATACCCGATCCCGCCAAGGTCACGCGCATTTCATCCGGCCCCAGGGCTTCTCCGGGGTACTTGTAGACCGCTGGCTGGGCAATCTCCGTGGCCAGAGGCGTCACCCCCGTATAGGCCGGCGACGAGCCAGAACTGGAAGAAGAAGAGGTGCTGGACGTGGCACCGGTTGTGGAATTGGTTGTGGAATTGGTTGTGGAACTGGTTGTGGATCCGGTCGTGGATCCCTCGGTGCTTGTGGCCGTGTCCTGGGTACTCTCGCCGTTGGTCATGCTATTCCCCTTAATTGAGAATGGCGCCGCCTCCTCGGATCAAGATCCATTGGATCGAGGCGCATTGACAGGAGTCGCGTTCAATAGCTCGGCTCGCCCCGGACCCATTCCGTCCAGTGTGAAGCAGTGCCGCGCAACTTAGAGGGGTTATTTTTCTGCAATTCGACGCAAACAGCAAGCATTTAAATTTAAGATAATTTTATTCAAATTAATCTACCAATAATTGCGAGTCGCCCTATTCCAACAGTCCCCCTTCCCGCTTCCGCGTCCACAGAGTCACCAGGATGGGGATCACCATGGTGATGGCTATGGCAAAACTGCTCATCGCCATCCCCAGCCCCACCGACCCCTGCTCAAACTGACGCCAAATGAAGAGCGCGACGGTCTTGGTCCCAATGGGCGCCAGAAGGATCGTGGCCACCAGCTCCCGGGCCGCCACGGCGAAGACCAGCAACATGGCCGCAATCATCGACGGTGCAATCAAGGGAACCAGGATGCGGACAAAGGCCACCCGCGCTTTGGCTCCATTCACCCGCGCGGCCTCCTCCAGGCTCGGGCCAATCTGGCGGAGGGCCGCGTTGGCGTAGCGGACGGGATAGGGCAGCAGCAGGCAGCAATAGGCCAGAACCAGAACAACAATCGTGTTGTAGGGCGTAATCGGCAACCAAGGCTGGGTCCAGGCGAGGATCAGGCCAACGGCCACAACGATTCCCGGAATGGTATTGGGAATCAGGGTCAGGAAATCCAGCAGACGACTCACCGGCCCCTTGTGGCGCACGACGATATAGGCCGTCAACGTCCCGATCACCCCCGTCGCCAGGGCAGCAACGACACCCAAACTCAGGCTGGTCTCCAGGGCGTCCATGGCCCCGCCTCGGTTGGCGACGACCTGGGCGAAATGGTCCAGCGAGAAGTTATCGGGGTTCAAACCACCGGAAATGGTCCGGGTCGAGGCCGTCAGAATCACCGCAGCAACGGGCACGACGGCGCCCAGGAAGGCAGCGACGGAAAAGCCCAACACAACCGGCGCCGTCCAGGGTCCCAGGTCGCGCCGGTCGATGCGGGCCTGCTTGCCGCCAACGGTCCGGTAATCCCGCCGGTTGACCACCCAGCTTTGCAGAGCAAAGGCGCCCATGGCCAAGACCACCAACAGGGTCGACAGCAAAGCCGCACCCGGCAGGTCAATGGGGTAGTCCGACAGCTTGCGCTCCACACCGGTCACCAGGACCAGGAAGCCCGACCGGGCGGCCAGGACGGCAGGCGTCCCGAATTCCTCGATGGCCATGGCAAAGACAAGCAACTGGCAGGCGGCAATGGCCGGGGTGGCCAGCGGTAGGGTCACCCGCCAGAAGGCCCGCATGGGGCTCGCGCCCGAGACCCGGGCCGCCTCCAGATAGCGCCCGCCAATGCTCGCGACGGTGCGCGACACGGCAAAATAGACGACAGGGAAAACATTGAGGGTCATGGCGAAGACCACCCCCCAGAAGGAAAACAGGAAGGGTCCCAGGTTGAAGCCCAGGAGTTGTTGCACATAGCCCCCGGGCTGCAGGGTCATGATCCAGCCCAGGGCAGCGATATATGGAGGGATGGTAAAGGGAACAAGGAACAGCAGGTCCCACAACTCCGCCAGGGGAACCCGAAACAGGCCCCTCAACACCCCAAGGGGAATGGCGAAAAGGGACGCCCCGATAACCACGGAGACGCCCAAAAGCACCGTATTCAAGGTCCAGCCTGCGATTTCCGGATCGCCAAAGGTCTCCGCCACCTGCGAAAAAGGCGCGGCCAGGGACCCGGAGCCCAGGTCCGGAAAAATGGCCTGGAGCACCACGAAGACCAGGGGCAGCGCGACCACCACCAGCAGAATGGGGATAACGAAGGCGGCGAGTGCGCCGCCTTCTCCCAAATTCAGGACCTTGCGCACATCCCGCCCCTTACTTGGTGCCGGTGATCTCGGCGAAGCGCGCCAGCAGGTCCTTGCGGTCCTCGGAGGAGCGGTCGTCGAGGATCTTCAGGTCAGCGATCAGCGGACGGTCGGCAGACACGTCAGAGCGGGAGGGCATCAAATTGGTCTTGGCGACCATGGCTTGCCCCTCGTCGGACAGCACATAGTCGATGAAGGCCTTGGCCGCATCCGCATGCTGGGTGGAGGCCAGGATCATCATGGGCCGGGGCGCAATCACCGTGCCGGACTTGGGGAAGATGACCTCAAGGGACTCACCGGCGGCCTTCTTGTTGAAGGAAATGTAATCCACTGCACCGAAGACCACACCCTTGGCGCCCTGTAGCACCGGGTTCAGGGCCTGGGCATTGGCGCCGGGGACGATGATTTTGTTAGCGGCCAGCTTCTCGAACAGGGGCCACCCCAGGGACTCCTGAGCGGTCAGGGCGGAGACCAACTCGAAGGCGGAGCCGGAGGCCGCAGGATCGGGCATGGTCACCTGATCCATGTACGCGGGCTTGGTCAGATCCATCCAATCCTCGGGACGGGGCGTGCCGGACTTGGGGTTCCAGGCAATGGCCAGGGCGGAGATGCCCTGAACGACCCAATCCTTGCCCTTCAGGAAGTCAGGAACGGTGGCGGCGTTGGCGCTGTCGTAGGGCATCAACAGGCCCTTCTTGGAAAACTTCATAGCCGTGTTCATGGAGGCGGAGATGACCACATCGGCGACCGGGCTGGCGGCCTCGGCCTCCAGGCGGGCCATGACCTTGCCGGTGGTGGCCTGAAACACGCCGACGTCCATGTCCGTCTTGGCCTTGAAGCCCGCGACCAGATCATCGATCAGGTTGGCCGGACCGGCAGTGTAGACGGTCAGATCCTGGGCCAGGGCAGCGGTGGAGCTCAACGCCAAAGCGGCGACGCCCAGGACAAGGGACTTCATCGGATGCATGAACGAATTCCTTTTTTGCAAAGATAGGGGTGGAGACGATCAGAGGAGAACTTGGGGAAACCAGCGCGCCCGATCCCAGGCAACCGACAACCCGACCTGCTCCCCCTGGGCGACCCGCTGGGGAGAATGCAGATCGAGGAAGCTGCCTTCCTCCAGCTCGAGCTGAACCGAATAGCCATCGCCCCGGAAGGCCGAATGGCGGGCGACCGCAGCCAGAACCCCGTCCTGGGGCGCCGCGGCGGTCAGGGCGGATCGGGGGAGGAAAAGCTGCCCGGAGCGGTCCCCATTGAGGAACCCCTGGGGCGGGCGAAGGCGCCGTTGGGATCCGAGGACAAGCGCCCCGTCCTCCACCTGACCATCCAGGATCACCCCAAGCTTGAGGAAGCTGGCCACATCCACGGTGGCGGGGCGGGAAACCAGATCTTCCGGCGCAGCCACCTGCAGCAGGTCGCCCTGGCGCAGAATTGCCACCCGGTCGGCGATGGCGAAGGCTTCCCCATGGTCGTGGGTGACGTACAGGGCGGTCATGCCCAAACGCCGCAGCAAGGCGGCGATATCCACGACCAAACTTTCCCGCAATTCCCGGTCCAGGTTGGACAGGGGTTCGTCGAACAGAATGACCGGGGGACGGGCGACAATGGCCCGGGCCAGGGCGACGCGTTGCTGCTGCCCCCCCGACAGGGTGCCCGGCGCCCGGTCCCCCAGGCCAGCCAATCCCACCAGTTCCAAAGCCTCGACGACCCGGGATTCGCGCTCACTTTTACCAATGCCGCGCATTTCCAGGGGAAAGGCCACATTGCGGGCGACGCTCATATGGGGCCATAGGGCGTAATCCTGGAAGACCATGCCGATCTTCCGCCCCTCCGGCGGCACGAAGGCCCCCCCTTCCGCATCGACAACGGTGGTGTTTCCAATCAGGATCCGTCCCCCGGTGGGGCGGGCGAGTCCGGCGACCAGACGCAGCAGGGTTGTCTTACCGCAACCGGACGGCCCCAACAGGGCCACGGTCTCGCCGGCGGAGACCTCCAGGGACAGGGATTTCAGGACCTGTGTTTGCCCAAAGGTCTGGCAAATGCCTTGCATCAAGACAGGTGTCGCGCGTCCGCTCACGTCATCGATCGCTGGCATTGGATGAAGGTCTCCATGAGAAGGTCATGGACGACACCCTACTCGGGGGGCTTTTCATTTTCGTGACGGAACCATTGTCCTTTTGTGACAACCCAAGAAAACGGTCAGGGAGACCTCGTTTAAGGTGCACTGCGTCATCACTTCGCCCCCTTCCGGGTGTTCTCTCTTTCCCTCAAACGGTTAGTGTGTCTTCCTACCTGAGATCTATTTCCGCCCATCCCCGCGTTCAAAGCCCGCTCGCGGTCTGGAGTCTATGCAACCATGCCCCTCGCTGATTTTGAAACCGCCCCCCTTTCCGAGGTCCTGTCCGCCCTGACCGTCGACCCCAGCCGGGGCCTGAGCAATGAAGAGGCAAGCCGACGGCTCGACGAGCAGGGACCCAATGCCCTGCCGGAAAAGACCGAAAGCCTCCTGGCGAAGGCATTGAGCCATTTCACGGGCCCCATCGCCTATATGATCGAGGCTGCGGCCTTGGTCTCCCTGTTGCTCGGGCGGTGGGAGGATTTCACCATCATCTTCGGATTGCTGGTCTTTAACGCCGCCCTGGAATTCTGGCAGGACCGCAAGGCCAACGCCGCGCTCGCTGCGCTGCGGGAGGGATTGGCTCCCCAGGCGCGGGTTCTGCGGGACCGGGTCTGGGCCACCCATGAAGCCAAGGAGCTGGTGACCGGGGACATCGTCCGGATCCGCTTGGGGGACATCGTTCCGGCGGATCTGCGTCTGACCACGGGGGATTTCGCCTCCATTGACCAAGCCTCCCTGACCGGGGAATCCCTTCCCGTTTCCAAGGGCATGGGCGATATCGCCTATTCGGGCAGCATCGTGCGCCAAGGGGAGGTTGAAGGCGTCGTCATCGCCACCGGAGCACAGACCTTTCTCGGGCGGGCGGCCCGTCTGGTGGCGGGTGCCGGAGCGGAGAGTCACGCCCAGAAGGCCATGTTCCAGATTGGCAACATCCTGATCGCCACGGCGCTGGTGCTGGCTCTGGTGATGGTCGCCGTCCAGGTCTACCGGGACATCGTGGTGTCCAACAATTGGGGTCTGACCGATGCCCTGGATATCCTGCAATTCGTTCTGATTCTGCTGGTCGCCTCCATCCCCGTGGCCATGCCTGCGGTGTTCTCCATCACCCTGGCCCTGGGCGCGCTGGCTCTCTCTAGAGACAAGGCCATCGTCTCGCGCCTCTCCTCCATTGATGAGTTGGCGGGAGTGGACATCCTATGTTCCGACAAAACCGGTACATTGACCAAGAACCAGTTAACCCTGGACACCCCCCTGGCCGTGGAGCGGAATGACCCTGCGGAAACCCTTTTGGTTGCCGCCCTGGCCTCCCGCCCGGGGAATGACGCCATCGATACGGCGGTGCTGGCCGCCTCCGCCTCAACTGATCTGCCGGACGGATACAGCATCTCGGCCTTCACCCCCTTCGACCCGGTCTCCAAGCGCGCCGAAGCCGTGGTTGAAGGTCCAAATGGACGGACCTTCCTCGCCACCAAAGGTGCCCCCCAAGCCATTGTCGATTTGGCCCACCCCCGGGCGGAGGTCGCCCGAATGGTGGACACCCATGTGACGGAGCTGGGAGCCAAGGGCTATCGCGCCCTTGCCGTCGCCCGGTCCGATGATGGGGGAAGCAGTTGGGTGATCCTGGGCGTTCTCCCCCTGTTCGATCCCCCGCGGGATGATTCCCGCACAACCATCGAGGCTGTGCGGGCCCGGGGCGTTTCGGTGAAGATGATCACCGGTGACGACACGGCCATCGCCCGGGAAACAGCCCGGCAATTGGGTCTGGGCATGAACATCGCCACGGCAGCGGAGAGCTTTCCCCGGGACATGGACCCGGATAACCCCCCTGCGGCGGTGGTCGATCTGATCGAACGGGCCGACGGCTTCGCCCGGGTCTTTCCCGAGCACAAATACGCCATCGTCAAAGCGCTGCAGAAGCGGGGGCATGTGGTCGCCATGACCGGCGACGGGGTCAATGATGCACCGGCCCTGAAACAGGCCAATTGCGGGGTGGCCGTATCCGGGGCCACGGATGCCGCGCGGGGCGCTGCGGGGGTGATCCTGACCGCGCCGGGCCTGTCGGTGATCGCCAAGGCTATCGAGGAATCCCGCCGCATCTTCTTGC
Source organism: Rhodospirillum sp. A1_3_36 (assembly GCF_047263945.1). Classification (NCBI taxonomy): domain Bacteria; kingdom Pseudomonadati; phylum Pseudomonadota; class Alphaproteobacteria; order Rhodospirillales; family Rhodospirillaceae; genus Rhodospirillum; species Rhodospirillum sp. A1_3_36. The sequence goes on along the minus strand of NZ_JBLAVB010000015.1, from coordinate 70,287 downwards.
GGATCACCAGCTACACCATCTACCGGGTCGCCCTGACCATGGACATCATGGCCCTGGTTGTCCTGTCCACCATCTTCCTGGGGTTCCAACCCCTGACGGCGGTTATGATCGTGGTCATGTCCCTGCTGGACGACATCCCCATCATGGCCATCGCCTATGACCGGACCTCGGCTGGGCCGGAGCCAACGCGCTGGCGCATGCCCCATCTGATAGGGATCGCCGGGGGGTTGGGCTTGGCCTCCCTCGTCCAATCCTTTGGCCTGCTGTTGATCGGCATGGAAATCCTCTCTGACCCGACCCGCCATGGCGTTTTCGGTCTGACGGATGAAGCCCATCTGCAATCTGTGATGTTCCTGCAACTGGTCGCGGGGGGCCATCTGCTTTTGCTCGTGGCCCGAACCAAGGGGTGGTTCCTTTCACGCCCTCACCCTGCCCCCACCCTACTGGTGGCCATCGGGCTGACCCAGGCCGTTGCCGTCCTCATGTGCGGCTTCGGCTGGGTGGTACCCGCCATTCCCTGGAGCCTGATCGCATGGGTTTGGCTGTACATGCTGGTCTGGCTGGTCATCCTCGGCGGCCTGCGCCTGGGACTGGAGAAAGCCCTGGAAGGCGGACTGGGATCCTGGCGCCGCTACCGGACGCGGTTGCGGACGCCCCTTTTCCCGCCACTGCCTTAGAGCTCAACCCAAAAGTCATGCCGTGAAATTAAAGGTTTCCGTCATGCCCGTGAAAACGGGCATCCAGGGTTGATTTCGCTGCCGGTGCTCAAATGCACTGGCGTCGCGGGATTTGCTTCCCTTGCCTGCTCCCACCCTGGATTCCCGCCTGCGCGGGAATGACGACCAAGCGGTTGAAATAATGAGAGTCATTTCGGGTTTCACTCTAATTATATAGATCTCGGAATACTCTAGAGCATCTCACCTCATTTGTGACTCCACGGTACACGACAGTGTCTCGTCTTTTTGGGCCTGGGGTCTGGGGCCTTTCGGCCCCCAGCCTCGCCAAAGAGGGGGGGGGACGGGGCAAAGCCCCGTGAGTGGAAAACATCCCCTGTCGTGCACCGCGACCACGTTTGCGCAAAATGCTCTCTTCCCATCATAAAGAGAACAGGTCGCCCGCATTTGCCAAAGCAAGGACTCCCAGGACCGCGAAAATCAGAGCAGCCAGGCCGTGGACCAGCGGCATGGGGATCTTGGTCGCGGCGACATGGCCCAAAAGAACCGCAGGCACATTGGCAATCATCATGCCCAAGGTGGTTCCAAGGGTAACCAAAAGCAGATCGTCGAACCGCGCCGCCAGGGCAATGGTGGCGATCTGCGTCTTGTCGCCGATTTCCAAAAGGAAGAAAGAGACCAGGGTCGTGACAAAGGGGCCGAAGCGAGAGACCGTCGCTGTTTCCTCGTCCACCTTGTCGGGGATCAGGATCCAGACCGCCATGCCCAGGAAGGACAGGCCAAGAACCCAGCGGAGCGTATCCGCGCCCAGCCAATCGGCGACCAGCGTCCCCACCCAGGCGGCCAAGCCATGGTTTGCCAACGTGGCAACAAGAATACCCAGGATAATGGGCAGGGGTTTGCGGAATCGCGCCGCCAGGACAAGGGCCAGCAACTGGGTCTTGTCGCCGATCTCGGCAATGGCCACGATACCCGTGGACAGGAACAGGGCTTCCATGGAACACCAAAAGGGATCGGGCAAACAGGACCAATGGCTCGCCACCCCGCCCGATCCGTCGAGACAGGTGTCGAAGCCAAAGGTCTCGCCAAGCAACATGCCGGATACACCATGGGTCCGTCCCAGGACGGGCGGACCCAAGTCTGTTGATGCATCCCCCCCTTTACCCGAGGGCGGCTACTCCCCAATGACAGGGGCGGACCATAAGCCGCCCCGGAGCGTTTGACAAGTCAACACCCCTTTGCCCTGCGGGTTACCCATCCACCCAATCGAAAGCCAGGGGGGCTTCCCGGAAAGCGAAGCGGTCCAGGTGCCGGGACACCACATCCTTCAAAGCCTCCACCTGCTCGGAAACGCTGCCTGTCAGGGTACAGAGCAAATGGGCCTCCTCGGCTTCGAGGGTCAAGAGGGCATCTCCAGGCCAGTTCGCGCCGTGACCATCCTTGGGGAAAGCGACCGTCCCCGCTTCGGGGGTGAACTCGACGGACAGGTTATGGGACCAATGCTTGCAGAGTTGTTGGAGATACCGGCTGCCATTGGGGGTGGGGACGCGGGCGGTGCTCATCGCCATGGGGGACAACTCCTCGTCCGGTTCAAGATCGGTCATGGGAGAAAGGGGGGGAAGCGGGGGAAGGCCAAAGCGCTTCCGCAGTCGATCGACCCTTAAACCAGACATCACAGACGCTCCACGTCCTGGGCCAAGGCATCCAGGCGGGCAGCGATGTCATGGACCATGTCCTTATCGGCGTCCTCCTTTGACAACCGGGTTTTCAGGACGGTGCGCAGATTATCCATGGCCCGCCGCACGGGGGTGACATCTACCCGGGCCTCGTCGTTGGCCAGGGCCTTCAACCGGGCAAGAACCGCCTGGACCTGCTCGGTCTTTTCGGCGAGGTCCGCCGTCCCCGCTTCGGTGATCACGAAAACCTTGCGGGTTCCCTCGGATTCGGCCTCCTCCACCAGGGACATGTCTGCCAGAAGGGACAGCGCCGGGTAGACCACGCCAGGGCTGGGGGCGTAGGCGCCGCCCGTCAGATCCTCGATCCCGCGGATCAGGTCGTAGCCGTGGCGGGGTTGTTCGGACAGAAGGGACAGCAGAACCAACCGCAGTTCCTCGGCGTCCATCATACCCCGGCGGCGGCGATGCCCGCCCCAGCCCTCGGGACCACCCGGGCCAAAATCCCTGCCAGAACCATGCCCATGGCCCCTGCCGGGACCTCCCCGACCTGACCTTGGGCCATGCCCTCGGCCCAGACCTGGACCGCCGCCGCCATGACGACCACCTCCGCCCATATCGAAGTCATCCCGAGCCTGATATCCGCAGCCCATCCGACCAAGTTTAAATACGTGTCTCATCACGAGACCTCCTTAGCTATGTTTCAACACACTCAAGATATATCTTGAGCGATTCTTATGCAAGACCCAACGTGCAAAAAACTCCCATCGGTGAGGGAACACGACAGGGGGGGACCGTCACGGGGCTTTGCCCCGTCCCCCACTGGGGCCGAAAGGCCCCAGACCCCAGGCAGTTGCTGGCCGAAAGGCCCCAGACCCCGGGTTCTGATCAATAAAAGAGAAATGGGGGTTTGGGGGCATTGGCCCCCAAATGGGTTTGGGCTATCGCCCAAAAAGGACGAGACACTATCGTGTACCGAGCCCAGCGGTGAGACCGGGAGCCAAACGCATTGACCGAAAACGGAAAACTCAGCTTTCCAGGAACGCGACAATGGGCTCGATCTGTTCGGGGACATTCAGCGCCGGGGCATGGCCCATGCCTTGAAAGATCCGCAAGTCGGCTTTGGGACCGCGCCGGGTCATGTCCTCGGCCCACTCTTGGGTGATCAGATCACTGTTGGCCCCCCGGTAGAGCAAGGTCCGGGCGGTGATGGCGTCCCAGGCCTCCCATTGGGTGTAATCCTGGGGGTGACTGCGGAACTGCTCCACCATCATGGGATCGTAGTGAACCGTCAGGCGACCATCATCCATGCGCCGGGCCGAGGTTTCCACCATCTGTCGCCACTGGTCATCGGACAACCAGCCATAGGGCTTGTAAATGGTCCGCAGGACATTCTCCAGCTCCACCATGGTTTCGAAGGTCGGCGGGTTTCCGGCGTAGGCGAGGATCCGCTCAACGGCCGCAGGGATCAACTCCGGGGCAATGTCATTGACCACCAGATGGCTGATCCGATCCCGCAACCGCCCTCCGGCCAGGTGGATTCCCAGGGCGCCCCCCATGGAAGTCCCCACCCAGCGCACGCGGTCCAGGCCGTAATGGGCCAGAAGCGCCAGGGCATGGTCCCCATAGGTGGCGAGGCAATAGTCCCGTTTCGGGTCGCGGGACCACTGGCTGAACCCCCGTCCCAGGGTATCGGGTGCGAGGACGTGGTAGTTCTCGGCCAGCACCTGGGCCAAGGGGTCGAAATCCCGCCCCGTGCGCGCCAACCCATGCCAGAGGACCACGGTTTCAGCAGCCGGATCCCCCCACTCGGTGACGTGGATTTCGTAGCCGCAAAGGGGAGCATAGGCGCTTCTGGGTTTGGTGATGGATGTCATCGTTGGGATCCCCTCAATCGCCCAACCATGCCGGTCGGGAAGAAATAGACGCTCAGGATGAACAGTACCCCCAGCCAGAGCAGCCAGCGCTCCGGTGCGAACAGATCGGGGATCACCGGCACACCAACCGTGGCTTGGGCGATCAGATCCATGACCTCCCGCAGGTAGTTCTGGGCGAGGATGAACAGGGTCGCCCCGATGATGGAACCATAGAGCGTCCCCATCCCCCCGATGACGACCATCAGCAGGATATCCACCATGATATCAAGGGACAGGGTCGTCACCGGCCCCGTGTAGTGCAACCAAAGCGCCATCAACACACCGGCCAAGGCGGCCACACCCGCAGAAAGACAGGTGGCGATGGCCCGGTAGTGCACGGTGGTATAGCCGATGGCCTCGGCCCGGAAGCCGTTCTCGCGGATGGCTTGAAGGACCCGGCCAAAGGGCGAGTTCACCACCCTCAGGAGCAGCAGGAACAGACCCGTGGCGCTGAGAAACACCAGATAGTAGCTCAGCAGGCGCCCATCCAGCCGGACCCCCAGAACCTTGGCCTTGATCAGTTTAAAGGCCGGAGACAGCGCGTGGGGGACTTGATAGCTGAGACCATCCTCTCCCCCGGTGATATGGAAAAGCTGGCTGACCAGGATGGCAAAGGCGCTGGCCACAGCCAGAGTCACCATGGCGAAGAAGATGGCCCGAACCCGCAGGGAAAACAGGGCGATCAACAAGGCGAGCCCCACAGCCAGGGCCAGGCCTCCCACCGTTCCCAGCAGGACCGCCCCCCAACTGGGCCCCAGGTTGGAGAGCGCAATGGCCACCCCATAGGCCCCCAGGCCAAAGAACATGGTATGGGCGAAGGAAACAATGCCCGTATATCCCAGCAACAGGTCATAGCTGGCCACCAGAACGATGAAGATGCAGATGCGCGCCGCCGTATCCAGCGAGCGGGTGCCGGGGAACAGGAAGGGCGCGAAGGCCAGGGCGAGAACGATGCCGCCGATCAGAACGGCCAGAACCCTGGAGCGAGGCAGGTCGCCGGAGAGAATGCGCTGGAAGATCATGACCTACCGTCCCTTCGCCGGAGGAAGCAGACCCTCAGGCCGCCACATCAGGACCGCCACCATCAGCAGGATGCTCGACCCCAGTGCCACCTTTGGGGCCAGATAGGCGGTGTAATTGTTCATCAGTCCCACCAACAAGGCTCCCAGGAAGCACCCCTCGACGGAGCCCAGGCCGCCGATGATCACGACAATGAAGATCAGGATCATTACGGTCATGCCCATGGGTGCGGTGATGACCTCCTGGTAGAGACCCCACATGACTCCGCCCAGCCCCGCCAGGGCCGAGCCCACCACGAACACCGCAATGAAGAGGGCGCCGATCCGATAGCCCAGGGTCTCCACCATCTCGCTGTTCTCGACCCCGGCGCGGATCAGCAGGCCGATCTTGGTGCGCCTCAGGGTCAGGCTCATGGCCGCAAAGATCACCAGGCCGAGGCAGACCGCCAAGATCCGGTATTTCTCCAGAACCACATCACCGAAGGCGAAGGCGCCCTTCAGGCTATCGGGCCGGGGAATGGGAATGGCATCCGGCCCCCAGAGCACATAAATCACCTGCTCCACCACAATCAGCCCCCCCATGGTGATGAGGATCTGTTTCAGGTGATCCCCATAGACGGGCCGGATGATGGTCCGCTCGAACAGGTAGCCGAAGCCCCCAGCCACGGCCATGGCCACCAGGGCGCCCAAGCCAATGGCCCCCAGGTTTGCCGCCAGGGAGGGGGAGGCCATCCAGGGCGACAACGCCGCCATGACGGTGACGCCGACGAAGGCACCCAGGGAAATGAAGGCCCCATGGCCGAAGTTCAGGACATCCATCAGGCCAAAGACCAGGGTCAGGCCGGAGGCCATGATGAAGATCATCATCCCCATGGCCAGCCCGGCCAGCGTCAAAGTCACCCAGGTGGAGGGATTGCCCACCAGCACCAGGGCGACGACCATCAACCCGGGAACCAGCAGTTGGACAGGCGAGGGACGACAGGCGCCGAAAAGGCGGAAACGGGAGGCCGCCGCTCTCATTGGTGCATCTCCATGCTCAGGCCCAGGAGTCCTTCCTGCAGGTCCTTGTTCTGCGCCAAGTCGGCCATGGATCCCCTGTGGACAATGCGTCCACTGTCCATGACCGCCACGGTGTCGCCGACCGCCTTGGCCATGGCGAAGTTTTGCTCGACCATCAGAATGGTGGCCCCGAATCCCTTGAGCTGACGGATCGCCTCGGTCAGGGCGCCGACAATGGCCGGGGCGAGCCCCTTGGTCGGTTCGTCGATCAACAAAAGCCGGGAGGGTTCAATCACCGCCCGGGCGATGGCCAACATCTGTTTCTGGCCGCCGGACAGGGCGCCCGCCGGCGCATTCCAAAACTTCTCCAGGGCCGGAAACAGGTCGAGGATCCAGCGCAACCGGTCCTCGTCCATGGGGCCCGTTCGGGCGGCGAGGACCATGTTTTCCCGCACGGTCAACCCGCCGAAGATGCCCATGGTCTCCGGCACATAGGCGATGCTTTTGCGGGAGATGTCCGGAGTCTTCAGGCCATTCAGGCGCTCCCCGGCAAAGGTGATCTCCCCCGCGCTGGCCGTCCACAGACCCATGATGGTGCGCATGGTCGTGGTCTTGCCCGCCCCGTTGCGCCCCAACAGCATGGTCAAAGCACCCTCGGGCACCTCGAGGTCCACACCTTGGAGGATGTGGTACTGGTCAATATGGGTATGGACACCGGAAAGGCGCAGCAGGGGGGGACGCCCGGCGTCGGCCCGCATCGAGGACTGGCTGTCGGTCTCAAACATGGTCGGCGGCTCCCGTTCCCAAATAGGCTTCCTGGACGATGGGGCTACCCATGACCTCCTCCGGGTCGCCGTCGGCCACGAGGTAGCCGTTGTGCAAGACGATGATCCGGTCGGCCAGCGAGCGGATCACGTCCATTTTGTGCTCCACCAGCAGGATGGTCTTAGAGGGGTCGGATTTGATTTCGTGGATCAGGTCCAGGATCACCGGGGCCTCGTCGACGCTCATCCCGGCGGTCGGTTCGTCGAACATCAGGACATCCCGTTCCAGGGCCAGCAGCAGGGCGACCTCCAACTTGCGCTGATCTCCATGGGGCAGGGTCGCGGCGATGTCCTCGGCCCGGGCCAGCAACCCCACCCGACCCAGGACATGGTCTGCGGCCTCGATCATTTCCACATGGCTGCTGGCCATGGAGAACAGGCTGAACCCATGGGCCGTGCGGGCTTGCACCGCCAGCCGCACGTTCTCCTGCACCGTCAGATTGGGGAACAGGTTAGTGAGCTGGAAGGCCCGACCGATGCCCCGTTCCGTGCGTTTGGGGGCCGACAGGCCAGTGATGTCCTCCCCATGCAGGCGCACCCTGCCACTGGTGGCGGGAAGCTGGCCGGAAATGAGGTTGAAATAGGTGGTCTTCCCCGCCCCATTGGGGCCGACGATGGCCGTCAGAGTCCCCCGGTCGAAACCGCAAGAGACCTCGTTCACGGCCACATGACCACCAAAGCGAATGGTCAGGCCTTCGGTCACCAGGACCGGATGTTCCTTTTGGTCCAACATGGACATCCTCGACAGGGGAACGCATGGGGGAAGAAAAGAGCTGTCCGGGCGGGCGGGGCCCGCCCGGATGCCGACAGGGGGACTTACCGCTTGTTGCGGATGGGGATGTCCATGTCAGAGGGCTTGATCACCTGGGTCAGCTTAGGGATGCCCCAGGCCACATCGTCTTTCACGTCGATCTTGAAGGCGTACATGTCCTGCATGGCCTGATGGTCTTCGGGCCGGAAGGTCATCTCGCCCTTGGGAGTCATGAAGGACATGCCTTCCATCGCCTCGATCAAGCTATCGCTGTCGGTGTCGCCTCCGGTCTTTTCCAGGGCGGCAACCACGGCGGAGGCTGCGGCGAAACCGCCCGCCGTGAAGAAATCGGGGGGCTCGCCGTATCGGGCAAAGTGTTCCTTGACCAGCCAGGCATTCATGGCGTTCTGGGGGATGTCATAATAATAGTAGGTCGCTCCCTTCATCCCCGGCAGATCCTTGTAGGCCGCCATGGCTGGCAGGATATTGCCGCCGCTGGACAATTCGATGCCATAGCGTTCCGGCGCCATCGCCTTGAGCTTGCCCAGCGGATTGCCGCCCCCAGCCCAGATCACGAAGATGATTTTTTCGCCATCTTGGTCATTTGGGGCCTGGTCCTTCAGGGCGTCAAACAGGCGCTGCCCATGGGCGGTAAAATCCTTTGTGTCGGTGGGTGCATATTCCTCGAAGACCACCTCGGCCCCCGAGCCCTTCAAGGCGGCCTTGAAGGCGGCGACACCGTCCCGTCCGAAGGCATAATCCTGGGCCAAGGTGGCAATCTTCACGCCGGGCTTGCCCAAAGCCTTGGAATTGGCGATGGCGTCCTGGGAGGAATTGCGCCCGGTGCGGAAGATGAAGCGGTTCCAGTTCTCGCCGGTGATGCTGTCCGCCACGGCCGGCTCAACGATCAGGACCTTGGCATAATCTGCAGCCACCGGCAGCATGGCCAGCGCCACACCGGAAGACACGGGGCCAATCGCCAAGTCCACCTCGTCATCGCCATAGGCCTCGGCCAACAGGGCCCGGCCCTGGTCGGGCTTGCCTTGGGTGTCCTTCTCGATGACCTCGATCTTGCGTCCGGCCACCTCCATGGTGCCCTGGGTCAGATACTCCAGCCCCATCATCAAGCCCGTATGGGATTGCTTGGCATAGGCTTCGAGCGCGCCCGTCTTGCCATAGACATGGGCGATTTTCACGGGGTCGGCGGCCCAGGCGCCTGAAACGGCCACCGAAGCGGTCGCCGAAAGGGCAAGACCAGCCAAAGCCAGCCCGAGAGTACGGGGCAGGGACATGAATTCCTCCTTGGAACCTGTTCGCTTGTCCCCTCTACGGGGGAGTTTTCCCGTAGTCTTGTGCACAAGACATGCCAAAGCCAGAACCCGCAGATCTCCGCAAATCAGCGCTGCGGGTTCGATCGCCCCCTGTCCGGGATTCCGGACAAATCACTCAGCCTCAGGAGAATATACAAGGAAATTCAATAAATTATAAGACATTGTCCGGTTTCCCGGACAATCACCAGACTTGTCCGGCTTTCCGGACGGTCATTGGGTTTGTCCGGCTTTCCGGACGGTCATTGGGTTTGTCCGGCTTTCCGGACGGGGGGCTCTGCCCCCTCCATGGAGGCCAGCTTCTCGTAAAACTGGCTGCGGGAAATCCCCAAGGCCTTGGCAGCCTGCCCCCGATTGCCACCCGTGGCTTCAAGGGCCGCCCGAATGGCCGCAGCCTCGGTCTCGGCGAGAAGATCGCGTAAGGGACGGATCCGTCCCTCCTCCCCGACCGCCGAGGGTGGGACCGGCGCGGACCTCTTCCTCTTTGGCGGCGGCAGGAGGGCGTCGAACATTTCCGGCCCCAGGTGGTCGTCCTCCGCGGCCGCGACGGCCTGCTCCAGGACATTCCGCAGTTCGCGCACGTTCCCTGGCCAGTCGTGGTCAGCCAAGCGACACAGCCCTTCCTCCGTAACGGACCGGGGCACGCCACCATCCCGCTCGGCCATCCCCTCCAGCAGGGCATCGCAAAGCAACGGCAAATCTTCCAGCCGATCCCGCAGGGCTGGGGCGTGGAGAGGAAGAACGTTCAGGCGGTAGAACAAGTCGGCCCGAAAGCTACCGTCGGCGACCATGGCGGGCAAATCCCGGCTGGTGGCGGAGATGACGCGCACGTTCACGGGAATGACCCTATTGGCACCGAGCGGCTCGATCTCCTGTTCCTGCAGCACCCGCAGCAGCTTGGTTTGCAGAGCCAGGGGCATGTCGCCGATTTCATCAAGGAACAAGGTGCCCCCGTCGGCCAGCTTGACTTTGCCCTCCCGCCCCTTGCGATCAGCCCCCGTATAGGCGCCCGGCGCGGCGCCAAACAATTCGCCTTCCAAAAGACCTTCGGGGATTGCCGAGACATTGATCCGCACCATGGGTTTGGCCGCCCGCCCCGAAGCGGCATGGATGCCATGGGCCAGCAGTTCCTTGCCCACCCCGGTCTCACCGGTAATGAGGACGGGAGCCTCGCGGTCGGCAGCCTGGCGCGCACGGCGTTTCAACGCGCGCACCCCCTCTGCCCCGCCAACGAACGTGGCAAGACTGTACTTGGCCGCCCGGCTTCGGGCCAAATCCTGGCGGGCCCTCTCCAAATCCTCCTGAAGGGTTTGAAAGCGGTCAACCAGAGGCTTCAGGCTATGCAACCGGTCATAGAGGATAACGCCCATGGCTCCGGCCAGGGTTCCGGAGTCATCGTGCAGGGGGAGGCGGGAAACGGTGAGTTGGTGGCGTCCCAAAGGCACCAGATCTAAAAGATCCGCCTGCCCGGTTTCCAGAACCCGGTGCATACGACTTTTAGGCAAAACCTCCTCGATGGGTTGGCCTTCCACCGGTTCGGCGCCATTCCAGCCGATCAGCGCCTTGAACTTATGGTTCATCCAGGTGACCCGCCCGGATAAATCAACCGCGAAAGCCCCCTCGTACAGGGTGTCAAACAGCGCCGACAAGGATTTAGCAGCCTGACGACGCACATCTTGTTCGTTCATGTCGCGTCCGCCCCCGATCCGACTGGCCTGGGACCCCTGTGCAGGAAGCGAGCCCCCCAACCCGGAAGGTTCGCATCACCTGAACGGAAGGGCCCCCGACGACGCCCCGTGGAGCGAACCCAAAGGTCGTCAAGGCCTGGATCACGTTTATGAAATCAAGTCTGCCCGACCTGATTTCATAAACGTGATCCAAATCATATCGTTAGAGCGGAATGAGACGGAAAACCGCACACACTTTTCCTCATTCCGCTCTAGCGTCAAACGCCCCGCGTCATAGCCTTTTCGATAAGGCTTTCCAGCTTGTCTCTCTTCAAGGGCTTCAAAAGATAACCCTTGGCGCCCGCTTCAAGGGAGTTGAACAACATCCGCTCCTGGCCATGGGAGGTGACCATAATAATTGTGGCGCTCGGAAATTCTTCAATAATCAGGCGTGTAGCCTCCACGCCATCCATATCCGGCATGGTGATATCCATGGTCACCATATCCGGCTTCAACTCCCGATAGGCGGATACGGCACCGGCACCAGTACCAGCGGTACCAACGACGCTATGTCCTAATTCAGCGAGAATACCGGTGATTTTTTTCACCGTAATAAGAGAGTCATCGACGACGAGAACACGAAGGGAAGACATTGAGATTCCTATACTGTGTAGTTCATGCGTTCGTCGAACAGATCCCGGGGACCGACGACGTTCACATCCAGAAATCCCCTATCCGTCGTCAATCGCATGCAGGCGAAATGGGCATTCTTATGGCGGTGGATCCACCGTGCATTGTCCAGCACTACGGGCGGAGACAAGCTGATGGTAATATCCTCGGACTGAAGGTCGGCCGTACTCAACCCTAAAACAATATTGATCGCTTCGGCGGCACATTCCTCCTTATAGAGATCTATGTCCTCGCCATCCAACTCCAATCCCTCGGCCATACCTTCGAATAGCCCCACAACCAAATCTTCCTCGAAGCTGAAAGCCACCAGGACGTTGACCGGAGAGCCGAGCCCGGCCAGAACGGTCATGTCATGCAGGTGAAGCTTATCGACGGCGCTATCAATCGACAACACCTCTCGTACCTCGATATTCGCTTCTTCCCCCAGTACGTATTTGACCCGGGCTAGAATGGATGACAACAGGGACGAGACAACGCTTTTATTAAAGGCGTTACTCTCAGAAGATCCTGGTATCTTGGGGCCTAACATCTTGGTCTCCCCTAAAAGGATGGGCAGCGAGAAAACTGAACTTCTACTTGGATTAACCGGTTTGACGCACCTAATCAAGCATCGTCGGAACCGAAGGCGGTAAAAACTCAAACAGCACCGATAACGCTTAGCACTCTTCAGAAACGACTTGCCGCTTTATCGTTCTGCCTATGCCCCGTCCATGACCTCACGCTTCTCCCCGGTCATGGACCGTTTCGGTCAAAGACACGTCGGAGGAGAGCGGCAAGGTGATGACAAAGGACGTCCCCTGCCCCTGCTCGCTGCGGACAGTCACGCTTCCCCCCAACCGCCTGACCTCCGCCCGCACGGCCGACAGACCGACGCCCCGACCGGAAAACAGGTCGGCTTTCTTCTTGGTCGTCATCCTGTCGAGGAAGATCAAATCAATCGCGTCCTCCCGAGACAGGCGATTGATCACCTCAGTCTCGACCAGTCCGGCCTCCAACGCCCTCCTCCGGATGCCATCAGCATCGATTCCACACCCATCATCTTCAATCAGCAGGACAATAGAACTCCCCTCTTTGCTGATCGAACAGGCGATTTTTCCGGCTTCTTCCTTGCCGACCAACACGCGATCATCCGGATCCTCGATCCCATGCGTCACCGAATTCCGGAACAGATGGGCAAGCGAGCGCAAGAAGGGTTCATACTGCTCCGGATTAATCCAGACATCATGACCGCCCTCAACCTGCATCGGCCCAATTTCTTTTTCCAATCGAGCTGCAACCTGCCGAACCACCCGCTCGTAGGAGATCATGACATCGCGCAAGGGAACCTTCCGCAGATACCCAATATCCACCAACAGACGCCGCATTTCCGCTGCGGTCACATCCACCGGATCGCCCTTCAGCAGGCTCGATGCCAGTTGTTCCAGCATGACCGCCTGCGTCGCCGTCAAGGAGACCCGTGCGCCCCCTTCCAGGAAATCATCTCCCAGGATTTGACATAACCCCTTCAAATCTTTTTCGAAACTTTCTGACAGACCCGCGACGGCGAACAGCCCGGCAATATCGGCGACGGTCACCCCTTCGGAGTCCCGAGACACCTCCGCAAGTTCCTCCTCCAACGCATGGAGCGCCTCAGGCGCATGGAGGAAACTGAATTGGTTCAACGTTCCCTTAAACGTATGAACCTCCCGATACACCTTTTCCAGAACGTCACGCGGATCGCTCCCTGCCAGCAAGGTCGCCGCCAATCCCCGATCCAAGTAGTCCTGGAAAGAGGCGACCGCATCACAGAAATCACGGTTTTCGGTCACAGCGGCGACCACCATCTGTAATCCCCGATGTTCCTTCCGGACCGTCTCCTCAAGGCGCCGTTCCTCGGTGATATCGGTCAACACGGTCATGATATGGCCGTTATCCAAGGGCGTGTAGGTCACATTCAGAATGCGAGAGCCACGGCAAATTTCACCGGGAAACAGCGAGAGGATCACTTCCCGTTGATAGGGATCTTTTTCCTTGAACACAATTCCGGCGCCCAGCCGAAACAATTCCGCCTTTCGCGCATCGTCTCCGAAAAGCACCTGCGTTGCATCCTTCCCCGCCGGAACTTCTCCCAACATCGCGACACAGGCCCGGCTGTAATTGGGGTCCACGACCAAACTGGCATTGAAGGACAGGAAGCCCTGGCCGGAGTGATCCAATAGATTGGCAACCCGCGCCTGAGCCTGTTCTGCCTCTTCCTTCGCCAACTGTAACTCTGTGGTCCGCTCCGTTACCTGGGTTTCCAAGTGATCGTAGAGCCGCGCGTTATCAATGGAAATGGCGACCTGCGAGGAAATCATCCTCAACAATTCGACCCGCTCCGGATTGAAGACGCCCGTGGCCAAGTTGTTTTCCAGATAAAGAATGCAGACCAGACGATTGCGATTGCGCACAGGCAGACAAAGGACGGACCGAGGCTGATGTTTAACCACATAGGGATCATGGCGATAAGTGGAGTCCGCAGAAAGGTCATCAATGACCACCAATCCGGCCTCTTCCACCCTCACACCACTTGTGATGCCCTCCTCATCTGTCCGGTCCGGACTTTCTGTCGCCCGACCTTCACCGGCATTGCCCGCACTACGCGCCACATAGCGCAGCAGAAGAAGGGGAAACTGGTCATCGGTCGGCGCGTTGAGCAAGACCATTCGCGACTGCAAAACCTCGATGGAGCGCCCCGAGAGATCTGCCTCCACACGCCAAGTTTCACCGCTACGCAGCAAAAGGCGCGCATTCTGAGCACCCGCGTTTTCTTGCAGGATGCGCATCAAACTTTCGAGAACACGCCCCAGATTCACTTCCGCCGACAGGGCTTGGGACGCATTGATGATGGCGACCAAATCCAAAGACACCGTATCGGTTTTCGTCGTCGACACCCCCACCATCGTCGGCAGGTCCACCCTCCGAAGGAGAGAGGGGTAGCGGGCACGGAGTTGTTCCGCCTTCCGCGACGCCCCCCAGCGCTCATACAAATAATGGGCCTCAATCAGATATCCCTGGGCTGCGGTTTCCTTGCCACGGCCGATCAAGGACAAAGCAGCAAGCTCATTGGCCAGGGCTTCATTCTGAGTGTATTCGCTCTCGCGCGCGGATTTGATCGCTTCATCAAACAGGTCTCCGGCCTTGTTGTCCTCGCCCCGCAAGCGGGCCAACTCTGCAGAAACCAATAGATATTTATGGCGATAGTTTTCCGGACAAGAGTTCGCCCATTTCTCCAAACGCTCGCAACACCCCTCAATTGCGATCACGGTTTCCTGCCGCTTTTCCACGGGAAGAGTCGTCCCGTTCGCCGCCAGAATCAGCGCGTGGTAATAGGTTTGCTCCGCATACTTCATAAAGGCGGGGGCGAATATCTTCTTCTCTTCCGCCTTGATGCTATACTCCAAAGCCTTGGCGCAATCCCCGTATTGGTAGAACAGGAATGACCTGTATAGGTAATACCAAAGCCACCCGTATTCGAATTCCGAATTATTCAGGTACTCTATCAAGTCTTCTTCGCGATAGAACTCCGTGTCGATAGAATCTGCTGTTTCCGTTTCACCTTTCAGGTTCAAAATAAAGTTTTTATGGAAACTGGTCAGGTGCAGGATTGCTTCACTTCCGGACTGCCTGATAAAATCATAGAATTTATCTATGAGTATGATGGAAGAGTTGAGAGGCCGTCCTTCGATAAAGGGGCATAGATAAATAAAGCTAACCGCCCAAACACCCCATTCAACCTCTCCACTCCGCAGGCTTGCCTCGTAGGATTCCTGAAAGATATCCACGATATTACGGTAGTGCATATTGTAGTGGCTAATAATATGGCCAAACAGGTTATTGATAGGAGGGATCGCTGCCACATTGCCGAGATGCCGGTTCATTTCCATGGCCAGCATGCCGAATTCGTAGGCTTGACTGTAGTTCTCCTTCTCTGCCACCAGAATCATGGCGTACACGATATAACCGAAGGATGAATACTGATCATTCCCCTTATCAAGAGTCAGGGAGACAATTTTCAATCCGGCATAGTTCATGGTCGGCAGGTGACCACCCAGGAAGCAGAGAGTCCAAACCCGGAACAGGATAGCGAAGTGTCGACCCAATTCCTCATCGCCATGCAAGGGGGCTTCAAGCAGGGACTTCAGGTCGCGATTTGCCAACCGGGCCTCGACCTCCTCCAACTCCTTGTTGGCCAAGTCCTGCATGACCTTTGGGTCATCAAAAGCCAAAGCCATTCCGTAAAGGCTCAATGCTTCCCGAGCCAGCCTCAAGCCTTCACCAAACTTGTTGCTGGTCAAATGGATGCGCATCATCAATTCATAGATCGCGAGCTTCTCGCAATTGTCCTGCGCCTGGGAAATCGTGATGTCGAAGGACTGTTCCGAGCGCGCCAGATGTCCGCAAAGGAATTCGCACTCTGTCTTGTTGTAATAGAGATCGAACATGGTCCGATGTTCAGAGTGCCACCCCATGTCGCCAAGCAAACCGATACCCGCGTCGAGATAGGCTAAAGCCGCGCTATTTGCCACAGAAGCCCGCGCCCGTTTCGCCGCCTCAAGATTAAGCTGCGCCACCCTTGCCCGATCCGCATCCTCGACCAACAATTCGACTGATTTGTTCAATTGGTCGACAATATCGAACAGATGGTCCTCAAGATCGGCGTCCGAAACGGACTCCAGCATCGCCATACCGATTCGGTGGTGGGTTTCCAACCGCTCCCGGTCGGAGAGTTGCGAATAGGCGGCTTCATGAATGCGGTCATGGCAAAAGCGGTATTGCGTCGAAACCGAATCGCTTGGTCCGTCCTCCTCCGTTATCCACTGGGCGTAGCGCAGGGACGAAGCAACGGGCACGATCAGGTCTTCCCGGACCGCCTTGGACAGGGCCGCGATAATATCATGCAAGGATTGACCACTCACCACGGAGATCATGCGGGCGTCAAACTGCCCCCCCAGGCAACTGGCAATCAAAAGGCAGGAATGCGTGCCCGGCGGCAGCTGGCGCAGCTGCTTCACCATCAGCTCAACGATGTTGTCGCTGACCTGCATTTCGCTGATTTTCCGGGCATCCCAAGACCAACATCGCTTTTCACCATCGAACCAGAGCAGGCCCTGATCATAAATCGTTGAAAGCAGGCGGTTGATGAAAAACGGATTCCCCTTGGTCTTACGGAAAATCAAGCCCGCCAGCTCGTCGACCGCCTCATCGGTCCGGCCCACCGTATCGGCCACAAGATCCCGCGTCCCGGATTCCTTCAGAGGTTTGAGGAAAATCGTCTCGACCCGCTTGTTCTTCTGGATATCCTCAATCGCCAGGACAAGGGGATGGGAGGGCGAAACCTCATTATCGCGATAGGCTCCGATGATCAAAAGGTGATGTTCTCCCTGGCCAGCCATCAGACGCCTGATCAGCTTCAGAGAGGCGGAATCAGCCCATTGAAGATCGTCCAGGAAGAGAAGGAGGGAATGCTCCTCTTGACAGAACACCTGAATGAAACGCACGAAGGTCTCGGTGAAGCGTTTCTCCGCCTCTGCTGCACCGATCTCATCCAATGCCCCTTGGGGACCAATGATCGCTTCCACTTCCGGAATCGTATCGGTGACAATCCGCCCCAAATCCCCCAAGGCGTCCAACAACTTGGCCTTCCAGTCCTGGATCTGCTCGTCCCGTTCGGTCAGCAACTGGCGGATCAACCCCTGGAACGCAGCAATGATCGACGCATAGGGTGTTTCCCGGCGGTACTGATCGAATTTCCCGGTAATGAAATACCCCTTACCCCCTGCCAGGGGCTTGCGGGCCTCTTCGATCAAAGCCGTTTTGCCAACCCCCGAATACCCCGCCACAAGCACCAGTTCTGCCGCTCCCCGCCGCGTCCTGTCGAAGGTCGCATAAAGCGTTTCGATTTCGGATTCGCGTCCGTAGAGTTTTTGCGGCAAGTGGAAATGGTCGGAAACGTCTTGTTGGCCAAGGGGGAAGTCCACGTCCCCGCCAACCAAGGCGTAAAGGTCCTGACAGCGTTCCAAATCCGCTTTCAACCCGGCGGCACTCTGATAGCGGTCTTCGGCGCCCTTCGCCAACAGCTTGAGGACAATTGCAGAGAGTGCCGATGGAACACTGGGGTTCAGGTCGGACGGAGCCGTCGGCTTCCGCGCCAAATGGGAATGCACGATTTCCAGCGGATCCAACGAGGAAAAAAGCAAATGTCCAGTCAGTAATTGATAGAAAGTCGCCCCAAGGGAATAGTAATCCGCACGGTAGTCCACCGGTCGGTTCATACGCCCGGTTTGTTCCGGCGCCATGTAGGCCAGGGTTCCCTCAAGGACGTTCAAATTGGCTGCCTGCTGGCGTTCCATTGCCAGCTCGCTGGCAATGCCGAAATCAATCAGCCGAAGGTCCCCCGTCCTTTGATTGATGAGAATATTGCTGGGATTGATATCCTTATGAAGGATCCCCTGACGGTGCAGACCGTCGAGAATATCCACCAGACGAATCGCCAAAGGGAAAAATTCGGACAGGCTGGGCTGACTGTTCTGAATCCATCGACCAAGATCGATTCCCCCCATGTCTTCCATGAGAATCGCCAGGGTATTGCCATACTTTTCCAGGGCGAAAACCTTGATCGTCCCTTCCCCTGTGAGGCGGGAAGCGATGGCAAACTCGTGGCGCAATCGTGCCATCTGTTCGGCTGTCGGATATTTCTGATCCAACACCTTAATAATAACCGTCTCCCGGCCGTCCCCGCGTTTCCCTCGATACACTGCGGACAGCTGGCCGGAAAAAAGGCGCTCACCGAGCTCATATCCGGCGATTGTCTCTACCATAATTTCCCACCCCAGCGCGTTTCCAAACCAATCAAGTGACTCTTTTCAACGCCAGCAGGCCATCCGGCACTCCAGATCCAGAGGATCAGAAGCCGGATCGCCGCCCATCAAACGGAACGCGCTAAATACTTAAAACCCACATTTAACCTTATGGCATAAAACCCGCGTTAAACGCCACACCATTGCCAAAATGAATCCCGGAGCACCTCTTCCGTGCCCACCATCAATCGCTCGCCGATACCGTCAACATGGCGATTCACCC
Source organism: Rhodospirillum sp. A1_3_36 (assembly GCF_047263945.1). Lineage (NCBI taxonomy): Bacteria > Pseudomonadati > Pseudomonadota > Alphaproteobacteria > Rhodospirillales > Rhodospirillaceae > Rhodospirillum > Rhodospirillum sp. A1_3_36. The sequence continues at coordinate 51,645 of NZ_JBLAVB010000015.1, read as the reverse complement.
ACTGTTCCAAGGGTGTACCTTGCACCCATCTATTGAAGGACCCAAGAGACGACCCGCAATGTACTTGGTAATCTGCTCGTTGTTCTTCACTCCCCATCAAAGCAAGGCGCATCGTGTGAACAAAGTACCATTTAAACACGAGAGCCATTCGGACCTTCTCCTCTTTCTCAGCTCTCAGTATCTCTTTTGGATTCGTAGCCAACCAATATTGTCGTGTCTCTTCGTACACATCCTCAAAGGATCTCCGAAAATAGTTTTTCTCTATATTTTCCCGTGTTCTGGCATCAATACTGGCCAGAGAGTCATACATACGATAGAGTTCATAGAGCCTATTCGCCCGGGATGGAAAGAGCAGCCCCCGTTTTAGGACCTGGATTTGGGATCCAATCTCGAACAGGTCGCCCGCAGGGGCATAATCCGTGTCCTGGACATCGGCCTGGACCAACATATCCTTGACGGCATCGCTGATCCCCGCCTCGACCGTAGCTTGGTTGATTGACCCGGTCATGATGAAGTCTGCCCCCATAACGAAGGCAGCAGCCGCAGCATCGGGGGTTCCGATTCCCCCGGCCAGTCCCACACGAACCGATGCCGATTGGGCGAAGGAACCGGCGCGCGCCATCTCGTCCCGCAGGCGGCGCACAGCGGGAAAAAGGGCTGATACGGGCCGACGGTCGGTATGCCCCGCCGAATCCGCTTCCACACAAATGTCATCCGCCATGGGAACAAGGCGAGACAGCCTTGCCTGTTCCCGAGTAATCGCCCCGTCCTTCACCAAGGAATCGACCATGGCCTCAGGGGCCGGAGCGAGGAACAGGCGGGCGACCTCGGGCCTGGAGAGCTTGGCGATGACCCGGTTCCGTGCCAGCGGGGCTCCCCGGTCATCGGACACCAGTCCGGCCAAGCGATATTTCACCACGGCCGGCGTCAACTGCATGTAGCCCGAGGCCTCGATCACATCGATGCCATGGCGGAGGAACAGGTCGACAACGACCATTTCCCGGTCCGGACGGGCATGATCGGACAGCAAATTCATGCCAAAGGCTTGCCCCTTATCCAAGCGGCTGCGGATGGACAGGATAGCGGCCTCAATCCGCTCCAGCTTCAGCCCACCGGTTCCGAAAAAGCCCATGAGACCGGCCCGCCCCAGACGGACCACCAGGTCCTCGGACGCGATGCCCTTGTACATTGACCCGGCGAGATAGGCGTATTTCAAGCCATAGGCCTCGCGAAAAGCCTGACTTCCCAAGGACTCTGCACGGATATCACGCAGCGTCGACCGTCCGGACTCCAGCATTGACACCCCAGCTGCCGCCCGAGTGGATGAAGAGGCGGGGGGCGGAGGGGGCGGCGGCGGAGGAGGAGGAGGAGGAGGAGGGGACGCCTGACGGATCTGTCCAATCAATCCGGTGAGGGTTTTTCCCGGCCCGACTTCCTCGAACCGATCGGCACCGGCAGCGATCACATAGCGCACCGTTTCGGTCCACCGCACGGGTGCCACCAAATGGCGCGCCAGGGTGTCGGCGAAACGCCGGGGATCATGGGGCCGGGCGGACACATTCGAGAGGACAGGAAACCGGGGTGGGGAGAAAGCAAACCCCTGGAGGAAAGCACCAAACTCCCGGGAAGCCTCCGCCATGTGCCGGGAATGGAAGGCGGCGCTGACCCTCAAGGGCACCCACCGTGCACCCGCGCCTTCGAAAAGGGCGCGGGACCGCTCAATTTCGGCCTTAAGGCCGGAAATGGCCGTCTGCTCCGGAGCATTCAGGTTTGCCAAATCAATGGACAGATCGTTCTCGGCCAGAAGCGCTTGAATGCGGTCCGGGGCCATCCCCAGGACAACGGCCATCCCCCCACCCGTGGCCCGATCCATCAGCTCACCCCGCTTGCGCACCAGACGGAGGCCGGTGGAGAAATCGAAGACGCCCGCAGCCAACAGGGCGTTGTATTCCCCCAGACTATGCCCTGCGGCCCAGGCAGGTTCCGGAGCCCCCCCTTTCATCTGCAACAGGTAGCTCAGGGCGTTCACCACATAGAGCGCGGGCTGGGTGAAGCAGGTGCGGTCCAGTTCCCGTCGCGGGTCCTGCTGACACAGCTCCACCAGGGAATACCCGAGAATGGCGTCGGCCTCCCGTAGAAGCTCGGGAAACGCCTCGACCAGATCGGGACCGAGCATCCCCTTGCGCTGGGCGCCCTGTCCCGGAAAGACGACGGTCGTTCCGTTCCCCTGTCCGATCATACCGGACTCACGCTCCCCCTGGCGCTCCCCCTGGCGCGTTCCCTCACGCCCCCCCTCACGCCCCATGATTTTGCCCATACTCTTCAAGCACCACATGGGCATTGACCCCACCGAAACCGAAGGAGTGGAGACCGGCACGACGCGGCCTCCCATCCGTCGCAGTCCAGGGCTGACTCTGTCGGGTCACCTGGAAAGGCCCAACCGGGACATTGGCTGGGGAAGCGGCAGCCAGGGCGTTCTCCTGCGTGCTGAAACTCCCCGGCATGACCCCATGTTTCATGGCCAACAGGACCTTGATCAGACCCGCCATGCCAGAGGCGGACTCCAGATGGCCAATGCGCGGTTTCAGATAGCCGATTCCCCATCGGGACTCCTCACCCAGGGGCTGTCCCCCGTCTGCCAGAAGGTCCCGGAAGGCGCCCTTGAACGCGGTGATCTCCACCGGATCCCCCAGGGGCGACCCCGTGCCCTGGGCCTCGATATGGTCGATCTCGGTCGGCGAAAGGCCCGCAGCCCGGAAGGCGTCGCGCACCACTGCCGTTTGGGCCAGGGGGTTGGGAGCCGTCATGGAATAGGTCTTGCCGTCGAAGTTCGTCGCACTTCCCCGAATGATCCCGTGGATATGATCCCGGTCAGCGATGGCACGGGCGAGCGGTTTCAACAGAACCGCGCCCACCCCTTCGCCCCGCACATAACCGGTGCCATCGGGATCGAACAACCGCACCCGCCCATCCCGGCTGAGGATCCCCGCGCTTTGCAGCACGGCATAGCCATGCCAATCGAGGACGACATTCACCCCCGCCACCAGGGCCGACTCACATTCCCCGGCGCGGATCGCCTGGGCCCCCCGGTGGAGCGCCACGGTCGAGCTGGAGCAGGCGGTATCGACAATTTCACTGGGACCATGGAAATCAAACAGATAGGACACCCGATTGGCAAGAATCGACTGGACCATCATACCCGTCGAGGCATGGGCCAAGGGCTGGCCATGGACCCGTTGATAGAGCTTGGCGTAGTCGTGATTCCCCACGCCAACGAAAACCCCGATCCGACCCCCGGCCAGTTCGGAAGGCGGATAGCCCGCATCCTCAATAGTCTGCCAGACGACTTCCAGCAGCAGACGTTGCTGGGGATCCATCAACTGGGCCTCGCGCGGTGAAATCCCGAAGAACAGGGAATCGAAGGCATCGATCCGATTGAGAAAGCCCCCCCGGAGGACGGGGATGTCCAAGCGGTCCATCAGCTCCTCTCGGCTCACCCCCATCCGAAGCAAGCGATCCTCGGACATATCCGCGATCAGGTCCCGCCCGGCGACGAGGTTCTCCCAAAAGGACGACAGGTCCTCCGACCCGGGCATGGTCGCCCCCATGCCAATGATGGCGATCGGCCCTCCCCCGGTCTCGACGGCACGATCTGCAATCTGGCGGATCTCCCGGACCCGGGCCGCCACCGGTTCCCCGGTTTCGACGGACTCTTCGACGGGCTCGGAGACAGGCGCCTCAACCTCGACCACCGGAGGGAGAGGCTCTGGTATCGGAGTGGACACGGACTCCACCCCGGTGATACGGCCGCCATATTCCTCCCAAAGGAAGCGGGCACAGCGCTCAATCGTGGGATGCCCGAAGAACAGATCCACGGTCAAGTCGAGACCGAAGCTGTCGTTCACCCGCTTGGTCAATTCGGTCAGATTGATCGAATCAAACCCGTATTCCCTCAGCTCGATATCGAAGTCGATTTCGGCCTCGGACAGCTTGAGAATATCGGCGATGAAGGTCTTCAACCGCTCCCGCAGCACCGCTTGCGCGCTGCGTCCCACCGGAGCAGGTGCGGGCACCGGTGCGGGCCTGGGCTGGACCACCGGAGCCGCAGCCCGAACGGGCTGGGGCCGTGGTTTCGATGCGGATGCTTCCGAAGTGTCCCCTCCTTCGGCCCCCGCTCCATCTGGACGTCCCCCATCGGGAACCCAATGCCGGATCCGGGCAAAGGGGTAGCCGGGCAAGGCACAGAGCCGGGGGCTGCCGGTTGCGTCCCGCGCCGGAGTGAGCAGCGCCCAATCGATATCAAGCCCCAAGGCCCAAAGCTGGGCGATCTTTGCGAATTTCCGCCCGGCGATGACGCTGGCCAGATAGGCGCGGCCCTCTTCCCCATCGAGCAACAAAGGCATGGGTGAGCGCCCTGCGGCGGGGTCATTGCGGAAGACCGTCCCGTCGCCGCCTCCGGCCTCCGCTCCCGCAGCCTCCCCCCAAGTGGCGCAGGTGGCGGCGAGCCTGTTTTCCAGGTCCTCCAGGTCCCTGGCGACGAAAGCGAGGCGGGCGCGCATGGGCTCCCGTCCCACCTGGAGGGTATGGGCCAGATCTGCCAAACTGGGCCGGTCTCCGTCCGCCTCTCTCAGGAAGGCGAGCAGGTATCGCGCCCGCTCCAGAAGCTGCTCTTCCGTGCGCGCGGACAGGACGATGATCTGCTCTCCGGTGGATGAAGCACCCGGCATCCCGGCTGTCGAAGGGGGCGCAAGGTATTCCTCGACGATCAAATGGGCGTTGGTTCCGCCCGCACCGAAGGAATTGATCGCGGCACGCCTGCGGGGCGGCCCGGCCTCCGGCCACATCTCTGCAGTGGGTGGTTCCCAGGGCGCGAGGGTCCGTTGCGGACGGAAGGGGGTGTCCTCCAGGCGCAGTTTGGGATTCAAGGGGTCTGCGTTCAGGGTCGGCGCCAGGGTCCGATGACGGAATTGCAGCAGGACCTTGGTCAACTGCGCCATGCCGGAGACCGCCTCCGGATGGCCCAGGTTCGACTTGACCGATCCGACCGCACAGAAACCAACACGCTCGGTCCGCCGCCGAAAAGCCTTGGTCAGCCCGGTGACCTCCACCGGATCCCCCAGGGCCGAGCCATTGGCCGCCATGTCCACATAGCCGATGGTCTCCGGATGGATCCCGGCCCGGTCCAGGGCTGCGGTCACCAGATCGGCCTGGGCATTGGGGTTGGGCACGGTGAACCCGCCCGTCCGGCCATCGTTGTTAACCAGACTGGCCTTGATGACCCCCTGGATCCGATCCCCATCGGCCACGGCCCGGTCCAAGGGCTTGAGAAGAACCGCCCCGACCCCCTCGGAGGGAATCAGACCGTCCCCGTCGCCCAGGCTGCGGCTCTCCGCCGTGGAGCCCAACATGCCGGCGTCACGCAAGGTTATGAATTTGCCCGGATCCAGGGTCAGATTCACCCCTCCGGCGATGGCGGCGGCACAGTCACCGTGCCGGATGCTTTCACAGGCCATGTGAATGGCCGACAGCGCGGAAGAGCAGGCCGTATCGATCGCCATACTGGGACCGTGCAGGTCCAGGAAATGGGACACCCGATTGGCGATCGACCAATAGGACGCCGCCGAAAGCACGCCCCCGACCTCCTTGTTCCGGGTGCGCTGGGGGTATTGCTGGTACATGCAGCCGACGAAGACGCCGATATCCCGGCCCGGTCCCTGGCTCAACGCCCGGAACCGCTTGGGCGTATAGCCCGCCTGTTCCAGGGCCTGCCAGACCGTTTCCAGGAACAGCCGGGCCTCCGGCGCCATGCGCTCAGCCTCGCGGGGCGAGATGTTGAAGAACAGGGAGTCGAACTTGTCGACATCGGTCAGGAAACCACCCCAGCGGCCGCCTTTGGCGTCCGGACCGCCACCCTCGGACCGCCAATCCCAGCGGTCGGCGGGAACTTCCGTCAGGCAATTGCGTCCCCGGGCGAGGTTGTCCCAGAACCGCTCTAGAGTTTCGGCCTTCGGATAGCGTCCGGACAGCCCAATGATCGCCACATCAGCGGAGCCACTTCGGGCCAGGGGCACCGGAGCCAACTTTTGGGGGGGCACGGAAACAGAAACGGTTGCCGGGGGAACTCCTCCCTCCAGCGGGCGGGCAGGTAGAGGGGCGAGCGGAGGAGCAGGCGGAGCAACGTCGGATGCCGGTTCCGGTTGGACGAGGTCCGCCAATCGGGCGCCCTGGGTTTCGATGAAATAGGCCGCGAGGTCGGTGACGGTGATCTGTTCAAACAGCAGAGTCGGCGAGAGTGTGCCGAAATCCCGCTCAAACCGATCCAAAATCGACATGGCCAGCAACGAATCAACGCCGAAGTGATCGAAGGTAAGGTGATCCTCCACCTCGGCCAGCGGCATTTTCAGCACGTCGGAAAACACACCCTTCACATAGAGACGCGTGCCCTTCTCCATCCCACCGTCAGAGGCGGCCGTGGTCTCCACCGCTGCCGCCGACGCGGCGTTTGGCAGAGCAACCGACGGAACAGCCTCAGGGGAGGCAGCCGAGGCGGGATCAGGGTGAACCGCAGACCGGGTCACGCAGAGCCCATCGCTTTCGCAGACGATCAAATGTTGACCGGGCTCCCTGCGGTTGGGCAGGATCGGCGCGGCAAAACGCGGCGCGCCAAAGCCCAGGCTTTCCAGCGCCAGACGCCAGCCCTCCCGATCCAGCAGGGGCGAGCCCTTGATGCGGAACTCGGGATCCTGGAACAGCCACCAGCCCGTAGTGAGACCAAACGTCAGGGTGTTGTAGTCGAGCCGCTCGGTGAACTCATTGAGCAACAACAGGCCATTGCGCTTCAACACCACCTTGAGGAACCCGAGCGTCTCCAGGATCGACCGGGTGGCATGGACGCAATTGGTTCCAATCACCAGATCGAAGGCCCCCGCCTCAAAGCCCTGGTCCGCCGGGGGTTTGTCCAGGTCGAAGGGGTGGAAGGACAGGTGGGGCCGCCCCTGGCCGAACTTGGCCTCGCCCTCCCGCAGGAATTTTCGGGAGACATCGGAATAGACATAGCGGACCCGGTCGCCGAAGGCATCCAAGGCAGCCAGAACCGGTCCACTGGTGCCACCGGTCCCCGCGCCCACTTCCAGGATCGAAACGGTCGCGGCGGGATCGCGCGCAAGGCGGGCCTCCACCGTGTCACGGACCAATTCGGCCAGGGCGTCGTTATAGGCCGCCGTGATCTCGTTACCTTTGTAGATCCCCTCCACCAGGGTCAGTTCGCCCTTGGGGAAGAGGACATCCATATGGGCCCGGCGCCCCGTCAACACCTCAGGCCAGGCGCGGAAACAGGCCAACAGCAGGGGCAGGCGTTCGCGCAACTCGGGCCAAGTCTCGCCCAGGCGCTCGCATTCGCTCTCCAGCGCCGCGCCGTCGGCGGCCTGGAAAGCGGGATCGGCGACCAGAGCCAAAGCTTCCACCGCCTCGCCCGCGATGGCGATGGCACCCCGCCCGGCCAGCAGGTCGAGGAAGGCCTCGAACAGGTCGAAATAGGCCGGAACGATGGCCAGATGGTCGCGCAAACTCTCCTTGGTCCAACGCTCCCCACCCCCTGTCAGGACGCCCATATCCTGGAAGCTGCGCAACAACATGCGGCAGCCCAGAACCTCCAACTCCTCAAACGCCTCCTGGAACCGGCCCATCCGGTCGGCGGCAACCCGGGGCGCGGGCAAGGTCCGGGGGAGCCCGCCCGGGATGGCGCAGCCGTCACCGCCCAGTAGAACGGCACGGGAGCCGGTATCGACACCGATCTCCCGAAGCCGCGCCGCATCGGCCTTCAGGGCGACCACCTGGGGCAGGGTCTGACGGAGAGCCCGTTCGATCACCGCCATACCCTCTGCGGGTTCGATGGAGCCATGGCCCTCGGCGCTCAGTCGGGCGCGGTAGTCCTCGGATGCGACGACACCGACGCTTCCCCAAAAGCCCCAATTGATAACACGCACCTTCGGCCCAGAGGCCAAACCGCCCCGATGGGCTCCGAGCTGGGCTTGAAGGGCGCGGGCGAAGGCATCCTTGAAATGGCAGCCCGCCACATAATTGGCCTGCCCCATGGAGGCTTGGAAGGAGTTGATGGAGGAGAAGAACAGGAAGAAATCGAGCGGCTCATCCCGCAGCGCCCGGTACAGGGAGACGGTTCCCCGGCTTTTGGGGTCGAGGGCTCGGCGGAAGGCGGCCTCCTCCATATTGGCCAGTGTCCTGTCCTCCAGCACGATGGCCGAATGGACAGCCCCCTGGATCGGACCGAAGCGGGCCTTGGCAGAGGCGACCGCAGTCGCCACCGCCTCGGGATCTGTCACCTCCGCTTGCAGGTAGAGCGCATCGCCCCCCAGCTCGCGGATATGGGCGATCTGAGCGCGAATCGTGTCATCCTCGGCACGCCGTCCCAGCCAGACCAGCCTGGCCTTGCGTGACCGTGCCAAATGTTCGCTGAAGGCAAAGCCGAGACCGCCCGTCCCCCCGAGAACGAGGCAGGTCACGCCCTCGCGGAAAGGCTCCGGGCCGGACGCGGGCAAGCGCAGCGGCCGCAGAGTTCGACCGTAGCGCAGCCCCCCCCGGATCAGAACCTCTTCTCCCCGGTTGCCCGGTTCGGCCTGGACGAGGCGGAGCAGACGCGCCCAATCCTCGGCGCTTTGGCAGCGCTCCAGATCCTCGCGACCCAGATCGACAGAGGCGATGTCCAGCCGGGGGAATTCCTTGGCCGCCACCTTGGCCAGACCGATGAGCGCCGCCGCCTGGGGCGTGACCGGCTCTTCCGCCGTCAAAGCATGGGCGCCATTGGTGAGGATCCGGACCTGCATGGGGGTCCGGGAGAGACCCCGCGCATGCAAGGCTTTGAGCAGACGGAAGAAGGAGAGCACCCCCTGTTCTTCGACCCGGGACAATGCGTCGAGGTCATCGAGGGCCAGGGGATCCCGGACCAGTCCGCCCAGGACATAGACCCGGTCGACGGAGCCGAAGTGGGCCAGAGCCTCCTCCAGGTCCGCCTTGTCCGGCTCCAGGCCGTTGGGCCGCTCCAGCACACGCCCCCCGGCATGGCTCGCGGTGATGGCGTCGCGAAGGTCGGGGAAAGCGGCGCCACCGATCACCAGAACGCCAAGATCCGCAGGCGCCGGTTCCGGCCTCTCCCGGACAGGGCCCAGGACCTCCCACTGGGGCAGGTGGAGCAGACCGTCAAGGGGACCGATCTTCTCCCGCAGGACCAGATTGGTCAGGGCCATGCACACCGCCCCATCCGCACCGGCCACGGCGATATCCAGGCCTCCGCCCCCGTTGCGCGTCACATGGGCGAGGCACCGGCCCTCCATGCGACCGAAGACCTCCAGGCTGTCCAGGGAGAAAGGCAGGAAGGGCGTCCCCGGTTCGGCCGCGAACAGCAGGGCCGTTTGCAAGGCGCCATCCAACAGGGTCGGGTGCAGCAGGATGTCCGCCGTCTCCCCTTCGCAACCGGAGGGAAGGGAGAGAAAACCGAGAGCTTCCTGGCTGTTGAACAGCATCCGCTCGACCCCCTGGAAGCGGGGGCCATAGTCAATCTCCATCTCAGAGAAGCGGCGATAGACCGTTGGCTTATCAAAAACCGTCGGACAGCGGGCGCGGATCCGTTCGGGGTCGATCCGCTCCGGTGCCTGCGTGGTTTCGACCGCCACCGGTCGCAGGGTCCCCTGGGCATGGGCACGCCCCTCGGAAACGCCCCCGGTGCGCATGGTGAAAGCGGTGGCCCCCTCCCGAGCCTCGAGACGGATTTCCAGCGTCTTCGCCCCGGCCTCCAGGGCGAAGGGGTGGGACCAGACCACATGCTCCAGACGGCAGGGACGGCCATCGGCGAGCCCCGCAGCAACCAGGGCCTCCTGCAGATAGGCGACACCCGGCAGGATGGCCTGACCACGGACCCGATGATCCCGGATCACCGGGTCATCCGGGCCAAACAACCGCCGCGTCACGGAGGAGTCTGACTCTACCACGGACGGGGATGGAGACGGGGATGGGGATGGGGATGGGGATGCACCCGTTGGTGACGGCGAAGAAAGGGACAGCAGGCGTGACAAAGACAGGTTCGGCGCCCCCGCCAGCCAATGGCTGGCCCCCCCGAAGGGATAGAGGGGCAACGACACACGGCGGGGCGCCCGTCCTTCTCCAGCCTCGCCCCCATGGGACACAGACCAATCGACCTCGCCCCCCACGACCCAGAAGCGGGCCAAGTCCATCAAGGCTCCCCGGTCGGAGGACGCCGCTTTCAGGGCACGGCGTTCGGGTGCTGCGTCCCTGTCCTGGGGCAGGCTTCCCCGCACCCACTCCCGGCCACCGGTCCGCTCCGGATCAGACAGCCAGTCTTCCAGGGCTTCGGTCAGCGCCTCCCGGCCCTCGGTCACGACGGCCAAGCGCTCGCGCAGGGCCTCCCGCCCCGCACCCAGGGTAAAGGCGATATCGGCCAGATCCAGTTCGGCGCCCGCCTCGGACCGCAGGAGGGTCACGAAGCGGCGCACGAGCTTGACCAGCGCCCCCTCCCGGTGAGCCGAAAAGGGAAACAGACGAACGGCGGATGCCACGGGGCTGCGGTTGGGGGAAAATTCCTCGACGATGATATGGGCGTTGGAGCCCCCAGCCCCAAAACTGCTGATGCCTGCCCGGCGCGGAGGCGCTGTGGTCGCCCCCTGCGGAACGGCGGGCTCCCAGGGGGCCGCCCCCTGTTGCGGGCGAAAGGGGGTGGAGGCGAAGGGAATATTCGGGTTGAGCGTTTCCGCATGCAGGGTCGGCGCCAGGGTCCGATGCTTCATCTGCAACAGGGTCTTGATCAACCCGGACATGGCCGCGGCGCTTTCCAGATGGCCGATGTTCGCCTTGACCGTCCCCAGGGCACAGACCGACGGCGCGCCCCCTGCCGTCGGTTCCGAGGACGTCTCCGAGAAGGCCATGGTCAGTCCCCGGGCCTCGATGGGGTCGCCCAAGGGCGTGCCCGTGCCATGGGCTTCCACATATCCAATGGTTTCCGAGCCAATCCCCGCATCGCGGATCGCCCGGGCGATCAAATCGGCCTGGGCCCGGGGATCGGGCACGGTGAAGCCATTGGACCGCCCCCCGGAATTGACGGCGGTGGAGAGGATCACCCCATGAATATTGTCGCCATCGGCCCGCGCCCGGGCCAGGGGTTTGAGCAGAACCGTGCCCAAACCTTCGCCGAACAGGGTGCCATCGGCCTCGGCGCCGAAGGGGCTGCATTTGCCGCTTGGCGAGATCATCCGCATCTGGCTGTACTGGACAAACCGGCTGGGGTGCAGGAACAGGTTGATCCCGCCCACCACAGCCATGCCGCAGCCCCCATCCCGCAGGCTCTGACAGGCGAAATGAAGGGCCGTCCCCGATGCGGAACAGGCGGAATCGATCATCAGGCTGGGGCCGTGCAGATCGTAGAAATAGGACACCCGGTTGGGGATCTGATAGAAATCCGCGTTCCGGTAAGCCCCGCCGGAGACCAGGGCCGCCGTATTGGCATAGGCCGCGTAATCATTGGACAGGGCGCCAATGAACACGCCCGTGTCCCGATCGATGGTCTCCCGCGTGTACCCGGCGTCCTCCAGCAGACCCCAGACGCTTTCCAGCATGAGCCGTTGTTGGGGATCCATCAATTCCGCTTCCCGCGGCGAGACCCGGAAGAAGCCGGCGTCGAAGCGGTCCACATCCCTGAGGAAACCGCCAACCCGGGTATAGCTTTTGCCTTCTCCGCCCTTGGGATCGTGGAACACATCCACTTCCCACCGGTTCGCCGGAATCTCGTCGATGGCGCAATGGCCAGCCTTCAGGTTTTGCCAGAAGGTGGGCAGGTCGGGGGCGCCGGGGAAGCGTCCGTTCATGCCGATAATCGCGATCCGATCCCCATCCTCTGGCCCCTCTTCCGGCTCCCCCTTGGGCAGGGCCGGAGCGGACCGGACCTCCCCCTTGGGCGAAAGTGGGGACGGAAGTGGAACCGGGGGCGGTGCGCTGTCAGGATACATCCGGCTCAGGGACTCTGCGACACCGGACAGGGTCTTGTGTTCAAACAGGAAGGTCACCGGCAGGTCGGGATGAAGGCGCTTCAAGGCCACCGTGATCTCCACGATCTTCATGGAGTCGACCCCATAGCCCTCAAGCGGTCGGTCGGGGTCCAGGGCTTCGGGCGCCATGCCCAGGGCCGAAGCAAACAGGGCTTTCAGATCCGTGGAGACCGTCTCCCCGCTTCCCTCGGGGGAAGAGGTCGCCGCAGCCGTCACACCCAGCGGAGCCGGAGAGGCCGTCGCCGTCGCCCCTATGCCGATAACCCGGGCCAGCTCGGCCAGGTCGGAGACGTCGGCGATGGTGGTGAGTTGGGTCTCCCGCGCCCGGGTGGAGGAGGGATCAACCGGAGCCGGAGAGGTAGCCCCTTCTGTCGCTTCGTCCTCCACAGTCCCCTTGTCCTCGGCGACGGAAAAGGTGATCGCCGCCACCGTTTCCGTCGGCAGCTCCAGGTCAAACCGGTCCTCCGATTGCTCTGCGGCGGCGGGCAGGACCGAGTCCAGAAACATGCGGGCCGGTTTGTTCTTGGCCGTCACCGCAAAGCCGATGCACACCGAGGCAAGCCCCCGATCCCGGGCCATCTCCCCCACATGGGCCAACATTCGATGTTCGACGCCGCGCCCCAAAACACGGCAACTCAGCAGGAAGGTGTCCACCTCCAGGGCGCTGTCGCCTGTCTCGCACAGCAGCAGGAGACCCACCAAGCCATAGTCGCCAAACCGGTCGCTGACGCGCACGGACCAGCCTTCGTGCCCTGGCTCGCCAAGCCATTGGCGCACCTCTCCCAGGGTCTTGCGCCGGGTGGAGAAGTTGAACTGATTGGTCCGTTGGGTGAGCTGCGCGGCCCGGGGCAGGTCCGCCTCTGCCAGGGGGGCAACGTCAATGGTCAGGTTGAGGTCGCGCAGGAAGGTGGCGAAATCCGAAGACTGGTCCAGCAAACGCCCCCGCTCCACCTGGGAGCGATAGCGGGAGCTGCGCTTGGCGTCCTCGTCGGTGGCAAGGAAGCGGTCGAAGACCCAGAGGTGTTCTAGATACCGCGCGATAGCCGTCGCATCGGTCGGCCATTGGATGGTCGTGACCTCCGGTCGGGCGGCGCGGACCTCGGCACATTCCACCGGCGAATCATCGAGGAAAACGAAACTGTCGAGCCCCAGGTTCAGGGCTTCGGCCAGGGAACGGAGGTTTTCCGATTTCCGCTCCCAATTGATCCGGCCATCAACGATATGCTCCCGCCGCAAGGGCATGTCCGGATTGGCGTCGAAGACGGCCCAGACATCCTCTTCCTGGTTCTTGCTGCACAGGCAAAGCAGCATGCCGCGCTTGGACTGCTCCACCAGAAGGGACTGGAACGCCCGATAGGGGCCGTCCACCTGAACACCCTTTGGCCCGGCCTCCCCACAGACCCCTCCCCAAAGGGTATTATCGCAATCGAGGACCAAGACCTTATAGGGCATGCGCCGGGCATGGGCGTAACAGCGCGTGACCAGGGTCCCCAGAACATTAAAATAGGACGCCGAATAGGGGATATGGCCCAGGGCATCGCGCACCGGATCGTGGATGTCCTCCGCGCTCTCCCCGGCGCCTGTTTCCACCACCCCATAGGCGCGGTGGTAATCCTCGGCGGCCAGGAAGATCAAGTCGGCGACCGCTTTGGGCGCGCCCTCGCGCAGGCCCTGTTCCGCTTCGGACAGCAGCGTCCCCCATTCCGGATGCTGGCCCTTGGCGGGCGACGCCGGGCAGAGGATCAGGGCCGTAACGCACCGGCCCCGTTTGCCGTAAGCCCCCAGGGCTTCGAGAAAAGCGGCAAGACTATCCCGCAACAATGCCCGCTCGCGCGCCGAGGGGGGGACCGTTCGATCCAGCCCTTCCTCCGGGTCCTCGGTGGCGTTGCGCAGCCAATCCTCAACCCGAATCAACAGGACATTCAGCCCCTGGGGGTTCGCCACCAGAAGGCCCGCCGGGTCCAGCATGTCGCGGAACATCTGGGCATAGGGTGTCAACTGGAGGGCCGCGGGGCGCCCCAAGGTCTGGAGCCAGTGCTCCACGGAGGGGCGCAGGCCATCATGGGTGAAGCTGGCCGCCACCATGATCGTGTCGTCCGGGACTGTGTCGTCTGGGACTGTGTCGTTTGGGATCGTGTCGTTTGGGATCGTGTCAGCAGGCGACAGGGTAAAGTCGTTGAGAATCCGGACAGGACCCGTCTCCGGTTGGGCGAGCGCATCCGCCACCCGGCCAGCGACCAAAGCCGGATCCAGCGCCTGAGCTGCCCGGGCTGGCGTATTGCTCATCTCGGTCAGAAGGGCGGGCGGGCGGACCAGCAGGAAAGACACCCCGTCTTCCCGGGCCGCCGCAGATTGGACGAAGGCCTCGACCGCCGTTTTCAAGCGACGGTACTGGGGCCATTCCGCCCCCTCCGTCTCCAGAATGATCGAGGACAGGGCCACCACCGCCCCGCCCTGGGCCGCCACATCGGGCAGAAAAACCTCCATGGGCGTCACCGCCAGCGCATAATTCTCGTCGATATAGCGCCGGACCGCCGCTTTGGACGACTCAGAGGTGCCCAAAGTGACCGGCGGTGCACAGGCGTTGGACAGCAGAATGTCGAGCTTGCCGAACCGCCGAAGCACCTGGGCGCGGGCCTCCTCGCACCAGGCCCGATCCCCTGCGTCCCCCCGCAGCAGGAGCAGGTTCCCCGGCGCATCCTGAAGGGAATCGGCCAGAGCCTCCGCCTCCTCCTGACTGGACCGGTAATTGAGCGCCACATGGCACCCCCGCCAAGCCAGAGCCTTGACGAAGGCTGCCCCCAGCCCCCGGGAGCCCCCGGTGACCAGAGCCACCTTGCCAGCCAAGCGACGATCCAAGGAATCCCGGACCCCTTGCCCCCCTTTCGCGGCGACAGGGATGTCCTTCCGGGCAAAGGCCGCCAGTTCCCCTTCCGCCACCAGACCATTTGCCGACCAGACGCGCAGATCAAGGGACAAGGCGCCAAAGGTATCCTCGAAACTGCGGGTGGTCAGGCGATAACGGACAATGTCATCCACCGCCACCGGCCGCCCCTTGGGAAACCGCAGGGTCGCCCGGGAGAACAGCGCCCGCCGTCCGGGCAGTTCCATGCCGATCAGGTAGCTCGCCAGACGCAGGGCCAATTCGCAAGCCGGGAAGCGCCCCGCTTCCGCCCGCGCTTGGTGGGTGCCCTCCACCATGGGTTCGGCCAGCAATTCCGCGTCGGACAGGACCTGGGGGATCCGGCGCGGATCCGCCGTTTGGGGAAAGGCCTCCCCTGGTTGGTCCTCAAGACCCGGCGACGGGGGGACGCCCTCGCCAAACCCGGCGATCAACCGCAACAGGACAAGATCCCCGTCACGCAGTTCGACACGGGTTTCGCTCTCGGATCCTGGCGCACCGTCTGCCGGACGCACCACATGCACCGCATACTCAAGGTCCAGAAAAATGGGTTGGCGGAATTCCACCGTAACATGAGTCAACCACTGGCCCGGACAGATCGGCAGACGCTCCAAACAGGCCAAAGCCCCCAGTGCCCCGAACACGACCCGCCGCCCAAAGGCGCTTTTCCGGGCGTAGGCCTCGTCCATATGCAACGGGTTGACGTCATAACTTTCCTTGGCGAACCGCCGAAGATCCTCCGCCTGAAAACACACCGGGCTCCACAAGGCCTCGCCCCCCTTACCCTCGGACATTACGATTGGCCTCCGGACCGCCCAGTTTCTTGAGTATCAGATCGATCTGTCCGTCGGAGAGCCCCGACACGAAATCCACCAAACGAGAGGTCGCCGCGTTATCCAAGGGTGGATCCTCCTGTGGGCTCGGGTCATCCTCAGCCGCCGGTCGGCGCATCGGCGGGGAAGCCTCCGGGCACAAGCCTGCGATCTTCTCCGCGAGACTGCCGATATCGGGCCTGGAGAACAGGTGATGGGGGGCGATCCGAACTCCGAAGGTCTCGGTTACGAGCTTACTCAATTGCATGACGTTCAGAGAATCCATGCCCATTTGAATGACGTTATCGTCCAATTCGATCTGTTCGATCCCCAGCATGGTCTGGCAGGTATCGCGCAAAAAGGCCGCGATCTCCCCTTGCCGCGACGCGGACACCTTGGGCTCTTCCACCGGTTGGGGCAGGACCACCTGGGGAGGCTGCATTGACCGGGCGGGCGGGGGGGAGGGTTGCCTGATGTCCTCCCCTTCCCCAAGGCCTCGCCGTTCGGACAGGGATCCCAAAGGCTGCGGCTCGGCCTCCCTCTCCACGGGGAACCAATGGGACCGGCGGTCAAAGCGATAGGTAGGAAAGGACACGCGCCGCCCGGGCCGATGGGCAAAATAGGCAGACCAATCCACAGCGACGCCGCGAATGGCGAGCTCAGCCAGGGTATTCATCATCCAATGAACGCCGTCAAAAACGCCCAACCAGACATCGCCCCCCTTTGGCGGGAGGCCCCCACGGTCGCCCCCTCCCTCAATGATCCGGCCACTGCCCACCTCCAGGATAAGGGGAGCGCCATCATCGGGAATGGAGTCCGCCGCATGGACCGGAATGGAGGTCGAGCCCAGAGACAGGGGCGCTGCGCCCGGCGCCTTTGCCCAGGCCAGGGCGTCCCCCAGGGACAACCCCCCGGCGAGATGGGCGGCGAGCGCCTCCCCCCCCTCACGGCCGGTTAAAGCTTGAGGCCGCAAGCCGCGCTTGATCCAAGACGAAGCCAAGGCGTATTCGAAAATGAACAGGACCGATCCGCCGATGTCCGGTCTGTCGAGGACCAGGGTCATCCGGTCCCGCCCCGGGTCGTCCGAAAGAAACACGCCCGGCCAATCCCCCGAGGTATGATCGTCCATAAGGACCATGCAACGGTCCACCGCCTCGCGAAAGTCGGGGTCCGACCGGTAAAGCGCGCGTGCACCGCCTAAGGCCTCATCCCCCTGCCCCGCGCCACCAAACGAAAAGATGACCCCCCGGTCCTTCACGGCAGTCTTTGCGGCCAGCATGCGCTCCGGATACTGCCCCGCCAAAACCGCCGCAGCATCCTGGGCATCACGACAGACCAGGGCCCGGCGCAAGGGAAAGCGCTCGCGCCCCCTCAACAGCGTGAAGGAGACATCCGCCAGCTTTGCCGCCCCTGGTGAAGCGCAATAACGCGCTGCGTCCTCAAGAAGCCCGCTGAGCGCCGGTTCGGATTTTGCCGATAGGAGCAAAAGGTGCCACTGTGTCGGCGGAACCCGTCCGCTCGGAGAAGAAAGGGGTGCGTTCATGGTCCCGCGAGAATCATGTCGAGCTTGCGCGCCAAGTCCTGGATGTGGGGCTCGTCGAGCATGCTCAAGTGGTTGCCGGTAACGGTCAGGGTCTCGACACCGCCAACAGCCAGGCGGTCCCAACCCCGTGCCGCATCAAGGGGATTCAAAATCTGCTGTTCCAAGGTTTCCAGAAGAGTCAGGGAACCGGGATAGGGCTTTGGAGAATAGCGCGCCGCAGCAAGGCAATGGGCCGTCACCACGCGCACCAATGCGGGCGAATAAGTGGAGGCCCCCGCTCCCTGCTCTACTTCAATGCGCTTGTCATAGGAGAAGAACGGCATCACCAAATTCTTCAAGGCATCTTCGCCAAACCGACTGGCAAACTCCACAGCCGTGAAGAGCTTCGGAAGGGACTGGGAGACGGGCACATCGGTGCCAAAAATGACCAGATGACTCACCTCCTCCCCTTGCGCAGAAAGCTGGCGGGCGATCTCGTAAGCCACCAAACCACCGAAGGAATATCCTCCGATCCGATAGGGCCCCCTCGGTTGCACCTCGCGGATGAAGGGAAGGTAGAAGGCCGCAAAATCCTCAATCCGCTTCAAGCCCGCCCCCCCTTCCAGGCCGGGTGCCTGAAGGGCGTAAAACGGCTGGTCTTCACTCAACAAATTCGCCAAAGCGAAATAGTGAAAGGTGGAGCCCAGCAGGGCGTGAATGCAAAAGAAGGGAGAGCGCGTTCCCTGCGTGCGCATGCCGACAAGCGGGGATTCGCGCCCCTCCTCCACCTCGCCCTGGACCCGCAGTGCATCCCCGAGGAGGGTCACGAGCAGACGCGCCATATCCGTGATGGGGTTGCCGCTGGCGAGCGCAGCCATCGACCCGGACGCCTTGGACAGCGCCCCGGCCAAACGAGACAGCGGTTTCCCCGGCCCTGCCCCCAACCCAACCGAAGAGAGGTTCCCTTTGGCATCTGCCGTGGAGGATCCTCCCTCTCTCTGGCGCGACTCATCGGGGGAGCGTCGACTAGGCTCGCCCATATCAGCTTGGCCGATATCGGGTTTACGGGCTTCGGAACGTTTAACCGGCGCAGCTTGCTCCCCCGGTGCGCCTTGCTCCCAAGGGGGTGTCAGACCATAATCGCGCGCCACCTGAGCCGCTCGGGTTCGATCCTTCAGGACCGTCTCGAGCAGCAGGCGTTGCTTGGCCGTCAACCTGTTAAATGTACCCGAACTGTCTTGCTCCACTTTCATACGCCCCACCGTCCTGTGCGAGCTCATGGGCGTTTGACCGCTTTCTCCTTCTTAGCCATTGCCCAATTACTCCGCAGCGACGGTTTTTGACGGGCCATCCACCTCTTCGGAAGTCGAGTGCCATTGCTCTGATAGCCAACCCAGAGTTTGCTGAATGTCCAAACGGGCCAACTCTTCGTTCATCCCTTTGCGAATGTTCTTCGCGATGAAATCCCGCCAGGAATTATACTTGCAAAGGTACATTGCTCCGAGAACCGGAGGAATGGGAAAGCCGAGCACACCCGGATCCAGCCGATGGAAATGGCTTTTCCCCAAGAACGCATAGGCCTGTTCGGTTGCCCCTTCGACGCCGGGTTCCAACAGCAGGTGCCATAAGGGCGCCCAATAGAATTTGTCTTTCATATTCGTGGGCAACAGGTTGAAGCTGAGGTAGCCCAGGTCAAAGTTCCGCCATTGATAATGGGGAATCTTGTTTCCGACCCCCAGGGACAGCATCCGAAAGTTCGCAAGGCAGGCGTAATCGTCGGGAAGGGTTTCTGCAAGACGATGCTCCTCATCCCCCTCACGGGCGCACAACTTCTCTGCCTGCAACAGTGTCGCGATAGACGGTAGAATAGGGTTGTCGGCGAAAATACCGCCATCGGTGATCCCGTGCCGAACAGATCGCCAGCCCACCGGCGCCGTGGCGCCAAAGGCAAGCTTCCATACCGGCAGATCCAAGACGGACTGCTTCTGTCCCTTCAGATTGTGATACATGCGAGGACGCCACTTTTGCTGCCCCCCCATATCCGGGTCACCAAACAGGTCAAAGGTGCAGATCACCACTTTATTGGGCAAATCACCCAGAGTCATCTCGCCAAACTTCTCGCGCATCAGGCTTTCCGAATCCCGGGCGCCCGTCCAGGAGGTCAGGCCGAGGGTTCCCAGGGCCCGCCTCAGGCCCGGCTTGATGCCGTACAGGCGGGGATCCTCGAACATCTCCTCCAAATGCCCATTCACGACAATGCTTCTGGGGTCCTCTTCTGCGGCCAGCGACAGGGCGGAAAGCGCCCCGGCCGAGGTGCCCGCGAATACCCGGACATCCCCTTTCTTAAGAAACCGGCTATTCTCGGCGCAAAGCGCCTTGAGCATAAGCACGGTGAACAGGCCGTAGATGCCGCCTCCGTCCATGGCCAACATCCGCCGAAGCGGATCTTCATCCCCAACAGTCGAATTCTGCTTTTTTACTGTAGCCATCGCCCATCACCCCTCTGCCTTGACGTCAAGAATGGCCTTTGGAACAAGAAATGGCCTTGCCGTGGACTTCATCGCCCCCGTCTTTGCCAACCTGTCTCTCCCCGACCTCGGATGTATTTGCAGCACTAGCTAGCCTTAAAGATGAGAAACATGCAAGGAACAATTTCTGGCAAATTTTTGCTACTTTTTACTGTAACCATTCGCCAAACACGCCTTCCCAATGGCCTCTTATTCCCTCAGGAAAAATCCCGCCACCGCGCCGCCGACGAGGGACCTTGCAACACAGCCAGACGGCCAATTGCCAAAATCCCCGTATCGCTCCCAGCCTTACATCTCCATAAACTCAGTTCCCGGATGTGCATCCCTTCCCTGCCCCTTCAAAATAGACCCATCCCGGACGTCGGAAAGCCCTGGACAGAACACCAAGTTTTCTGCGATACGGTCAGCTCAACAACAAAAAGATGATCAACGAGAAACATGATGATTTCAAGTAGATCAAACGACCTTGAAATCATCTCGCGAAACCGACGGGAAGATCACCTAAAGTAAGGAGGTTCCTGCCATCACTTCTGACCTCGGAAAGAGACGAGAGACACTGAACCCATCGCACTGATCATCGCCCAGCAAAAATCAGACCCGAGACTAGATCCTAAAAAGGAAAACACAATAAATTTGAATTGGGAACGCAGAAACCCATTCAACGGAATGAAAAAATAGAGAAACACTCTATTTTTTCATAAAAATTTCTTTGGATTATACGGAGATGAAAGAGGAATACTAGATATGAACAGTCTTTCAGTTCTCGTTGTTGACGATTCCCTGATCATGCGGAAGAAGATTTCACGCATGGTTATGGAGTTGGGCCACAAGGTCGTCGCAACGGCCGAAAACGGCGCAGCGGCGATAAAGCAATGCGAAAATATGGCATTGGACCTGATCACAATGGACATCACCATGCCCGATATGAATGGTATCGAGGCCACCCGCCGAATCCTAGCAGATAAACCCAACACCTTGATTATCATGGTGACGTCCCTGGGGCAGGAAAGCATGGTCATGGAAGCGATAAACGCCGGAGCAAAAGGATACATCCTAAAACCAATCAACCAGGAAAAATTCTCCACCCTGCTCAACAACCTAATCGAGCATTACATCTAAAAGTCCAAACACGCGCCCTCACATAAGGCCAGACGAAGCCTGAGCCCTACCCTTGTCACGACACGCTCAAGGCGTTCGGCAAGACAGGTCCTTTGACCAATCCAGCCCTCTGCCGAATCCGGAATCCCTGATCCCCAATTCGAGGCACCGACAGACGCTCGCGCCGCGCTACGAGGCTTCCCCCAAACACTCTCGTATGCTGAAAAAAGGGCATGACCGCGCAAAGAAGCCGCTCCACTGAGCTCCACACCTTCTAGTAGCGCTTATTTCCCGAGGAATCCGGCCCCTCTTTTCCAACTCCCCTCGAATTCCCCCTCAATCCGCGCCCTCTCCATGTCGGAGCGAGAATGATTGTAGACGCACCGATAGCCGGACCTGTAAGTTGGTTCACCAAACCAATCATGGTATTAGCTCCGCTGGCCACCTTGGCAGGGGAATAAGACGCGGTTCGAAACCCTATGATTTATGTCGACTCATCTGATGCATTCGATCCTTGGGATTCCTGGATGGCGGCACAAGATGCCATTCCCTTCCCCGTATATGTGGTCGACGCGACAACACTGAAGATCTTGGCCGTGAACACCGCCATGCGCAAACTGGCGGGCGCAGGAATCGGCGACACCTGCCACAGCCGTATCTATGGTCAGGACACCCGCTGTATCCATTGCCCACTGGAAGAAATGGTCGCAAACCGGAAAAGAAACGGGCGCGGAAAAATCGTTTTCGAACATTTCAATGAGGCCAACGACCGCTGGTATCAGATGGAAGAAACCTTGATCCCCTGGCATGACGGTCAGATGGCCAAGTATTCCATCGCCGTGGATATCACCGCCCTGAAGGAAGCGCAAAACGCCCTGGTGGAAGCGCACGCTGAACTGACCTTGAAAAGCCGTCAACTTGAAAGACTGGTTGTCACGGACCAAATGACCGGCCTTAGAAACCGCCGTTTTCTCGACCAGACCTTCCGGTCCGAGGTGGAGAGAGCCAATCGCTATGGAACGACGCTGACCGTCATGATCGGCGATGTGGATGGTTTCAAGTTGATCAATGATCAACACGGCCATCCGGTAGGCGACACCGTCTTGATCCAAATGGCGAATATCCTGAGAGACAACATCCGCCAAATGGATATACTCGGTCGTTGGGGAGGAGAGGAATTTGCCGTTATTTGCCCCGAAACCTCCCTGGAAGGCGCTACGAAGCTGGCCGAAAAACTCCGGTCCATCGTCGCGGAACACGAACTGCCCCAGGTCGGCCACAAGACCATGTCTTTTGGCGTCACCATCTACAGGCCCGGCGAGGCGGTCACCGAACTGATCCGACGCGCCGACCAGTATTTGTACAAAGCCAAGGAAAATGGACGCAACCGGGTCGAGTTCGGATAAGCGGCCTCCATAAACCCGGTTTTCATAGGAAACGGAAACAGGCGGTGCGCACCCACCCCCTCCCCTTTTAGGGCAATTTGCGCAAAGTGGGATGCTATTGGGGTTTCAAGGCGAGGTGGAGTCCCACATCGATGGATCCCTCGCTGAATCCTGCCTCGCAATAGGCCAAATAGTATTCCCACATCCGTTTAAACGACCGATCGAATCCGGGCATCCGGGCGATCTCCCCCCAGGACCGTTGGAAATCCCTCTGCCAGAGGGCCAGGGTCCGGGCGTAGGATTCCCCGAAGCGCCGGACTTCGCGGAATTGCAGTCCCGCCTGGGTGATTCTCTCCCGCAGAAGGGGCACGGTGGGCAACATGCCACCCGGGAAAATGTGGGTTTGAATGAAGTCAGCCCCGGTTCGGTAGGTCTCGAACCGATCCTCTGCAATGGTGATCACCTGCAGGGCCGCCCGGCCACCGGGCCGCAGTCGATCCTTGATTACATCGAAATACATGGACCAATGCTCCTCCCCCACCGCCTCGAACATTTCGATAGAGGCGATCCGGTCAAACTGTCCGGGCACATCCCGGTAATCCTGAAGGCGGAGCTCCACTTGTTCGGCAAGACCCGCCCTGTTGATCCGTTCCTGGGCATAGGCCAATTGCTCCTTTGACAGAGTAATCCCCACGACCTTAGCGCCGTAGTCCTTGGCCGCCACTTCCGCAAAGCCCCCCCAACCACAACCGATTTCAAGAACCGACATCCCGGGCTTCAGGTCCAACTCCCTGGCCAAGGCGTGATACTTCGCGCGCTGGGCATCCACCAGGTGTTCCTCTCCCGTCTCAAACAGGGCCGAGGAATAGGTCATCGACGGGTCGAGCCACCAAGCGTAGAACGCGTTCCCCAGGTCATAGTGGTAGGCGATGTTGCGCTTTGCCCCCTTTTTCGAATTGGGCCGGGACAGGTGGCGTAAGCGGTTGACCAAATGGGCCGGTGCCAGCCCCATGCGCGACAGCCCGATGTGATTCTGATTGACCGCAGCCAATCGAATCAGGGCCGTCAAATCGGGGCTGTCCCAATAGCCGTCGATATAGGCCTGGGCAAAGCCCACTTCCCCTCCGGTGAACATGGCCCTGGCGCCCTTATCGGAGCGCAGGGTCAGGACGCCCCGGGGGCCATCGGCACTGTCCCGACCGGTGAAGGCCATGCGCTCACCATTGGGTGTTTCCAGGGTTAGGCGCCCAATCCGCAACTCTCCGGCCAGACGGGCAAGGCCACGACTCCAGGGCTGCCGGGCCTCTGCACCGGGCAGGAGAGCGCTGAGGGCGAGAACCAGCGTGCTGGCGGATTTCCGTGAAGCCATGGAGAGTTACCTCTTTTGGATCGTCCGAACGTTGTCTTGTTCTACCTACGAACAGAGCCTGTCTTCGGATCTCCGACGGTATCGTTTTTTGGTGGATGCAGGCTCACGGATTCGCCAGGAGGCGCAGGCCGCGGCACGAGCCGCATCCCCTTCATCCACAGTTGCAACGCCTCCCAATGGATTCCCACCACGACCTTCACGGTCATCAATGGATACCGCAGGAAGGCCCGCAGCAGCGCCCGGTCGGTCATCCCCTCTCCCTCGCCGACGAAGGAAGCGTGAAGCAATGTCCGCCCCTCCCCATCCGTCTGCTGAATGGATAGGGCCACCCGCTCGCCCGGAGGCAACATGCGGAAGTGGTAGGCGCCCTCCATCTCCATGAAGGGCGAGACATAGAACACCTTGGGACAGGTTTGCCGCACAAGGGGGGCGTCTGGGTCCTCGACGGGAATCAAATAGGAATGACACTGCCCGAACGTGTTGCGCACTTCGTAAAGAATCGCCCGCAATGCCCCCTGGCTGTCACGACAGTAATAGGTGCTCAGCGGATTGAAGGCGAAGCCCAAGATACGCGGATAACACAACAGGGTAATACTCCCCCCGGCCAGATTGATCCCGGCTCGGCCCAGCACCCCCTCCACATGGGCACGCAAGGGCGTCCCATCAGATGCCCCATGGTCCCGGTCATGGAAGGAGAACAATCCCCAGCGGTTATGGGCGAACAGGCGGAATTCCCGGTCCAACCTGTCCAGGGACTCCAGATCCACCGCCAGGGAAAACACCTTATAGGACAGCCGGTGCCGCTTGGGCCTCAGACGTCGGTGAAGCACCGAACCATGATAGAGGATGGCACCAGAGAGAGGGGAGACGCTCATTGGGCGGCCATGGCGTTCATCCCCACCCCCCCGGGCCCCTTGACGTCGTTCGGCCAGGGGGCGATCCGGGCGCTTTCGTTCCCAACCCGCCAGGGGCGACGGACGCCACCCAAGCGCTCGGCGCAAAGTAACCCGGATTGGAGAGCGTCCTCGTGGAAGCCTGCCCCGAAGTAACTCCCGCAGAACCAGGTATTTCCCTGCCCCTGAAGGCGCCACAGTTCCTTTTGGGCGCGCATCGCCAAGCCATTGAACAGGGGATGGTCATACCTGAACCGTTCCAGCACCAGATCCTCCCTGGGGGGGCGAGGGGGGTTCAGGGTGACGAACAGGTTGTGCGTTGTCTCCAGATGCTGCAAGCGGTTCATCCAATAGGTCACCGTTGGCGGAACATTCCGTCCCTCGCGCCGATCGAGCAGGAAGTTCCAAGCAGCCCAGGCCCGGCGTCGGCGGGGCATCAAGTCACTGTCCCGGTGCAACCAGGTGTCGTTGGCCTGGTATTTGAACGCCCCCAACAAACGGCGCTCTTCCCCAGACGGATCAGCCAACAGACCGAGGGCCTCGTCGGCATGGGTGGCAATGACAACATGATCAAAGCCATGGTTCTTCCCAGAACCGTCCTGAACGATAACACCCGAGGGATCCCGCTTGATCCTTCGGACACCCAGGCCCAGCTTCGGAGGAACAGCAAAGGCCGCGCGCAACCGCATAACGTATTCCCGCGATCCGCCGACAACCGTCCGCCAGGGGGGCCGGTTTCCCAAGTCCAGCAACGCATGGTTCCGGAAGAACTCGATGAAGGCGGCCGCCGGGTAGGCCTCCATCTCTGCCGGGGGAGCCGACCAGATGGCCGCGCCCATGGGCAGCAAATGATCCTCGATGAAGGGCTTGCCGTACCGCTCCCGCCGCAGGAAGTCTCCCAGGGACAGGGCCGTGATCTCCGGATCCTTCAAGCTTTTCGCTGCCGTCCGATAGAAACGGACCAAATCACGCATCATGGACCAGAAGCGGGGACGCAAGGCATTGCTCGGCTGGGCCAGCACTCCACCCAACCCGCTTCCCGAATACTCGAGACCGCCCCCGTCTGCCGAGACAGCAAAGGACATATCCGTATCCCGCGTGGTCACCCCCAGATGATCAAACAGGGCCACCAAGTTGGGATAATTCGGGGCATTGTAAACAATGAACCCCGTGTCCACTGCAATGGTCCCTCCCTCGGGAAGGGGGGCCTCGACGGTATTGGAATGACCGCCCAAACGGCTTTCCTTTTCGAACAGGGTCACGTCATGTCGTTGAGCGAGCAACCACGCCGCGGAAAGACCTGCGATCCCCGTCCCAACAACAGCAATGGACAGGCGGGAAATCGGCGGAGACGGAAGAGAGAGACTGTCGGGAATGGGTGGCACGGCGTTGTTTCCCTGTGGCATTGGTTTACCGCGACACAGCGGCACCCTATTTAAGAGTATGTGGTACTGACTACGCATATAAGCGATAATTGGTTCACCACCTCTTGAAGCTTCCCTTTGCCCTCATCTCCTCAGCCTGCCCGGCAAACCCCTTGCGGAATGGTAAAAAAATATTTGGGGAATAGAAAGAAGAGCCGAATAGGGTGACACCCTAAAGCAGTGATCCAGAGAAAGATCCGGATCGTAAGAAAGGGTATGAATGAGCCACGCACCAGCGCGACCGGATGGGACGCCCAGCGATCCATATCGGCCTTCCTCGCCTCGCGGAGCGCATCCGTGAGCCTGGACCCCACCCCCAAAGTCACCACGTCATCTGGATTGACTGCGGAACACGGTGCCATGATCGTCCGGGTTGCCCAACGCCAGGACAGGGCGGCTTTCATCGCCCTGTTCCAACATTATGCCCCTCGGCTGAAAAGCTATCTTCGCCGCAAGGGAGCATCCGATGCGGTCGCTGAGGATATGGCGCAGGAGGCCATGCTGTCCGTCTGGCGCAAGGCCGACCGATTCGATCCCGCCAAAGCAGGGCCCGGCACCTGGATTTTCACCATCGCCCGGAACCTGTGGATAGACAGCATTCGCAAGGAACGACGACCGGAACTGGATCCCTGCGACCCCCTGTTGACCCCCGAAGGGCCTGAGAACGCAGACAATGTCTTGGAAAGCGAACAGCGGGACAATCGCGTGAAGAAGGCCCTGGAGGGCCTTCCTGCAAAGCAAGCCGAAGTGGTTCATCTGGCCTTTTTCGAGGACCTGACCCACATGGAAGTGGCAGAGCGACTCGGACTGCCCCTCGGTACGGTCAAATCCCGTTTGCGCTTGGCGTTCGACCGGCTACGCGGAACCATTGGAGAAGACCCGTCATGACGCCCGCCATCCTTCCCATGCACCACCTGGAACCCGAGGTGTTGGCGGCCTATGCCTCGGGCACCCTGGGCGAGGGAATCTCCCTGTTGGTGGCCGCCCACCTCACCTTCTGCCCCATTTGTCGAGCTGCAGTCGCCGACCTGGAACGGGTGGGAGGGGCTTTGCTCGACGCTTTGGAGCCTGACTCCCTGAACAAAGACGCCTTGGACAGGTTGCTCGCCCGCCTGGATGAACCGGAGGAGGTGTCTCCTTCTCCCCCTCCCCCCGTCCCGCCGAAGGGGGGCGGAGGGGAACTTGCGGCCTTGCCTGCCCCCATTCGCGCCTATCTTTCTCTTTCAGACGAAAGCGGCCCACTTCCCTGGAAACGTCTCGCTCCTGGCGTCCGCCACATCCGCCTGATGCCCCGAGGCGCCGAAGGCTCAAATGCCCGCCTGTTCAAGGTGGCTGCCCACACCCCCCTGCCGACCCATGGACATAAGGGGAGCGAATGGACCCTGGTGCTCACCGGCTCCTTCACCGATGATTCCCAAAGATTTGCCCGGGGTGACGTGGCAGAAGCCACCCAGGACACGATCCATGCCCCTTTGACCGGTGCTGAGGGGTGCATTTGCCTCATCATAACCGATGCGCCCCTGCGATATACCAGCCTGCTCGGCCGCATGATCCAACCCTTCACGGGCCTGTAGGCTTAAACGCCACCCCGGTATGACCGCCATTCCAAACGTTTATTGGAATGGAGGCGTAATAATTTTATCTCCATCCTCACAAAAAAAGGGGCAATCAAGCTCAAAAGCTTGCCTTTTTACTCAGGATAACCAAAAGATCATAAGTGGTTCACTATCGCGAACACAGGTCGCGACGATTAGGGACGATCAACCCTTGCAAGAGCAATATCACGACATGGTGCGCCTCATTGAGCGTCTGCACCGACATTTTCTCGATGTCATCCGAGCGGAACTGCGCCGACTAAGCGTGGACGACATCAACGCAGTTCAAGCACTCCTCCTCCATAACATCGGAACTGAGGACGTGGTGATCCGCGACCTCAAGGACAGAGGATATTACCACGGCTCGAACGTCTCCTATAACATCAAAAAACTGACCGAATCGGGCTACATTTCCCAGGAACGCAGTACACACGACCGACGAGCCACACGCCTGCAACTGACTGACAAGGGGCTTGCTCTGTGCGAGTCCATGCGAAGCATGCAAGCACAGCTCGCCGACGGATTGAGCCGCTTTGAGCTGTCCCCGACCGGTCTCAGCTCGGCCAATGAATCCCTGGCCAAGGTGGAACGGGCCTGGACCGACCATATCCGCTTCGGGAGCGGGTGAGGAAGTCCTCCACCTTCCCCGTCCCTCGGTAAGACAAGGCTGCAACCAGGGCCAAGAGCATACCGCCCCCCCTGACGAATCAGCCAGAGCCTTGTGCTCTCTGTCGAGCCGGGGCCATTGGGGCAAGGCAAGACCCATGGCCCAGATCGGATCGGGGGACAAAAAGAAAGCGCCGCCTTTCCCATCCTGGGTCAAAGCGTTATCCCCCAAGTCAACAAATTTGATGGCCGATCGCCCCTATAATCGCAACCACCTCCAGGCCATCTCCGCTTATCGGAATGCTCTTCTCCCACCAAACCGGCTTCTGGCCAAATGTGGGAGCGGAAACGATTCTCTGGAGTCGAAGGTGATCGGCAGCGACGGCGTCACATGTAATCCCTATACCCATCGCGCATTCGAGCAGGATAGCGATCCTTAGATGAAATCGCCCTAAATCGGAATCGATTTAAGGCGGATCATTTGACCTAAAATCATATCCTTAAACCTAGCGGCACGGGACATGACGGTCTCTTATATTTTTTTGGGCGATTGCCCAAACCTCCCTTTTTTAGCCCGGGGTCTGGGGCCTTTCGGCCCCAGTAGAGGACGGGGCAAAGCCCCGTGACGGGAAAACATTCCCTATCGTGTACCGTGGTCAAGCGGATCCAATTTCATCTAAACATTTGATTTTTGAGCATTCACCCCATCGAAAAGCAGGCAGGCGGCAACCTGCCTCATTGTATACATGTTTTCAACGACACCGCCCAGACCACCTTCTTGGACTCCGCACAGCACCTTCAGATCTGGGAAAAGGGATATAAATTCTTCTATAATCAGTTGCATAATGGCAAAAGAGAAGATCTTTAAGACCCGCCCCATTGACGACGTCGGCTTAGCATGTATACAATTCCACCTGCAATCAAGGGACTCTCCGATGCCCCTCCATCGTCCTGATTCGTGGCGCTTTGTCTGGCAGGACAGCGGGACTTACCTTCCATTCCAGTAAGTCCCATTGCTGGCAAGGAAACGGACCCAATAGCGGGGACGATGTAAACTGGACCCGGAGCGGATGCTCCGGGTCTTTTTTTGCCTTCCCTCACAGCAGTGCATATCTCGACGCGTCCAACGAAACGTCGTTTCAGGGCGATTTGGCCCGGGGAAAGACCGGAGGATTCAGAAACAACTGATCTACTCCCCAAAGGGGGACGTAAGCAGGGCATCACGACACCCTCGGCGGAGACCGGCTATGTCTGCGCGCCCTTCGCGTTGGTCTTAACCCTGGGTATCTCCTCTCTGATGGGATGTGCGCCCATGAAACTCTCGGATTTCAACGACACCCCACCCGTACTCGTCCTGGAGGACTATTTCCAGGGAACCACCAAGGCTTGGGGCTTCTTCGAGGACCGCTTTGGTACCGTTCGGCGCCAGTTCACCGTCGATATAGCGGGCACCTGGGAAAACAACATTCTAACCCTGGACGAGCACTTCTCCTACGCCGACGGAGCAAAGGAGCGTCGGGTCTGGCATTTGACCAAGACGGGCGAAACCACCTATGAGGGCCTCGCCCAGGATGTCATCGGTGTCGCCAAGGGAGAACGGGCGGGCAATGCCTTCCGTTTCCAATATACCTTGAACCTGCCTGTGGGGGAGTCCACATGGCGGGTCAATTTCGACGACTGGATGTTCCTTCAGCCCGGTGGTGTGATGCTTAACAAGGCCACCGTCAGTCGCTGGGGAATCGATATCGGCCGCGTCACCTTGTCCTTCGCCAAACCAGCCCCCCCTATCACCCAACCGTCCCACCAGGACGCACACCCGCAGACATCCGCCGCCGAATGAGCCCCAACAGCCCGCCCAGGCCAGGCAAGCGGGCATAGAGCTGCTCTGCGGCGTCGTAGTGATCCATATGGGACACCACACGCCCATCCGCGCCGAGGCGAATGTCGCTCATTCCTTCCACCACCCATTTTCCCAGAATCGGGACATCTGCGGAAAAGCGCCAGCGAACCATGACCAAATCCGGTCCGCCCCACCCCCAATGGACAATTGTAGTCGAGGGATTCTTGGTTTTCTCGAACATATGGGCCAGAACTGCGCGGAAGGCCTCTCTTCCCACAACGTCGTTAAAGGGGTCCTTGAAGTGGATCTCGTCGGCGACAACCGTATCAAGACGATCCAAGGTCAAGGGCGTGAGACCACTCCAAAACGCCAAATAGGCATTGGCCCCAGCCTCTAAGGCAAGGGCGTCGGTTAATGCGTTGGAAGAAGACTCTGTCATAGCGATAATCCCGTGGAATCAAGCCGTGGCTCGAACACTTTGCGGAACCGTGGATACCGGCTTCCCCGTCGACCGGCCACAAGCGACGAACACAGTACACGACAGTGATGCGTCTTTTTTGGGCGATTGCCCAAGCCCATCTGGGGGCCAATGCCCCCAAACCCCCATTTCTCTTTTATAAAGATGAGCCCGGGGAATAAAGAGAAACCATTGATTTTAAATAAAAAATTCTCGAAAACAAAAGTCCCGTTTGGTCAGCTTGCCCAACAAGGCCCAGGATCATTCGTCCCGCAAAGCGGATTTCTTCCCCCGAGGTTTATCACAAAGATATTCGATCCGGGACCCATCGGATCCGTCGAAGGCCAGTTTCACCCAGCGGTTCCGCTCGTCATACCAGACATCTGCCCGTAATTGCCCTCCATAGCGGAAATGGTGGGCCAAAATGGGGCCAGCCCCGGCATCCAGTGTCTCCACCCCGAAATCGGTCAACGTGACGCGATTCATCTCTCCCGAAATGGTGTTCAACACCTCCTCACTCCCCAATACGGCCGGGTTCCAATGGTTGGTGGGATAGACCGCACCTTTCCGGGGAGCCCACTCACCGCCCACTTTTGAGACCAGCGCGCCTTCGGCGTTGCGGGACACCTCAACCCTCGTTTCCTTCCCGTTATCGTCTGTATGGGCCGACAGGCTGTCCAGCAGCCCATTCCTCCACACACTCCGACTGTCATAATCGAGACGATAAACCGGGATAAACGCCAATGTGACCGTGATGCTGGAGCGGGCATGGACCCGCAGGAGCTCTCCGTCGCGTCTAAAGGTCACCCGATGTTCTCCCACAGGTGTCCCATCCCGCGTGATGGGGCAAACCAGTTCGGCACCAAGAAACCGGTCGGCCTCCATGGCGCGACGGGCCAACTCTTCCAGGGGCTGCCCCAGAGCTCCTCTTTCCCCGACCGGAGCCCCAACTTGAGCCCCGACTTGGGCCCCGACTTGGGCCCCGACTTGGGCCCCGGCCGGTGCCACACCGACCAGGGCCAATGGCGTCACGCCCCCGAGAAGCAAGCGCAAGCCAGTCAGCAGCGTAAACAAGGAATGGTGAACCATGGATCCGTTCCGTTCGTTCGAGGGATGTCCACCTTTGAACGAACGGAACGGGCATTAGGATCATTGCCATAGCCAAAAAGAAGTATGATACCATCGACTGTCTTGACCTAAGTACGATCCGAAGACGCCCCGAACGCCGATGACTCGCGTCAATCATATCGAATGCACTATGATTATTTAGACACTTTGTTAAGAGACCAGAGGCTAGGATGCCAGTGTCTGGGAAACAAAGATGACTCCAGACGCACGGATCGACCTAAGCTCCTGAGAGGGATTGCGAAATGCCGGATGGTGGCAACAGAAACCGGCGCATCGAACGGCCTCGCGACACGGGTGAACGGGGCCGCGGATTGCGCTCCCTACTTGGCGACTCGACCGAGACGAAGAAGCCGTCAGACGATTGGTTTCTCGAAATTTTAGAAGACCCTACCATGACTCAACCAACGGGGTTGGTGGAAGATGAGCAAAAAACGTCAGCTTCTCCACTCGATGCAAAAAAAGTTGCGCCCCGCCCAGAGCCGGAGGTGATGAAAGCCAACCAAGCCGCCGCATCCAGACAGGCCACGCCCGCTCGAACCGCAAGGGCGCCCGAAGCCAAACGCAGGGCGCCCACTCAGGCCGTCGCTCAAACCGTAAAGGCACCGGAGGCCAAACGTACGGCGCCCGTTCAGGCTGTCGCTCAGACCGTAAAGGCACCCGAAGCCAAACGTACGGCGCCCGTTCAGGCTGTCGCTCAGACCGTAAAGGCACCCGAAGCCAAACGCACAGCGCCCGTTCAGGCCACCACTCGGACCGTAAAGGCACCCGAAGCCAAACGCATGGCGCCCGTTCAGGCTGTCGCTCAAACCCCAAAGGCACCGGAGGCCAAACGCACAGCGCCCATTCAGGCTGTCGCTCAGACCGTAAAGGCGCCTGAAGCCAAACGCATGGCGCCCGTTCAGGCTGTCGCTCAAACCCCAAAGGCACCCGAAGCCAAACGCACTGCGCCCGTTCAGGCTGTCGCTCAAACCCCAAAGGCGCCCGAAGCCAAACGCACGGCTCCCGTTCAGGCCACCACGCGGACCGTAAAGGCTCCCGAAGTGAAACGAACAGCGCCCGTTCAGGCCACCACTCGGACCGTAAAGGCTCCCGAAGTGAAACGCACTGCGCCCGTTCAGGCCACCACGCGGACCGTAAAGGCTCCCGAAGTGAAACGCACTGCGCCCGTTCAGGCCACCACCCGGACCGTAAAGGCTCCCGAAGCCAAACGCACTGCGCCCGTTCAGGCCTCCACTCGGACCGTAAAGGCTCCCGAAGCCAAACGCACAGCGCCCGTTCAGGCCACCACTCGGACCGTAAAGGCCCCCGAAGTCAAACGCACAGCGCCCGTTCAGGCCACCACTCGGACCGTAAAGGCTCCCGAAGCCAAACGCACAGCGCCCGTTCAGGCTGTCGCTCAGACCGTAAAGGCACCCGAAGCCAAACGCATAACGCCCGTTCAGGCTACCACTCGGACCGTAAAGGCGCCCGAAGCCAAACGCACGGCGTCCGTTCAGGCTGTCGCTCAAACCCCAAAGGCGCCCGAGACCAGGCAAGCTCTCCCCACTGATGTCCAAAGTAGGGAAGCCAAGACTGCAGAGCCAATTCGAAGGCCTATTCGATCCGCCGTTCCCGCAAAGGCCTTCGCGGTCAATGATGGCTCTTCCGATCAAGCAGCCAACATTGCGTATTTCCCCGATGTTTCTCGACCCTCTCCCTCGTCGAAAGGGGAGAACCAAGTGAATGCCAGCCTCGCAGATCCAATAGAAACCCAGAGCGACAAACCTGCAATCAGACTTGCTCCCACTGCCCAGGCTCCTGTTGAAGCAGGCCCCGTCACGGCGAAACAATCCGCACCCGTCCAGGCACAGGTCACAAGCCAGACCGCTCCGGCACAAAAAAAACAGACACCCGTACAAGCCAATGTCACGGCGCAAACGGATTCGACCCCAAAGCCAGCCCCCAGTCAGGCAAAAGCGACGCCCCAAACCCCTCCGGCTCAAAAAAAGCCCGTGCCCGGGCAAGCCAAAATCGCGGCACAAACTGCTCCGACTCAAAAAAAGCCGACACCCGGACAGGCCACAGTCGCGACGCAAACGGCTTCGACCCCAAAGCCAGCCCCCAGTCAGGCAAAGGCGACGACCCAAACCGCTGCGACTCAAAAAAAACCCGTGCCCGAACAGGCCAATGTCGCGGCGCAAACCACGCCCGCTGCGGCCCAACCTGCTCCGGCCCAAATGGCCACCAAACAGGCCCCATCCGAGCCCCCCATGGAGGCCCCCCCTCGGGTTGACTACTTGCGAGCTTTGGAAGACGCCGCCTATTCCATGCAAGCCAAACGGCGCGCCGCGACCACCAGCTCACAGACTCTGGAACCGGCCCCTCGCATCGAAGAGCCAAAGGCCCCTTCCGAAGCAGACTCTGAGGAAAACACCTCGCCCCTCGCAGATACCCCATTGGGGCAAGAGCAGAAGCAGACAGACCATCTCAAGCCCAAGGGTGGTTACTTCGACTTGAAGGAAGAAGTGGACGCCCCCTTCGAGGACAGTTTGCCCCTGGAAAGAGAAAGCCGCACAAGCCCAATCCTGGCCCGGATCCTGGCCGCAGCCGTGATCATAGCATTGGCCAGTGTATCGGCTCTATTGGTTACAGGACGCCTGCCCCTTCCTTTATAATTTGGCGACTGGCTTGTTATACCAAGCTGTGGTGAGTCCACAGCTTGGAAGCGGCCAAGTGGCCGCCGCGCCTTATGGCGGGTAAAAGCCCGCGTAGCGTTTGAACGCAAGAAAAGCGGCCTGGGTTTCAACCCGCGCCGCTTGGTATAACTGCCCGGAGTCTGGGGCCTTTCGGCCAATAAATGTCCGCGGTCTGGGGCCTTTCGGCCCCGGTGGGGGACGGGGCAAAACCCCGTGACGGGAAGATATCCCCTGTCATGTCCCCCTGCAGTGCTTGATCTCGGAACACTCTAAAGCAAGCTGGCCAAAGCGCCAAACGCCCCCGTCCAATCCCCTGGTTCGGGTTGGCGGACCAAACGAAGGGAGGGATACCAAATGCAGTGATCACCCCGTTCCCCCCAGCGCCAATCGGGCGTAGCCAGCAAGAGCACATAGCCCGGAACCCCAAGAGCACCTGCGAGATGGGCGACTCCAGTATCAACGGAAATCACAAAGTCCATTCCCGCCAGAAGCGCCGCCGTGTCGGCCATATCCCCAATATGCGACGCCAAATCCTCGACGGGAACCTCCCCGGACAGGATCTCCAAATCGGTGCGACGGGGCCCCAATTGTAGGGAAAATGCCCGAATGCCCGCGTCCTGACAAAGGCGCGCCAAGGGCGCAAGGGGACAAGAGCGGTCCCGGGGTCGGTCCTTGCCGGCCCAGACGAGGGCGACCCTGGGGCGCCCATCGCTCTTCGGGGGACAGGGCCCATCGGGCGGTGGACTCAGATAAGGAACAACGGCAGGCATATGGTTCACCCGCGTTCCAGAAAGTCGGGCCAAGTCCATGGCGCCAACCCAGGCATCCAACCCAGGGGGAACCATGCCAGGGGCCACCACATCCACCCCAGGACAGGAACAGAGAAACAGGCGGTGCAGCGTCGGATGACATTCGAAAATCACCCGCCCTACCCGCTCCGCTGCCCAGGGTAGAAAGCGGGCGGCCATGATTTGATCCCCCAAACCCTGTTCTCCCCGAGTCAGCAAAACCCCGTCAGGCAAGGGAGCCCCATCCCATTCAGGGCAGGAAACCGGGGCATATTTCCCCAAAAATCCATCCGTCCGCCAGCGGTGGCGATAGTCTTCCAAGCCGCGCTCATAATCTCCAGACAGACACAGGGCAAAGGAGCGATTGACCAGGGCCCCCGCATCCGAGGGATCCCGAAGCAGAGCTTCCTCCGCTGCCGCAATGGCTCCGGGAAGGTCCCGGGCTTCGATCAGAGCCGCAGAAAGGTTCGCCCAGCTCTCCACCCGGTCAGGCCAACGCGCCAAGGCTGCACGGAAGACATCGACCCCCTCGGCCACTGAACCTTGACCAGCCTGAGCCGCCGCCAAAGCAGCCCCCCCCAAGGCGTCGACCAGATCAGGACGATCGGGAGCCCGAGCGACAGCTTCCTGCAAAAGGGGGAGAGCCTGCCCGGGGCAATTCAACCTCCGCAGACAGCGGGCCAAATCCACCGCCACATCAAGGGAATCCGGCAGAAGGTCCCGGGCCCGCTCCAATTCATGCAGAGCCTCTTCAAACCGGCCCAAGTTCATCAAAAGCCGCCCCAGGTTATGATGGGCGGGCGCAAAACCTGGGGCAAGATCCACCGCCTGAAACAGGCCTTCCAACGCCACCTCGGTCTGCCCCAAGGCACAAAGAGGATCCACCCTGTCGATACGGATCGACGGGTCCAATGGCGCAAGGACAAGGGCCCGGTCCAAGAACGCAAGAGCGTCTTCCCAGCGTTCCGCCGCTATGGCGACTCGTCCGGCGACCCTATGCGCCTGCACCGATTCGGGAGTGTCCTTCAAGGCACGGGCGACCTGGCGTTCGGCCAAGTCGATCATCCCACCGTCCAGAAACCGCAGGGCCAATTGCAGAGCGGCGCTCATTCCATCACCAACGGCACCCAGCCACGTCCCTTAAAGCTCGGGTGTGATGGCATCCTCCGCCTCAATCCTGCTGGGACGGGGATCTGTGACGATCCACCCATGGGTTAGGGGTCCGGCCACCCATTGGCGCCACATATCCCGATAGGCCACTTCTAGGTCGGCCATAAAGGCCATGGTCTGCCGACCGGGAGAGGCGCGCAGGATATCCCTTAGGGTTGCCCGCAGGGTGGTTAAACGGGGGAGGTCATGGGCCAAGGCAACGGCCTTCTCCCGCATGTCTTCGGCACCTTCTCCCAATAGATCTGCGGCCAAACCCAGATTCGTCAGAATACTCGCTCCCACCCGTCCGGAATGGCGGGTCCCTCGACAGCCAACCACGGGAACCCCCATCTGCAAGGCCTCATAGGTGGTGGTCGTCCCATTATAGGGAAAGGTATCCAGAGCAATATCCACCTTGCCGTAGGTCTGCATATGCGTCCGCAGAGTTGGGGCGTAGGAGACGAGGTCCACCCGTTTCATATCCAGCCCCCAGTCCGCCAATGTCAGGGCGATCCGCTCCCGAGTTGGCGGATCCCT
The DNA here is from genome assembly GCF_047263945.1 of Rhodospirillum sp. A1_3_36. Lineage (NCBI taxonomy): Bacteria > Pseudomonadati > Pseudomonadota > Alphaproteobacteria > Rhodospirillales > Rhodospirillaceae > Rhodospirillum > Rhodospirillum sp. A1_3_36. The sequence continues at coordinate 14,869 of NZ_JBLAVB010000015.1, read as the reverse complement.
CAGGACCTTGGCTTTCAGAAGCAACCTGCTGTCCGGCACCGCGTCCAGGATTTCCATCCAAGTCCGCAAGCAAGTCCGACTAAGCTTGGACAGGTTGTTGAATGACCCAAATGTCACATAGCCATTCTCCAGGAATGGCGGGGGCGTGACATCGGGCAAATCGTCTACGGGACGGTAAAGAAGAAAGCTTCGAGGCAAACGATAGGGACGCTCGGACATCGGGTCCTCGTCCTGCCCCTGTGGGTCTGCATGGATATCGGTCAACCGCCAATCGATGGCAGAAAGGCCCGTCGTATTCGGATACCCAAGGTATGTGACCTGCACGGGCGCCGGTTTGCGTACGAACACGGGAAGGCCGCTGTCTCCCGTATGCCCGGACAAATCAATAAGGATATCAATTTCATCCCGCTTGACCTCTTCAGCGAACTGGTCGTGGGTCCAGGCCGCAGCCTCTCGCCAGCGATCACAGTTTTCCTTTATGAGGTCCGTCATCATATCCGGCGCCGTCACCAGGGAATAGCAGGTTACTTCAAACTGATTGCGATCATGGTTGGCAATCACTGGAACGATGAAATACGCCACAGAATGACGGCGAAAATCAGGAGAAACATACCCGATACGCAATCTACGGTCCGGATTCCGGTCGTTTTCATGGGTTGGCCCCGGCGTGGTGACAGCCGAACCAAAGCGCTGATCCCACTCCCGGTGCATGGCGAAGAGCTCTTCCTTGCTCGGGCCATCTCCATAGTGGGAGTTGAAACACAGGTTGCTCAGGAAACTCGCACCCGTACCCGGTGGGGACTCATCCACCGCCCGGCGAAACTGACCATTGGCATAGGGCACTTCCAACACATCATTGGCGCAACAGCCAATCAAATTGAGCACCCCCGAATCATTGGGCCGCTCCTTCACCAATTCTTTGGCAATATCCAGCGCCTCAATCATCTTCCCTCGGTTCCAGAGTGTGACTCCAAGGGAATAGCGGACATTCCAATCCTTCGGCAGAACCTTCAAAAGATCGCGATATATTCTTTCTGCTTCTTCATACTCATACTGATTGAAGTAAAGCAGTGCTTGGCTCATACGGGTTCGAACATGGTCCGGATCCTCCGCCAGGATCCCCTTCAGCAGTTCGCCAGCCTCTCCATACCGATGTTGCCCCATCAGAAACTGGACCAGATTCAAGCAAATTTCCGGGGTGCTGTCCGCTGCCTCGGCGGCAATTCGCAAATAGCGTTCAGCCCCCTCCAGATCCCCCTCCACGAGAAGAATCAGACCCATGTTGGCATGGTGCTCTGGAGAATCGGGGCTCCTCTCCAACGCCATTTCCATGACCGCGCGGGCTTCAGTCAGCTCTCCAAGGTGGCGGAGCAGATTGGCCAGCGTGCCCATGACCACCTCGTCGTCAGGACGGAGCTCCAAAGCCCGCCTGGCGTGAGCCAGGGCGTCTTCTTTCTGTCCCAATTCCCGCAGAGCGAGGGCGAGGTTGTTATGGACCTCATAACTATTCGGATCCCGGACCAGAGCCTCCCGATAGGCCGCAATTCCGTCTTCCAGGCAGCGTTCTCCCTTCTTGAACCTCGTTTCCAGGTTCCCAAGATTCGTCCAAGGCTGGGCGCCATCAGGCGCCCGCTCTATGGCCCGGCGAAACGCGTCCCTCGCCTCGTCAAGGCGTTCAAGATACCCCAGGGCAACGCCCAAGATGTTCCAGATTTCCGCACTGTCGTCACCCAGGGCAACGGCCCGGGTCAACGCCTCTACCGAGTCTTCCTTGGCAGTTGATATGAGGCAAACGCCCAATTCCCGCCAGGACCGAGCCTCCCCCTCACCGATGGCCACGGCCCGGCGCGCGGCGGCAAGAGCTTCGTCTGCCTTACCGACGACTCGATAATGATGGGACAGTGCTTGGGGAAACATGGCTTTCTGGGGCGCCGCAGCGGCAGCGGTTTCCAGAACCGGGCCTACATCATCAAACCGCTTCGTGGCCTTGAGAACAGCAGTCATCCCTTCGACCGCCTTCACCATGGCCGGTTCACGGTTCAAGGCCAAACGAAAGAACTGTTCTGCCCGAGGCAGATCCCCTGTTTTCCAGTAGATTTGACCAAGGGTGGACAGGCATATCGCGTCATCCGGTGCGAGACCCAAAGCCCGCCCGGCCAAGTCTGCGGCACCGGTGGCATCGTCCAGGGCCAAGTGGGTCAGAGCACAAAATGCCAAAGCCAAAGGATCATCTGGATGACGCTCCAGATGCATATCCAAAAGAATTTCTGCTCGCTGGGCATCGCCATCATCGAGAAGGGCAGCGGCTTGAACAACCAAGGGAGCAGCGGAAAGAGCGCCCGTCTTTCCGCCTGCGGAGTCTTCTCCCCGGTTTACCCCAACGGCTTGTTTCCTGTTCATGAACGGGCCGCAATCATGGCGAGGCCTCAGCTTCCTTCGACCGGATCACCCGGGTTGGACCGCAAACCGGCGGCCAAGTTCCGGTTAATGGTAATCAAAATTTCCACTTCCTCAGCGTTCCGCGACCGCAGAACTGCCGTAGTCTGCTTATCCACGAACAGGGACAAGCTCATGATGTTGGCCTTCAATTCCGGGGGCAGCGAATTGCTGGGCTCGGTAATATCAGCTTGAATAATAGTCCAAAGCAAGTGATTGAACCTTAGGGCCTGGGACAGGGCTTCCTTGTCATCGGCCTTGGTCCTGGCATCATCCATCATCACCGCAGCTTTGGTGAAAGCCATCGCCTCCACCTCGCGGGGCGTCAGATTGGCCTTCTGGTTCTGCTGATAGGCTTGGATTTGATCCTTCGCCATGACTTAAAACCTCCGCTTCATAATCGATGAGTTTCCGGCAAACCTTGAGGGCCCGGTAGTGATCACCACCGATGATGCACAGGGAAACCTCATGCATGAGGTCGATCCCTCGCCCATCAATCGGCAATTGGATGAGCTGTTTTAACAGGAGAAAGTAAAGGTTATGGAAATCCCGCTCACGATCTGGAGCCACATACATGTTCAAAATCGCGAAATAAAGCTTCTTGACGACCGTATCAGCCTGCTCTTCCGTCAGAATATCTTTTTGACGCAAGACGGGCACGCGATTAAGGATGACCAATTCGGACTTGGTCGCACCGTTGGCGATGACCGCAGTGCCCACCAAAATCTTTTCGTTGGGCTTCAGGGTAACCTTAAGGGGCATGGTACACTTTGCCAGAAAGATGCCGTTGCGTAAGAGATCCGCACAGGCGAGCCAATGAAACACGAATAGCCAATTATCTTTGGGCTACCCGCATCGTTCCCGCACCACGGGACGTGAGCTCACCCTGTGAGCGTCGGCACGTGGAACGACTAAGGTCTAGTATCGGCGAAAACTCTACCGCCGTGAAGCATATTCCATGATTCGGCCAACCCATGCCACCATGTTCATCCAATGGGTCTGGCCCCGTACCCATTTTGCCTAGCATTCACCCCCGTCCACGCAAGACCGAAGCAAGACATCAAATACAAAAACGGCGGCCAGTTTCCCAGCCGCCGTTCGCATCCCAAAGGGATTTCGTTTTCCCAAAAAACTTCGGGGTCGTCCAGAGCGATTAGAACAGACGCAGGACAGCCTGTTCGGACTGCTGGGCAATGGACAAGGAGATCGTGCCAAGCTGCTGACGGGTCTGCAGAGACAACATGTTGGCAGATTCTTTATTGACGTCCGCATTCACCAAGTCAGACGCGCCATTTTCCAGCGTGTTGATCAGGTTATCGGTAAAGTCGCTACGAATTTGCAGCATGGAGGCATTGGTACCGAATGTCTGAGCCGTGTCACGCACAGTGGTCAGCGCGGAGTCGATATCATTGATCGCGTTGTCAATGGTCGCCCCATAACCGGCAGACGCACCCCACCCAGTCGTGGCGGCGCTCTGAGAGGCAACGTTCAGCCCGGACGCGTCGGTAACATCCCCTTCGACCTTCAGCTGACGCTGGGAAGCGGAGGGAGATTCCGAGAACTTGACGGTGAGGGTATCAGCACCCGACTTAATCAGGTTAATGCCGTTGTAACTGGCATCTTGCGTCAAGTGATCAATCTGGCTGCGCAGCTCGTTGAACTGGCTGGCCAGCTTCATACGGGTGCCCGAATCGGCAGCAGCCGTGGACTTCGCAGAGGAGGCAACGGCCTTCATCTGCTTCAGGATGTCTTCCACATTCGACAAAGCGTCGGTAGCGGCAGTCAGAACCTGAATACCTTCCGAGATGCCATCCTTCACCGTTGCGAGGTCAGACGCACGGGAGTTCAGGGTACGGGCTTTGAAGAACGACAGCGCATCATCGATGGCGCTGTTCACGTCTTTACCGGTGGACAAACGCTCCTGCGTTTTCCCGATCAGGGAGGTCGTGCGCTGCAGCGACAGCAGGTTTGTCCGTGTGGCAGACGAGAGAGTGATTGGATCAGCCATGGTCTAAATATCCTTTTCTAGGACCGTACGTGGTGACATTCATGTCATCGGAGGGTGGTCGATTTATAGCGCACAAGACCCAACGTTACTTTTAACGTTTTGTTTTGCACGCAACCTACACCAGGACCCGCCCATTCAGCATACCCTGGAAACGACCTATTCCAATTGCCTACAGCGTATACCCCACCACCACCTGAGTCAATGCCCTGAAACTGGCTCAGAAACCCGAACTTGCCTTCACGCGTTTCCCAAATCGGGCACGAACCTGGCCAACCGGAAAAAAAATATTAAATATCAAAACCGTAACACAACTTTTCCATCACCCAGAGAGACGCAATGACGTCAATTTTTCCGCTCTAACATCGCCCCTGCGCCTTCCTCACCAGACTCTTGTCCGGTAGACATTATACATGGACCGTTCCTGCAGCGAATCAGCAACAAAATTTCTCAGAACATGGGGCGGCGTCACGAGGGGAATCTTGAGCGCTCCACGGGGTGGGTATTCCTCCCCTTGCCCCCGATTCGACAGGGTATGGGTTGCGTCTGGGTCTCCCATCCCCACGTTTGAAACCAGATTGAGCCGGGGATGGGTCGCCAAGCCCGAATGGCGCCATAGGGCATATTGCCACTTCGCATCCCAGGTATCCATTGCCCCGGACCAAACCTCATCGAAGAATCGGGTCCAATACGTTGCGGTCATGGAATCGAGGAACGAAAACAGCCATCCTTCGTCCCTCAATTCCGGCCAATACACCATATCATGGTCATAAAGCGCCCAGGCGCGCCGCCACCCAGCCCATCCCCAACAATGCATGTACCGAGAAAAATAAAAGGAATGGGGGCAGAGAAACTTGGTCCCGTGGAAATAGTTCCCCCCCACGTGCATCACCCGCGTATCCTGGGCATACAAGCCCAACAGCGCATCACAATAAGGAAAGAAACTGGGATCGGGGCGGACATCGTCTTCCAAGACGATCAACCGTTCCGACCGGGTGAAGGCCCAGGTTAACCCCAGGGCCACGCGGGCTCCACAGCCCATGTTCTCCTCAGCGTAATCGGTTTCCACTTGGCAAGGCCAGTCAATACCAGCGACCAGAGCCTTGCATTGGGCGACCTTTTCCCGGTCTTCCGGATGGTTGCCCCTGGGGCCATCACAGACCACAAACATCCGCTCTGGACGCACATGGACGCGCAGAAAGTCCAACTGGGCGGCCACATGGCCGGGACGATTGAACATGAGCAGCGCCACCGGCGTCCGTGTGGCAGGTTCCGTTACCGTCATAGCAGTTCCCCAAAAAAACTCCTATTTCCCAAAACCTTGCCCCCTTTTCCCTCTGTCCTTCACGGTACACGACAGTGTCTGGTCTTTATTTGGGCGATAGCCCAAGACCATTTGAGCGATAGCCCAAGACCATTTGAGGGCCAATTCTCCCAAACCCCCATTTCTCTTTTAGAGCATGTTGCGTGAAATGTGATTCACGCAACATGCTCTAAACCTCTGACATTGAAGCAAATCGTCACGCCTACGGCGTGCGTTCCGCCCGTCGCAATCTGTTCCAGATTGCTCGGGATTTGCTCTATCTAAAAAGAAGAGCCCGGAGTCTGGAGCCAAACGGCCAGAAATAGTAATATGGGGCTTGTCGGCTCAAAATAATAGTTTGGGGCTTTTCAGCCCAAAATAATCGTTTGGGGCTTTTCAGCCCCAGTGGGGGACGGGGCAAAGCCCCGTGACGGCCCCCCCCCTGTCGCGTACCATGGCCAAGAAGGGGCCCAACGTAATCTCGAAGGCGCTCTTAGAGAGCCTCAATAACGCCAGCTTTCCCGCTTTTCCATTGCATCGGCGCCCTCCTCACCAGACTTTTGTCCGGTCGACGTTGTACATGGTCCGTTCCTGCAGCGTATCAGCAACAAAATTTCTCAGAACATGAGGCGGCGTCACGAGGGGAATCTTGAGCGCTCCACGGGGTGGATACTCCTCTCCTTGCCCCCTATTCGACAGGGTATGGGTTGCGTCCGGGTCTCCCATCCCCACGTTTGAAACCAGATTGAGCCGGGGATGGGTCGCCAAGCCCGAATGGCGCCATAGGGCGTATTGCCACTTCCCAGCCCAGCTATCAATTGCCCCGGACCAAACCGCGTCGAAGACTCGGGTCCAATACGTTGCGGTCATGGAATCGAGGAACGAAAACAGCCATCCTTCGTCCCTCAATTCCGGCCAATACACCATATCATGGTCATAAAGCGCCCAGGCGCGCCGCCACCCAGCCCATCCCCAACAATGCATGTACCGAGAAAAATAAAAGGAATGGGGACAGAGAAACTTGGTCCCGTGGAAATAGTTCCCCCCCACGTGCATCACCCGCGTATCCTGGGCATACAAGCCCAACAGCGCATCACAATAAGGAAAGAAACTGGGATCGGGGCGGACATCGTCTTCCAAGACAATCAACCGTTCCGACCGGGTGAAGGCCCAGGTTAACCCCAGGGCCACGCGGGCTCCACAGCCCATGTTCTCCTCAGCGTAATCGGTTTCCACTTGGCAAGGCCAGTCAATACCGGCGACCAAAGCCTTGCATTGGGCGACCTTTTCCCGGTCTTCCGGATGGTTGCCCCTGGGGCCATCACAGACCACAAACATCCGCTCTGGACGCACATGGACGCGCAGAAAGTCCAACTGGGCGGCCACATGGCCGGGACGGTTGAACATGAGCAGCGCCACCGGCGTCCGTGTGGCAGGTTCAGTTACCGTCATCGCAGTTCCCCAAAAAACTCCTATTTCCCAACACCTTGGCCCCTTTTCCCTCTGTCCTTTACGGTACACGACAGTGTCTCGTCCTTTTTGGGCGATTGCCCAAACCCATTTGGGGGCCAATGCCCCCAAACCCCCATTTCTCTTTTATGAATAAGTGCCCGCGGTCTGGGGCCTTTCGGCCAAGAAATGTCCTGGGTCTGGGGCCTTTCGGCCCCAGTGGGGGACGGGACAAAACCCCGTGACGGGAAAACACCCCCTGTCGTGGCCCCTGTCTGTCCTTTAACTGGCCAGGGTCCGCGCAACCTGTTCCAGCACGTCGGCACAGCTCGACCAACGATAGCGGGCCGCCCGCTCGTATCCCAGCAAGCGACGCGCCTCCACTCCCTTTCCATCCAAGACAATCCGCAGGGCCCGAAGCAGGTCATCTGGGCTGAATGGATCGAAGAAAATCGCGGCCTCCCCCAAGACCTCCCGGAACAGGGGAATATGCGAACAAAGGACCGGACACCCGCTGGCCGCCCCTTCCACCAGGGGCATGCTAAATCCCTCCAGCAGGGAGGGCACAACAAGGGCACTCGCCCTCGCATAGACGATGTTCAACTCTGAATCGGTGAAATTATGGGCAAGGGCGGTCAGACCCTGTGCATTCTCCCGATCCTCCTGGTCCAAACGTCCATTCTTGGTGGCGATGATCACCGGAATCTTCGCCAGTTCAGGATCTTTGCGAAGCGCGTCGAATAGCAGGACACCGTTTTTATAGTCACTTGGTGATCCCACCATCAAAAAATAGCGCTCTGGCAAATAAAGTTCTTTTGCGATCCTCTTGGACTCGACCGGGTCGGGCGGAAAGAACAGGGTCGGGTCGACACCTGGATAGGCGATAGGGATTTTGTCCGGATCCAAACCGGTGAGATCGACAAGGTCCGCTCGGGTGGATTCGGAAATACACAGGTGGCTGGCGGCCGTTTCGATCGCCATTCTCTTGTCCCGCCACTCTGGCTCCGTCAGGTCATGCTTCAAACGCTCCGGGATCATGTCATAGACAACCATGCCCGTGGGCGTTCGAGACGGGCCTGTATAGTACGTGGAAAAGAAAACATCGGCCTGTTCTTCGTCGCAGATCTCCTGCAACCGCTGGCTCTCATGGTCCCAGTCACCCCATTTATGGGGTCCGATGATCCGATGACGGATTCCCGGAATCCGAGGCGCTGTCCCGCAACGATCCAAAAGAGTCACACCCGCACCGAACGCCACCTGCCCCCATTCCCGAAGGACAGACTCCCAATAACGACCAATGCCGGTGTTCATATGCTGGAAAAAAATCCCATCGACCAACACCCGAGGCCGTTGATCCGGCAGACGACGGGGCAAAGGTTGCGCAACCACACCCCTTGGCTGCTGACTCGTTGTTCCCCTGCGGGCATCCAGATCCCGAATACACGTCTCGGAATCCGATATGGCGTAGCGGTAGGGGTTGGACATATGGGAGCCGAAGGCTTGAAGGCCCAGCTCCAGTGCTGTCTCCCAATCGAACAGAATGCGCATGGTTTCCCGGTCCGCCCCAGGACCATAGGATAGGTATTTGGGCTCAGGCCGGATCAACACGTGGGTCTCGGCCACGGTGACCAGCCGCATACCCAACCGCTGGGCCAGAATGTCCAACCCTTTGGCCGACCAAAAAAAGACATGCTGGCCAATTTCAGGGCTGAGATAGGGCCAATCGGCCTCCTGACCTCTATATGGGGCAGAGGTCGCGATGATCACGTCGGCATCCAGGGCCGCCAATTCCCTCAGATCCTCGGCCGGATTGGGCAGGTGTTCCAGAACTTCGAACAGGGACACCAGGGGCCAAGGCCCCGGCTGGGCATCGCCCTTGTCAAACCCAATGGCGAAATGGTTGGAGCAGAGGGGGTCGTAGCGCCAGACATCGAACCCCCGGTCGCGCATGAGCCGACAGAGCAGACCATCCCCCCCCCCGTGGTCCAGCCACCGATGATCCCTGGTCACACCATAGACCGACAGCAGGACGGGCAAGATCAAGGACAGGTAGACATTGCGCTGGGCGATCCCCGTGTCTACGGCCCGATTTTCCGGCCAGTAGGCTTCCTCGAGCCAATGGGGTGGGTCTGTCTGCAGGCATTCGCAACTCGGGCAATGCCACCAAATATTGGGAATTCTCCCTAGGATTGCTCCTTCAAAGCGGGGGTAGGTTGCCGCCCCACACAAACGACAGGGAAGCGTCCGTCCAGACTCTACCACCACGAAGGTCTCCCATCTTCACAAGCATATCACAGATGGAAACAGTGCCACATCTTCCCCAGGCGCACAAATCCCAAAGAGAACCGCCCGAGGTCCCTTTTCCCTTCTACACTCCGCCTCTATCATAGGTTAAAAATTGGCTTACCGTCGACATCAGCCCCCTCTCCTTCCTTTTTCGATTCAGGACGTTCCCCATGCCATCGCCCTCCCGGACCCCCGCTGCCACCAGCCTTTCCACCGGGGCTCGGGCAGACCTGGGCTGGAGTCTCCACCTGATGGACAGCGGAGATCGGGAAGGCGCCCTGGAGGCTTGCGAAAGAGCCCTGTCCCAAGCCCCCTTCCACCCTGATGTGATCCTGACTGCAGCGGTGCTGAACCTGGATCTGGGACGTGTCCAGGAGGCCGAAGCCCAATACCTCCGGTTGACGGACCTCCGCCCGGACGATCCCCGGGGCTGGCAAGGACTAGGTCGAAGTCGACTGTTCATGGGGGCGCCCGGACCGGCCCTGACCAGCCTGGACCACGCCCTGACTCTCGGGCCCCCCTCCCCCGAATTACTCTATGACCGAGCCGTGGCATTGACCCAATTGGGTCGCCTGGAGGAGGCCTTAACCGCCATCGACAGCGCCATCGACGCGGCACCAGGATCCACCGGAGGACCCGCCCGTTTCCGGGCCCGTCGGGCACGCATACTGGAACGGGCGCGCCGTTGGGAAGAGGCGGAGAGGGAGGCCCGCCAAGCCCTCGCCCTTGATCCGAATGACAGCCAAGCCGCCCTGGTCCTCGCCGACACCCTGATTTGCCTGAACCGGGGAGAGGAAGCCCTGTCCCGGGCTCGGGAGACCCTGAACACCCAGTTGACCCAGACCGAACTCAACCGCGAGACCCTGGCCACAGCCTTGGACCAGGCCTGCCGGGCAACCCGTTTCCTGGGCCGCCATGGGGAAGCTTCCCAACTCGCCCGGACGGTTCTGAAACGGTTGCCCGAGATGGGGGAAGCCGCCCGCATCCTGGCCCTGTCTCTCTGGTGGGCCGGTGACTTCGCCGCAGCGCCGCCGGTCCTGGACGACCTGCTGGCCCGGAATCCCTCGGATCTGGAGGCCCGCTGGCTGCGCATGCTTCTGGCCCTGCACCCCCTTTACGCGACAGCCGGGGAAAGGCGGGCTGCCCGAAAGGACCACCATGCCGCTGCCCTGGCTTTGGCTGCCCATCTGGACGGCACTGGCCCCAACCCCTGCCGACCGACCAACCCATGTCAGCCGACCAACGCCCCCGGCACGGACCACCGACTGGCCCAGTCCGACCCCCTAGCCCATGGCTACCCCTTCCATGCCCCCTACCACGGCCCCCTCGATCTGGACGCCCAACGCGCCGTGGGCCGCTATCTATCCCTGGTCCAGGAACGCTGGGCAAAGCTCCACCCCACGCCTTTGGGTATCCGACCGGACCGGGGCGACAGATATGCGGTGGTCCTGGCCAGCTCCTTCTTCCGCGACCATACGATCTGCAAACTTTTCAAGGCCTGGGTTACCGACATAGACCGAAGCCGGTTCCATGTGACCGTTCTCCACTTCGCCGAAGAGGTTGACGGGCAAAGTGCCGAAGTGGCCCGCAACGCTGATGCGTTCCACCACATTCCCCGGGGAGGCCTGCCCGCCCTCGCCCTGTTGCGGACCTTGGCACCTGATGCGATCCTCTATCCCGAACTGGGCATGAGCAATGACACGCTTCGGCTCGCCGCAATCCGTCTGGCACCGGTGCAGGCGGTGTCCTGGGGGCATCCGGCCACGACCGGTTTGCCCAGCATCGACTTGTTCCTGTCGAGCGACCTGATGGAACCGCCGACAGGCCATCTGGCCTATACGGAACGGCTGGTCCGCTTGCCCGGCCTGTCCATCCGCTACAGCCCGGCCTTCGCCGTGGAAGATGCCGTCGAAGCCCGGGCCGCCGCCCGCCACGCCCTGGGCCTGGAAGAAGACACCCCGCTGTTCCTCAGCCTGCAAACCCACGCCAAGTACCACCCCAACGACGACACCTTGCTCGGTCGGATCGCTGCCCGGGTCCCTGAATCCCGTATGGCCTTCATCGATGCTCGCCCCCCCACGCCCAAGGGAATGCTGCGCGCCCGGCTGGAGGCCGCCTTCCGTGCCGAAGGCGCCGATCCAAACCGCCAGCTTCTGATGCTCCCCCCGATGCCACTGGAGCAATACCGTCGCCTCAATCTGGCGGGAGATGTCTTCCTGGACACCCCGGCCTGGTCCGGTGGCAATACCACCCTGGAGGCCATTCACTGTGGCTTGCCAATCGTCACCCTTCCCGGCCAAACCATGTGGTCCCGTCACAGCGCGGCCATCCTGACGTCCCTCGAGGTCCCCGAAACCATCGCCGGAAACCGGGGGGCCTATGTGGATATCGCCGTCCGACTGGCCCAAGACCGCCCCTGGCGCGAAACCCTGGTGGCCCGGGCAAGCCGGGGCAAGACCCGGCTGTTCACCGACCCCTCCCCCGGCCTTGCCCTGTCCAACGCGCTGGAAACGGCCATCCTGCGAAGCCGCGCCCGCACCAACAAGCGCCCCTGAAACCAGAACAGCAAGCCGAGCGAACCCATAGGATGCCCTCTTCCCGCCCCAAGGCCCTGGTGACGATCCCGCATTACTACCGCCCCACAGGGACGGAGACGGGACATGCCTCGCTCAATCCCACACGTCGGGAGGAAAGATTACGCAATCTGGAAGCCTGCCTGTTTCATCTGGCCGCCCTGTTTGGCGACCGGGGGCGCTATGGCGCCCGCCATGATACGGCGACGGTCCACCCTGCGGCCAATCCCCTGGCGGTGGATCTGGACATCGTCGTCAACACCACCGGGGGTCACCACCTGCTGGACGACCTCTCCATTCCTCCGGACTGGTACGAACACCGGGAGGTCCCATTGGAGGATCCCCTATTCCTGGGATTCGCCGCTCAAGAGGTCCTGCGGGACCGATCGGGAGGTTATGACTGGTATATTTATCTGGAAGACGACTTGATCCTTCAGGACGCCTTTTTCCTGGCCAAACTCGCCCAAGTGAATCGCCTCTTCGAAGCCCATCCCCTGGCCGAAAGGCCCCGTTTATTGTTGCCCCACCGCTGGGAAGATCCCCTGGGACGGGACCGGGAACGCAAGTCAGTTTTCACCAAATGCTATCCCGACTGGCGCCTCAGCGAGCACAGTATCTTCCCCGGTCAACCCATCGCCTTTGACCACCTGGGCATGACAGTGACCCTGGAACCTGCCGTGGGTCCCCATGCCGGCTGCTTTTTCCTGAATGCCGCCCAGATGGCGCGGCTGGCGACCCATCCCTTGTTCCTGGATACCCGGGAGATCTGGATCACACCCTTGGATTCCGCGGCGACCAAGGCTATTGCCAATGCCTTCGCCCTGTTCAAGCCTTCACTGGACTCCGCCCCCTTTTTCGAGCTTCGCCATGCCTCTCCCCTCACGTTGGACCAATTGTTTGACCAGGGACCTGGCCAGCCCCCCTTGTGGAAATTCTGATCCATGGCCGAACTGATCCTGACCACGGCCTATGACGACGGCTTTGCCCCCATGGGAGATATTGCCGCAACCCGCCTCCGGGCCTGGGCGGACCGCCTGGGCGCCAAGGTCCATGTGGAACGAAAACTCGTCACCGACCGCCCCCCGGCTTGGAACAAGGTGGTGCTGATCCGAACCCTGCTTTCCCAGGGCCACGACTGGGTCGTCTGGGTCGACGCCGATGCCCTTGTACGGCGGTTGGACGGAGACCTTCGGACCGAGATCAGGGAAGGCAAGGACCTGTACCTGTCCCTGCATCACCAATGGGTCCACCCCATGCCAGGAATGGCCGTACGCTTTGAAGTCCCCAACACGGGGATCATGCTATTGAGACGGAGCGACTGGACCTTGGACTTTCTGGAGCGGGTTTGGGGGGCCGACCAATGGACCACCCACCCCTGGTGGGAAAATGCAGCGGTCATCGACCTCATGGGCTACCACCGGCTGCTGGACTCCACAGCGGTCAATGCGCCCCGGGCCGAGATCATGGAGCGAGTCCAGTGGCTCGACTGGTCCTGGAACAGTGTGCCGGGGGAATGCGACCATCCGGACCCTCATATCCTGCATTACACCCGCCGGGGAAATATCGAGGAAAGACTGGCGGAAATGCGCGCGGCCCTGGCCCGGATCGAAGCTGCGGAGAAAGGATCCCTCCCATGAAGCTGAATCTGGGCTGTGGCTCGCAAAAGCTGGAAGGCTGGGTGAATGTCGATTCTGCAGCCTCCCTTATGCCCGATCAGGTGGTGGACCTGGAACGCACTCCCTGGCCCTGGTCGGACAACGTTGCGGAGGAAATCCTCCTCTCCCACGTTCTGGAGCACCTGGGACCAACCCCCCGAGAATTCCTGGCGATCATGACCGAGCTGTGGCGGGTCAGCGCGCCGAGTGCACGCATCACCGTGATCGTCCCCCATCCACGACACGACAGTTTTCTCAACGACCCCACCCATGTCCGCCCCATCACGCCGGAAGGTCTCCTGCTGTTCGACCGGCGTCGGAACCTGGAATGGGCGGAACAGGGGGTGGGGAATACACCGCTCGGCCTGATCCTGGGCATCGACCTGACGATCGTCGAGCTGGAACATTTCCTTGACGACCCCTGGCTGTCCCGCGCTCAGGCCGGGGAGATTTCCCGCACCGAGCTGATCGAAGCGGAAAAACGGTATAATAATGTGATTTCCCAGACGAGAGTCGTGCTGGAAGCACGCAAAACCTAAGCCGGGCTGGAAGCACGCAAAACCTAAGCCGGGCTGGAAGCACGTCGCCGACGCCAACAAGCTTAGAAGGAAATCCACAATCCCCTCACAGGGCTTTGCCCCATAGGCGCTAGAATAGTGAACTTAAGAGGGTATCGATTTGGTCTTTTCTACTCCTTGCTGGTTCCGCAAGCTTACGATTGATGTTGGGTGGTTCCTGGTGCTGTGAGGACCGGAGGGATATGATTGCCGCGACAATACGCTGCCACGCCAAAGCGAAGAGTTGCCAAAAAGTTGGACTTCTACTGTGCTGAGGGGAGAGTTTCCGACAGGTTGCAGGTGTCGGTATCAATCAAAAGAGCGGTAAGTAGCTTCGCCGATAGCCAGGAACGCGCTAAATCCGGATCCTTGGCGGGCAATTCATCTATGCCTAAGAGGCTCTTCAATCGCTTGAATGCCAGTTCGATTTTCCAGCGTAACCGATAGAGAGAAGCTATTTGTTCAGGTGTTACCGCGTCGTAATTGCTCACGGGGTTGGCGAAATCGGTTGGCTGACGGCCTGGGTTGTGATTCAACCTTTGTATGAAAACGCCCCGGACATATCGACTTAGCGAAGCGGAGAAAGACGCCTTGCTGCTTGAGCA